>JBGAKC010000005.1:0-143905 GCA_044224605.1 Hyphomonadaceae bacterium
AGTCGAACGACGCCACGATCACCTACAAGCTCAAGATCAAGAGCGCCGAGGACAAGACGGAAATCCTGACCTGCCTGGTCGACCGCGCGACCGACACGGCGACGATCGCGCCCGCCTCGTAGTTTTTTCGCGCAGCTTGAATCTGAAGCGGGGCGGCGAAAGCAGGCCCCGCTTCTCGCTATCCGCGCTTCGCCACGTCGAACACCATCAGCAGCGTACGCTGGCTGGCAGAAAAGTTGTCGTCGGAAACGATGAACAGGCGCACGCGCCCATCCGGCAATTCCTTCGCCGCGATCCCTTCGAAATTGTCAATCGTCAGCAGGACATTCATCTGCGCGAGCGCGCGCGACGATGTCTGCCTGAAGCGGTAGTGCGAACGCTCATCCGCCTCGCTGACGACCTTGGCAGGCAGGTCGGCCTGGTCGAGATAGCGTTCGAAGTCTGTCTCCATCACCGTGATGGCGTCACTGGCCAGCGGGCTGGTGGAGCGATGCAGGCTGAAAGCGTGGACGTCCTGGCCGTGATCGCCTGCAGGAAGGACATCGAGCCCGACGATTTCGGGGGCGCCCTCGCCGATCCTCAGACTGAAATCAGCCCCGCGCTCGACCGGGCGAGCCGACAGCGGGCTTGCCTTGCCGGCTTTCATCTCGATGCCCGCAAGCAGGTAGCCGTCCGGCGTGATCGCAAGCGCCTCGACGCCATTGTTGCCGCCGACTGTAAGCTTGCCGCGAGCGAACGCCTTCGTCAGGCTCCAACCGAGCGGGATCCCGCGAGCCGCCGCGCCGCACGCGCCGATGTCGAAGGCCAGGATGCGGTTATTGCCCTCGAACGACACCAGCGCGAGGCCGCCCGTGATTGCAAGCCCCTCGGCGTCGCCCTCGCCTTTCGAGGGGAAGGGTTTTCCCTTCGCATCGTTCATCGCAGACAGGCGCGCGGCCTTTGGCGTTGCGCCGTCATCAGCGAGGTCGAACCAGACGAAGTCACCCTTATCGCTCACCGCGAGCAGGTTGCCGTCATCGAGCACATCGATGCCGGACAGGCCGCCGAAACGCTTCTCGTCGCTGGTGAGGTGGAAGCCCGCAACGAATGACAGCTCGCCGATCGTCTTCCGCGCGGGATTGAGGCCCTGGAGCGGCGCCGGGTCGGCCTTGAGGATGATGGGATCCGGATCGCGCTTCGCGCCGGTGCAGGAGGCACGGCGCAAGTTGTCGAGATAGGTCGCCGGGTCGCCCGGCGCCTCCTCCGGCTCATCCTCGAACGCGACTGCGATTGGTTCTGGCCCCCTCGACTGTGCTACCCCGTCGCCCGCGCAGGCCGCGAGCATCGCAGCGACGCACAGCAATCCCCAACAGTTGCAGGCAATACGCAAGAAGCCTCCTGGACCTGTTTCGTCCCCGGTCATGCCCCGCCTCACAGCGAGGCTCACGTAGTCAGCGCATCGGCTTGGCGATGTCGAACACCATCAGCAGCGTGCGCTGCGTGGACGCGAAATTGTTGTCCGAGATCACGAACAGCCGCACGCGCCCGTCCGGCAGCTCTTTCGCCGCGATGCCCTCGTAATTGTCGATGGTCATCAGCATGTCGAGTTCCGCGAGTTTCCGCCAGCCGGTCTCGACAAAGCGGTAACGCGCGCGCTGGTCGATATCGCCGTCGATATGGCGGGTCAGCATGGCGTCGTCGACGTAGCGGTTGAAATCCGTCTCCGCGATTGTCACGCCATAACCTGAGCGCGGGCTGAACGACCGGTGCAGAGTAAAGGCCCGCACCGCGCCGTCTTTTTTCGAAGCCGGAAGCACGTCGAGCCCGACGAATTCCTGGGCATCCACGCCGACACGCAGACTGAAATCGGGATCCTGTTCGATGGGCCGGGCGGACATTGGGCTCAGCTGCCCGACCTTCGTCTCGATGCCAGTGAAGAGGTACCAGTCATCCGTGACAGCGAGCGCTTCCGAACCGGCGCCGTCATTCACGGAGATGCGCGATTCATCGTAAGCCTCGGCCAGCGGCATGCCGAACGGCCCGAACACGATCGGCGCCCCGCGCGCCGCGGCGCCGCATTTGCCGATGTCGTAGGCCAACACGCGGTGATTGTCGTCGAACGACACCAGCGCCATGCCGGCATTCCAGGCGAGGCCTTCGGCGCGGCCGTCGACATCTGTCTCTAGTTGGTAGCCGTCCTTGTCGCTCATCTCGGCAATGCGTGCTGCAATCGGCGTCACGCCGTCCTTGTCCAGGTCGATCCACACGAACGCATTGTGGTCGGAAACGGCAAGCAGGTTGCCGTCATCAAGAATCTCGAGACCTGAAAGACCGCCAAAGCGGCTGTCCGGACTGGTAAGCTGATAGCCGGCCACGAAGGTCAGGTCGCCAACCCGCCGTCGGCCCGGGTTAAGCGGCTGGAGCTGCGTGGGCGATGTATTGACGCCGATCGACTCGGCGCGTCCGATGGCCGTTCCCACCGGGCAGGACGCACTCGACAACGTGCGCATGTAGGCGCCGAATCCCCCCGTCCATCGCAGGTCGGGGCGAGCCGAAATGACGATTCGCTCGTCGACCTTCAGATCCGTCGCCGGCTCGGATGTCGGCAGCCTGACCATGACACGCGGATCCGCCTCGACGACGACGACCGGCTTGACCGCAGGCGCGCTGGCGCAACCAGCCAGAAGCACTGCCATGCAGACCAACCCGCGATGTTGAACGGACCGCATCCTGCGTGCACTCCACTATTTCAGATCGGACGGAAGCGTCGGCGTCGAGATGACGTGATCATACGCCGCCCACCGTGCTTTCGGATCGGCCCCTCCCATCCGGCCCACATAATCGCGTACCAGCGCCTCGCCCACCGAATAGTTGATCACATACGAACGATACTGGTCATAGAACTCCAGCGACTGTTCCGCCACGTCGCGGGGAACCAGTTGATATCGTTGAATAAGACCGATGATTTCGGTCCGGCTGACCTGCTTGTCGAGATACATCTGGGCGATGGTGAGTTGCGCCCCGTCCAGCTCGTCGGTCGCCTTGCGGAATTCGTCGTTGATGTCGGCGGTCGCCGGATCAAGCCCGGCCAGCGGATAGAGCACCGCCTTTTCGAACGCCAGGCGTTCTCCATCCGGAAAAGCCAGTTCCAGCCCGAAATCTCCCCCGCCCTCGTTCAGCGGCGAAGCGGGCATGTAGAGCGGCGCGACCGAATATTCGGCCCAGCCTTTTTCCCGGAAGTTCCGCTCGTTGTAGATGCCTTGCACATGGTGCCCCGGGTACCCCTCATGACACCCCAGAACCAGTGCATTCCCGATCGACACCGGCAGGTCCGTGTTGACTTCGATCTTCGACTGGTTGCCGCCCTGATAGTAATTGTACGCCCCCCAGCTCTTGTCCTTCACGAGGGCCATGCCGAAGTTCTCGCCCTCGGGCAGGTGGATGTGTTCCAGCGTGCGCCGGCGGCATTCCGCGATTGCCGCTTCCATCACATCGCGCACGCGCATTTCAGGAACGGCGTAGCGCGAACGGAAGGCTTCCACCCGCTCAGCCAGTGTTCCTTCGCCCGGCGCCAGCTCATCAATGCGGCGAAGCACGTCGTCATAGGCCGACAGCGGTTTCAGCACGGGGCGCAACGCGAACAGCCGTTCAGCCTCGTCCGCGAAACTCACGCGCTTGCCATCGATCATGTCGAGCCGGAAGCGCGCGCTGGAAACGTCGGCAAGCAGAACCTTCGCACGCTGCGCCAGTTCCGGATCAGCCGAATGGAATGCGCCGAGAGCGCCTTTCAGCCTGTCCGCCTCGCGCTTGAGGTCAGGCCGCCCGCGCGGGTTCTTCCGCGCCTCGTCGCGCCATTCCGAAGGGCCGAAATAAGCATCCACATAACCTGGTTCGTGCGCATCGATCTCAAGCACCAGGCGCACATAATCACGTGCGATATCGTCGAGGTTCGCCGGAGCGCGACTCTCGACGCTCGCGCACGCCGCGAGGGCCAGCGCCACAATTGACGCAAGCCATGGCTTCACGCGCCGGATCTCCGCCCTTTTGCGACTTCGCCGAAAGTCGTCTTCTTGACGGCGCGGGTAACACCCGCAGCCGCTGACGGAAGCGGCGCGCGACGTTCGCGTGGCTCTGGCGCCTGCACCGCAGCCTTTGCGGCTTTCGCTTCTTCCTCACCGAACAGTTCGGCCAGCTTGTCGGTCATGGCGCCGCCGAGCTGCTCCGCATCGACGATGGTAACGGCGCGACGATACCAGCGCGTGACATCGTGACCGATGCCGATGGCGATCAGCTCGACCGGAGATAGCGGTCCCTCGATATGCGCGATCACCTCGCGCAGGTGCTTCTCGAGCGGATTGCCGACGTTGACGCTCAATGTGGAATCGTCGACCGGCGCGCCGTCCGAGATCACCATCATGATCTTGCGCTGCTCCGTGCGCGCCATCAGACGGTCATAGGCCCAGAGCAGCGCCTCGCCGTCGATATTTTCCTTGAGCAGTCCCTCACGCATCATCAGGCCGAGATTGCGCCGGACGCGCCGCCACGGGGCATCCGCAGACTTGTAGATGATGTGGCGGAGGTCGTTGAGGCGGCCCGGCGTCGGCGGCTTGCCGGCCTTGATCCAGTCCTCGCGCGACAACCCGCCCTTCCACGCCTGCGTGGTGAAGCCGAGGATCTCGACCTTGACGCCGCAACGCTCGAGCGTGCGCGCAAGGATATCCGCGCACAGCGCCGCCACCATGATCGGCCGGCCGCGCATCGAGCCGGAATTGTCGAGCAGCAGCGTGACCACCGTGTCGCGGAACTTGCTCTCGTCTTCCATCTTGAACGACAGCGGCGCCGTCGGATCGACGATCACGCGCGTCAGGCGCGATGTGTCGAGCACACCCTCTTCCAGGTCGAACATCCACGACCGGTTCTGCTGCGCCATCAGCCGCCGCTGCAGCCGGTTTGCCAGACGCGACACCGCGCCCTGCAGGCCCTGCAACTGGGCGTCCAGATAGGCGCGCAGACGCGTCAGCTCCTCCGGGTCGCACAGCGTCTCGGCGCTGGCGACCTCGTCGTGGACGGTCGTGAAGGCCTTGTACTCGGACTTGAAGGCGTCGCTGTCGCGATAATTCGGGCGGATCGGCGTCGCGGGCTCGTCCTCGTCGGCATCACTGGATTCCATCTCGGCGTCGGCGTCGAGCGAGGCCGTCGCCTCGATCTGGTCGCCGGGCTCGCCTTCGCCGGCGTCGCCGGCGTCCTGTTCCTGCTCTTCGCCCTCACCCTCGCCTTCGCCCTCGCCTTCCTCCGGCGCCTGCGACTTGGCTTCGCCTTCCTCGTCCTCTTCGCCCTGCTCGTCCTTGTCCTCGCTCTGACTCGATGTTTCGTCCCCGAGACCAAGGTCGCGCAGCAGGTCGCGCATCATGGCGGAGAACGCGGTCTGGTCGTGCATTGTCGCTTGCGCACGCGCCAGCGGCTCCGACGCGCGTTCAGATAGATCGGCCCGCCACATCGAAGCGACCGTCTCGGCCGCCGGCGGCAGCTTTCGCCCCGTCAGCACCTCGCGCAGCACGAATTCGAGCGCGTCATCCATCGGCGCGCGGCTCTTGTCCGTGATGCGCACATAGCCAGCCCGCTCGCAGCGCTGCTGCAGGGCCGCGTCGAGGTTCTCGGCGACGCCATCCATGGCCGCCGCGCCGATCGACTCCACCCGCGCACGTTCCGCCGCCTCGAACAGGCGGCGCGCATCCTCGCGCTGGGGCATCGCCTTGGCGTGCTTGCGCGCGTCGTGGTGCGCCACACGCAGCGCCAGCGCATCCGCCTGGCCGCGCGCACGGGCAGCCGCAGCCGGAGTGAGGTCTTTCGGCGGCGAGGTGAGCGTGATCTGGCCGTCCTGAACCCGCCCGCCATCGACCGAGTATTCAACCGCTAGCTCGTCCTGCCCCGCGATTGCACGCGTGGCGGCCGAAAGGGCGGACTTGAAGATGTCCGAGCGGTCGACGGTCTTCGTCATGGGGAACCTTCTTTGCCGGGTTTAGAACGTGCCTGACGCGCTGGGAAGGGCCCGCCGGAGCCTGAAACAGCGCCTGGAAGCCGCCCATTCCCGGAACGCCACATTCAGGCGCGCGTTTCTCCGAGGACGAAGTGGAGGCTCCCATGACTGGTGCGAAATCCCTGCTCGCGGCGATGATTGCCGCTGCATCCCTTGGCGCCTGTGGAACGCTAGCCGGTGCAGCAGTCGGCGGCGCGGCTGGCGCAGCTATCGGCAACAACACGGGCAATGGCGACGCCCAGACCGGCGCGGCCATCGGCGCGGCGGCCGGCGCGATCGCCGGCACGGTCGCTGACGACGACAACTAGATCACGGTCAGGGCGCGCGCACTCCGAGGCGCATGGCCGAGGCTTGCGCGCGTTTCTATGTCGCGGCGGTTGTAGCGGACAGTCCAAAAGCCGCTGCTATCCGTCGCGAAGCTGTTTGTAGAATTGCTGCGGCCCCGTTTCATCCCGCCTTGCCGAACAGGTCGAGCGTCCGCTCGAACGCCAGCTTGTCGGAAGCGGCATCATAATCAGGCGAGTTCTTGCGCGCGAAGCCGTGCCCGGCATCGTAGATGTAGACCGGGATGTCCGGATGCGCCTGCTGGATCTTGTCTACGGCGCCGACCAGCGGGATGTGCGCGTCCTTCGCTCCGAAATGGCAGATCGTCGGGCATTTCGGCGCCATGCCCGCCATCTGCGCAATGTTGCCGCCATAATAGCAGGACGCCGCCGCAAGGCCCGCAATCCGCGAGCCCGCAAGCCAGCTCATCGTGCCGCCATAGCAATAGCCGGTGATGCACACCTTGCCAGACCTCGACAGCACGTCGAACACGCCGCCGACGTCGTTCATGGCGTTGTCCTGCCCGTTGCCCATGGCCAGCTCGCGCCCGCGCGCGAGACCCGCGGCGACATCCTGCGCCTGCACGATGAAGCCGCGTTCGGCCCGGTCATACATGGATGGTGCGATAGCCTCGTAGCCGGCGGCGCCGAAGCGCTCGGTCATTTCCTTGATGTGGTCTGAGAGGCCGAAGATTTCCTGGATCACGATGACGCCGCCCTTTCGGGATCCCTCGGCCTTCACATGGTACGCGTCGAACTCGAATCCGTCGCGGCTCTTCACCCGGATCATGCTGCCAGTCGCCATGACGCGCTCCTCGTTCTTTCGGTTATGTAGCTTGGGCGGCCGAAATGGCGAAGCTCAGACTCGCATGATGAAGCTGAACAACGTGGCCAGCAGCCCCGTCATCGTCAGCAGGATGGCGAACGCCATGATGCAGCCCGGCCCGGCTTCCTTGCTATAGTTCGTGCGGCGGAACCGGAATATCAGGAACCCGCCGGCCACAGTCATCAGCGCGCCGATCAGCAGCAGCTTCCAGTCCATGGCGCCCCCTCCCGGCCCTGCGCCCCCCTGTCGCTCTATAGCTCTCCTGCGGAAAAGAGCTACTTCAGTTCCTTGACCAGCACTCGCATGGAGCGGCTGCGGCCGGGGCGGAGGCCGCCGGAGAAGGTCTTGCCTCCAATGTCGCTGAACCCCCAGCGTTCATAAGCCGCCCTCGCCCATTCAGCGTGTTCCATGACGTCGAGCCAGACATAGGTGCAGCCTTCGGCCTTCGCCTGGGCTTCCGCAGCTTCAAGCAGCTTCTTGCCGATACCGCCGCGGCGTGCGCCCGGGAGCAGATAGATACGGGGAATCTCGGCGCCGTTCGGCCGCTGGTTGATGCTCTCGAGCGAGCCGACATACATGATCAGGAAGCCGACCCCGACGCCGTCCTGCCGTGCGATCCACACGCGGGCGTCTGGCCGCGCCAGCGTCGCCGCCATGGCTTCAGGCCCGAACGTCTGCACCTGCCAGAAGAAGCCGACCGGATCGTCCCAGTCGTCATGGTAGGCGGCCGCGTAGGCCGCAGGCCCGATGATGCCGAGGTCGGGCGCATCGCCGATGGTAGCGCGGGAGACGACGAGATCCATGGATCAACTCTCCCGCTGAAGTCGGCGCAAAGGCAATGACGCATACGCAGATCGGGGCGTGATCGTCTCCGGCGCCGCGCCCTGCATCAGGCGACCTTCACCATCGCTGCGCTCTCGGGCAGCTCCTTGGCGAAGGCGCGCTGGTAGAATTCGGCGATCGCCGGGCGCTCCAGCTCGTCGCACTTGTTGACGAAGGTCATGCGGAAGGCGAGGCCGATGTCGCCGAAGATCAGCGTGTTTTCGCCCCAGGTGATCACGGTCCGCGGGCTCATCACGGTCGAGATGTCGCCGGCGATGAACGCGTTCCGCGTCATGTCGGCGACACGCACCATCTTGGAGATCGTCTGCTTGTCGAGATCGGGAACCTTCGCGGCGACGATCTCAACTTCGGCGTCGTGCTCGAGGTAGTTGAGCGTCGTCACGATCGACCAGCGGTCGAGCTGGCCCTGGTTGAGTTGCTGTGTGCCGTGATAGAGGCCGGTCGTGTCGCCGAGGCCCACCGTGTTCGTGGTCGAGAACAGGCGGAAGTACGGGTGCGGTTTCATCACGCGGTTCTGGTCGAGCAGCGTCAGCTGGCCCGAGGCTTCCAGGATGCGCTGGATGACGAACATCACGTCCGGGCGGCCGGCGTCGTATTCGTCGAACACGAGCGCGATCGGGCGCTGCAGCGCCCACGGGAGAATGCCTTCCCGGAATTCTGTCACCTGCTTGCCGTCCTTGAGGACGATCGCGTCCTTGCCGACGAGGTCGATACGGCTGACGTGGCTGTCGAGGTTGATGCGGATCAGCGGCCAGTTCAGCCGCGCCGCAACCTGCTCGATGTGCGTCGACTTGCCGGTGCCGTGATAGCCCTGGATCATCACGCGGCGGTTGTGCTTGAAGCCGGCGAGGATCGCCCGCGTCGTCTGCGGGTCGAACCGGTAGGCCGGGTCGAAATCGGGCACATAGGCCGACTTCTCGGCGAACGCGGGTACTTTCCAGTCGAGGTCGATGCCGAAGGTCTTCTTCGCGTCGAGCTCTTTCGTGGGCGCGAGCGAGATCAGGGCGTCGGAGGCGTCAGTCACAGCCATGGGAGGAGTTCTCTGCTATCCTGACCCTGCATATAGTCGGTGTAACGGACACATTGCAACGCAGCATGTCCCGCCGATTTTTCATGGTCCGGCCGCTGAAAAGTGGCCGATTTCCCGCAAATCACCCTTTCGGGCGATTGCGTCGGCGGTTCGCAGGCCGCTTCATGGGCCGTCAACTGGAACAGGCAAAAGGGCGGCAGTCATGGCCAGGGTCATCGGGGTCGGGGGCGTCTTCTTCAAGTCGAAGGACACGGCAGCCCTGACGAAGTGGTACGCCGATGTCCTCGGCATGCCTGTGCAGGACTGGGGCGGCATCCTGCTGATGCCGGAAGCCATGGCCAACCATCCGGGCGCCGCCACCGTGTTCAGCCCGTTCAAGCACGATACCGACTATTTCGCGCCCTCGACCAAGGAGTTCATGATCAACCTGGCGGTCGATGACCTCGATGGCGTCCTCGCCAACTGCGCGAAGCACGGGATCAGGCCGGTGAAGACCTTCCCGGACGAAGCCAACGGCAAGTTCGCCCACATAATGGATCCGGAAGGCAACAAGATCGAACTGTGGGAACCGAAGCCTATGGGCTAAGGCTCGCTATCCGTGAGAGCGAGCCAGTTCGACCGCGACGTGCACCGGGACGTTGACGCGTGTCTTCATCTCGCACCGCACCAGAGCTCCTGGAAGAAACGCGGGCTTTTCAAATTCCGGGCCGTAGCATGCAATTGAGAGAATGCGGTACGCATCGTCCTCCGGCGCGGCAGAGGCATCGCACCACACATCGGCGCTTTATTCGAGCATAAGGACACAGATTGTGGTCGAGGGTGTCCCGCTCAAGCCAAACCGCTCGCCTTCAACGCCTTGAATGCGCGGATCACGACGTGCAGGCGATGCTCCATCGAGCGGTCGCCGCCGTTTGAGTCCGGGTGGTACTGCTTGATCAGCACGCCATAGCGTTCGCGGACCTGCGCCGGTTCGGCGTGGTGCGGCAGGCCCATCTCGTCGAGCGCGCGGGTCTGCAGGCGCGTGCGGCTGCGGGCGCGCTGTTCTTCCGGCACGGTTTTGCCCGTGTGGCCGTTGTAGAGCCAGTCCCTGGCGCCCTTCCAGCCGCGCGGATTGTTCATGCGCGCGGCCCGGCCCGCAGCGCCGATCGCGCCGCCGCCAAAGCGCCAGGTCGGCTTGTGGCCGAAACCGGCCGACGCCTGGAATTCAGTGATCTCGGCTTCGGTCATGCCGTCAAAGAAATCATAGCTCTGGTTATATTCAGCCGCATGGCGCTGGCAGAACCAGTGATGGTCCTCCGGCACGGCCCGCTGGCCAGGAACCTGGATCGTACGCGCGGCATAAGGCTTGGGAGCCTTGCACACGCCGATTTCGTCACAACCTTTATGCTCGCAGCGCTGGACATGGCTTCCCGCCTTCCGCCGCCCGCCCGGAGGGTTGACGCGGATGTCGATGAACTTGACGCGGTAATCCCGCATGTAGTCTTCAGCTGCCGACATGGTTCTGATCTTGGGATGCGTTCGTTAATGCCGCAAGAATTGACAAGCCGTGCGGATCGAATTCAGGCCGCTCTTGCCGCTGCTTTTTCCCCGGCTGAGCTGGATATAGTGGACGAGTCCCACCTTCACCATGGGCATGCTGGCGCCGCCCCAGGAGGAGAAACGCACTATTCCGTCCGCATCCGGGCGCCCGCCTTGGCCGGGCTCTCCCGGCTGGCGAGGCACCGGGCGGTCAATGATGTGCTGAAGGCGGAGTTCGCGACCGGGCTGCACGCGCTCCATATCGACGCGGCCTGAGGGGGACCCGCCGGAGCGTTCCGGCTGCAGTCGACTCATACGAAAGCGGCCCCGCCGAAGCGGGGCCGCCCTCAACCCAGGGCTCATGAATGAATGGCCCGTCTCCCGCGCGTATGTGCGCTGGCGGGCGCGGGCGGCGCTATCAGGGTTACCCCGCGAAATTGATGACAGCGGGGTTTCAGTTTTGCTGCCTATTCAGAGAATAAGCTTCAGCTTGTTCGCGATCCTGATCGCATCAATCATGTTGCGCGCTTCCAGCCGCCGCAGGATTTCCGTCACATGGCATTCGACCGTCTTCTCGTGACGGCCGAGCGATTGCGCCACCTGCTTGTTCGACAGCCCTTCCGACCGCATGAGCAACACCTTCAGCTGCGTGCGCGAGAGATCGCGGCGCGGCCCCGCGTCGTCCGTCATGCCGCCATCGTCCGACATTTTCAGCATGCGGGCGCCCTCATTGGCGAAGACCTCGAACGCCATCCGCAGCGCCGCCCGGGCGCGCGCGTGGCGCACCAGCTCCTGTCCCGCCACCATCATCACGGCCGTTCCGCCGTTATCAAGCGTCACGCGCTTGGTGAAGCCGTCGCGCATGTCGAACTCGCGCGCCGCGCTCATCACCTCGCGCCCCTGCTTGTTCAGCACCATGCCGCTGGTGAGCTCGTTCCAGTAGCCATAGGTCCCGCCGCGAACTACGCTCTGGAAGACCGGATCGATCGCGTCGTATCCACGCTCGAGATAGAGTTCCTGCCACAGCCGCGGCAGGTTGGAGATCGACTTGTCGATGGTCAGCTGGCCGCCTTCGCGGCGAAGGTAGACACAGGCATAGCGCGCCGCGCCCAATCCCTCGATCAGCGTCATCAGGCTCGCCCCGAGAGCCTTGCGCGTCTGCAGTTCGGGCGCCTGCGCAGCGAACGCGAGCACCTGCTCAGCCAGCATCATATGTTACCCCCCCACCCCGAACTGTCCCCTAAGAGCTAGCCCTAGGTTACCCTAAACCGGTTTTGTGGGATTCAGGAAGAGTGTGCTTCTGAAACAAGGAATTGGCGCACGGACTCGATGTCCGCATCGCGCTGGATGTAGGCCTGCCCGATGCCCCGGGCCAGAATCAGGGTCATCCGCCCGTTCCGCGCCTTTTTGTCGTGCATCATGTGGGCAAGCAGGTCTTCCGGGGGATAGGGGCCGCCGGCAAGGTTTCCAATCCGCGTCGTCAGGCCCAACGCGTTGAGCAGCTTCTCGGCCCGCACTGCGTCCTGCCCGGGACAGACGCCCAGTTTCACCGAATAGCGCAGCGCCATCGCCATGCCGGCTCCGACCGCTTCGCCATGCAGCAGGCTCGGTCGGTATTCGTTCGCGCGCTCCAGCGCATGCCCGAAGGTGTGGCCGAGGTTCAGCAGCGCGCGCTCGGCCTGCTCAGTCTCGTCGATCGCGACAATGCGCGCCTTTGAAGCGCAAGACACGCGCACGGCCTCCGCCAGCGCCGCCCTGTCCCCTGCCCGCAACTTCGCTGCGTTCGTCTCGAGGAAGTCGAAGAACTTCGGATCGTCGATCAGCGCGTACTTCGCGATCTCCGCGAGGCCCGCCGCACGCTCCCGCTCCGGCAGTGTTTCAAGCACGCCGAGATCAGCCAACACCATCACCGGCTGGTGGAACAGCCCGACCATGTTCTTGCCGGCCTTCGAATTGATCGCCGTCTTGCCGCCGACGGATGAGTCCACCTGCGCCAGCAACGTCGTCGGTATCTGCACGAACCGCGCGCCACGCTTCAGCAACCCCGCCGCAAGCCCGGTAAGATCGCCAACAACACCGCCGCCGAAGGCGATGATCAGATCATCCCGCTCCGCGCCATTCGCGATCAGGTCGCCCAGCACCGCATCCAGCTGCGCGAACGATTTCGATCCCTCGCCCGGCGGCGTCTGGGTCACGAAGAAGTTTATGCCGGCGGCGTTCAGCCCCTCGCCCAGCGTCGCCAGATGCAGCTTCGCCACCGTCTCGTCCGCAACCACGAACACACGGTCGCGCCCCGCCTTCAACATCGGCAGCAACATCTCGCCCGCGCGCGCGATCAGGCCTTCACCGATGAAGATGTCATAGGCCCGCTCGGCCAACTCGACCCGGACTGTCTTCACGCCGCTCATCTGAACCCCAGCTTCTCGCGGATCGCCTTCACCGCCTCGCCTGCCGGCGCATCGCCTGACTCGACCACGATGTCGGCCTCCGCATAGACCGGCGCCCGCGCCGCCGCGAGATCGGCCAGCACCTGCTTCGGGTTCTCGCGCTTGAGCAGCGGCCTTGTGTCGCGCCGGCTCACCCGTTTCCAGATCACGTCGAGTTCCGCACGCAGCCACACGGTCGTCGCTTTTTCTTTCAACAGCGCCCGCGTGGCTTCGTCCATGAATGCCCCGCCCCCCGTCGCCAGCACGATCGGCGGCCCCGCGACCAGCCGCTCGATCACGCGCCGCTCGCCGCGCCGGAACTCCGGTTCGCCGTGCCTATCGAAGATTTCCTGAACCGAGAGGCCGGCCGCCTTCTCGATCTCCTCGTCGCTGTCGACGAAGGGGGCAGAGAGGCTTTCCGCCAGTTTGCGTCCCACCGTGGACTTTCCAACGCCCATCATGCCGACCAGCGCAATGGTCTTCTCCAGCCGGCCGGAAGCCGACCCGGCCCCCCCGCCTTCCGGTGCGCCCTGCGCAGACATGACTTGCCCTGTTTCCCGAACCGCACGCTTATACAGGCCAAGGCTCTAGGGGCAATCTTCAGGCCGGCCGGACGGGTTTTTCAGCAGCTTTGCACGCTGGACCCTGCGGGTTGCGTCTGATTTCCTTGTTCCGGGCAGCCGAAGTGTTTCGGAGGGACATCCATGGCGCGTGGATATGGAAGACGTCGGGGCGGCGGACTGGCGCTTTCGCCCCGCATGATCATGATCCTCGCTGGCGTCGCACTTGTCGCGATCGTCGGCGCAATCTTCTTCTTCGCCGGCCAGGCGGAATCACGCCGGCCCGAGCAGAAGGAAATCCGCGTTCCCGCCACCAATGTCGGCGTGCAACCGGACGCGCCTCCCGCCCCGGCCGGGGGAGCCAATGCGCCGTCGCACTAGCGTCTTCGCCGCTGGCGGCCTCTTGCTCGCCTTCGCCCTGACGCTGTCCCAGCCAGCCCTGCCCCAACAGGTCGCCGCGGCCCCGCTGAGCCAGGTCGATTCCTGGGGTGTCGGCGGTCTTGGCGCCAACGAGGCGTCCGTGCCCGCCGCCTTCTGGTCGAACACGACGGGCGATGCACTCGCGCCAGTCTTCACGGCAATCCAGGCGAAGGATCTTTCGCCCGCCGGCCGCGCCCTCCTGCGCCGCATCGTCCTGTCGAAAAGCAAGGGGCCGTCCGGCGGCAATGCCCTCGTCCCCGAACGCCTGCGCCTGATCGAACAGCTCGGCGAGAACGCCTTCTCCGCAGACCTGCGCAAGCGCTATGCCGACACCGACTGGGGCAAGTCCGGCGACCGCCTCGCGATCGAGATGGACCTCCTCGGAGGCCAGAAGGACTCCTGCTCGCGCATTCAGGGCAAATCCGCCGGCGACAAGACAATCATGCCGCTGCGCGCGTTCTGCGCTGCGCTGAACGGCGATTTCAATGCCGCATCGCTGATCGGCGAACAGATCGCCGATGCCGACGAGTCCTTCGGCCTCTGGCTTCTCGCTGCGATCGAAAACATCCAGGAACCCACCAAGACGAAACCGGACGGCCGCTACGGCTCGCCGTTCGAAGCTGCTGTTTCCATCGCCGCGAAGCTCAACGTCCCGGCTGGCGCCATGAACGCGACGCCGTCAGATGTCGCCGCCGCTATCGCTCTCAGCACCTCCGCCACGCTGGACCAGCGCCGCGCCGCCCTGCGCCCCGCGCTCGACGGTCGCGGGATCAAGGCGTCGACCCTCCTTTCTGTCCTGACGACCAAGGACGAAACGCCGGCCGCGCCATCGCCCAAGCAATCCAGCCGCGTGCAGCCGCCCCGTCCCGACCTTCTCGCCCAGGCGCTTGCCGCCTTCGCTGACGCTCAGGCCAAACCCGACGCCCGCGCCGCGGCCTACGCCGCCGTCCTGCGCGGCGCCGAGACGATGAGCGACGCTCGGCTCGCCTCCACGGCTCTTGGCGAGGCCATCAAGGCGCTGCCGAAAACCGACGCCACCCTGCCCTTCGCCGAAACCTTCGCCCGCGCCGCACTGTTCAACGGCGACGTCAAGCAGGCCTCCGACTGGCGCAAGCACATGGCGTCCGTGCCGAAGGAACAGCTTGACGCCTGGGCGCTCGCCCGCCTCGACCTGATGTTCTCCTATGCCGCCGCGACGAACGAAAAACCGGGCGCGATCCTCGATCGCCTGATCGCCGCCGCCCCGCCTGTCGCCCCGCCCGAGCCCGGCAAACCAGCCGCGCCCACCCCGAAGAACCCGACGCCCGCGGATAAGCAGCTCGATCTCCGCCGCATCGAAAACGCGCGCGTGCTGTTCCTCTATGCCGGCACCGGCCGCGATCTCTCGCCTGCGCAGCGCGCCCTGCTCGCCACGCAACGCGCCGCAGGCCGCGGCGTGTCGGACGCCGCCATCACCCGCATCGCATCCGCCATCGACCAGAATGCCAATGGCGAGGCGGCCATCGCGATCATCTCGCTGCTGGGGCCGGACACGTCGGCGCTCTCCTTCGCAGGTCTTTCCGACCTGCTCTCACAGCTCCGCCGCATCGGTTTCGAGAAGGACGCTGACGCCATCGCGCTGGAATCCCTGCAGGCATGGAAGGGGCTCTAGGTCCAATAACTTCCCATAAACACCTTCGCACCATCTTGCGGCGATGCTTGATACACGCCGCATTGAAGCCTTCCTCGACACGCTCCGCGCCGAACGCGGCGCCGCTGACAACACGATCGAGGCCTATCGCCGCGATCTGGAGGATGCGTCCGAATTCCTGCGCGCCAACCGCACGTCGCTTGTCGATGCTGGCGAGCGCGATCTTTCGGCGTTTGTGCGCGACCTGCACGAGCGCGGCATGTCCGCCGCCACGGTTTCACGTCGCCTCTCGGCGCTGCGCCGTTTCTTCCGCTTCCAGCTTGGCGACAACGAACGCCAGGACAATCCGACATCTCGCCTCGATGGTCCGACGCTCCGCCGCGAGCCGCCGGATGTTCTCTCGCGCGAGGAAGTCGCCCGCCTGATCGACGCCGCACAGGGGCCCGAGCCCAGCGACCTTCGCACTGTGTGTCTCGTCGAGCTTCTCTATGGCGCTGGCCTGCGCGCCAGTGAATGCTGCGACCTGCCGCTCTCCGCCCTGCCCGCGCCTGGCATGACCGTGCTGATCGTCCGAGGCAAGGGCGACAAGGAACGCATCACGCCGCTCGGCAAGCCCGCGCTCACGGCGTTGAAGAACTACATGGCCGTGCGTGAGACCTTCTTCCCGAAATCCGCGGTCCGCTCCACCGCCCAGCGTTATGTCTTCCCATCGCGCGGCTCGGGCGGCCGTCTCACGCGCCGACGCCTTGGCCAGATCCTCGAAGACCTCGCCGTCAAGGCCGGCATCGCCTCGGAGCGTGTGACGCCTCACGCCCTGCGCCACGCCTTCGCGACCCACCTGCTCTCCGGCGGCGCCGATCTCCGCGCCGTCCAGCTCCTGCTCGGCCACGCCGACATCTCGACGACACAAATCTATACCCACGTCGTCACGGACGAACTGCGCGACCTGCTGGAAGCCGCCCACCCGCTCGCGAGGGCGTAACCGCCCCGCGCTTGCCTAAGCGCCGCGCAGGGATAATGTCGCGCCGTCTCCGGGGCGCGCCATGATCCGACTTACCCTCGTCTCGTTCGCCGCCCTCGCACTCGCGCCGTTCGCATCTGCGCAGACCGCCTACACCGCGCCGAAGAACGCCATGGGCCAGCCCGATCTGGGCGGCCTCTGGACCAACGCCACCCTCACGCAGCTCGAGCGCGATCCCCGCTTCGGCGACCGACTGACGATGACGCCGGAAGAAGCCGGCAAGCTCAACGCCTCCGACGACGCGCCCGTGATGCAGGTCAACGGCGAATACCGCACGTCCTTCCTGACATCGCCCGCCAGCGGCAAACTCCCGGCGCTCACACCTGAAGCCAAGGCTGCCCGCGCCGATCGCCTTGCCGAATTCCCGCGTGGTTTTGGCTTCGCACGCGGCGACAATCCGGAATCCTACACGCTCGCCGAACGCTGCCTGCGCGACTTCGGCTCGTCTTCAGGCCCGCCGATGATGCCGCTGGGCTACAACAACACCTACCAGATCGTGCAGACGCCGGATCATGTCATGATCCTCGTCGAGATGATTCACGACGCCCGCATCATCCCGCTCACCGACAAGCATCGGCCGGGCGCCATCCAGCAGTGGATGGGCGACTCGATCGGCCGCTACGAAGGCGACACGCTCGTCGTCGAGACGACAGGCTTCCGCCCCAACCAGGCCTTCCGCGGCGGTCCCGGCGACATGACCATAACCGAACGTCTAAGGCGCGTCGCCGACGGCCAAATTCTCTATTCCTTCGAGATCAACGACCCGAAAGTCTTCACCGCCCCGATCAGGGCCGAGATCGCGATGAACACGACCGAAGGTCCGCTCTTCGAATACGCCTGTCACGAAGGCAATTATTCCTTCGCCAACATGCTCGCAGGTCAGCGCGCCGCCGAAGCGAAGCGGAGCGGCAAATGATCCGCCGCCTCGCCTTTCTCGCGCCGCTCGCCCTCGCCTCATGCGAGATGGCGCCGCTGCCTATCCCGTTCGTTGGTCCATCAACGCCCACAGGCATCTGCTCGGGCGCCGGCGTCGTCGTCGACATCGACTTCGCCACTGCCGGCCGACATGACTGCGTGATCGCGCCGGACGGCTCGGTCATTGTCTCCGTCGATCACGAACCTGCCGTCGTCGAAGGCATGAATCCCAGCCCGTGGTTCGCCTTCCGCGTCACATCCGAGGCAGCGCGCCAGACATCGGTGACGCTCGACTACACCGACTACAATCACCGCTACGCTCCCTGGACCAGCGCCGATGGCCGCAACTGGGCGCAGCTCCCTGCCGATCGCGTCACGCTAAATGAAAAGAAGACTCGCGCAACGCTGAAGCTCGACCTGCCAAAAGGCGTCACCTGGGTCGCCGGGCAGCCGCTCTCGTCGGCGGAAGACAACATCAACTGGACGCGCAACGCTCTCGCCGGCCGCGGCTTCGACGAGATGCGCTATGGCAAGTCGCTTCAGGGCCGCGACCTTGTCGGCTTTGTCGGTGGCGGCGGCATCGATGCGATCGTCATCCTCACGCGCCAACACCCGCCCGAGATCAGCGGCCAGGAAGCCTATCGCGGCTTCCTTGACCGCCTTTTGAAACGCAATGACGGTCCGGCCATAGCCTTCCGCGCCCGCCATCGCATCATCATCGCGCCCATGCCGAACCCTGACGGCGTTGATCACGGATACTGGCGTCTCAATGCCGGCGGCGTTGACCTCAACCGCGACTGGGTCACGCTGAGCCAGCCCGAAACGCGCGCGCTCTCGACCTGGATCAAGGCGCAGGCCGGCGCCCGTCACGTGGTCTCGATGATGGACTTCCACTCCACCGACAAAACAGTGATCTACGCCCCGCCGCTCACCTCGCCCTCGCCCACCATCGACTTCCTGAATGCGCTCAAGACGAAGTTCGACACAACGCTCGCCCAACCGCCCGAGTGGAATTACGCCCATCGCGCCGATTCCGGAAACTCCAAGAGTTGGGCGCTCGAAACGTTGAAGGCGCCCGGCATCACTGTCGAACTCTGGGACCAGATCCCGACTGCGGACGCCCGCGTGCTCGGCTCTGCAGCGGCCGATGCATTGATTGAGTATTTCACCCGCTAACGCCTAGAACGTCTTCCGCACGTTCACGTACACAAAGCGGCCCTGCGGGTTATGCAGGTCGCCGAGATAGCCGAAATTCGTATCAGCGAGCGGCGGAACCTCGTCGAAGACGTTCCGTACGCCCACACGGAAACGCGTCGGCTTGTCGCTGTCGTAGTCGAACTCGTACTGCAGATAGAGGTTGTGCGTCTGGAAGCTGTCGATGATCCACGGCTCGCTGGTCGCCGTGAGAACGATCTGCTTGTCCTCGACATCGCCCACATACGAGGTGAACCAGCCCGCGCCCCACGCATCCTTGCGCCATGTCAGCGAGGAGGTGTAGCGCCATTCCGGCCGCCCGAAATCGCGCACCAGGTCGCCCTGCCCGTTCACGCGCAGCACGGACGGTATCGCTCCCGCGGCTGCGGCTGCGTTGATCATCGCCCCGTTCGGGGAGACGCCCTGGAAGAACTTGTCCAGCAGCGCCGCATTCAGCTTGAACGAGAGGTCGCCGATTGGCGTGTCGTCGAGATTGTAATACAGGCCGAAATCCCAGCCCTGCACCGTCCGCTCATCGAGGTTCAGGTAGTTGTCGTCGACGTAGAGAATGTCACCGACGGGCGCGAGGCCCGTGCCGGCGAAATCGGCCACGTCCTGCGCATCAGGGGTCGCACGAATGACGGCCGGGTTCGATCCGCCATTGAGGCGCATGACGTAGTCGAGCAGGATATGATTGTCGTCCCCGAAGATGCCGACGACCTTGCTCTGTTCGATGCGCCACCAGTCGGCGGTGAAACTGATCTCGCCGAACTCCGGCGGCAGGAACGTCCCTTCGAACACGAAGCCGTAAGTGAGGTTGGTCGACTCTTCCGGCTCGAGGTCGGCGCTGCCGCGCCGGTTCGAGATCACCGATTGGGACGATCCCACCACCGTCGGGCAGTTCGTCGTGAACGCCGGAACCGGCGTGCTGTTGTTCCTGGCCTGACGCACGGCCGCCTCGCAACGCACGAAGTCAGTGCGGATGTTGGAGCGCTGCAGACCCGCTTCATACTGCTGCTGCAGGTTGGGCGCCCGGAAGCCTTCCGACCAGGCCGAGCGCACCAGCATCCAGTCGAACGGCCGCCATGACAGTGCGACCTTCGGCTTGGTCACCGACCCGAACGTGTCGAAATTCTCGTAGCGCGCGGCCAGCTGCATGTCGACCGACTGCACGAACGGAATGTTCATGTCGGGCGAAACCAGCGGAACCTGGAATTCGGCATAGCCCGACTGCACCGTGCGGCTGCCGCGCGTGTCGAGCGAAGCCGAGTTGCCCTGCAGGTCGTTGGTGACCGGCGCGGTCGAAATGATGTCGTCGAACATGATCGAGCCGTCCTGGCGTGGATCGCGGTCGTCGATGAACGTCTCGCGGCGCAGCTCAACGCCGATCGCGGCGCCGACATCGCCGGCCCACAGCGTCAGGAAGTCCGGACGCGAAATCTTGAAGTCCCACGAGGCCAGCGATGTGCGGTTGCGGCGCACCGCCCACACGGTGAACGAGTTGATGGCCGCACGCTGGCTCGGCGTGCAGTCGCCGCCGTTGAAATCATTGGCGCAACCGCCGCTGAAAGGATTGTACGCATCCGGCGTTGAACGCGCGAGCGCCTGCTGGAACAGCGTGTTGGAGACGCGGTTTTCCTTGTCTTCCGTCGCCGCCATTGTGTAGAGCAGGCCGCTTTCCCAGTCCCAGCCCGCGAAATCACCACGCAGACCGACCAGCGCGCGCGAGGAGAAGTTCTCCACCTCCGTGCGGCGCGGACCCGCATCGATCGGGCGATAGGCCGACGTTCCCGTCAGCGAGCCAAGCACGAGATCGAACCCGCCCGCCGGCGCGTTGGTCACCGCGAGACGGTTGGGCGATCCGATGGGACCGAACGGATTGTAGTAATTGCTCGCCGGGATGACGATCGGCACCGCGCCCAGCATCGGCGCCGCCTCCCGGAAGCCGAGCGAATCTGCGAGATAGACCCCGCCCTCGGCAAAGAGTTCCAGTCCGTTGTCGAAATCATGGTTCAGGAACGCGAAGACATTGTAGCGGTCAACGCCATTGGTCACCGTCGTCACGTCATTCACATTGTAGCGGATGTTCTGCGGTCGCGTGCTCGACGTGCTGAAGCACGTGTCGGCAGTGTAAGCGACCGCGCATCCCGGCAGCGAACTGGGCTGGACGTGGAACTGACCGTTGGCGTTGCTGATCGGCGTGCCGTTGACTGTGACGTTACCCGCCGAGAATCGGTCGAATATCCCCCAGGCTGAGGTCAGCGACGTGTTGTTGAAGTTCGCCGCGGCAGTCGCATCCGCCTGCCAGTTGGCCGGAAGACGTGAACGCAGGTCGGCGTTCACCGTGAAATCCCGGTCTGCCGCAAAGATCGGATCGCGCGTGAAGTAGGAGCCCAGCAGCGACAGGTGCGTCCTGTCGTCGTCGGATGCAATCCCCCACTCGAACGAAGCCGTGAGTTCATCCGCCGACGCACCGGACTCGCCGCCATAGGTGAGTTCGGCCGTGAAACCTTCGAGGTCGCCCTTGAGAACAGTGTTGACGACGCCGGCGACCGCGTCCGCGCCGTAAATGGCGGAAGCGCCATCCAGCAGGACCTCGATCCGCTTCACCCCGCTCGTGGGAATGGAGTTGGTGTTGACCGTCACGACCGGCACAAGGTTTTCCGACTGCGTGCCCGGGTGGTTCACGAGACGCCGCCCGTTCAGCAGCACCAGGGTGTTGCCTGTGCCCAGCGCGCGCAGGTTGATCGAAGCCGTATCGCCCCTGGCGTCGTTCAGGCTGCCGATGGTCCGGGACGTGTTGAAGCCGACATCCCCCAGCTGCGGGATCGACCGGAACAGATCATCGCCCGACGTCGCCGCGACCGCCTCGATGTCCGCTGGTCCCAGCACGGTGACCGGCAACGCCTCGGTCGGCTTGGCCCCGACGATCTGGGAACCGACGACCACGACCACATCACGGCCTTCCTCCAGGGCCTCCCCCTCTGGGGGTTGCTCCTGCGCAAATGCTGCGCCTGCCAGCGCCAATGTGGTGGACGCAAGCAACAACGCCCGGATGCTGGCTCCGGGACCCGAAAGCGGCATGACGCTCCCCTCGTCTGACGTGCGCCCTCCGGCCCTCCACCCTTGGGTGCACATAGCGGACATCCTCCTCCGGGCGATATCCTGTCAACCAAATTCCCCTGCCCGCCTGATAGGCGCTCGCCCCTGCGTCCGGCTCGCTACATCGTGAGGCGGCGATAACCACGTTCTGCTCCGCTTCACGGCTAATTGAACCTTTGTTTTCCGGGCGTTGGCCCCGTGTCGTTGACCGAATTTCAAGCCCCCGTGCTTATGTTCACGCGCAAAAGGTTCAGGCGTTTCCTGTTCAATCGCTCGTGGCAGCCCGTTTCCTCGCGGGTTCGTCATTTTCTGAGGCCATGCCGCGTCGGCTGGCCGCAGACGGTTTTCCGGACAAGGCGCGTATCAGGACCAGGCTTCCTGCAGGGGCCAATGTATGGCCGTTAGGGCAGCTGGCGTGTAGTCTGGTGGTGGAGTTGCAGTTCATGGAGCTGACCAAGCGCAAGGTCGTCGCGGGAGCGGTCGCCGTCGCCGTTCTGGCTGTCGGCGGGATTGCTTTCATCGCGATGAACCAGCCCGGCGCGGACAAGTCTGAAGCTGCGATTGCGGGCGGCCCGGGCGGTGGCGGACGCGGCCCTGGTGGTCCGGGCGGGCCTGGCGGCGCCGGCGGGCGCGGCGCTCCTCCAACCCAGGTCAGCGCTGTCGAAGCCCTTCCCAAATCCTTTACGGCCCGCATCGAGGCTCTCGGCACGCTGGAGCCGCGCGAGCGCGTGGTCCTGACCGCCAACGCAGCCGACCGCGTCACCGGCGTCTTCTTCGAGGACGGCCAGCGCGTCGCCAAGGGCAAGGTCCTCATGACGCTCGTCAACGACGAGGAAGCCGCCCAGCTCGAAAGCGCCAAAGCGACCGAAGCCAACGCCAAGCTGGTCTTTGAGCGCAACCAGCGCCTCGCCGCCAATGACGCCATTGCCCAGCTCGAGCTTGAGCGCACCAAGTCGGCCTACGACGCCGCGAGCGCCAACGTCTCCGCCATCCAGGCCCGTCTGCGCGACCGCGTGCTGATCGCTCCGTTCCCCGGCGTGCTCGGGTTCCGCCAGGTCTCCGTCGGCGCCTATGTCTCGCCGGGCCAGGCCGTCGCCAACCTGATCGACGACAGCCAGATGCGCCTTGAATTCGGCGTCCCCTCGATCTTCGTCAGCGACCTCAAGCCCGGCCTTGAGATCAGTGCGACGACCAAGGACATTCCGGGCCGTACGTTCACTGGCACGCTGACCTCGATCGACAACGCCATCGACCCGACATCGCTGGCGGTGAAGGTCCGCGCCACGCTGCCGAACAAGGATGGCGCCCTGCGCGCCGGGACGTCCATGACGGTCAGCCTGATGTCGAAGCCGCGCATGTCCCTCTCGATTCCGGAAATCTCGGTCATCGCCGAAGGCTCGAAGACATTCGTCTACGTCGTCGACCGCACGCGCCAGCCTGCCGTCGCCGCCAAGACCGAGGTCACGGTCGGCACGCGCGAACGCGGCACGGTTGAAGTCATCAATGGTCTCAACTCTGGCGATCTCGTCGTCACGGATGGCGTGCTGAAGGTCCGCCCGGGCGGACCGGTACGCGTCAAGGGCGAGACGCCCGCTGGCGAAGGTGGGGCGCCGAAGATCGCTTCAGGCGAAGGACCGTCGGACAAAGCCGGCCTCAGACAATAACGCAGGAGCAGTAGCGCCATGCTTCTGTCGGACACCTCAATCAAGCGGCCGGTCTTCGCATCGGTCATCGGCCTGCTGCTGATCGCGGTGGGCTTCGTCTCGTTCACCCGCCTGGCGCTGCGTGAATATCCCGACATCGACCCGCCGATCGTCTCGATCCGCACGACCTATCAGGGCGCCTCCGCGAACGTCGTCGAGACCCGCATCACCGAGGTGATCGAGGATCGTATCTCCGGCATCGAGGGCATCCGCTTCATCAATTCCTCGAGCCAGGACGGCCAATCCGTCATCTCGATCGAGTTCGACATCTCACGCAACATGGACTCGGCCGCCAACGACGTGCGCGACCGTGTCGGCGGCATCCTCCGCCAGCTTCCGCAGGAGGCAGATCCGCCGGACGTCCAGAAGGCCGACGCCTCGGAGGAGACTGTCCTCTGGCTGCGCGTCGCCTCGGACAAGCGTTCACCGCTTGAGCTCACCGACTATGCCGAACGCTATCTCGTTGACCGCTTCTCCTCGATTGACGGCGTCGCCCGCGTCCAGATAGGCGGCCAGCGCACACCGGCCATGCGCGTCTGGCTCGATCGCCGCGCCATCGCCGCTCGTGGTCTCACGGTCGGCGACATCGAACGCGCCGTCCGCACCGAGAACGTCGAGACGCCTGCCGGCAGCCTGACATCGCAGGACCTCATCTTCACCGCCCGCATCGACCGTCCGTTCCGGACGCCGCAGGAATTCGCACAGCTTGTCGTCGCCAAGGGCGCTGACGGCGTCGTGGTCCGCCTGGGCGACATCGCCCGCGTCGAATTCGGCGCCGAGGAAGACCGATCGATCTTCCGCGCCAATGGCCTCGATACCATCGGCATCGGCATCATCAAGCAATCGACCGCAAACGTCGTGGAGGTTGCCAAGGAAGCCCGCGCCCGCGCCGCCGAGGTAAAGGCCTCCCTGCCCGAGGACATGTCGATCGTCGTCAACTTCGACGGCTCGATCTTCGTGAATGCGGCGATCAACGAGGTCTTCCTGACGCTCGGCATCGCCGTGCTGCTTGTTGTCGGCGTGATCTTCGTCTTCCTTGGTTCGTTCAAGGCCACCCTGATACCTGCCGTCACCGTCCCGATCTCGTTGATCGCCTCCTTCACCGTGCTCTATGCGCTCGGCCTGTCGATCAACATGTTGACGCTGCTGGCCCTCGTCATGGCCATTGGGCTCGTGGTTGATGACGCCATCGTCGTGCTGGAGAACATCCACCGGCGGATCGAAGAGGAAGGCGAAACGCCTCTTGTCGCCGCGTACCGGGGCACGCGCCAGGTGGGCTTTGCCGTCGTCGCCACCACCATGGTGCTGGTCGCGGTGTTCGTGCCGATCACGTTCATGCAGGGCCAGATGGGCCGCCTGTTCACGGAATTCGCCATCGCCATCGCCGCAGCCATCGCCTTCTCGATGCTCGTCGCGCTGACGATCTCGCCGATGATGGCCTCGAAGCTGCTCGATCCGCACGTCGACCACAGTCAGAAGAAGAACAACGGATTCGCCTATCGGGTGGATCAGTTCTTCGCGGGAATGCGCAAGGGCTATGGCGCCGTTTTCGACGCCACGGTGCGCCGTCCGATCGCCATCGCGATCGCCTTTATCGCCATCCTCGCCGGCAGCTTT
This sequence comes from Hyphomonadaceae bacterium, assembly GCA_044224605.1. Lineage (GTDB taxonomy): Bacteria > Pseudomonadota > Alphaproteobacteria > Caulobacterales > Hyphomonadaceae > UBA7672. The sequence continues at coordinate 25,145 of JBGAKC010000005.1, forward strand.
GCGCTCTTCACGATCATTCCCGGCGAATATACGCCCCAGGAAGACCGCGGCTCGTTCCAGATCATGATCACCGGCCCCGAAGGCGCTTCCTTCGAATACATGGTCCCGTTCATCGAGCAGATCGAGCAACGCCTCATCCCGATGATGGAAGCCGGCGAGATCGAGGGCATCTCGGTCCGCGCGCCGGGCGGCTTCGGTCCGGGAAGCGGCGGCTTCAACTCCGGCTCGATCCAGGTCGTGCTGAAGCAATGGGGTCATCGCCGCAACGGCTTCACCATCATCAACGAGATCAACCGCCGCCTGTCCGACATCACCGGCGTGCGCGCCTTCGCGGTCATGTCGTCCGCTTTCGGCCGCGGCAGCGGCAAGCCGATCCAGTTCGTCATCAAGGGCCCGTCCTACGAGACCCTCGTCCAGTGGCGCGACACCTTCCTCGATGCGCTGAACAAGGAAAATCCCGGCATCAGCCAGATCGACTGGGACTACAAGGAAACCCAGCAGCAGGTCCGCGTGAACGTCGACTACAACCGCGCGTCCGATCTCGGCGTCACTGTCCAGGAAATCGGCTCCACCCTGCAGACGATGCTCGGCTCCAAGCGCGTCGGCACGTTCGTGCAGAACGGCGAGGAGCGCTACGTGATCTTTGAAGGCGAGCGCACCGAACAGGCGACGCCGCAGGACATGGAGAACATCTATGTCCGCTCGGCCCGCACGCGGGAGCTGATCCCGCTCTCCAACCTGGTGAAGATCGAGCCCACGGCCGATAGCCGCCGCCTCAACCGTTATAACCGCGTCCGCTCGATCACCATTGACGGCACCCTGAACCCGGGCGTGTCACTCGGCGTCGCGCTGGACAAGATGGAAGCCATCGCCCGCCGCGTCCTGCCGCAGGAAGCCGCCTTCGACTACAAGGGCCAGTCGCTCGACTACAAACGGTCGGGCGAGTCGATCATGTTCGTGTTCGGCTTCGGCATCCTCGTCGTGTTCCTGGTGCTGGCGGCCCAGTTCGAAAGCTGGATCCACCCGTTCGTCATCATGCTTTGCGTCCCTGCCACTGTCGGCGGCGGCCTGCTCGGCATCTGGCTCACTGGAAACACGCTCAATATCTACACGCAGATCGGCCTGATCATGCTCGTCGGCCTTGCGGCCAAGAACGGCATTCTCATCGTCGAGTTCGCAAACCAGCTGCGAGACGGCGGCAAGGAATTCAACGCGGCCTTGCGCGAAGCGGCCCTCACCCGCTTCCGCCCGATCCTGATGACCTCGCTCACCGCCGTCGCGGGCGCCATCCCGCTGATCTTCAGCCACGGCGCCGGTTCAGAAACGCGTTCGGCCATCGGCGTCGTCATCCTGTTCGGCGTGCTCACCGCTCTGGCCGTGACCCTGATCCTCGTGCCCGCCGCCTACTCGCTGCTGGCCCGCCACACGGGCTCGCCCCGCGATGTCGAGCGCAAGCTGGCCAAGGAAGAGGCCGACACGCCGGACCACGATCCGCCGCTGCATCCGGCCGAATAGACTGAGCTGACTGCATCACCCCGGGGGACAAACGGGGAGCCATCTATGGAGCCGGGTAAACCGAGCCGCACAGCCATGGCCGCAGCCGGCCATCGCATGATCCACCAGCTGGTGGACCGCCCTATCGCACTCGCTGATCCCCTGGCGATCACCATCCTCGGTCTCCCGCCGCCCAATGCGCCGGATGAAGACGCCATCCGCAAGCACGCCGCCGCATCCGGATACATGCGCGCCCAGATCATCGGCCGCTCGCTTTTCGCAGAAGAGACGCTCGCGAAAGCCGTCGCCCGCGGGATCGACCAGTATGTGCTCCTCGGCGCAGGCCTCGACACTTTCGCCTACCGCAATCCCTACCCGAGCCTTCGCGTCTTCGAAGTCGACAATCCCGACTCCGGCCGCTGGAAGCGCGAACGTCTCTCCAGCAACCGTATCCCCGTCCCGCCAAACGTCAGCTACGCCGCGATCGACTTCGAACGCGAAACCCTCCGCGACGCCCTCGCGCGCAGCGGCTTCGATCTCACGAAACCCGCCGTCTTCGCCTGGCTTGGCGTCACCGTGTACCTCACACGCGAAGCCATTCTCGCCACGCTGAAAGCCGTCGCCTCGCTCGCGAAGGGTACGGAGATCGTGTTCGATTATGGCGAACCGCGCGACCAGCTCTCCCCGGACATTCAGGCCCGCGCGCAGGAACGCATGAACGCTCTCGCCGCCATCGGCGAGCCGTGGATCAGCTTCTTCCGTCCCGCCGACATGGCCGCCATGCTGCAGGAAGCCGGCTTCTCCGAAATCGAAGACCTCAGCGGCTACGCCATCAACGCCCGCTGGTTCTCAGGCCGCACCGACGGCCTCCTGACGACGCCGCTCGCCCACTATGTCCGCGCGAAGGTCTAGCCGCGCATCTCGCGCGGGCTCTTCCCCGTCCACCGCTTGAACGCCCGCGAGAACGCCGCCGGGTCAGAGAATCCCACGAGATACCCGGTCTCGTTCACCGAGGCCTTCTTACCGCTGAGATAGTGCAGCGCGAGCCGGTGGCGCAGCTCATCCAGGACCTTCTCGAACGTCGTGTCCTCCGCCTTCAGCCGCCGGAACAGCGTCTGCCGGCTCACGCCCATCTTCGCCGCAACCGCATCCATACTGATGTCGCCCGTGTGCAGCACCGGCATCAGCTGCAGCTCCACCCGCCCGCGCGTCGACTTCGACTGCTCGAGTTCCTTCAGCAGCGCCTCCGCCCGCTCGCTCAGCACGCCGAACACATAGCGCGGCTGCAGGGCGACCTTGCGGCTCGCCAGCTCCGGATCCATCCGCATCGCGTTCCAATGGCTGTCAAACACCACCGGACACTGGAATATCCGCTCATACTCCGCGCGATAGCCCGGCGCGGGATGCGTCACATGCACTTCCAGCACGTGCGGCTTCGACAGGAAGCGCCGCGGCTGGCACGTCATGCGCGCGAACGTCACTTCTGTAAGCTCCGGAAAGTCGTTTGGATTGGCGCGTTCATCCACCAGCCAAGCTGCTCCGTCGACATAGGCATATCGAAACCGGATGTTGTCGGCGCTCAAACCTTCGACCTCGATCGCCAGGCGCCCGAAACGGTTGATCTGTTTCATCGCCTCGCCCATCGTCTCCGACGCGTTGGTGATCAGCCCCGTGATCGACAACTCTGAAAGATCGACCTCCTCGCCATAATGCAGCGCCAGCGCTGGATCGCCCGTCAATTCCTTCGCCGCGCGGAACAAGGCAATATAGTTCGGCATCGCAATGCGATTGTCCTGATCCTCCAGTTCCGTGAGCGATATTCCTGCCCGCGCGCACAGCTCCGCCGCATCCGCCCCGCGCGCCGCCGCGATCTTCACCAGCCCGCGCGGCAAACCCGCCCCGACCGTCAGCTCAGTCATGGCGCAAACCCGCGCTGCAACCTGCGATCATGATTTTGGCGTCCGCGATCACGTCCACAGCCTCGCCAACCTGTCTCCGTTCATATCGCATTCAACGCACGCCGCCGATGAATGCGGGATAACAAAAAGGGACAAACCCGATGAAAAACCTACTCCTCCTCTCCGCCGCCAGCCTCCTCCTCGCCCCGATCGCTTCAGCCCAGGTTCCGTTCGCCCAGCCGACACCGGCGCCCGAACAGGTCTACACGCCCACATCGCTGACCCCTGAACCTGGCCTGCCCCGTACCGCTGACGACCATCCGGATTTCCAGAACATGGTCTGGGCCACCAACTTCTTCCCGGTCTTCGAGGCGAGCCCCATGGCCGCCACCCTCGTCGTTCCCGAAGCCGAAGCGAAGAAGATCGTCGCCACAATGGTCGCCGGCATGGCGAAAATCCCAGACTTCGCCATCGACCCGGAAGCCGGCGAAATCATCGGCAACACCAACGGCCTCCCCCTCGTCCGCGGCGAGCGCCGCACGCGCCTGATCGTCCTTCCCGCCAACGGCAAGGTTCCGCTCGCGCCCGAAGCCAAGAAGATCGCGACGGCCTCCAGCGGCGACAGGAAGGACGATTACGAACAGCGCCCGTCCGGCGAACGCTGTCTCGTCCTCGGCGGTTCCTCGCCCTACTTCGCCACCATCTCCTACAATCGCATCCAGTTCGTGCAGACGCGCGATTACATCGTCATTCACTCGGAGAACGGTGATGAAGCCCGCATCATCCCTGTCGCCGCCAAGCACAGCCTGTCTGCCCCCACCAACTGGTATGGCGACTCCATCGCCCGCTGGGACGGCGACACGCTGGTCGTCGAAACCATCCGCCAGCCGCAGGCCGAAAACGTCCGCGGCCTCTTCCAGAAATTCATCGTCAATTCGGATTCGAAAGTGATCGAGCGCTTCACGCGCGTTGCGAGGAATGAGCTGCTCTATCAGTTCACCGTCGAAGACCCGAAGGTCTACACCGCCCCCTGGCTCGGCGAGTACTCGTTCTACGCAACCGACACCGGCATGTTCCCCTCCCCCTGCCACGAGCACAACTATTCGCTCCCCAACATCCTGCTGGGCCAGCGCATGGCCGATCTGCGGGGCGCGAAGAAGGACTGAGTGAGCCTACGCCCCCTCGGCCCTACGGGCCTGTTCGCCATGCGGGCGCGCTCACTGGCGTGCGGATATCCAGTCGCTACACTCCCCTTCAACACAAGGGGAAACACCATGCTCAAATGGCAGGTCGGCGACGTCACCATCTCGCGCATCGTCGAACTCGAGATGTCCTCGCCCTATTCCACCAAACATCCCTTCATCCCCGACGCGACGCCCGAGAGGATGCGCGAGCCCTCCTGGCTCCACCCGCACTTCGTGACGCCCGAGGGCAATCTCAACACCTCGATCCACGCCCTGCTCGTCGATGCACCCGGACTCAAGCTCGTCGTCGACACCTGCATCGGCAATGACCGCCCGCGCCGCATCCTCGCCAAGCGCCCACTCTCGCTTCCCTTCCTCGAGCGCTTCGCCGAATCCGGCTGGAAGACGACAGACGTCAACGCCGTCATCTGCACGCACCTGCATGTCGACCATGTCGGCTGGAACACCATGCTGGTCGACGGCAAGTGGACGCCCACCTTCCCGAACGCCCGCTATCTCATCGGCCGCCGCGAGTTCGAACACTGGACCGCCGAGGGCGAAGGCGAAACGAGGGAGATTCTCGCAGACAGCGTGCAGCCCATCTTCGACGCCGGCCTCGCCCACCTCGTCGACATGGATCACCGCATCTCGAACGAGATCCGCCTGACGCCCACGCCCGGCCACACCCCCGGCCACGTCTCCGTCGTCATCGAGTCAAAAGGTCAGCGCGCCATCATCACCGGCGACCTCATGCACCACCCCTGCCAGATCGCCCACCCCGACTGGTGCGCCGCCTTCGACAGCAATCAGCCGGCAGCCCAGGCCACCCGCGAACACTTCCTCCGCGACGTCTCTGACACCAACACTCTCGTCATCGGCACCCACTTCACCGCACCGACAGCCGGCCACGTGGTGAAGGACGGCGATGCGTACAGGCTGGTAAGCTAGCCAAAACAAAAAAGGGCGGCCCCATCGGAGCCGCCCTTCCCGTTTCGATCAGACCTCGGACACTACTTCTTCAGCGCGTCATAGATCCACGCGCGGTTCTTGCGCTGGTATTCGCTCAGCAGGGCGCGGTCCTGGATCATGAACACCATGAACACGTCGTTCTTGGGATCATACCACCATTCCGTGCCCGCGATGCCGTTCCACGAGAACGTGCCGTTGCCCGGACGCTGTTTCGTGTCATCGATCACGAGCGACATGCCAAGGCCGAAGCCCATGCCGGCGCCCGGGAAGAACAGGCCCTTGCCGCGGACTTCCGCCGTGGTCTGGTCGACCAGCATCTTGTCCAGCGTTTCCGGCTTCAGGATCTGCACGCCCTTGTAGGCGCCGTGGTTGGCCAGCATCAGCACGAAGCGGAGATAGTCTTCCGCGGTCGACGACAGACCGCCGCCGCCCGACATGAACGGATGCGCCGCCGTATAGTCGTAATAGAGCGGATCGTTGTTCTTCGACTGCGCGAAGCGGGCCGAGTTCGAGGCCGGCTGGAAGAACATCGTGTCCGTCATGCCCAGCGGCCCCGTGACGCGCGCCTTGATCGCATCGCCCAGCGACTGGCCGGTGATCTTCTCGATCACGCCGCCCAGCACGTCGAGGCCCTGGCTGTAGTTCCAGGCAGCGCCCGGCTCAGCGATCATCGGCAGCTTGGCGACAACCTGCTCCGACCAGTCCTTGGCCGAAAGGTCAGTGCGCCCTTCACCACCGGCAACCCACGCCTTTGAGATCGGCAGCTGCGGCTGGATGAAGGAGTAGATGATGCCCGAGGTGTGGCTCATCAGGTGGCGGATCAGCATCGGCTTGGTCGAGGGGACCGGATCACCGTCCTTCTGCCAGATCTTGATGTTCGCAAACGCCGGCAGGTATTTCGAGACCGGCGCGTCGAGATCGAGCTTGCCTTCCTGCACCAGCGTCATCGCCGTCACCGCGACGACCGGCTTGGTCATCGAGAAGACGCGGAAGATCGTCTGGTCAGTGACCGGCGTCGTCTGGCCCGGGCCCTGAACGCCGAAGCCCTGTGCGAAGGCGATCTTGTTCTGGCGACCGATCAGCAGGTACGCGCCCGGAATCTTGCCGCTCATCACGTCGGCATTGAGAGCCGTGCGGATCTCGGCCAGCTTCGCCGGGTCGAAGCCCAGCGCCAGCGCATCGCCTTGCTCAAGCGAGGAGGTCGCTGGATCAACCGTAGATGGTCCGGTCTGGCAGGCCGCCAGCGCCAATGCGATTGCCGCACTTGCGGCAAAAACGCTCCGTCTCAGTGTCATTCCAATCAAGTTGTCTCTCCCTCAGACCCGCGTTTTCGAAACGGTTCGGTTTCCTGCTGTTACCGCGCTTCACCTGACAGTGGAAAGGGGGCCAGACGACGGGACTTGCTCCGTTCCGCGTTGGATTCCAGTAATATGCGACACCTCGCCCATGGCCGACTTCAGGAGAGCGGGTTACCCTTTGGTCAGGTGGAGGATTTAGCTGCAATGCCGGTGAGAGACAGGCGAACACGCCGTCCGCGCCGGTAGCGCTCATGGGGAAGGAAAATGACCCGCTTGATTCCGGCGCTTGCGCTGGCGCTTGCCTTTACGGCTTGCTCTCCGAATGAAGATGAAGCTTCCAAGCCTGCCGGCGCGCCCGTCGCCGGCATGGGCATCGTGACGGCCGAAGACTTCAAGACCGACTATGCGCTCAAGGAAGTGATGGGCCACGCGGTGGATTTCGCCGCCTTTGGCGTCTGGAACAACCAGGGCTGGCTCATCAACGCGGAAGGGACGCACGAACTCTTCCCGACCGACGATGCCGGCTGGCACAACGCCGAAAGCGCCGCGATCACGCTGGCAGAGATTTCCAACGTCCTGCTTCTGCCCGGTCGTCCGCAAAACGACGACCGCCGCTGGGTCGACGCCGCACACCAGCTGCACGCTGCCGCCATGGACGCGCAGAAGACCGCCGAGGCAAGGGACAAGCAAGCCTTCTTCGATGCCGGCGGCGAGATCTACGAAGCCTGCGTCACCTGCCATAACCATTTTGTGCAGGGCGATGCGGCCGGTCCTGCTGCAAAGTTGCCTGAATTGCCAAACCGCGTCCGTCCGGGCTCGGAGCCGCCGCCGAAACCAAACCAGTAAGACAAGACCACCGGGGAAGACGCCTTATCGGGGGGATGAGGCTTACAGCGCCAACCTTGGGCTACCGGCAAAGCCGGGGCCCGGCAGGGGAGAGAGAGTTGTTTCACGACCTAGTTGAATGGATCCAGCACGGACTGGGCAAGAGCGGAGAGGACGGACAGTCCTGGTCCGAGATGCTCCATGAGTCCCTGAGCCTGTGGAACGTCACCGAAGGCACGCACGTGCTGACGTTGATGTTCTTCGCCGGGACGATCTGGATCATCGATCTTCGCATGATGGGCGTCGCGTTCCGCAACGTGCCGTTCTCGAAGCTGAATGACCGCGTGCTGCCGATCACGATCGCCGCCTTCGGGATGATGATCCTGACGGGCGTCATCGCCGCCTTCGGCCGCGACCCCCTGCTCTACTATCACGACATCTGGTTCCGCCTTAAGATGATCTTCCTGGCGATCGCCTCGGCCAACATCTTCTGGTTCCACTACATGGTGCAGAAGACCCAGGCCGAATGGGACAACGATCCCACGCCGCCCACGCGCGTGCGCATCTCCGGTCTCATCTCGATGTGCTGCTGGATCCTGATCATCACCTTCGGCCGCTTCATCGCCTACGACTTCCTGCGTTGCGACAAGGTGCCCGAAGGCGGCTTCGTCTACGTGTTCGCAGAATGCAAGCAGGCCCTCTCCTATCTCGACGAGATGGGCGACGACACCGGCGACCAGTCGACCGGGGAATCGACCGATGGCGCAACCGATCAGGCTGCGCCGGAAGGCGAAACGCCTGCCGATGAAGCCACGCCGCCCGCCGAAACGCCCGCTCCGGCCCAACCCGCTGCTCCTGGCCAGGGGAACTGATCCATGAACTTCGAAAAAATCTTTCCCGGCCTGAACGACTTCTTCGACCAGCTTCCGCTGCTCGGTAAGGTCAATCTGGGCTTCTTCACCCTGCTCGACATCTTCGCCCTCTTCGGTGCGATGCACCTCGTCGGCATGGCGCTGATCGGCGGCTGCTCGATCCTCATGAACGTCAGGTTCTGGGGCGCGGGCATCACGGCGGAAACGCCCGCCCAGGTCGAAAAGAACCTGCGCGTGTGGCTCTGGATCGGCATCGGCATGGCGCTGTTCAGCGGTCTCATCATGGGCGCGCTCACTTCGAGCAAGCTTTATGGCTCGGCCGCCTTCTTCTCGAAGATCATGGCGCTCATCGCCGCCGTGACCTTCTCCTTCGGCGTCACCAACTCGATCGCCAGGTCGGACGGCGCCGTCAGCCGCAACGCCCTCATCGCCGCTGCTGTCGCGATGGTGTTCTGGGCGATCTCGCTGCTGGTCTTCCTCTCGACCGAAGTCGTCAACGTGGGCCTCTTCCACGTCATCACGGCCTGCTACGGCATGGTCCTGATCTTCGGATCGCGGATTAACCGCATCATCGCGGTCGCCACCTACGCCGTCCTCTTCGGCGGCGTGTTCATCATGTACTGGATCGTCGGCTTCAACAGCTACGACCAGATCTATCTCGACGTCTCGATGTGGTCGATGATCATCGGCCTCGTCGTGGTGCTGGGCCTGATCTTCATGGAACTCCGCCTCAAGGACCGCGTCGACAGCGCCACGCCGCTTGCCCGCCTCATCGCCGTGTTCTCCTTCCTCACCTGGGTCACGGTCGCCGCCGGCGGCCGCTGGATCGGGTTCAGCCCGTAAGCGGGACACGACGTTCACGACGAAAACCCCGGAGGGCGACCTCCGGGGTTTTTCGTCCTGATTGTCGCACACACGATTGCGTGCTCGACCCCGCTTCGGGTGACGCGAACGATCCATATTTGACCTGAGTCAAAATCACCCGCCTCGCGGCATGACGTAGTTTCCCTGCAAAAACAGACGAAAAGGCAGGGGAGCGGACAGACTTGCTGCACGATTTCATCAACTGGCTTCAGCACGACCTCGGAAAGACAAGTCCGGACGGACTGTCGTGGTCGGAGGCTCTTCACTCATCACTGAACCTCTGGAACCTCGTCGAAGGCACGCACGTACTCACGATCATGCTCTTCGCCGGAACGATCTGGGTCGTCGACCTTCGCATGATGGGCGTTGCGTTCCGCAACCTGCCGTTCTCGCGGGTTAATGATCGCGTCCTGCCGATCACCATTGCGGCGCTCATCGCCATGATCGTCACCGGCCTCATCTCCTTCTTCGGCCGCGACCCCCTTCTTTACTACCACGACGTCTGGTTCAGGCTGAAAATGACTTTCCTGGTCATCGCCTCGATCAACATCTTCTGGTTCCACTACATGGTGCAGAAGAACCAGGCTGAATGGGACAGCGCGCCCACGCCGCCTGCGCGGGTTCGCGTCTCCGGCCTGATCTCGATGGTGTGCTGGGCGCTCGTCATCATCTTCGGCCGCTTCATCGCATATGACTGGTATCGCTGCGAGAAAGTGCCGGAAGGCTCGTTCGTCTACACCTTCGCCGAGTGCGAATCCGCGTTGCGCTACCTGAAGGAAGACGGCGCCGCGAGTGAAGAAACGATCCCGGACGAGGCGCCTCCACCCGAGGCTCCGGCTGATCCGCCGCCTACACCTTCCGAAACAACCGCAACTCCTGTCCCCGGCCAGGGAAACTGAACCATGGATTTCTCGCAACTCCTTCCCGGCATCCACGACTGGGTCACGTCGCTGCCCAAGACGCCGCCCTTCGCCTATCTGCAGGACATCTACGCCCTGTTCGGCGCCGTCCACCTCATCGGACTCGCCATGCTCGGCGGCGCCGTCATCCTGCTGAATCTCAGATTGCTCAACGCCGGCATGACCGCCGATCCCGCCTCGGTCGTCGAGCGCGGCCTGCGTCCCTGGCTAATCACCGGCACGGCGATCGTGCTGATCACGGGCATCATCATTGGCGCCCTCAACTCGGAGAAGCTCTACTATTCGACAGCCTTCTTCGCGAAGATGGTCGCGATGGTCGCCGCCCTGGTCTTCAGCTTCGGCGTCACCAACGTCGTCGCCAGCGCCGAAGGCAAGACATCCGGCACGGCCGTCGCCTGGACCATCGTCGCAGGCCTGCTCTGGCTGGTCTCGCTCGGCGTCTTCAGCGTCACTGACGGCCTCAACCCGGGCGTCTTCCACATGATCGCGGCCGGGTTCGCGATCCTTGTCATAGCCGGCAAGCATACGCGCTGGATCGCCGCCGCCATCGCCGCAGTGCTCTATGGCGGCATTGTTCTCATGTATTTCTTCGTTGGACTGGACAATGCCGACGCCTTCGCGACGGACATGTCACGCTATTCGCTGATCGCTGGCGCGGTCCTCCTCCTTGCCCTTCTGGGCTTCGAGGTGTCGAAGGGCGAGGAAGGATCCGCCCCCCTCACCCGCGTGATCGCGCTGTTCTCCATCCTCTGCTGGGTCACGGTCGCCGCGGCGGGCCGCTGGATCGGGTTCAGCTGATCGCAGAAATCCCTCCCGGAGACAGAAACCCCGGAGAGCGATCTCCGGGGTTTTTCATGTCTTGTCCCAGTGAAATGGATGCCTAGCTCTCGGGGGTTTTCGCCTGCCTCTGGAGGACGCCGAACATCAGCATCCAGGCGGTAAGAGCCGATCGGACGACCTTGACGAGGCAGGAGGCGGCAACCAGATACGCTGCCCCATCCACCGACATCAGAAGCGCAACGCCGCCGGCCGCTCCGAGGAGATAGGCGATGAAGATCGTGAGGATGGGCGCGAACGGAAAGCCGCCTCGCTCGCTGATGGTGAGACCCCTGCGGGCGTATTTCACGACCATACCGACCGGAAGCCGCAGGCCATAGAGATTGATCATGACCAGCTCGATCCCCAGCCAGAGGACCGGCTGCGGCGCCAGCACCATTGCCGCCTCGGCCAGAACTGTCAGCAGGTGAAACGTGTTGTTGCGGCCGCCATCGATCGTGGCGTGCATATTCGCGTCGTTGCGTGCTGTGATGCTGGCAATGTGCAGCGACATCACCACGAACAGAAGGCCGACCAGCGCGCCGGCGGTTGACCCAAGCATGACAAAGAAATCCTGCCACGCTTCGAAAGGGCGAGCCGCTTCCATCCTCTGCCCCCCCTTTTTTTCTCTCTGGCCCGCGCAGGTAAGCGGGGCTGATGGCCTATTCCGCGTCTCCCGCCACCGTCTTGATCCCGCGCGTCTCGTCGCGGCGTGCGCCAGCCAGAATGCCCGGCAAGGCGTAATTGCCTTCGTGGCAGGCGTATTCGTACATCCGCTCGCCATCCTGACGGAACGTCATCTCGCCGCGCCAGGGCTGCGTGAACGCGTCCTTGTCCTCCACCGTGAACTCATAGTGGATCGCCTTCTCGCCCACGCGCGAGAAGCGCTCCGTCACGGTTGGATTCTCACCGACATAATAGCTGTCACCCATGTTCGGGCGCATGCGGATGTCGGGGTGGAAGTTGCGCGTCTTCACCACCAGCGTGTCGCCTTCCCACCAGCCCACTGAATTTCCCAGCCACTGGTTGAAGCCGCCCGGCTCGCGCTTGTCGCCGATCGGAATGACACGCGAGTCGTGAACCATCTCCGCCGTGATAACCACATGCGTCGGCGTCTGCACGATCTGATAGTGATTGTTGTAGAGCACGTTGATCATCGGCGGCCCGCCCGTCGATCCGAAGCCGACGATGCAGCGCTCGCCCTGCGGCCTGATTTCGGGTCCGTCGAACGTCTCGCGCACCTTGGCCAGCCGCGTGTCGAAATACGTCTTCGCCGCCTTGGTGTAGGGAATGCGACCGTCCGGAGGATCGACGATCCAAGACGACCGCGTCTCGCCGTTCACGACGCCATAGGTCGTGCCTGGATCGATCCAGAACGTGTTGTAGCCGGCATTCGCGTTGCGATCCGTCGGCGCGCCTTCATCGGGATTGGTCCGGCCGTTGGTGGCCTTCATCATTTGCGCCCGCGCCTGCTCCATCTGCTTGGCGCGCTCGGGCGGGATCGCCTGCGTCTTGAACGAGGGCGGCCGCTCCAGCGTCGTGAGACTCGCATTGGTCCACACGCCCTGCAGGTCCGGCTTTCCGTCTGGCGTCCGCGGCGCCTTCCAGCTCTCCTGCGCCATTGCCTCGCCACACAGCAACGCCGCCAGGCAAACGCCAACCACTGCCCCGTTCATCGTTTCCTCCTGTCGCCGCCCGCCGCGTTTCCGTATGAGGCGCCATCAGGCGCGCGTGCCTCCCGCGGGTCAACCGCCCGCTCCTCCCCTCGACGCGACGAGAACCCTTCACGTCCCGGCGATCATTGCGCCTTCAAGCGCGCATAAGAAAACCCGCCGTCCTGCGACGGCGGGTCTCTCAATCACGTCGGAGAATGCGAGACGCTTAGGCCGGAGCCGCCGCGTTGCACTGTTCCTGCTTGCCGCCTTCGGAGGCGTCAGCGCCGTCCTTCGGAGCGCCCGTGCCCGAGGAACCGACGAACAGTTTGCAACCGTTCGGGAAGGTCACGTCACGGCCGTTGGCCTTGCAGGTTTTCTTCTTCGTTTTCGGGTGGATGTCGCAGAGGGCGTCTTTCGACTGGTAGCCGCGAACCACGACTTCCGTGCCGACCTTCAGCGAGTCCTTCTTGATGCCCGTGCGGAGCAGCGTGTTCGGCGTGCCGCCTTCGATGGCCCAGTTATACGTGGTGCCAGCCTTGGCTTTGCCTTTGCCGTCCGTGTCCGGAACGGTGATGTGGATCCAGGTGTGCGGGTTCACCCACTCGACCGTCACGACCTTGCCCTTGAGGAGCACAGGTGCGTCCGCGTCGAATTCCGCCGCGAAGGCGTGGTGGGCGTAGGCGGCCGTGCTGGCGCCAACGGCGGTCAGGGCGGCGAGGGCCAGACCGGCGACCACAAGACGGGTCTTCTTCATCTTCTACTTCCTCCAGCTCCTGGGGTTGGGCGCCGCCAGGGATCCTTTTTCAGGGCCGAACGACAGAAAATGCTGCTGTCCGCCCGTGCCCTCTGAAACTTCAGCCCTTTTACTCCGGGGGTTACCCGTCCTCAAGGGATCAACTGTCACACAGGCCGCCTGCCCTGGAGCAGGAAAATCCGGTAAAGAGCCCGGATTCAACCCGTGTTTTGACCGGTTCGGCCGTCCCTGCCTGCAGGCGGTCTGCCCTGCTCACGCTTTGTTTAACGTTCGGGTCAGCGGAACTCCGTCGGCGCAACTGACAATCGCGCCGACGGATCCTGTGATCCTTAGTTGCCTTCCTTGGCGCGTTCTTCCGCTTCACGTTTCGCACGCTCCAGCGCCGGACCCGGCAGCGGGTTCTTGCGCAGGTGGCCGTACATCAGTTCTTCGACGAACTCGACGCACTTGAACTGCTGCAGCTGGGCGTCCTCGCCCACGCGCTTGTAGAGGTTGAAGGCGATCTTCCACGGCTTGGTGTAGACCTCTTCGTCCTCGATCGTCGCTTCATAGCGCATCGTGTGGTCCGAGGTCGGCGTCCAGCGCTCGGTGACCTTGGTGGTCGACCCGTGCAGGTTGCCCGAACGGTCAAGCCAGGTGTCCGGCAGCAGGCCCGTGACTTCGATCACGAACGTGTCGCCATCCCACTTGCCGTAGGACTGGCCCATCCACGAATCGACCGGGGCTTCGCCCGGGTCTTCGAGGAACACGTTCCGCACCGCGCCGGCATATTCGTAGGCGAAGAAGAACGCCTTGTCCGACTGGAAGATCTGGAACGGCTTGTCCATGTAGTTGGCGCGCGGAATTCCCGGCAGGTAGCACTTCACTTCCGGGTCGAGCTCAACCGCAGCGGCGCGGTTCTCATCGCGCATCGCAAGAGCTTCAGCGGTGTACGGGATCTTGCCGTCGCCCTGCACGATGCCGATGCCCGCGGGCACCGCGCCGATCGCGCCGAGCGCAACAACGCCAGCCGCCGGGACCGGAACATACGGGCCGGGGCGGAGCTGCAGGGCCGACTGAGCCGGGTGAGCTTCGATGTTGTAGTTGGCGGTGTTCAGAACCTGCCACACGCCGTTCAGATCCGGGTGCACGCCATCGGGTCCGCGTTTCGCTTTCCACGCGGCGGCGGGCGCCGGACCAGCAGCCGCAGCAGTCGCGGTGGACGTCGTGTCGCCCGTGGTCTGGCACGCAGCAAGCGCAGCCGCCATGGCAAGCATGGATACAATCTTCTTCATGACTCCTCCCCGTTGGCCCAACCACCACTTCAACGTCCCCTACGACGGATTTCCGTCACCATCTCCGCAAACTGCTGCGGGCGGTTTATTGAGGACCCAGCGTCGGGCTGACGCACGGGGGAACATACCGACCTTCATGCCGAGCGCAATACTCGTGCAGGACCATGGGACAAAGTCGCCCAACCAACAGCGACTCCACCGGCTGCAGCCGAAAGAACGGCAATTGTTCCCCCTGTCAGCACCGGTCCCCAGTCGAACCGCCACGGCACTTCGAAGACGAGAATCACAATCGGGTGAGCCGCCGCAACGCCCATCGCAACGCCGAGCAGCACGGCCGCGAATGCCGCAAGCGCGAACTCAAGTGCGTACAGGGAAAGTATCGCCGGACGCGACGCGCCAAACACTTTCAGCAGCGCGCTCTCCCTCCTTCGCCGCCGCGCTGCAGCAGCGAACGCGCCGAACAGCACGAGCACGCCAGCCGTCGTCACCACGCTCGCCATCGCCGTCACCGCCAGCGAGACTTCGCCAAACAGGTCGGCCGCCGTCTCGATCGTCTGGCGCAATTGGAAAGCCAGTATGCTCGGCCAGCGCGATGATACCGCTCCGATCACTTCAGCTTCCCTGTCCGGCGGCATCATCACGATTGCGGCATGGAAAGGCTTCATGTCCTCCAGCACGCCAGGCGACAGGATGAAGGCGACGTTCGCGCCGAAGCCTGTCCAGTCCACCTTCCTGATCGAGGCGACCTCCGCCTCGATCTCGCGCAGGAAAACGCGGAAGCCGATCCTGTCGCCGAGCTTCAGCCCGAGATCGCTCGCCGTCCGCTCCTCGACCGAGACAAGCAGCGGCCCTGAATAATCCTCCGGCCACCACGCCCCCTGCTTGATGATCGCCTCGGGCGGCTTCGCCGGGAGGTAGGTCGTCGGCATCTCGCTCGAGAGCCACCGCTTCCGCTCCGGCGGCAGCGACTCAACGTCCAGCTCCTTGCCCTTCAACGTCGTCACCCGCGCGATCAGAACCGGCGCGCGCCGGTATGCCTTGCCGTCGCTGATATCGATCCCGTGCTCCTTCATCAGCGCATCAAAACCCGCGACCTGGTCCTGCGGTATCTGCCGGAAGATCACCGATGGCGCGTTCGCCGGCGCGGTATCCTTCAGCGTGCCAAGCAGGTTGGTCTGCACCACCGTCACAACTGTCATCAGCGCCAATCCAAGCCCCAGCGCCGGCGCCACGATGGGCGCAAGCGATCCGGGACCGCCAAGGTTCGAGAGCACCAGCCGCAGATATCCCCTCGCCCCGCGCGCGCCCATGCGCGCCAGCCGTTTCACAAGGATCGCCGCGCCAACCAGAACGCCATACGCAATGGCCGCGCCCGCCAGCAGGCCCAGCGTCACCAGCGGCCGGGGCGATCCCAGCACAGCCACAAGCACCAGCAACGCCGCAGCGCCCAGCGCCGCGACGCGCTCCAGTCCGGGCACGCGCCCCAGCGCCTCACCACCCTCGCGCCGGAACAACGCCGCCGGCGGCGTCGCCCGCGCGCGTCCCAGCGGCGGCGTCGCGAACATGACCGCCGCCAGCATGGTCAGCACGAAGGCCTTCAGCAGCGGCAGGGGATAGATGCCGCCCTCGCCCGACAGCGGGATCGCATCGCCCGCAGCCAGCGTCAGCAACCACGGCGACAACGCCCCCAGCGCCACACCGACGCCGGCGCCCAGTCCGGCCAGTGCAGCCAGCTGCACCCCATACGCCGCTCGTATCGTGCCGCTGTCAGCGCCCAGCGCCTTCAGCGCCGCAATGGAATCAATGCGAGATTCAAGAAAAGACGACGTCGCCTGCGCCACGCCGACCCCGCCGGCGACAAGCGCCGCAATGCCGATCACCGTCATGAACGTGTTGACCATGTCGAGCAAGGCGGCGAGGCCGTCGATCGCGTCCTTCGGTCCGCGATAGCGCATGCCGTCGGCATCCCATTTCGTCTTGAGGTCGGCCTCGAACGTCGCCGCCGTCTCCGGCTTCAGCAGCAGCCTGTAGGCCGATCGGAACAACGCGCCCGGCGACATCAGGCCGGAACTCCGCAGCGCCTCGATCGACAGGATTGCACGCGGCTCGAACATCCCCGGCGCGCCGACGCGATCCGGCTCAGCCGTCAGCAGTGCACGCACCTCGACCTTCACCGGTCCAAGCGACAGCTGGTCGCCGAGCTTCACGCCGAGATCCTTCAGGAAGCTCTCGCTGACACCGACGCCCCACACGCCATCGCGCAGCGCCAGCACATCCTTAAGCGCGATGTCATGGTCGAACATGAACTGCCCGACCAACGGAAACGCTCCGTCGATCCCGCGCACATCGACCTGCTTCACATGCCCCGGCGCGCGACCCATCAGGTCGACCTGCACGGCCTCGCTCACCGTGCCGCGCGCGTCGAGCCAGGCCCGTTCTTCCGGCGTCGCCAGCCGCTGCGCGAGCGTCACCGCCGCATCGCCACCCAGCAACTCGCGCGACTGCTGCTCCAGCCCCGCATTGAACGACGTCGTGATTGATCCCGCCGCCGCGATCGCCCAGGCCCCAAGCGCCAGACACGCCAGATAGATCCAGAACCCGCCCAGCCCGCCGGCCAGCTCCCGCCGCGCAATCCGCAGCCAGGCCCGCGTGCCGCCGCCCGCGCTCACACAACCCTCCCGTCGCGCATTTCGACGACGCGGTCCGCCCGCGCCGCGATCTCGGCATCGTGCGTCACGACCACCAGCGTCGCATCGCGCTCCCTGGCGATGGCGAACAGCATGTCCGCGACCATCGCGCCCGTCATACGATCGAGATTGCCGGTCGGCTCGTCGGCAAACACGATGCGCGGATTGCTCGCCAGCGCCCGCGCCACCGCCACGCGCTGTCGCTCGCCGCCCGAGAGCTGCCCCGGAAAATGATCCATCCGCGCGCCCAGCCCGACCGCCTCCAGCCCGGACTTCGCCAGCGCATCGACATCCCTGAGGCCTGCGATCTCCAGCGGCGCCCGCACATTGTCGAACGCATTCATCGTTCCGAGCAGGTGGAAGGACTGGAACACCAGGCTCACCCGGCCGCGCCGCAGCCTCGCCAGCGCATCCTCGCTCTTGCCGCCGAGTTCTTCTCCCAGAAGCCTGATGGCGCCCTTGCTCGCCCGCTCGATCCCGGTCGACACAGCAATCAGCGACGATTTCCCAGACCCCGACGGGCCGACCACGGCGACGCTCTCGCCTGGCATCGCGCGGAACGACACGCCCTTCAGGATCTCCACCGGCCCCGAGGCGGCGGGAAGCGTCAGCCAGACATCATCGAGGGAAAGGGCGGCGTCCAAGTCATATCCGGGGAGAGGAGTGTTGATGCGCAAGGATCACGGGAACCGCCGCGGGATCAATGGGCAGGACGAAGTGTCGCCAGCACATCTTTCCCCAGCAGCAGTCTGCCCGCCCCCGGCACGATCCGCGCCGGCTCCGCAAACGTCGGAACATCAAATCCCATCACATGCAGCATGGTCGCGAAGAACGAGTTCGAATTCCGCCCGAAGCCGAGGAAGGGATAAGGCAGCCCCGCCCCGCCCTCCGGCCCATCGCTCAAGGCGTTGATCCGCCGCATCGCCTCCAGCGCCGGCGCCAGCCGCGCCTCGACTTCCGCCGCGCTCAGCCGGTCCGCCAGCACGCGCATCGCCCCGCAGCGAACGGCTTCGCCGATGCGCCACGATCCCGGCGCACATCCATTGATCGGCATGAACGTCCGCGGATGCGTTTTCGTGTCGTACCCGCGCAGCCTGTCCGAACTCAGATAGCCGATCGGCTTGTGCCGCCAGGCGCCCGCTGCCCCATCATACCAGCTCGCCAGCCCGTTCAGCTGCCGCACGGCGTTGTTCGCCGGATCTGCGACCACCACCATCCGGTGCGCCGCAAACCGCGACCGCCTCGGTATCCGCAACTCCGCCGCGTTGATGCTCCATCCGTTCATGTCTTCAAGATAGGGGCGCTACTGCTCCTTGTGAAACTCCGGCGGCAGTGTCCGCTCGCCGGATTGGCTGCGCAGCCATTGCGCGCTCTGTCGCTTCACGATGTCGACGAGATTTCCCATCGCAAGATGCATGTCGATCATGTGCAGTCCCCATTGCGGCTGCACCCTCCCGTCGACCACCACGTCGCCACTGATCGCGTCCACGCGCTTGTCCGCCGGATCGGCGTTGACCTTCACGGCCAGATAGCTGAAGCCGCCGCGCGTCTCACACGCCGCCGACAGCAGTCCCGGAACCGACACGAACGGCGTCGTGATGTGCGGATTGTCCACCGTCCACGGCGCCGGCAGAGCCAACTCGTCGAACAGCGCAACGCCCGCCGGCAGCATCGCCTTGAGCTTGCCCTCCGAGCCGTCGATCTCCGCCGGATTCACACAGGCCGCACGCATTCCTTCTGTCGAGGCCACGCCAAACAGCGAATCCTCCGGCGGCGGCGAGTCGGCGCGGAAAGACGAATAGGCAATCACGCAGTAGAGACTGTCCGCCGTCGCACACAGCGGTACCTGCCGGAACGTGCCCCCCGCCGTCGCCGACTTGGGAACCTCAACCGTAGCCCCGATGAGAAGCGCCGACACCATCCGGTCGCGCGCCGGCTTCCCGTCAATCTCCGCCGCGATGAGACGCGTCAGCAGCCCCGCGCCCTGACTGTGCCCGATCAGCACGACGCCGCGCCCCGCATTGTCGTTTGCGAGATAGGATTCCCACGCCGCCTTGACGTCGGCATAGGCCATCTCGCGATTGCTCGCCGTCGGCTGTCCCGCCAGCATCCGTCGCAGCGCCGCCGCCGTGACCTGCCGGTACATAGGCGCGAACAGTCGGCACGCCGCCCCGAACCGCGCCAGCTCCTGCCGCACGATCTCCTTCTCCTCGGGCCCCGGCACCATGTCGGAATTTCCGGTCTCGTCGCGCGACACGGTCGGATAGACATAGAAGCAGTCGAGCGGCGGATTGTCCGCCGGCGTGAACCCGTCCCGCTCGACCCGCCCGTCGGCCATAACCACCGTCGCCGTTGCTGGCTGCCTGCACGCATCTTCCGCGCCGGGCCGGCACAGCCACGCCGCCGGACTGGAATAGTCCCCCGGCGTCACCTGCTCGATCGCCGGACCCGTCTCCGCGACCATCTCGCCGCTGTTGGCGCCGTCCATGCCCCGTGACGGGTTGTCGCCGCACGCGGCGACAACCAACGCCGCAAGCGCGAAACCAGCTGTCAGAAGGCGTTTCACCGGCACGGGAGCCTCGTTTGTCACTCCAGCCGCCTGCAATGTGACGCATCGGCGGGGCAGGTCAAACAGCCCAGACCGTACACAAGCGCGCGATCCTTCAGCATGGCTCCCTTTGCAAGTCCTTCCCGCTGGGGCAGTTTGCCGCCCGGTCGGTGCAGCCGCGATCCACGCGGCGCGCCACGGGAGAAAACCTATGCGTAAGTCCGTTCTGGCAGCAGCGCTCGGCTGCGCCTCGATGCTTGCACTGATGTCTTGCCAGACGCCTGAGCCTGCGGCTCCTCCCGCCGCACCCGCAAAACCCGTCGCGCAGGCCGCTCCGCCGGCGCCCGTCGCCCCGCCCGTCCTTGCGCCGCCCGCGCCGACGCCAGTCCTCGCCTCCCACCCGGGCGAGGCGATCTACAAAGCGAGCTGCGCCGCCTGCCACGACAACACGGAAACCACCCGCGCGCCCTCCCGCGACAACCTCAAGGGCATGAGCTTCCAGTTCGTCAACTACGCCCTAACCCAGGGCAAGATGAAGGACATGGGCGCCGGCCTCACCGCTGAGCAGCGCGCGCAGGTCGTCAGCTTCGTCACCGGCGGCCGCGATCCCTCGCAGGTCACTGCCGACTGGACGAAGACCATGATGTGCACCGGCGCCCGCGCCGCCGTCGATCTCGAAGGCCCGGACGCCGCGACGTCGACGCACTTCGGCTATGACGCCAACAACACCCGCAAGCTCACCGCCAAGCAGGCCGGCCTCACCACCGCGCAGATGGGCAATATGGAGCTGGCCTGGGCGATCGCCTTCCCGGATTCGACCACGATGCGCTCGCAGGGCGCCGTCGTCGGCAAGAACCTGTTCTACCCGGCAACCGATGTCGGCAAGGTCTACGCCTTCGATCTCGACGGCGAGAAGCCGTGCGTCCAGTGGGTCTACACCACGCCGGGCGGCGCCCCGCTCCGCACCAGCGTCGCCTACGGCGTTCTCGCCGACGGCACGCCGCTGCTGGTCTTCTCGGGTCTCGACTCCACCGTCCACGCCGTTGACCCGCGCACGGGCAAGGCCCTCTGGACCAAGCCGGTCGGCTCCTACTCCTATTCGATGACCACGGGCACGCCCTCGATCCTCAAGGATCGCGTGATCGTTCCCGTCGCCCAGTTCGAGATCATGGTCGCGGCCGACAACAAGTACGAATGCTGCACCAATCATGGCTACGTCCTGTCGCTCGATCCGAAGACCGGCGCGCAGCAATGGCGCTACGACACGATGCCGGAAGCGACCAAGGTCCGTGACCGCGGCGATGGCAAGCCCCTGCTCGGCCCGTCCGGCGCGCCAATCTGGAACTCGCCCGTCGTCGACGAGAAGCGCGGGCTGATCTTCTTCGGCACGGGTGAATCGAACTCGCCGCCTGCGCACAAGAACACGAACGCGATCATTGCGATCAACCTGAAGGACGGGAAGGAGAAGTGGAGCTTCCACGCCACGCCGTCCGACATCTTCAACTCGGGCTGCGGCCTCAAGTCGAACCCCAAGCTGCTGAACTGCACCAGCGCGCCAGAAACGGTCTTCCGTGACGTCGACTTCGGCGCCTCGGTTATCCTGGGCAAAGGCTCTGACGGCAAGGACCTGCTCTACGCCGGCCAGAAGTCCGGCTCGGTCTGGGCGTTCAATCCCGACACCGGCAAGGTCGTCTGGCGCAAGGCGCTCGGCACCGGCAGCCCACTCGGCGGCGTCCACTGGGGCATCGCCTATGACGACAATACGCTGTTCGCCCCGATCTCGGTCGTTGGCGTTCCGATCCCGGGTGAATGGGATGCCGATCCCTCGATCAAGCCGGGCCTCTACGCGCTCGACGGCAAGACCGGCAAGATCAAGTGGCAGTTCAATCCCGAACCGCCGGCCGGCTCGGCGCCCAATCCGCGTGGCTTTGCGGGCGGACGCTTCTCGACCGCTCCTGCTGTGATCGACGGCGCAGTCGTCGCCGCCGCGCTCGACGGCACGCTGTTCGTCATCGACAAGAAGACGGGCAAGCAGCTGTGGTCGTACAAGACCGCGCAGGAGTACGAGGGCGTCAACGGCGTCAAAGGCAAGGGCGGCGCGATCGACTCGAACTCGATCACCGCAGCCAACGGCCTGCTTCTGGTCAACTCCGGCTACGGCATGTTTGGCCAGGCCGGGGGCAACGTCCTCCTGGCGTTCAAGCCGAAGAGCTAGGGTCTCAAAGTAACGCCCTCGTGGTTCGACGGACGCGATCCATCGCTTCGCGAAGGATTGCCGCTCGCCACTAGGGCGTACTCGCAAACGTGAGCCAGTCGCAAAACGACCGTCCCCCGACGTTACCAGTTGACGTCGGCGTCACCCCGGGTGGATTGTGTACTCAGCAGTTTCGCGCCGCGCATCAGACGCGGCCGGAGTCGCGGGAGGAAAAGTCCATGCTTCGCACGTTCGCTTCGGCGGTCGCCCTTTCGGCAATCGCGCTCGCAACTTCCTGCACAACACCTGGCGCCGCGCCTGACCAGCAGGTCGCGGCCGCCGAACCGGCCAAACCGGCCGGCCCGCATCCGGGCGAAGCGGTCTACAAGGCGAACTGCGCCGCCTGCCACGACAATCCGGACGTTACCAAAGCGCCCTCCCGCGCAACGCTCGCCCGCATGGCGTCCGGCAACATCTCGAACGCCCTGATCACCGGCAAGATGATCGCGCAGGGCTCGCGTCTGACCTCGGCGGAAGTCTCCTATGTATCGGACTATCTCTCCGAAGCGCACGCCGTCAGTGATGACTGGATCACTGCGATGCGCTGCCCCGCGAACCGCGCGACGCCGAATCTTTCGGCCACACCCACCGTGGCGACCTTCGGCTTCGATCAGAAGAATCGCCGCAACCTGACCTATGCGCAGGCCGGCCTCAAACCTGCCGACCTCACCAATCTCGAAGTCGCCTGGGTCGTCGCCTTCCCGGACGCCGTCTCGATGCGCAGCCAGGCCGCCGTCGTCGGCAACACCATCTTCCTGCCGGTCGGTGAGTCCAAGAACCGCGTCTTCGCTTTCGACATCTCCGACAAGACCAAGCCCTGCATCCAGTGGGTGCATGATGGCGAGCGCACATTCCGAACGTCAGCCGGCTACGGCGTCCGCAAGGACGGCGTGCCGATGGTGATGGTCGGCGACATCGGCGGCTGGACCACGGCGATCGACGCCCGCAACGGCAAGAAGCTCTGGATCACCAAGACCGGCCTGTTCGACGCCTCGACCTCGACCGCCACGCCCGTGCTGGTCGGCGACAATGTCTACGCCCCATCCTCGCAGTACGAGATCATGATGGCCGCGCAGGACCATCATGTCTGCTGCAAGCTGCACGGCGGCGTTTCGGCAGTTGATGCGAAGACCGGCAAGATCGTCTGGCAGACCGGCACGATGGAAGACGCCAAGCCGATCCGCGACCGCGGCGACGGCCAGATGCTATGGGGCCCCGCCGGCGCGCCGATCTGGAACTCGCCCTCGATCGACGTGAAGCGCAACCGCCTCTATGTTGGCACCGGCGAAGCCAACTCCGAAAACGCGCACCCGAACACCGACGCGCTCCTGTCCTTCGACCTCACCAGCGGCAAGATTCTCTGGAGCCATCAGGCCACCGCCGACGACGTGTTCAACGTCGGCTGCGGGCCCACCGGCGGGGCAAAGAACTGCGCCACCAAGACCGTCTTCCGCGATGTCGACTTCGGCGCCTCCACCATCCTCGCCACAAAGCCTGACGGGAAAGACATCGTCGTCGCCGGCCAGAAATCCGGCGCCGTCTGGGCGCTGAACCCCGACAATGGCGACGTCGTCTGGCGCACCAATATCGGCACCGGCGGCCCGAACGGCGGCATCCACTGGGGCATCGCGGTCGACGACACGCACGTCTACGCGCCGATCTCCTATCCGGGCCGCTCGATCCCCGAACAGGTCGTCCCCGCCGATCTCAAGCCCGGCCTCTACGCCGTGAACCTCCAGGACGGGGCGATCGACTGGAAGATGGAGGTGAAGCCCGACTGCACCGACGCGCGCAAGAAATTCGTGCCGCGCTGCAACGCGCTCTTCGGTCTTTCAGGCGCGCCCACCGTCATCGGCGACTATGTCGTCTCCGGCGGCCTCGACGGCCGCGTCTATGTCGTCGAGCGCAAGACCGGCAAGCTCGCCGCCCAGTGGGACACGGCGCGCACCTTCGACACGATCAACGGCATCGAGGGCAACGGCGCCTCGGTCGACAACGCTTCGATCATCGCCGTCAACGGACTCCTCATCATGAACTCCGGCTACGGCCTCTTCGGCCAGGGCGCCGGCAACGTCATGATCGCCTATAAACCCAAATCCTAGCAAAGCTCGAGACATCCAATGCTCAGAACGATCACATCGGGCCTCGCTCTCGCGGCCGCGCTCGCCATCAGCTCCTGCACCACGTCCGACACGACGGCCAACGCCGCCGATCTGGTCGTCGCCGAGGCCCACAGCGGTGCGGCGACGCTCGCCGCCAAGGCCGCGGGCGAAGAAGTCTACAAGAAGCATTGCGCCGCCTGCCACGACAATCCGGAAGTCTCGAAAGCGCCCTCGCGCGAAACGCTGAGCCGCGTCTCCGCCCTCTACGTCACCAACGCGCTGATCATGGGCAAGATGACGGCCCAGGGCTCAGCCCTCTCCTCTGTCGAAGTCTCCAACGTCTCCGACTATCTCTCCGGCGGCGAAGCCAACGCGACCGGCTGGATCGAGCCCAACCGCTGCCCGGCCAACCGCCGCACGCCGAAACTCGACGTGAAGCCCACCGTTTCCGGCTTCGGCTACAACTACTCCAACCGCCGCGAACTCTCCTACGCGCAATCCGGCCTCAAGCCCGGCGATCTCGACAACATGGAAGTCGCCTGGACGCTCGCCTTCCCGCAGGTCAGCACGATGCGCGGACAGGCCGCCGTCGTCGGCGACACGCTGTTCCTGCCGATGGCTGACAACAACCGCCTCTTCGCGCTCGACATCTCGACCGACAAGCCGTGCGTACAGTGGGTCTATGACGGCGGCCGTTCGCTGCGCACGTCGGCGGGCTATGGCGAACTGTCCAACGGCCAGAAGATCGTCTTGGTCGGCGACATGGGCGGCTTCGTCCACGCCATCGACGCCAAGACCGGCAAGAAGATGTGGGAAGCCGACATCAAGTTCTTCCAGAACCAGATGGTGACCTCGACCCCCGTTCTCTACAAGGACCGCGTTTACGCCCCGATCTCGCAGTACGAGCTGCCCGCAGCAGCCGCGAACTCCTATGTCTGCTGCAAGGCGCGCGGGGGCGTCACCGCGCTGGATGCAAAGACCGGCAAGAAGATCTGGGCGCAGGCGACGATGCCTGAAGCGCAGCCGATCAAGGATCGCGGCGACGGCCAGTTCATCTGGGGGCCCTCGGGCGCGCCGATCTGGAACTCCGCCTCGCTCGATGTGAAGCGCAACCGTCTCTATGTCGGCACCGGCGAAGCCAACTCCGGCCCCGCCCACCCGAACACCGATGCGCTCCTCTCCTTCGACCTCGACACAGGCAAGATCGTCTGGGCTCACCAGGCGACGGCGGACGACGTCTACAATCTCGGCTGCTTCCCGGGCCGTGAGAGCAACAAGAACTGCTCGGGCCCGACCGTCTATCGCGACGTCGACTTCGGCGCCTCGACCATCTTCACCAAGGCGCCGAACGGGAAGGAGCTCGTCCTCGGCGGCCAGAAGTCCGGCTCGGTCTGGGCGATGAACCCGGATGATGGCTCGGTCATCTGGCGCACGGCGCTCGGCCACGGCACCGCCATGGGCGGCATCCACTGGGGCATCGCTGCGGACGACAACCACATCTACGCGCCGATCTCGAACGTCGGACGTCCGGTCGCGACCGATCCGGCCTACGACGCCGAGCGGATCAAGCCCGGCCTCTACGCCCTCAACCTCAATGACGGCTCGATCGCCTGGCAGTTCAACACGACGGTTGATTGCCCGGACGAGCGCAAGGCGCGCCTGCCCGGCTGTCAGCGTCTCGTCGGCATCTCAGCGGCCCCAAGCGTCATCGGCGACTATGTCGTCGCCGGCGGTCTCGACGGCACGCTCTACGTGCTCGACCGCAAGACCGGCGCGCTGAAATGGAAGTATGACACCGCGCAGAAATACCAGGGCGTCAACGGCGTCGATGGCAATGGCGGCTCGTTCGACGCCGCATCGATCATCGCCACCCACGGCCTGCTCATCGTGAACTCCGGCTACGGCATGTTCGGCCAGGCCCCGGGCAATGTGATGATCGCGTTCAAGCCGAAGCATTGACGGCAGGGACGGGAGTCTATCTGCTACCGCCTGGTATGATCGCGCTTCGTGCGATCCTTGAGCATTGGCTGAAGGGGATTGGGCATGCCTCTGCGGTATTTGCTGGCGGGAACCGCACTTGTGGCGGCGGCCTGCGCGGTGACGCAGGATGCGGCTGCGCCTCCAGTCGAGCAACGAGCCACCTCCAGTACGGGCCCTGAATCGCGCCGCGCGCTGTTCGGCGAGCTGCATCTGCACACGGCGATGTCGTTCGATGCATGGACGTTCGGGACGAAGCTTGGGCCTGACGACGCCTACACGTTCGCGTCGGGCGGAACCGTCATGGTTCCGGCCTATCAGCTGCAACGCCAGCAAGGCATCAACCTGACCCAGCCGACGCCCGCTCGCCGCGCATGGCCGCTGGATTTCGCAGCGGTGACCGACCACTCGGAATACCTCGGCGCCGTCGCGCAGATCGATGTTCCGGGCAGCGACTTCTCGAAGACAAAGCTGGCCGCGCTCCTGTCGACGGGCGATCGGCAGGCTTTCTACCGGGCCGGGGCCGCCATTCGCGGAATAAACACGGACGCGGAGACGACCGCGGCGCTGCAAGCGGCGGCACAGGCTGCTGACGCCTGGACGATCGAGAAGCGCGCCGCCAACGCGCACAACCGCCCAGGCGTCTTCACCACTTTCATTGCCTATGAATGGACGTCCTCGCCCGGCGACGGCATTCACTTGCATCGCAATGTGATCTTCGAAGGCGATGATGCGCCAACGCCGTTCACGTCGGTGGACTCCATCAAGCCTGAGGATCTCTGGGCGTATCTCGACCGCACCCGCGCACCCGGCAACGACGTGCTGGCGATCCCGCACAATTCCAATTTCAGCGATGGGCGGGATTTCGACTGGTACATGTCGGACGGAAAGCCCATCAATGCGATTTACGCCCTGCAGCGATCCCTCAACGAGCCGCTCGTGGAAATTGCGCAGAACAAGGGCTCCTCCGAAACTGCTCCGGACCTCTCCGCCAGCGACGAGTTCGCGAATTTCGAGATCATGGACCACATCTACGTCGGCGAGACCGAAGCCGTTCACAATGGCGGCTATGTGCGTCAGGGCCTTGGACGCGGCCTTGTCGTGCAGGCGAGAACCGGCGCCAATCCCTTCAAGATGGGATTTGTCGGGGCGTCGGACTTTCACAACGCCCTGAGCGCCAGCGACGAGAACGCCTTCGCTGGCGGCGCCAACTCGATCGACGCGAGCACAATGCTTCCGGGAAGCGATCGTGCGCGCGAAGCGCTAGACATGACGGGTTTGAGCAAGGTGATCCGGCCGAACGGCCAGCGCGAGAACGATCCCCTGCAGTATTCCTCCGCAGCCATCACGGGCGTGTGGGCGGAAGAGAATACGCGCGCCTCCGTCTTCGCCGCACTGAAGCGCCGCGAGACATTCGCCACCTCCGGCACGCGCATCCGCGTCCGCATGTTCGGTGGCTGGGACTTCCCTCAAGGCACGCTCGCGGATCGCGGTTGGGTGGCGAAAGCCTACCAGACTGGCGTCCCGATGGGCGGCGACATGCCCGCCAGACCCGCAGCGAAGAAGGCGCCGACCTTCATCGTGCAGGCGATGAAGGACCCGTCCGGCGCCAATCTCGATCGCATTCAGGTCGTGAAAGTCTGGCTGGAGGGCGACGACTACAGGGAGAAGATTTTCAACGTCGCCCTTTCCGGCAAACGCAGGACTGACGCAGCCGGCGCAGCCCCGCCCGTCGGCAACACGGTCAACCTCACTGACGGCAGCTACACGAACACGATCGGAGCAACCGAACTCGGCGCCGTCTGGACCGACCCGGAATTCGATCCCGCGAAGCCGTCGGTCTACTACGCC
Organism: Hyphomonadaceae bacterium; assembly: GCA_044224605.1. GTDB lineage: Bacteria > Pseudomonadota > Alphaproteobacteria > Caulobacterales > Hyphomonadaceae > UBA7672. Next base: position 53,387 of record JBGAKC010000005.1, read on the forward strand.
CGCGTCCTCGAAATTCCGACGCCACGCTGGTCAACACTTCTGGCGCTGCAACGCAAGCTGCCGATCCCGGACCGCATCTCGCCGGTGATCCAGGAACGCGCCTGGACGTCGCCGATCTGGTTCACGCCTGCCGGCTGATGGCGCTTGCCGACACCGCCGCCCGCGCCTACTGACCTCCGCGACGGAGGCGCCCATGACAAACGACAAGGACAAGGTCGTCCGCGACCAGCCGGTGGAAATGCCCGCCGAGCAGGGCCCGCTCGCGCCCTATCACGGCGAACAGCCGCCCGCCCCGCAATGGTTCCATGACGCGATCGCGACGCCCTACAAAACCGCCTTCGCGGAATGTGAAGGCGCGAAGATCCACTACCAGTCCTGGGGCGATCCCTCGAAGCCCGGCCTGCTGCTGGTCCACGGCAACGGCGCGCACGCCCACTGGTGGGACTTTGTCGCGCCCTATCTCACCGACGACTACCACGTCGTCGCCATGACCTTTTCCGGCATGGGCGACAGCGAGTGGCGCGAGACCTACGCGATGGGCACGTTCGCAAAGGAACAGCTCGCTGTCTGCGAGGCCGCCGGCCTCTTCGCCCACGCCGAGAAGCCGATCATCGTCTCGCACTCCTTCGGCGGCTTCGTCACCATCCTTACGGGCGCCGAATACGGCGACCGCTTCACCGGCATCGTCATCGTCGACTCGCCCGTGAACCCGCCCGACCGTCCGCGCCGCGGCCCGCCCGGCAATGTCCGCGGCAACAAGGTCTACCCCACGCTCGAGAAGGCGCTCTCGCGCTTCCGCCTCGCCCCGCTCCAGCCGTGCGAGAACCACTACATCCTCGACTACATCGCCCGCTGGTCGCTTCGCAAAGCGCCGCTGGCCGATGGAAGCGGCGATGGCTGGGCGTGGAAATTCGACCCCTCCATCTGGCAGCGCTTCTCCACCTCCCGCGAGCCGCGTGAACTCCTGAAGGAAACCCGCTGCCGCATCGCCCTGTTCAAGGGCGACAAGTCGGTGATCTGGGACGATGATGTCGGCGACTACATGCGCGGCCTCCTCAACCGCCAGGTCCCTTTCGTCGTGATCCCCGAAGCCCGCCATCACGTGATGCTCGACCAGCCCCTCGCCTTCGTCGCCGCGCTACGCACCCTCCTGCAGGAGTGGCAGCATTCGACCTCCGACCGGGCAATCCCGGCCGCCTAGCGCAGATTTCCCCCGGAACCGGTGATTCTCCCGGATTTCATGCGCTATTTTCCGCCCCGTGCGGCCTTCTGAGCGCTTTTCAACCGTCACCGATCCGGATACATCCGACCCCGCTTGGACACTCATGTCGCTGGGAGATGTTTCGCGATGGCGCACGCCGAACCCGCCAACAAAGGCCCGATCGTGACGCCGCCGGCGCACACCGACGCTTACATGGACATGGCCGCCCGCCGCGGGATGTTCTCTGGCTTCGGCCACCTCACCGCCTGGGGCAGCCTGCTCGTCATCCTCGTGGTCGGCTACGCCACCTTCACCATCACGATGCACATTCCGTGGATCGGCGCGATGATCGGCCTCGCCGTGTTCGGCATCGCCGCCGGCCTGCTGATGAACCTCGGCGGCGCCTGGGTCGCCACCGTCATCGGCCTCTGCGTGCTGGCCGTCTTCCTCGAAGTCCTGATCTGGCTCGGGTCTGCACTGCTGGGCGGCTGATCCCCATCCGGGGTTGAGGGGACCACATGAAAATTGCAGTCCTGAAGGAACGCCGTTTCGACGAGACGCGCGTGGCGGCGACGCCTGAATCCGTCAAGAAACTCATCGGCCTCAAGCACACGGTCGCCATCGAAAGCGGCGCTGGCGCCTCGGCCGGTCTGCGCGATGAAGACTACACCGCCGCCGGCGCGACCATCGGCTCGGCTACAGACGTCCTCAAGGGCGCCGACATCGTCTTCAAGGTCCGCGCGCCGGACGCCGCCGAACTCGCCACCTATCCCAAAGGCGCCGCCCTGCTCGGCCTGCTCGAACCCTACGCGGCGAAAGCCGAAGCCGCCGCTTACGCCGCCGCGGGCGTCACCGCCGTGGCGATGGAATTCGTCCCCCGTATCACGCGCGCCCAGTCGATGGACGTGCTGTCGAGCCAGGCCAACCTCGCCGGCTACCGCGCCGTGATCGAGGGCTCGCAGCTCTACGGCCGCGCCCTGCCGATGATGATGACCGCCGCTGGCACCGTCGCCGCCGCCAAGGTCTTCGTGATGGGCGCTGGCGTCGCCGGACTTCAAGCCATCGCCACCGCCCGCCGCCTTGGCGGCGTCGTCTCCGCCACCGACGTTCGCCCTGCCGCGAAAGAACAGGTCGCCTCGCTCGGCGCGAAGTTCATCGCGGTCGAGGATGAAGAGTTCAAGGCCGCCGAAACCGCCGCCGGCTATGCCAAGCCGATGTCGCCGGAATACCAGAAGAAGCAGGCCGAACTCGTAGCTAGCCACATCGCCAAGCAGGACATCGTCGTCACTACGGCTCTGATCCCCGGCCGCCCCGCCCCCGTGCTCGTCACCGAGGCGATGGTGAAATCCATGCGCTCCGGCTCTGTCATCGTCGACCTCGCTGTGGCGCAGGGCGGCAACTGCCCGCTCTCGAAGCCCGACCAGATCGTCGACGTGAACGGCGTCAAGGTCGCGGGCTTCACCAACCTACCCGGCCGCATCGCCGCCGACGCCTCCGCCCTCTATGCCCGCAACCTTCTCGCCCTGCTTCCGCTGCTCACCGGCGAAAACGCCGCCTTCGGACCGAAGTGGGACGACGAGATCGTGAAAGCCGCCGTCCTCACCAGGGACGGCCAGGTCGTCCACCCGGCGCTGAACAGCTAAGGATCGCCCCATGATGAAGCGCCTCGCGGTACTCGGCCTCACAGCCCTGCTGGCCGCATCGCCCGCTTTCGCCGCCGCCGGAGGCGAACAGCCTGACGGCCTGATCTTCCGCCTCGCCATCTTCGTGCTGGCGATATTCGTCGGCTACTATGTCGTCTGGTCGGTGACGCCCGCGCTGCACACGCCGCTGATGGCCGTCACCAACGCCATCTCGTCCGTCATCATCGTCGGCGCGCTGATCGCCGCCGCGGCCGGCTCCGGCCAGGAAATGACACCTGCGCTCTGGCTCTCCAAGGGCATGGGCGGCGTCGCCGTCGGCCTCGCGGCGGTCAACATCTTCGGCGGCTTCCTCGTCACCCGCCGCATGCTCGCGATGTACAAGAAGAAAGAGAAGCCTGCGCCCAAGGCCGAGGCGAAGTGAACCGGTCATGAGCCCCGCCTTCGATCATCCGAAATTCGGCCCTGTCGTCCGCACGCCGGACGAGCGCTTCGCCAACCTGCCCGGCTGGCCCTATGCGCCGCACTATATCGACGACCTTCGGGGCTTCGAAGGCCTCCGCCTCCACTACATTGACGAAGGCCCGCGCAACGCCGCCGTCACCTTCCTCTGTCTTCATGGCGAACCGAGCTGGTCATTTCTCTACCGCAAGATGCTGCCCGTCTTTACGGCGGCCGGCTGCCGCGTCGTCGCGCCGGACTGGTTCGGCTTCGGGCGGTCCGACAAGCCGGTGAAGGACGAAATCTACACCTTCGGATTCCACCGCGACACGCTCACCGCCTTCCTCGATCGCATGGCGCTCAAGAATGTTTGCCTCGTCGTGCAGGACTGGGGCGGTCTCCTCGGCCTCACCATCCCGAAAGACTATCCGCAGGTGACGCGCCTCCTGGTGATGAACACCGGCATTGGCGTCGGCGCATCGCCTGGTCCCGGCTTCAACGCCTGGAAAGCCTACGCCGCCGCCAATCCGGACATGGATGTCGGCGCTCTCATGCGCCGCGGCACGCCTGTCCTCAACGACGCCGAGCAGGCCGCCTACAGCGCGCCCTTCCCGGACATCACCTACAAGGCCGGCGTCCGCCGTTTCCCGCAGCTCGTGCCGGTCGACCCCGCGATGGAAGGCGTCGAACATGGCCGCGCGTCTGCGCAATTCTTCCGTGAACGCTGGACCGGCGAGACCTTCATGGCGATCGGACAGGCGGACCCTGTCCTTGGCGAGCCCGTCATGCGCTCGCTGCAGGCCAATATCCGCAACTGCCCCGAGCCGATGCTGATCGCGGACGGTGGACACTTCCTGCAGGAATGGGGCGAGCCGATCGCCCGTGCAGCGCTCCAGTCCTTCGGGCTGGCCGGCGCGGCACAATGAGGGGACCGCACCAGTCATGAACGCCAACATCGCCGCCCTTCTCTATCTCGCCTCAGGCGTCCTCTTCATCCTCTCGCTCCGCGGCCTGTCGAGCCCGGAGACCAGCCGCGCCGGCGCCCGCAACGGCATGATCGGCATGGGCATCGCCATCCTCACCACGCTCTGGATGCTGTGGGACGGCGCAGCCTCCGCAGGTTTCGGCGGCCTTGATGCGACCACGCTGGCCATCATCGCGGGCGGCATCGCTGTCGGCGGCATCGCGGGCAGCATCGTCGCCCAGCGCATCAAGATGACGGCCATGCCCCAGCTGGTGGCCTTCTTTCACTCGCTGGTCGGCCTCGCCGCCGTGCTTGTCGCCGCCGCCGCCTTCTACGCGCCGACCTCCTACGGCATCGGCGAACCGGGCGCGATCCACATGCAGTCGCTGATCGAGCTCTCGCTCGGCTCGGCCATTGGCGCGCTGACCTTCACCGGCTCGGTGATCGCGTTCCTCAAGCTCAACGGCAACATGTCGGGCGCGCCGATCATCCTGCCCGCGCGCCACCTCCTGAATATCGTCATCGGCGCCGTCATCATCGGCCTCGTCGTCGGCATGATCATGACCAACGGCTCGGAAGCCTGGATGTTCTGGGCGCTGACCGGCCTGTCGCTGCTCCTTGGCGTCACCCTCATCATCCCGATCGGCGGAGCGGACATGCCCGTCGTCGTCTCGATGCTGAACTCCTATTCGGGCTGGGCGGCCGCAGCCCTCGGCTTCACGCTCGAGAACAATGCATTGATCATCACCGGATCTCTCGTCGGCTCGTCCGGCGCGATCCTGTCCTACATCATGTGCAAGGCGATGAACCGCAGCTTCATCTCCGTCATCCTCGGCGGTTTTGGCGGCGAAACGGCTGCAGCCGCCGGCGGCGGCCCCGCAAAGCCCGTGAAGATCGGTTCAGCCGAGGATGCCGCCTTCATCATGAAGAACGCCTCCAAGGTAATCATCGTCCCTGGCTACGGCATGGCCGTCGCCCAGGCCCAGCACGCGCTGAAGGAGATGGCCGAGAAGCTCAAGGCCGAAGGCGTCGACATCGAATACGCCATCCACCCGGTCGCCGGCCGCATGCCCGGCCACATGAACGTGCTGCTCGCCGAAGCCCAGGTCCCCTACGACGAAGTCCACGAACTCGAAGACATCAATTCGAGCTTCGCGCAGGCCGACGTCGCCTTCGTCATCGGCGCCAACGACGTCACCAACCCCGACGCCGAAACCAACACGGCGAGCCCGATCTACGGCATGCCGGTCCTGAAAGTCTGGAACGCGAAAACCGTCTTCTTCATCAAGCGCTCCCTTGCGTCGGGCTACGCCGGCGTCGAGAACCCTCTCTTCTTCCGCGAAAACACGATGATGCTCCTCGGAGACGCGAAGAAGATGACCGAAGAGATCGTGAAGGGGCTGTAGGGCCAGGAAATCGCCGGAAACCTGATCCAGGGTCTGGTCTGGATGGGGTTTCAGTCATGCACTCTAACGGCATCGTCTTGCAGCGACTTATTCTCGGTATGTTCGGCCTTTTGCTGCTCCTGCCGCTCGGATTCTTTTGTCTGCTTTGGTTCCTCGCTCTCGATGACTTCAGCAGGTGCTGTGATGATCGCTGGGCCAAACATGGCTTAAATGAATGCCAGTACGCTGAAACGAGCGCGATGTGGTGGGGTCGCGACGCAGATCTCATCATGCCGCCGGCGATCAACCTGCTGCCGCCGCCTCTGCTTTGTTTCTGGTATGCCCTGAAACCGCGGCGGAAACGGATGGCATAGGAAAATCCGCGTCCTTCATGTCGGCTCAGCCGCATCCCGATCGTCCTTTGGTCGTGACAGGGAGAAATCCATGACTTCGACCACCACGCCCCGCACGAAACTCTACTGGGCTGGCTGGGTCGTCTCCGGCCTCGTCGCCGCATTCCTGGCCATGTCAGCCAGTTTCAAGTTCTTCACGCCCGACATCGTGCGCGAGACCATGTCCGGCCTCGGCTGGCCGGCCCATCATGACCTGATGATCGGGATCATCGAGATCGTCTGTGTCGTCCTCTACGTCATCCCGCAAACGGCCATGCTGGGCGCCATTCTCGAAACAGCCCTGCTGGGCGGCGCCATCGCCGCCAATGTCCGCCTCGATAATCCGCTGTTGAGCCATGAACTGTTCGGCGTCTATCTCGGCCTGATGGTCTGGGGCGGCCTCTGGTTCCGCGATCCCCGCCTGCGGGCGCTTCTTCCGTTGCGGAACTGACCGGATAATCAGGCAACTTCCCCCGAGGACGTGCTAGGCTTCGCTACGAGCCTGCGGGGAAACCGCCCATGTCCATTCTGACCGACAACACGCAGTGGGTGCTGCTGATCTGCGGCCTGCTCACCTTCAGCATGATCCAGGGCGTCTTCGCCCCGCGCTTCACCATGCGCGCTTATTTCGGCGAGGCGCCAGACAGCCCCGCCGCCGACGCCCTGATGCGCAGCTGGAGCGCGCTCGTCGCCTTCTCCGGTCTCTTCCTGATCTATGCCGGCTACACGCCCGCCGTCCGCGAAGCGGCTGTCGCGGTCGTCGGCGCGGGCAAGCTGTTCTTCGTCGTGCTGCTGCTCTCCCAGCCCAAGCGCTTCTTCCGCGGCCAGGCCGTCACGGCCATCATCCTCGACAGCCTGATGGTCATCGTCTTCGCGGCCTACCTGTACGCCACGTATAGCACGCCCGCCTGATTCCGGAGACAAACCCATGGGCTTCTGGTCGCGCCATATCGCTCCCGGCCTCGTTGACTTCGCATGCGGGGCGAAACCGATCGCCTACCAGCGCCGCAAGCTGATCCCGAAAGCCACAGGCGTCGTCCTGGAGATCGGCGCAGGCGGCGGCCGCAACTTCGCGCTCTACGACCGCGAGAAAGTCACGCAGCTGATCGCCCTTGAACCCGAAGCCGCAATGATCAAGCGCGGACGCGAGCGAGCGCCCGAAGGCCTGCCCATCGAATGGCTCGAACGCGGCGCCGAAACGGCCGGCCTCGCGCCCGCCTCCGTCGACACCATCGTCACCACCTACACGCTCTGCACCATCCCCGACGCAATCGGCGCACTCGCTGCTCTCCGCCCCGCGCTCAAGCCCGGCGGCCAGCTTCTCTTCTGCGAACACGGCCTCGCCCCCGATCCCGACGTGGTCAAATGGCAGAAGCGCATCGAGCCCGTCTGGCGGCCGATCGCGGGCGGCTGCCATCTCACGCGCGATGTCGACGCCATGCTCGCCTCGGCCGGCTGGCGGATCGACAACGCCGAACGCATGTACCTTCCCGGCACGCCCGGCTGGGCTGGCTACAATGTCTGGGGCTCGGCGCAGCCTGCCTGAAGACGCAGGCACGGCGCCCGCTGATAAGGCGCCCACAATCGCAGCGCCGCGATTTCCGGCGCTGGCGCCCGGCGCCGATGCAACGCGCGGCGCCCGCACGCAGATTTCGTCCCGCCGCGCGCTTTGACGTTGCGACTCTCCGGCGAATACGCGCCGATGGCGCATGACGTGAGTGCGGGCCTTCCCCGGCATGTCGCTGCCCCGCACTCCGCCTCGCGCATGGACGGCGCGCTGCTGGAGGACGATAATGAGACACCCCGATACGATTGCGGACGCCCCGCCGGTCCCGGCGAAACCACAACCTGAAACATCCCGCCGCGCGTTGTTGCGCGGTCTTGGCATAGCCAGCGTCGGCGCCGCCGCCCTCGCCGCCGGCTGCTCGAAGGGTGAAGCGGTCGCTGCACCGACGCCCGCTCCCGCCGCACCGCCGGTCGACAAATCCCTCGCCATCCTTGGCGCCAACGAAAGCCCCTTTGGTCCTTCCAAGAAAGCCATCGCCGCGATGGTCGAGAAGGCCGCCTTCACCGCCCGCTACGCCGATGGCGAGGGCGAGGAACTGAAAAAGCAGATCGCCGCCATCGAGGGCGTTGATCCGCAGCAGGTCTTCCTCGGCAACGGCTCGGCGCCTATCCTCCAGGCCTTCGGCGAGATGATCGCGCAGGAGGGCAAGGGCCAGCTGGTCACCTCCATCGCCACCTATGAAGGCGTCCCGCGCGCCGCGGCCCAGTACAAGGCCGACATCATCATGACGCCGCTCACCGCGGACATGACGGTCGACCTCGACGCGATGGCCGCGAAGATCTCGAAGAAGACGACCGCCACCTATGTCTGCAACCCGAACAACCCGACCGGCAACATGGTCGACCCGGTGAAGCTCAAGGCCTTCGCCATTGAGGCGTCGAAAACCGCCCCCTGCTTCATCGACGAGGCCTACCTCCACCTCTGCGACGACTACGACGCCAACGTGATGACCGGCCTCGTCCGCGAGGGCCACAACGTCATCATCTGCCGCACCTTCTCGAAGATCTACGGCATGGCCGGCCAGCGCCTCGGCTACGGCATCGCCTCGCTGGAGATGGCGAAGAAGATGGGCATGGTCACGCGCGGCGGCGGCATCAACCATCTCGGCATCGTCGCCGCCATGGCCTCGATCGCCGACAAGGAATTCGTCCCCGCCATGCAGCCGAAGTTCAAGGCCGGCCGCGAGCGTCTCTACAGCGTGGTGAAAGGCCTCGGCCGCAAGATCGCCTCCAACCCGCAAGCCAGCTTCATCTTCTTCGAGGTCGGCATGCCGAACAAGGAATTCGCCGCGAAGATGATGGCCGAAGGCGTCCGCGTCGTCGGCCGCTCCTGGCCGCAATACGACACCTGGTCCCGCATCTGCGTCGGCGAAGACTGGGAGCTCGACCGCTGCGAGGCCGCCCTCAAGAAGGTGCTCGGCGCCAAGGTCTGATCGTTTCTCCCCTGGGACTGCAAGGAAGCGGTGGGCCTTGCCTGCCGCTTCCTTGTTTTGGCCTGTTTTCCGGGCCTTTCCGGCCGTGACAGCCCGCCGCTGGCCTTAACGCCCCGGCGGCGCTATACGCCCCCGCGCAATGTCAGACACCACTCTCACCCAACCCAAGGTCGGCATCGTTTCGCTCGGCTGCCCCAAGGCGCTCGTCGATAGCGAGCGCATCATCACGCGCCTGCGCGCCGAGGGCTACCAGATCGCGCCCGATTACGCCGGCGCCGACCTCGTCCTCGTCAACACCTGCGGCTTCCTCGATTCAGCGCGCGACGAAAGCCTCCAGGCCATCGGCGAAGCCCTCAACGAGAACGGCAAGGTGATCGTCACCGGCTGCCTCGGCGCCGAAGCCAACGTCATCACGGAACGCCACCCCGGCGTCCTCGCCGTCACCGGCCCGCACCAATATGAGCAAGTGCTCGACGCCGTGCACACGCATCTACCGGCGCCGGATCACCCCTTCGTCTCGCTGGTGCCCGAGAGCGGCATCCGCCTCACGCCGCGCCACTATGCGTATCTCAAGATTTCCGAGGGCTGTAACAACCGCTGCTCCTTCTGCATCATTCCGAGCCTGCGCGGCGATCTCGTCTCGCGCCGCATCGACGCTGTCCTTCGCGAAGCCGAACAGCTCGTCAAAGCCGGCGTCAAGGAACTCCTCGTCATCAGTCAGGACACGTCCGCCTACGGCCTCGACGTGAAATACGCGCCCTACAAATGGCGCGACAGGGAACGGAGCACGCGCTTCAAGGATCTTTGCGAAGGCCTCGGCGAACTCGGCGTCTGGTCCCGCCTCCACTACGTCTACCCATATCCGCATGTCGACGACGTCATGCCGATGATGGCCGATGGCCGCATCCTCCCCTATCTCGACATTCCCTTCCAGCATTCCTCGCCGAACGTGCTGAAGGCGATGCGCCGCCCCGCCAACATCGACAAGACCGCAGACCGCATCGCCAAATGGCGCCGCGAAGTCCCGGACCTCGTCCTGCGCTCCTCCTTCATCGTCGGCTTCCCGGGCGAGACGGAAGAAGACTTCCAGCACCTGCTCGACTGGCTGAAAGAAGCGAAAATCCAGCGCGCCGGCTGCTTCAAATACGAGAACGTAACCGGCGCCGCCTCCGCCGCTCTTCCCAACCACGTTCCGGAAGAGGTGAAGGAAGAACGCTGGCATCGCTTCATGGCCGTGCAGGCCGAAATCGCTGACGCCTACGCGCAAGAACAGATCGGCAAGACCATCGATGTCCTCATCGACGAAGTCGACGAAGACGGCGCCACCGGCCGCTCGAAGGCCGACGCCCCCGAAATCGACGGCAACGTCTTCATCGACGACATCACCCTGAGACCCGGCGACCTGGTCAAAGCCAATGTCACCGAAGGCGAAGGCGTCGACCTCTGGGCCGAAACAGCCCGCTGATCCGAACAGGGAATGTGCGAAACGCCCCGTGCGAACGGGACACCGCATCCCGCTTGACAACTAAGTTTCTAGTTATAACCTCCTAAAACCTTAGTTGCAGAACCGCTCACAACGCCAGCCACCAGAGGAGACAACTCCCATGCGCCTGCTGCTCGCCTCCGCCATCATCGCCGCGTCCGCCGCCGCGACCTTCATGGTCGTCACCGCCCCTGCCTCCGCCGAGACGCGCACCTACGCCTTCAGCGGCTTCACGAAGATCGAAGCCAAGGCCGGTTTCCGCATCGAGTTCACCCAGTCGCCTGCCTGGTCCGTCACCGTGGACAGCAAGTACGACAACCTCGACAAGATCATCGTTGAGAAAGTCGGCGACACGCTCCGCATTTCGCGGCCCTCGAACACGAGTATCCAGCATCATGTTGAAGATGTCGTGCGTATCTCGGCGCCGGACATCGACGCACTGAAGCTCGATGCGGCGATCACCTTCACCACGCCTGCGCTCAACGTCGACAGCCTTGCGATCGACGCCAACGCCGCCGTGAAGATCGAGATCCCCAATCTCAAGGCGAACACACTCACCATCGACGCTGACGCCGCCACGACGATCACGCTTGCAGGCTCGTGCTCAAAACTGAACCTGCAAACTGGCTCCGCCACCACCGTAAAGGCCGACGCCCTCAAGTGCCGCGAGACGGACATAAGGGCTGGCACGGCTTCCACCGTGCGCGCCTTCGCCTCCGACAAGGCGGTAGCTCGCGCCGGCATGGCTTCGCATGTCCTCATCAGCGGCAAACCGCACGACTTCCAGGAGAGCCACGAGAAATACGGCTCGACGGTCGCGCTCGCGGATTGAACGCCCAGCCCGACGCCGCGTGCTGCCTGACCGCTCGACGCGGCGGCCTGGGATGGAAGAACCGGCGGCGAAAGGCCCCGTGCCGACCGCCGCCGGTTCGCATTGTCCCAGCGGATTCCCGGATTCTTTCTTATTGTTATTCGATAATAACTAAGCTACTAATCATCCAACGGACGCCTTGGGTCAGAGGCGCAACATGCCCGGCGCAGACGCTGTCCGTCCAAGAAGACGAACACAAAAAAGGGCAATCCTGATGCGCCACGCACTCCTCATCGTCATTCCATCTCTCGCAGCTCTCGCCTCCTCCGCCTGCGTCGTCGGCGGCGGCGCCAGCGGCGCGCCTTACGCCGAGAGCCAGCGTCACACCTACACCGGTTTCGAGAAGGTCGACGTCTCTGCCGGCGTCGAAGTCATCGCCTCGCAGGGGCCCTTCGATGTGAAGGCTGAAACGACCAGCGGCGGCAATTTCGACAATCTCATCGTCGAGGCCCGCGGCAACACGCTGTACGTCAGCCGCAAGTCCACGATGTTCAGCTGGGGTGGTCCGCACTATCGCGTCATCGTCTCCGCGCCGAACTATTCCAGCTTCGGCGTCTCCTCCGGCGCCAGCCTCGAATCCGGCGCGCTCCAGCTCGCCAACCTCGAAGTCGATGTCTCCTCCGGAGGCCATCTCCAGCTCGTCGGCGCCTGCGCCTCGCTCGACGCGTCCGTTTCCTCAGGCGGCCACTTCAGCGGCGAAGGCCTGAAATGCGAAACTGCGGAAGTGAATGCGTCCTCCGGCGGCCACGCCGACGCCTTCGCCACGCGCACCGCCGAAGGCAACGCCTCGTCCGGCGCCCACGTCACGTTCTACGGTAACCCCGCTCAGATCCAGAAGGATTCCTCGAGCGGCGGTTCGATCGACGCGCGCTAGGCCGGAGCACACTCACATGAACACGATCCGCCTGATCGCTCCTGCGATCCTCGCACTGCCGCTCGTCATGACCAGCGGCTGCATGGTCATCAGCTCGAAGACCGAGACGCGCACCTACCCGCACGCCGGCTTCGACAGCATCAATGCCTCCTCTGGCATCAACGTCGTACTGGCCCAAGGCCCGTTCTCGGTCATCGCCGAGGCGCCGGAGGGCAAGCTCGACAGGATCCGCATCGAGCAGAACGGCGCGGAATTGCGGCTCAGCCGCGAGCCGGAGCTCTCGTTCGGCTATTCTGGCCGCTATCTCGTCACCGTCGCCGCGCCGTCGATCAGCAAGATCGACGTCTCCGGCGGCGGCGATCTCGACGCCTCGGGCCTCACCGCCGACACACTCGACCTCAAGGCCTCGGGCGGCGGCGACATGCGGCTCACCGGCCTCAAGATCGGCGCCCTCACCGCGTCCACCTCGGGCGGCGGCGACATCGATGCTGCAGGCAGCTGCACCTCCGCCACGCTCGACGCCTCGGGCGGCGGCGACTTCAGCGGCCGCAATCTCGATTGCGCATTCGCCAGCGTCGTTGCTGCGGGCGGCGGCGATGTCGATATCCGCGTCCGCGACAGCGCCTCGGGCAAGGCCACCGCAGGCGGCGACATCCGCTTCTTCGGCAACCCGGCGACGTTCAACAAGGACGAGTCGACCGGCGGCGACATAACTTTGGAAGCGCCCTGAAAAAGCTCATCCCGCTCCAAGGGACGGAGCGGGATCCAGGGCGCCGTTGATGCGGCAAGGCTGGGTGTCCCCGGGTCCCGGCACGCTACCGGGACGAGCAGGTCAGAACCTGTCGGCTTCTAGCGTCCGACTGGGTTCATGATCATGATCCGCGCATCGCGAGGGATGCCGAGTTCGGCGAACGACCACGTCATGCTGCGGCCCTCGGGCATCAGCGCCTTGCAGTTGTCTTCGCGTGTCCTGCGGAAGCCGACATTGAAGCGCCCCTCGCCGCGGTCGCGCACCACGGGTCGGAAATCTTCCTTGTTGGTGCAGCCATTGGAGTGCGCCGTGATGGTGATTTCCGGTCCGCGCGCACTGACATCAGCGCCGAGCACGTAGCCGAAGTCGCCACCCCAGTCCCAGCCCGTGTCGTGGACATCCGCGTCCACCACCACACACCCGCCCAGCGCCAGGCTGGCCACGCCAGCCGCGGTGAGGCTCGCAAGTCTCTTCATGTCCGACCCCTTGTTGATCCAGTACGCTGACTTATCGATATTCGATATGAACGTGCGATGAACGAGGGATTTAGTTGGGATGCTCTACACCTTCAGCCGCGCGATGATCCGCACGAGATCGACCTGCCGGTTGATGTCCATCTTCCGGAAGATGTTCTTCACCTGCATCCGCACCGTGGAAGCGGCGACATTCCGGCGTGCGGCGATGTCGGGTATCTCGACGCCGTCCGCGATCATCGAGGCGACTTCCGCCTCCGCCGGCGACAGGTCGAACAGATCACACAGCGCAATCTGCGTGCCCGCTTCCCGCCGTCCGAGATCGGACAGGATCAGCAGCAGTCGGGCCCCTGGAATCTCGTCGAGCCCCACGCCGGCAATACGTCTCGCGTTGATCAGAACCGGGCGGCGACGTCCCTGGCCGCGGATGAGCACGCTTTTCTGCGGGATCACGCCAAAGCGCGATCGGGCGGCTGTCGCCAGCCCGGCAAGGCAGGCGGCGTCATCCGGGGCTGCGCCCCAGAGCACGCCATTGCGCACGCCGAAGTCGGTGTCGAACAACTGCTCCGCCGCCGGCGTCACCGCGCTGACGCGTCCCTCGTGATCGAGCACAACGGCGGAAGCCCCGCTGCTCGCCAAACCTTCGAGTATTCCGTTGGCGCGCGACTGCTGCAGCCGCGCCGCCATCGCCGCGACCTGCATAGCAGACCGCGCAATCCGCACGAAGCCATCAGCCTCGGCGCCCTGGATCACGCCCTTGTTCTCGCCACGTGAGGCCGAGCAGAACCATTCCTCACCACCGAAGTTGAAGCGGATGCCCGCATAGTGCGCCATGCGCCGCGGGCGATAGAGTTCGTTGTAGACCGCAGACCGCGTCCGCTCCTCTTCGCTGACAGCAAGATGATCGAGATAGAGCGTGTTGAGCGGATGGCGCTGCTCGGTGCGCGCCCGGTAGTCGACCTCCGACCAGCCGCCGCTGAAATAGGCCGCCACGCCGTCTTTCTGCTCGTCCGAGGCGATGAAGGCCGGACGGCTCAGGTCAGCGGCAACCAGGCAGAAATAGTCGAAGCCCAGCAGCCGGCCTGCAGCTTCCATGGATTGTGCGAGCCGTTCCGGCTGGAAGAAGCACTCTTCCAGAAACGACTCCGCCACTGCGACAGGCAAGCCACTCTCCCAAGCATACGCCGGTCCCAATTCCCCAAGTCAGCATAGGTGGGGGCCAGCGCCTGCTTCAAGCCACGGCGGTAACGCAGCGTCTTACGCATGCGGCAAGTCGCCGCCCTATCGGGTTACCCCCGAAAGACGGCCCGGACTGCAATGTTTGAGCAGTTGCGCACATCCAAAAATTCTCGGATACGAGAATTTCCAAGGCCTGTCCCCCCAACCCAGGGCCGAGGATGGAGGGGCGCCGGGCAACCGGCGCCCCGACACATTTTTTGCGGTCCGCAGTCCCCACAGACAGATCCCGCAAACGTCGACGGGTTGGCCCGTCCCCACAACGTTAGCCCCTCTTGAATACCGCCGGGGCTCACCTCGCGGCCATTCCCCATTTTGGGTATAGCGCACCGGGCAATTCGCATCAGCGTCAGTCGATCTGATACTGATCGGGCCGGTAACCCGGGTCGGGATATTCCGGCTTCATGTCTTCCAGCGCTCCGCGGATCAGGCGGGCCGCGATGGCGTCACGCCGCGAGCGGCTGTCCGCGGGGATCACATGCCATGGCGCCCATGGCGTCGAGCAGCGCTGCAACATCGTCTCGTAAGCTGCCTGATATTCGTTCCACAGCTTGCGGTCCTCGAGGTCGGACGGATTGAACTTCCAGCGCTTGGCCGGAACCTCAAGCCGCTCGCGCAGGCGTTCGCCCTGCTCCTCCTTCGAGATGTGCAGCATCAGCTTGAGGATGCGCGTGCCGTTTTCGGCAAGCGTCTTCTCGAACTGGTTGATCTGTTCGTAGCGCTTCTCGACCTGCTTGGGCGGAGCAAGATTTCGCACCTTCACCACCAGCACGTCCTCGTATTGCGAGCGGTTGAAGACAGTGATGTGCCCCTTGCGCGGCGCCACCTGATGGATGCGCCAGAGATAGTCGTGCTCCAACTCGATCTCCGTCGGCCTGCCGAAGGCATGGACGTGCACCCCCAACGGGCTCGTGTACTTGAAGCATTCCTTGGTCGTGCCGTCCTTGCCGGCCGTATCGATGCCCTGCATCACCACCAGCAACGCGCCGCTCCTGCTTGCGAACATCGCGTCCTGCAGGTCGTTGATCGCCATGGCGTCGGCTTCGAGCGACCCCTTCGCATCCTTCTTGCTCTCGAACAGCTTGTCGCCGCGTGTCGGCCGGTCCTTCAGCACGAACGCCTTCTTGTCCTTCGGATCGACCAGTGTCTCCTCGAGGACGTGCTTGATGCTGGGCTGATCGGACATGCGCGCTCCTTGCATTGCGAACGGAGCCTAGCGCGCGCCCGCCGTTCCGTCTCGGCATTCGCCCCAAAAGCGAAAGGGCGGCACGTTTCCGGGCCGCCCTTTCCAGTGTTCGATGTGGCGCGTCTTACGACGAGTAGTATTCGACCACGAGGTTCGGTTCCATACGGGCCGCGTAGGGGATGTCGCCAAGCGCAGGCAAACGCACGAACTTGGCCGTGCCAGCCTTCTGGTCGACTTCAACGTATTCCGGCACATCGCGTTCGGCCGAGCCCATGGCTTCGATCACGAGGGCCATATTGCGCGACTTTTCCTTGACCTGGATGACGTCGCCCGGCCTCACGAGCATGGAGGCGATGTTCGCTTTCTTGCCGTTCAGCGTGACGTGGCCGTGGTTCACGAACTGGCGGGCCGCGAAGATCGTCGGCACGAATTTGGCGCGATAGACAACCGTGTCGAGCCGCGACTCGAGAAGACCGACCAGCAGCTCGGCGGTGTTGCCGGTGCGGCGCGAGGCTTCTTCATAGGTCTTGCGGAACTGCTTCTCGGTGATGTCGCCGTAGAACCCCTTGAGCTTCTGCTTGGCCATCAGCTGCAGGCCGAAGTCCGACGGCTTGTTCGAACGGCGGGCGCCGTGCTGGCCGGGGCGGGACTGGCGCTTGTTGATCGGGGATTTCGGACGACCCCAGACGTTTTCACCAACGCGGCGGTCGAGTTTGTACTTGGCGTTATTGCGCCTGGACATGGTAGCCTCTTCTTTGATGCGCTCCGGCGGGACCCTCATGGCCCTCGCGATTTCAACGGCGGCGACGCATCACCCGTAATTTCCGGGCCCCGGAAGGACAAAGCCTTTCGGGCGCGGAAGCGGGCAAGAACAGGATCGGCGGCCCAAAGTCAAGGCCGCCGCCCGAAAGCCCCCAAAACCGGCCTTTTGGGCCTATTCGAACAGGTACCGGAACCGGATCCCGAAGGTCAGCGGCGCGCCCACATTGGTGTAGAACGAGCGGACATTCGCGCCGTCGACGGTCTGGTTGAACCGGGCCGTCGAGCGGGCGCCCGTCTCCACATACTCGTCGAACAGGTTCTTCACGAAGCCGGTCACCGCCCATGGGCCCGCATCATAGGTGATCGAGGCGTTGGCGATGCCATAGCCGTCCAGCGTCAAGCTGCCGCCCCTGCCGCCCGTCCGGGTCAGGACGTCGTCCTGATAATAATACCCGAACCGGTAGGTCAGCATCGCATCGCCCACCGGCTGTTCGTAGTCAGCGGACACGCTGAACTGGTTCTCGGGCGAGCCCGGCAAGCGGTCGCCCTTGAGCCCGTCCTCGAACACCGTGCCGAAGCCCGGCGGCGAGATCGTGGTGATCAGCGAGGGGACGTCTTCCGTTAGCTCGGCGCGCGAATAGCTGTAACTGCCGCGCAGCCGCAGAGCATCACTCGCCTGCCAGTCCGCTGACAATTCAACGCCTTTGGACTCGGCGCCCTTGGCGTTGATCGTGATCGGGATCGCGGCGTTGACCGTCGCCGACGACACCTGCGGATCCTTCCAGTCGATGTAGAAAGCGGCGCCGTTGAAGATGAGGTCGCCGTTCATCAGCTCCGACTTGAAGCCGATCTCGTAGTTCGTCGTCTGGTCGGGGCCGTACTGCAGCTCGTCAAACTGCGCGACATCACCCGGATTGGGGCCATACTGCTGGCCCGGCGCCAGCGCGCACGAGCCCTGCGGCGACATCGGATTGTAGGCCGGGCACGGCGCGAGGCCATTCGAGTTGCCGATCCGGTAGCCTTCGCTGACCGTCGCATAGACCATCAGGTCGGGCGACACCTTGTAGGAGGTGTTGAACTTATAGAGGAAACCATCATCGGACTGTCCGGCATCCGTCAGATCCAGGACGACGGCCGTGTTGGGCGTGCGCCCGAAGTAAGTCTCGATCAGCGGGAAGTCCTGGTCGCTCGCCGTGCGGAAGGTGTAGTCGAAGTTTCGCGCGCCAAGCGTCACCTGCCAGGCATCGGTGATGTCATAGCTGACCTCGCCGAAGAACGCTTTCTCGATCAGGTGCGTGTTGTCGAGCGAATAGTATTCCAGCGCATCCGGGCGGAAGCCCGGCCCCGTCCCGCCATTGAGGAACGCGCTATAGCCCGGCGTGAACTCCTGGCTGACGCCATAGGTGTAGCGGTGGTTGTAGAACGCCCCCACGATCCACTGGAGCGGGCCCGGCGTGGCCGAGACGAGCCGGATTTCCTGGTTCACGAACTCGTCCTCCGCGTCCTCGCGCGTATAGGCCGCGAATTCCGGGAAGGCCTCGTAGGAGTATTCCAGCGTGATCAGCAGGTCGGTCTGGTCGCGCTGGCCGTGCTCCTCGTAACGGCCGTAACCGGTGGCCGAGGTCAGCTCCGCGAAACCGAGGTCCGCCGTCACTTCCAGCGCCAGCAGCTCCTGCTTGCGGTCGTTCGGCTCCAGAACGCGCTGGCCGGCTTCATATTCGCCCGCAGGCACGGTTGAGCGCTTGCTCGAGATCGTGCGGCCTTCGACAGCCTGATCCTGATAGTAATAAGTCAGCGTGCCGTCGAGCCATTCCAGCGGCGTCCAGCGCAGCGCGATGCGGCCGTAGGTCATGTCCTGGCCGTTTGCGTCCTCGACCGGCGAGAAGTTCGCCGCCCGCGCCGCCGGATCGGAGAAGTTGGGATCCGGTTCGGATACGCCGATGTTTTTCACCACGAACGGATAGTCGATGAACCCGCTGTCGCTCAGATAGCCAAGCGAGCCGCGCAGGGCGAGGGTGTCGGTCAGCGTCTTGTTGAAGGTGAAGCCGACATCATAGCTGGGATCGCTCGCCTCCGAATATCCATAGACTTCCGATCGCAGCTCGAGCGTGTCGCCGCTGAAGTCCGGCTTCTTCGGAATGTAGCGGATGGCCCCGCCCAGCGTGCCCGCGCCATAGAGCGTGCCCTGCGGCCCCAGCAGCACCTCGACCCGCTCGAGGTCCTGCAGTTTCAGGTCCACATAGACGGGAATCTCGCCAACATAGGTTGCAACCGTTCCCCCGCCGTCGCTGACGCCTTCCTCGCCCCCGATGGGGTCGGCGTTGAGACCGCGCGCGATGATCGGGTTGCCGGCGCGCGGGCCCTGGTCGACTGCGTTGATGCCGGGCACCAGCGCCAGCACGTCGGAAAGCTCGGTCGCCCCCTGCTCCTCGAGCTCCGCCGCGCCCACGGCTGAGATGTTGATCGGCGTGTCCTGGACGCTTTCATCACGCCGCGTCGCGGTGACGATGACAACGTCCCGCTTTTCCTCCGCCGCAGGCTGTGTCTGTGCAACGGCCACGCTGAAACACTGGAGCGATGCGAAAGAGACGATGATTGCGCTGGACGACGCCATCAGTCTGCGTTTGCTGTTCATGGAAATACTTACCCTTCCGGCTTTCACGGTTCCGACCTTGCAGCGATCAGGCGGGGAGGAGCCTTGCACGACAACCCCTTGCCCACGCGGGCGTGGCTTTTATGGCCGAATGATACATGTTGAATCACGATATGCCCAATAGCCCGCCACCGGCGCCTGAAGATGCCTCGCGCATGCTTGCCGTTACGGCAGAGCATATCGAGGCAGGCCGTTACGAAGCCGCGCATGGGTTGTGCCTGGAAGTCCTCAAGGCAGACCCGAAATCCGGCGAAGCCTTCATGCTGCTCGGCGTGATCGCGGCAGATCATGCCAATCACACCCGGGCGATTGACCTATACGACAGGGCAGCCGGGCTTGTGCAACGGCCGGCGCGAGCGCTCGCGCTCAAGGCCCGCAGCCTGATCGCCCTCAACCGCCGCGCCGACGCCCTCGCCTCAGCGGAGGCATCCGCAGCGCTCGACCCGCCCGACGCCTTCACGCTCGACACGCTTGGCGTCGTGTTCAGCCGCGCCGGCCTGCACGAACGCGCAACGCCCTTCTACCAGCGCGCCACTGCGCTGCAGGGAACCGCCGGCCAGTTCTACAATCTCGGCGCATCCCTCCAGTTTCTCGGCCGCTTCGAGGAGGCCCGCGCCGCCTATCGCGCCTGCCTCCAGCACGCACCGCATCATCCCCGCGCCTGGTCGAGCCTCACGCAGATCACGCGCGCCACGGCAGCCAACAATGACATCCCCGCACTCGAAGCCGCGTTCGAGGCGCGCAAGGCGGATGCGGACGACGTCCTCAATCTCGGCCACGCGCTCGCCAAGGCGCACGAGGACCTCGACAATCCGGCGGAAGCGATGCGCTGGCTCGCCAACGCGAAGGCCAGCAAGCTGGCCGCCCAGCCCTATGATCCCGCTTTCGACGACCGCCTGTTCGCCGCGGCAGAGCGATCGGCTTCCGTTGGTCCTGCGGACGGCTATCGCGGCGCCCAGCCGATCTTCATCGTCGGCATGCCGCGCACCGGCACCACCCTTGCCGACCGGATCCTGTCGAGCCACAGCGCCATCGCATCGGCCGGCGAACTCACCGACTTCGCGCTTCAGATGAAACGCATGACGGGGACGCGCTCCGCCTATGTACTGGATGACGAAACGCTCGATGCCGCTGTCGGCCTCGATCCCGCGAAGCTCGGCGAGGCCTATGTCGCATCGGTCCGCAACACGCTGGGCCTGACCGGGCGCTTCATCGACAAGATGCCGCTCAACGTCTTCCTGTCGGCGCACATCCTCCGCGCCCTGCCCGAGGCGCGCGTCATCTGCCTGCGCCGCCATCCGGCCGATACCGTCCTCGCCAACTACCGCCAGCTGTTTGCGACAAGCTTCAGCTATTACGCCTACGCAAACAGCCTCGAGACGACCGCGAGCTATTATGTCCGGTTCGATCGCCTCGTCCGCCGATTCGCCCAATCGCTTCCGCCCGACCGTTTCCTCGAACTGTCATACGAATCCATCGTCACCGACTTCGAGCCGACGGTACGCCGCCTGCTCGACTTCTGCGGCCTGCCCTTCGAGGATTCCTGTCTCAGTTTTCATGAGAACGCGGCGCCGGTCGCTACGGCAAGCGCAGCTCAGGTACGCCAGCCGCTCTATCGCTCCGCCCTCAATCGCTGGAAGCGCTACCGTCCTGGCATCGATCCGGCGCTGAAAGTGCTAGCCGACGCCGGCTGCCTTCCGCTGGAGGTGCTGTCCTGACGGCAAACGATCGGGTTTCTGACAGGAGACTGCGGCGCGACGTCTGTTCCCCTTGAAAACTGTCGCCAACTCACAAATGTGGGCGCCTTGGTCGGCCGGGACGGCCGGAGGAGCGCCGGGTGCCGATGGAATTGTTTACGGTTGAAGCCGTCCAGGCGTTCTTGACCGTCGTCATGATCGACCTCGTCCTCGCCGGCGACAATGCCGTCGTCATCGGGCTGGCGGCGGCTGGCCTCCCGAAGGAACAGCGCGGCAAGGCGATCATCATCGGCGTCCTCGCCGCCACTGTCCTGCGCATCCTCTTTGCGCTGGTCGCCACGCAACTCCTCGCCATCATCGGCCTGCTGTTCGCCGGCGGCGTCCTGCTGCTCTGGGTGTGCTGGAAGATGTGGCGCGAGCTGAGTACGCCTCACTCTCACGATACCGAGGCGATCGAAGGCCGGGACATCGATGGCGACGGCAAGATCGCCGGCAATCCCATCGCCAAGAAGTCACTTGGACAGGCCGTCATCCAGATTGTCATCGCTGACGTCTCGATGTCGCTCGACAACGTGCTGGCTGTCGCCGGCGCCGCGCACGAGCATCCGTGGATCCTTGTCTTCGGTCTGGCGCTGTCGGTCATCCTGATGGGCGTGGCCGCGACCTTCATCGCGCGTCTGCTCTCGAAGCACCGCTGGATCGCCTATATCGGCCTGCTGATCATCCTCTACGTGTCCCTGCACATGATGTGGGACGGCGGTTGGCAGATCCACGACTGCAACCCGCTCTGGTTCGGTCAAACCGAAATCGGCCCGCACTGCACGATCAATCCCGCCGCCGAGGCCGCCGCCCACTGATCTAGAAGGTTCCCGAAACGAACAGCCGCACGATCGGGCCGAACGTCCGGTGACGTTCCTCCGTAAAGTCGAGCGGGTTGGTGCGCAGGCGCGGCGAGTTGGGGTCGTTGAGGTCGGTCGGCAGGAAGACTTCACGCCTGGAGTTCTCCGACGTGTCGTTGAAGTTCACGACCTGCAGCCGGACCTTCATCCCGAACACATCCTTGTTCTCGATGTGGAAGAAGTTGATCGACGGCGCGGCCCAGTTACGGCTGACCTGGTCAAGGCGGTAGCCCGGATATTGCTGGTTTTCCTCGACCCCGCCGACGATCGTCCAGGTAGTGTCGGGAATGTCCCAGCGCAGCGCCATGTTGCCGCCGAGCTTGCCGTCATAACTGATCTCGCGCGGGATGCCGGTCAGCGGATCGTCCACTTCGCTGTCGTTGTAGCGCCAGTTGAAGCTGAACTGCAGGCCCTTGGCGCCGATCGGATCGAAGTTGATCGTACCCGAGCCGGTCACCGACCAGGCTGTCGCCTCGCCGATATTGCCGACGCCGCTCAGCGGCGGCAGGGGTGCTGGCCGGATGATCAGCTTCTGGTCGACGACGTCCTCGATCAACCGGTAGTCGGCCGCCAGCTTGACCGCGCCCCAGTCGCCAAGCTTCTGGTTGATCTCCGTCGTCAGAATCCATGACTGCTGCGGCACCAGATCGACGTTACCGCCGGAGGACGCGTTGTTCTGGAGGTCGACTGACGACAGGAAGTCGCCGAAGCGGAGCTGTCCCACCTTGCGTTCCGCCTTCACGCTGGCGTCGAAGTTGTTGTCAGGTTTCCAGGCCAGCGAGACGAAGCCCTTCGGACGCACGAACTCGCGCGTGAGCCCGCCCGCGCCCTCCTGCGCCAACTCGGAAAATTCGGCGCCGAGCGAGCCTTGCATGCTCCATGCGTCGCCGAACTTCCGGCTGTAGGAGACGTTCGTTTCTGCGCGCCGTTCCTCAACGCGCGCCGTGCCTTCCGGCAGGGCGACAAGCGGATAGCTGCCGTCCGGCTCACGATCCGCATACTCCGTCACCACGTCGAGGAAGTTGAACGCCGCCTCCGCCGCGATCTGGATGTCGCCGTCGAGGCCGCGGAAGCCATACTCCCCGCGTGCGATGGTCTCGCCCTGCTGGGAGTGCTCGATCACGCGCGCGCCGCCCTGCGCGGCGCCCGCGCTGCTGTAGCTTTCGACAGTGACGAGATCGTCCCCGTCCTCATACCGCTCGAGCGCGATCAGCTTGAGCCGTCCTGGCCCCAGATCGAACTCGTAATCCGCCCCGATCTCGCCGCCTAGTTCATCTTCGCCGATGAAACTGTAGCGATCCTGAGGAGCGCCGTTCAACGGATTGCGATGCGACGTTTCGCGGCCGACGAAATTGAACGAGCGCAGCGACAGGTTCATGTTGGCGACAGCGCCGTCGACCGCCTCATAGGTCACGGTGGCGTTGAGATCCGGCTCCTGGCCGTTGCCCCGGAAATCCTCGCGCCGCTGGTCGACCAGCTGGCCGCTTCCGTTTGTGATCCAGGCCAGGCCGTCATTGCCGTTGTGGAACTCGAATGTGTTGAGCGCCGCGGACCATGACCAGCCGCCCTCCGTCCTGCCGTTGGCCGACACCGAGGCGCGCCCGAAGGACGGTTTCATGTTCTCGCGCAGCTCGGTGACCTGCGACCAGTTCCCGCTGAGCGCGTCAACCTTCGCGACGACGTTGGCGACCTGGCCTGACAGCCCAGGTATGTTCAGCGTCGCGCCGTCGACGATCTCGATGCGCACGACGCTCTCTGCCGTGATGCGCCCGAGCGATGCCGCGGCGTCGTTCGACTTGCCCGACACGCGCCGACCGTTGATCAGCACGTTCTGGCGCGCCTGCCCGAAGCCGCGCTCATTGCTGCTCGATGTGATCTCGAAGCCAGGGATGTTGGCAACCATGTCCATCGCGGTCTTCGGCGCAAAGCGCGCGAAGTAGGCCGGATCGTAGATCTGTACCTGGGACGACGTCTGCCGGGGCTGAGGCTGGGGAGGAGATTGTTCCTGCGCGAAGACCGGCGCCGCAGCGCTCAACACCGTCAAGCCGCTTGCAAGACAGGCCAAGGGCGATCGCCCGCCGCCATGGCGGGCGCCTACCTGCATTGTTGGCATGTTCGTCCCCTGACCTCGCGGTCCTCGTGAAGCGCCGAGCCGAAGCCTGCGCCTGCGCCTGTCCTGCAGTCCCTAAACCTACAGAGCGCCGCCTCTATTTCTGAGGCTTCGCACCCTTGGACCGAAGGTAGATTGCGACTTCGTCATTTCCATGGCGCTCGGCCATCTTCAGGGCGGACTGGCCGCCCGCGGTAACCGCAACCCTGTTCACATCTGCGCCATGCTCGACCAGCAACCTTGTCATGGCGAGGTCGCCGTCCTTCGCGGCCGCGACCAGCGGCAGATCATAACCAGGCACGTTGGCGTTCAAGTCTGCGCCATGATTGATGAGCAGTTGGGCCACTGGCAGGGCGCTGTTCGCTGCAGCGACGCTGAGCGGCGTGCCCGCGCCGGGGAAGCCGGCGTTGACGTCAGCGCCGGCGCTGATCAGCGCCCGCGCCACGTCCGTGCAGTTCTCAGCCGCCGCAGCCATCAGCGGCGATCCACGACCCGGCACAACCTTGTTCACCAGGTCCTTCTTCGCAGCGATCAGCTCGTTCACCTTCGCCGTGTCGCAATCGTCGGCGGCGTCGAACAGCTCATTGTCCGGCATGCCGAGCTGAAGGTTGCCGAGATTGATCCCGGCCTTGCGCAGGCTGTCCATCACGTTGTTGTCGAAGTCGAAGTGGAAGGACTGGCCACTGGCCTTGAAGTCACCCCGCGCGCGGGCCGCGTCGATCTCGGCGCGGGCAGCCGCCAGCGCTTCACGCGCCACGGCCAGCGCCTCCGTCTTGTTGGCCATCGCGGCGGCGATCTCCTCACGGTGAGCCGCAATCTCGACGCGCGCTTCTTCCATCGCTGCGCGGATCTCCGCCTGCAGCTCCGGCCCGAGCTTCTGCTTCAGCTCGTCGCGAGCCTCCTGCAGCGCCCGGCGCAGCTCGTCGCGATCGACATCGCCAAGGTTCTGCCAGCCATCGACTGTATCCGGATCAATCCCGGCTTCTTCAAGCGACTGGCGCACTTCATCCATGATCGCCGGCATCTGGCTCAGCACTTCCTGACTGACCGCCGCGGAGATGTCGACGCCGAGCGCAGACATCTCGGCAGAAAGGCCCGCAAGCTCCTGCCGCAGTTCTGGCGACAGGTCGGCCAAGGCCAGGTTGATCTCGGGGCCGATGGATTCCATCAGCTTGCTGATCTCTTCGCCAAGGCCCGCGAAGTCTCTGCCGTCCCATTGGAAGTCGTAGTCGCGATCGTGGTTCGGCTTGCCATCGAGCTGCGGCTCGGCTTGCGCCTCATCGCGCGCCTTCGGCGAGTTGAGGTCGATCGCCTTTTCCTTGCTCGCCTCGGGCGGTTGCGCCCAGGCGGTGAAGCGCGGCGTCACCATCGCGGCCACCGCAATGGCGGCTGCAAGACCCGCGAACGCGAGACGGCCGGCATATTTCGACGGATGACCGCCGCTCCTGGCGATCTCGATCAGGCGCTTGATGCGGCGACCAACCTGCGAGCGCGGACCGATGGCGCCGACGGCCAGCTTCGGCGCGCGCGCCCACAGCTGGTTCTCGGCTTGGCTGGTCAGCGAGCGGGCGAAGGCCTTGGCGTCACCCGTCCGGTCGACGGCGGATTCATCGCACGCCACTTCGCGCTCTTCATCGATGCGGCGGCTGATCCAGTGGAGCGCCGGGCTCCACCACAGCAGCGCCAGCACAATGCGTTGGCCAAGCGCCGCCAGCATGTCGCGGCGTTCGATGTGGGCGTGCTCGTGCTCGAGCAGCGCAGCCATGCCAGGCGATGCGAGCGCGATCGATTCGGGCAGCACGATGCTCGGGCGGAACAGGCCGGCCGCCATCGGTCCCGGCGCTTCCGGGCTTACGACGACGCGCACGCCCTTCATGCGCGCCTTCAGTGCATCCGGCAGGTTCGCCGGTTTCGCGCGCGCCACCAGCCGCTCAACGGCGATGAGGTCGCGGACCGTGCGCGCCAGCAGGACCAGCGCGCCCGCCAGCCAGATGGCCATCAGTGGCGTGGTCATGTCGGGGAGCTTGATCTCGGGCAGCGTGAACAGCGGCGCAGGCGCTTGCCCGATCGTGCGCGCTACTGGCGCAACCGGCGCGGCGGCCGACGTGGGAACAGCAGGCGCAGCCACCGGCGTATCGCCGAACACCACATCCTGCAGCAGCGGGGAGACCGGGGCGACAGGCGCAACCGGCGCTGCGACTTCCGTCACCACCGGCGCATGCTTGCCGGCCAGCGCCACTGGCGCATCGAGCTGTTTCAGCAGCGCGGACACGATCGTCTCGCCGGGAATAAACGCCGCCAGCGGCAGGGCGAGCGCGGCGACAAACGCAGCGGCGCTCAGGCCATAGCGCGTCGAGCCGCGCATCTTCCTGCCCGCGATGAGCACGCCGGCCAGAACGGCCGCGAGGGCCACGCTCTGCCAGATGTGCCCGAAGATCATTGTCTGCGGCAGGCTCACATCACTCATTGCCGTCCTCCGGGGAGATGCTGTCGAGTTCGTCCTTCAGCGACTGGAGTTCGTCGGCTGAAAGCGTCTCGTTTCTGATGAGGTGTTGCGCCAGCTCGGTCGGCGAGCCTTCGAAGAAGGTCGACACCACCTTGCGCAGCGCGCGGGTGCGCGCTTCCGCGCGCGAGACAGTCGGCTTGTAGATGAAGGCGCGTCCGTCCTGGCGCGGCTTCACGTAGTCCTTGTCGGTGAGGATACGCAGCAGCGTCAGCACGGTGTTGTAGGCGACCGGATAGCTGTCCTCGAGCGCGTCGGTCACGTCCCGCACACTCGCCTCCCCCTTCTCCCACAGCACGCGCATGATGCGCTGCTCGGCTTCGGTCAGAACATCGGATCGTGGCTTGGGCATGGCGTCTCTTTTTTTCCGGAGCCTTGCGGCCCTGTCTCTTCTCACCCGGCGTCCTGACCGATCGCCTTGGACAACTAGTTCCTTAGGACTTGGACCTTCCGATTTATCGTTTATCGAGTCAACTAGGTTTCTAGTTTCGACCCTGCCTTTTCTCGCGCCCGCCCGCTTGCGGGATGCCTCAAAGCTTTCCGGAAGGAAAGAATTGGCCTCTCCAAGTAAACCCAGATCAATCGAAGCAATCACCGGCCAGGGCCGAGGTGCAGAAACAGTCGCGTTTCCACGAAAACTTGGCATGGACTCGTGAACTGTGTCGATGGAACTGCGTTGCGTGTACCAGAGGGGCAATTGCGCCCGCTTTCTGGAGAATAGACATGACCCGTATGGCATTCCTCGCAGGTATCGCGCTGGCCGCCCTCACGGCGTTGCCTGCGAACGCGCAGCTCGGCCTTGGCGGAGGCGGCGGCCTCGGCGGAAACGTCGGAGGCGCAACTGGCGCCATCACCGGCAATGCCGGCGGATCGATCAGCGGCGCGGTCGATACCGAGCGCACGGTTGGCGGCGCGACGGCTGCCGGCCAGCGTGCGAAGGAAAAAGCCGCGAAGGCCGCGGCCGCCGCCAGGGCGAAGGCCGACCAGCAATCGCAGGCGATCAGATCGTCCGAACCGCAGCTTGGGCTCGGCAGTCAGGGCGCCGGCCAGGTGCAGCTCCCGGGCGTCAGCGCCGGCGGCCAGGGTTCCGGCTCAGCCACCGGCGATACGACAGGCATAACCGGCGCTGGGAAAAGCGCCGTGACCTCGACAACCGACAAGGCCAGGCAAGCCGCCGCGAAAGCCAAGGCCGCCGCCGAAGCGAACAAGCCGACGGTCAGCGCCGGCGCTTCGGGTTCAGGCAGCGCCACACTAACCACGGAAGGCGCATCCGCCTCAGCCTCCGGCTCAACCGACGCCTCGGCCTCGAAACCGCACTAGACTATCCTACCCCGTCACCAGCGGCCGGAGGCAACTCCGGTCGCCCTCCAATCAACCAGCCGACGGGAAAGACATCGGATCTTCCGGCTCGAGCCCGAATGACCCTTTCGGATTGCCGTAATCGCCCACGAGCAGCTCGTAATGCAGATGCATCGGGATCTGATAGCTTCCTGTGTTGCCCATCAGTCCCAGCTGCTCGCCGGCCTTCACCTTGACGCCAGGCGACAACCCTTTGCCGAACGAGGCCAGGTGTGCATAGCGCGTGTAAACGCCGCCGCCATGATCGATCAGGATCATGTTGCCGTAGTCATCGCGATACTTCATCTCGATGATCTGACCATCGCCTCCTGCCAGCACGGGCACGCCGATATCCGCATGATAGTCCACGCCCTTGTGCAGGCGTTCGGATCGCGTGCCGAAGCCTGATGACAGGCACGCGCCCGGCGTCGGGAAGGTCGCGATCTTCACACTCTTCACGAGCACGAACGGCTTGTACGCCGTGACAATGCTGTTTGCGCTTGCAGGCGCGTTCGACACTTCCATGCGGGGACAAAGTTCAAGGCTCGCAGCAAAGACCTTGGCAAGATCGCCGGAAGGCGCAGCCGGAATCAGCACCTGCTTCGGCGATGGCGCAACGCCGGCCTCTGGCGCAGCAGGCGTATGCGCAGGCGCCGCTGGCGCTCCCGGCGCTGCGCGATGCGGAGGCGCCGGAGCGACGGCGACCGTCATGCCCTTCGGCACAGCCGTCGCCTGATCCATCGCGAGGTTGTCGAGCTGCTCTTCCAGCGTGCCATTGTCGCGCTCAACGGTGATCACCTCACCTGCAGCCAGTGCGATGTCGCCGATCTGCGCCTTCAGGCGATTGAGCGTTTCATCGGGCAGCAATTCCTGAAGCCCCGCGAGGTTGATCGTCTCGAGCCGCACCTTCGCGCGAAGATCGTTCGCGCTCCTGTCGACCGCATCCGTCCAATCCGGGGGCGCCGGCCAGATGCTGCCGCCAAGCCAGCCGAGAAACCCCGTTCCTCCGGCCAGAGCCGAAACCAGCAATGTTCTGATCATGTCCCCTGCTCCACCCGACCCGCGACCCGGAGCAGTCTTTGCCGCCCTCTCAGCGAAAGCCTATGCCCCGGTCACACGGGAGTCAGCCTTCCGGCGCATGAACATGCGGACAGGTGGGAAGAGCAGAACAAAGCCGGATCGCTTCAGGCTAGATCCAACCCGCCTCATGGCGGGACTGAACACCTAATCCTCGCGCTTCACGCGGGCTTTGCCGCGGCCAATGGCCAGCGCCTTGATCGCGCCGCGGAAAGTGCTGACTTCCTGCGACGTCCACCCTGCACGCGTGAAGGCGTTGCGCAGGTTCTGCACCATTGGCGGTTTCTTGGACTCTGGAAAGAAGAAGCCGGCGCGATCGAGTTCATCCTCGAAATGCTCCATCATACCGATCAGTTCTTCGCGCGTGGCCGGCGCACCAACGCCTTCGAACGCCGGCGGCGGTCCGCTCGCCTGCGCATCCGCAAACCCATGCGCCACCAGCGCCACGGCCTGCGCGAGGTTCAGCGACGCGAACGACGAGGCCACCGGGAAGGACAGGATCGCATCGCTCAGGGCCACCGCCTCGTTCGGCAACCCCGCGCGCTCCGCCCCGAACAGCACGGCTGTACGCCCCGCCGTAGCGCGTATCTTCGCGACCGCCTCGCCAGCCCCGAACACCGGCTTCTCCATCCCGCGCGGCCGCGCCGTCGTCGCGATAACCGCGGCACAATCTGCAATCGCGTCCTCGACACGCTCGAACACGCTGACCTTCACCACGCCCGGCAACGCCCCCGCGCTCATCGTCTCCGCAGCCGGGTTGGGCCATCCATCACGCGGCCTCACCAGCCGCAGGTCATGCAGTGCGAAATTCGCCATCACGCGCGCCGCAGCGCCAATGTTCTCGCCCATCTGCGGGGCGACGAGGATGAAACAGGGGCTGGCCATCAACTACGCCTTGTCCGTCTTCAGCTCGATCTGGTGATCCCACGGATCGCGGATGTACCAGGAGTAGCCCTGACCCTTGGCGCCGGATCGCATACCCTCTTCCTCGATCACAAGCCCATGCGTCTTGAGGTGCGCCTCCATCCCCGCCTTCGTGACCGGCCCGATCTCGACGCAGAAATGATCCATGTTCCTGCCGCCATCGACCGGCGGCTTCGCCCATCTGCCCTGTGCGCTGCCTGCATCAACCAGGTCGATCATCGAGGCGCCACAGCGCAGCTGGACCATACCGAACTTCCGGAGGTCGCCCTCCTCGGTCGCGCCGACCACATCAGCATACCATTTCACGGCCCGGTCGAGCCCATCGACGATCAGCACGACATGATCGATGGCGCGAAGCTCGAAGGGCGGGCTTTTCCCGGTCATTGGAACTTCCTCGCGACGTGTTTTTCGGGGGCGTATTGTGCCCGTAACCATGTCTGATATAGCCCGGCCCAGAACCCCCGCGCCAGAACCCTATCTGGCCGGTTACGTCGCCTTTCAGGAGCTTTTCATGGCCGTCATCAAGGTTGCAAACCCCGTCGTCGAAATGGACGGGGACGAGATGACCCGCATCATCTGGGCGCTCATCAAGGAACGCCTGATCCTGCCGTACCTCGACATCGACCTGAAGTATTACGACCTGTCGATCGAGAACCGCGACGCCACCAACGACCAGGTCACCATCGACTCGGCCGAAGCCACGAAAAAGTACGGCGTCGCCGTGAAGTGCGCGACGATCACGCCGGACGAAGCCCGCGTCGAAGAGTTCAAGCTGAAGAAGATGTGGAAGTCGCCCAACGGCACGATCCGCAACATCCTCGACGGCGTCGTCTTCCGCGAGCCGATCGTGATGAAGAACGTGCCGCGCCTCGTGCCGGGCTGGACGCAACCGGTCGTGGTCGGCCGTCACGCCTTCGGTGACCAGTATCGCGCGACCGACTTCAGGGTGCCGGGCGCCGGCAAGCTGACGATCAAGTTCCAGCCGGCTGATGGCGGTCCCGCCATCGAGCACGAAGTGTTCGACTTCAAATCCCCGGGCATCGCCATGGGCATGTTCAACGTCGACAAGTCGATCCGCGACTTCGCGCGCGCCTCGTTCAACTTCGGCCTGCAGCGTAAATGGCCGGTCTATCTCTCGACCAAGAACACGATCCTCAAGGCCTATGACGGCCGCTTCAAGGACATCTTCCAGGAAGTGTTCGACGCCGAGTTCGCCGACAAGTTCAAGGAGTTCGGCGGCACGTATGAGCACCGTCTCATCGACGACATGGTCGCAGCCTGCCTCAAATGGTCGGGCGGCTATGTCTGGGCGTGCAAGAACTATGACGGCGACGTGCAGTCCGACACGGTGGCGCAGGGCTATGGCTCGCTCGGCCTGATGACCTCGGTGCTGATGACGCCGGATGGCAAGACGGTGGAAGCCGAAGCCGCCCACGGCACAGTGACGCGCCACTACCGCGCCCACCAGCAAGGCAAGTCGACCTCGACCAACTCGGTCGCCTCGATCTTCGCCTGGACGCGCGGCCTTGCCCACCGCGCCAAGCTCGACAGCAACGCCGAACTCGCGAAGTTTGCGACGACGCTGGAACGCACGGTCATCGACACGGTCGAAGCCGGTTTCATGACGAAGGACCTCTCGCTCCTCATCGGCCCGGATCAACCCTGGCTCACGACGGAAGGCTTCATCGAGAAGATTGCCTCGAACTTCCAGGACGCAATGTCGAAATAGGCTTCGCGCAAGCGACAGACACAAAGGCCCGCGGATCGCTCCGCGGGCCTTTCTTGTCTCCCGGCTATCGAATGCCGAGGATCACATCCTTCAGCGCAGCTTCCATCTCACCCTGAAGCGGATCGAGACCGCGCGCCTCGAATGCGCCTCCCTTCTGCCGGCGATGTGGAATGCTGCGCAGGGTGGCGCCGGTCTGCACATCAACTGCATCGAGCGTGAACTTCACATCACTCCAGGTGCTCCACAGAGCGGGAAAGGACAGGATCGCAATCGGACCGAGCTCATCGATATGAATGAGCAAAGCCGTATTCGCGCCTTCCGCCCTTGCGGCTGCAAGCGCATCGGATGCGCCGGCATCGGCGACAACATCCAGCACCCTCGACGAGGACGCACAGGTTATTGCGGGCGCTACGGCGTCTATCGCCTTTCTGGCGATCTCCTCGCGCACCTTCGGCTCCTTCTGGTCCGGCCGCCAGCGTGTGAGTGGCGCGATCACGACCTTGCCCAGGGAAACGCCGGGGGCGCAGAGCGGCGCCTGCACGGGGAAACGTTCCGCCCCTGGCGGCGCGGACGCACATGCGGCAGTTGAGCCCAGCAAGAGCGCAGTGGCGTAATGACGAAGGTCCATTCGATCCTCCCCTTCGGGAAATGATGCGAGTCCCGCAACGCTTCGTCAAATCGTACGGATCAACCCGCCAGTGCAGCCTTCACGGCCGCGATGGCGTCGTTGGCCTTCGAACCATCCGGCCCGCCGCCTTGCGCCATGTCCGGACGCCCGCCGCCCTTGGCGCCGCCGACAGCTTGAACTGCCTTGGTCACGAGATCGCCAGCCGGGAACCGCTTGGTCAGGTCATCGGTGACGCCGACGACGACGGTAGCCTTGCCTTCGCTGGTCGCGACGAACACGACGACGCCTGAGCCGACCGACTTCTTGGCTTCATCAGCCAGTCCCTTGAGATCCTTCGCCGGCACATCGACGACCTTGCCGATGAACTTGACGCCATTGATGACTTCCGGGCCGGACGCAGCACCGCCGCCGCCCATGGCGAGCTTCTTGCGGGCATCGGCGAGTTCGGCTTCGAGTTTCTTGCGCAGCTCGACGAGTTGGGCAACGCGGGCAGGCGCATCCGCAATCGGCGCCTTGAACTGATCCGCGATCTCGCGGGCGATCGCGCCGCGCGACTTGAGGAAGTCCAGCGCAGCCGCGCCCGTCACGCCCTCGATCCGGCGCACGCCTTGCGCCACGCCGCCTTCGGACGTGACCACGAACACGGCGATGTCGCCCGTGCGCGCGACGTGCGTGCCGCCGCAGAGTTCGACGGAGTAGGGCGCGTTGGCTTCGCTGACGGAATTGCCGAGGCGCAGCACGCGCACCTCATCGCCGTACTTCTCGCCGAACAGCGCCATCGCGCCGGCCTCGATTGCCTTGTCCGGCGCCATCACGCGAATTTCCGCTGGCGCGTTCTGCCGGACTACCGCGTTCACTTCGGCCTCGACCGCTTCGATCTCTTCGCGCGTCATCGGCTGCGTGTGTGAGAAGTCGAAGCGGAAATAGTCGGCCTCGACCAGTGAACCTTTCTGCGTGACGTGCTTGCCGAGCTTGTTGCGCAGCGCCGCGTGCAACAGGTGGGTCGCCGAATGATTGGCGCGGATCTTCGCGCGCCGCACGCGGTCGATCTTCATCTCCGCGAGGTCGCCGGCCTTGGCGGCGCCGGACAGCATTTCGCCAACATGCGCGAACACGTCGCCCGCACGTTTCTGCACGTCGTCGACACGGAAGCGACCGCCGCCGGCAAAGAAGATCTCGCCCTTATCGCCCGCCTGGCCCCCGCTCTCGGCATAGAACGGTGTCTGGTCGAACACGAGTTCGGCCTTGTCGCCGGTCTTCAGCGCCTTCGCCTGCACGCCGGCGACCAGCGCCGTCTTCAGGTGGCCGGAGGTTTCCTCGAACTCATAGCCCTGGAAGCTGGTAGCGCCGGAAGCATCGCGCACGGAATGCCAGACGGCATCCGAGCCATCGCCCGCGGTGAACTTCGAGTGTTCCTGGCTGCGCGTGCGCTGTTCCTCCATCGCCGCGTTGTAGCCGGGCTCGTCGACCGTCATGCCACGCGCACGGAGCACATCCTGCGTGAGGTCGAGCGGAAAGCCGTACGTGTCGTAGAGCTTGAAGGCGACATCGCCCTTGAGCACGCCGCCCTTGCCCAGCGAAGCGGTCTCTTCATCCAGCAGCGCAAGGCCGCGACCGAGCGTGCGCTGGAACGACTGCTCTTCCTGCTGGAAGGCGCTTTCGATGGCGGGCCGGGCGCGAACGAGGTCAGGATAGGCATCGCCCATCTCCTGTCCCAGCGCGCCGACGAGCTGATACATGTTCGGTTCGCGCGTGCCGAGGATGTGCGCGTGGCGCATGGCGCGGCGCATGATGCGGCGGAGCACATAGCCCCTGCCCTCGTTCGACGGCGAGACGCCATCGGAGATGAGGAAGCACGCCGAGCGCAAGTGATCGGCGATGACGCGGAAGGAGGCGGTCTGCTCGCCCTGCGCCTTCACCTTGTAGAGCTCTTCGCCCGCATTGATGAGGTTCACGAACAGGTCCGTCTCGAACACCGAATCGACGCCCTGCATGATCGCCGAGATGCGCTCGAGGCCCATGCCCGTGTCGATCGATGGCTTGGGCAGGGATACGCGCGGGCGGCCATCGTTGAACTGCTCGTACTGCATGAAGACGAGGTTCCAGAATTCGAGGAACCGGTCGCCATCCTGCCCGGCCGAGCCGGGCGGACCACCCCAGATGTGGTCGCCACGGTCGATGAAGATTTCCGAGCACGGACCGCACGGGCCGGTGTCACCCATCATCCAGAAATTGTCGTTGGTGGGGATGCGGATGATGCGGCTGTCCGGCAGGCCGGCGATCTTCTTCCAGAGACCGTGAGCCTCGTCATCGTCGTGGTAGACAGTGACGAGCAGCTTGTCCTTCGGCAGCTGGAAATCGCGCGTGACCAGCGTCCAGGCATGCTCGATCGCGAGTTCCTTGAAGTAGTCGCCGAACGAAAAGTTGCCGAGCATCTCGAAGAAGGTGAGATGGCGCGCGGTGTAGCCGACATTGTCGAGGTCGTTGTGCTTGCCGCCCGCGCGGACACATTTCTGCGACGTCGCAGCCCTTGGAGCAAAAGGCTTCTCGACGCCAGTGAAGATGTTCTTGAACTGCACCATGCCTGCATTGGTGAACAGCAGGGTGTTGTCGCCCTGCGGCACCAGCGAAGAAGACGGCTTCACGGCGTGGCCGGCCTTGGCGAAATAGTCGAGGAAGGCCGCGCGGATGCCATTGACCGATGACGGGACGCTCGAGGGCTTCGAGGAAGAAGGCGTGCTCTTGGACGTCATCGCAGGCTCCTGGGGTCACGAAGATCGGTCCGCCAAACCGAGGCGGCCCAATCCCCACGACCGGTAAGTTAAGGTCCCGCGGCCAGCCATCCCAGCCCGGCGCGCGAACCATGGGGCGGTATAAGGCGCGCACCCGCCACAGGCAACGTCGCTAGCGCGCCGTTTCTGGCGCGATCGTCCACCGGAAATCCCCGAAAACGCAGCTCAAAACGCAGAAGACGCCGGTCGATCGAACCGGCGCCTCCCTGCACTGCCATGTGCCTACCCCTGACCGGCTGCGAACCCGGCTTCGGGAAACCCGCGGACCAGCGGCCTAGCTGCCCTTCCTGGCCTTCGCGACCGGTTCGCCGCTGCCATCATCATCGCCGTCGCTGTTGTCGTCGCCCGGCTCAAGCGCGAGCAGGTTTTCGGAGATGATGCCGGCGTTCTTGCGGATCGCATCCTCGATCTCGGCAGCCGTCGCTGGATTGTCCTTCAGGAATTTCCGCGCATTTTCACGGCCCTGGCCAATCCGCTGCGAGCCATAGGAGAACCAGGAACCCGACTTCTCGACCACATTGGCCTTCACGCCGAGATCCAGGAGCTCACCCGTCTTGGAGATGCCTTCCCCGTAGATGATGTCGAACTCGACCTGCCGGAACGGCGGAGCGACCTTGTTCTTGACCACCTTAACGCGGGTCTGGTTGCCGATGACCTCGTCGCGTTCCTTGATCTGACCGATACGACGGATGTCGAGACGCACGGAAGCGTAGAATTTCAGCGCGTTGCCGCCCGTCGTCGTTTCAGGCGAGCCGTACATCACGCCGATCTTCATGCGGATCTGGTTGATGAAGATCACCATCGTCTTCGATTTCGACACCGAAGCCGTGATCTTGCGCAGCGCCTGGCTCATCAGGCGGGCTTGCAGACCCGGGAGCGCATCGCCCATCTCGCCTTCGAGTTCGGCGCGCGGCGTCAGGGCCGCCACCGAGTCAATCACCAGCACGTCCACCGCACCCGAGCGCACCAGCGTGTCGGCGATCTCGAGGGCCTGTTCGCCCGTGTCCGGCTGCGACACCAGCAGGTCGTCGAGATCAACGCCCAGCTTAGCCGCATAGACCGGGTCGAGCGCGTGTTCCGCGTCAATGAAGGCGCCTACGCCGCCATTCTTTTGGGCTTCGGCCAGCACATGCAGGGCCAGCGTCGTCTTGCCCGAGCTTTCCGGCCCGTAGATTTCGATGATCCGGCCTTTTGGCAAGCCGCCAATCCCGAGCGCCACGTCGAGGCTGAGGGAGCCGGTCGACAGCGCCTCGATGTCCATCGCCTGGTTCGTGCCCAAGCGCATGATCGAGCCCTTGCCGAAATTGCGCTCGATCTGACCGAGGGCCGTTTCGAGGGCCTTCTGCTTGTCCATGCCCTTGTCTTCCACCAGCTTGAGAGCGGCCGCAGCCATATTTGTCTCCACATCTGCCATGCTGGCTTGGAGGCGGCAAACCCGCCCGATTCCCAGCCCGCGTTGCGTTCTATGTACTACAAATGTTCTCGTGAACAAAGCATGAAAACAAGAGTGAGCTGAACTATTTCAGAAGCCCCATTTTGTGGGGGTTTTCGATGGTTCCAGACCACCAGCCCTTGGGGGCCGTCGCCGATCGCCGGCTACTTCTTCTGCTTTTCCTTGGCTCGCCCGCCGGCCAGCATGCCGGGCATCGAATAATTGCCCTCGTGGCATGCGTATTCGAGCACATGATTCCTCGTCGCCGACAGGATCATCTCGGCGCTCCACGCCTGACTGAAAACGTCAGGGTCATCGACCGTGTAGCGATAAAGGATTTCGCCGGGGCTGATCCGCGTGAACCGCTCGGTCACGCGCGCATGTTCGGAGATCAGGATGGGCGAGGAGGGCTTGAACGCATCGCCCGGCATGAAGTTGGCGGTCTCGACGACGAGCGTTTC
Organism: Hyphomonadaceae bacterium; assembly: GCA_044224605.1. Classification (GTDB taxonomy): domain Bacteria; phylum Pseudomonadota; class Alphaproteobacteria; order Caulobacterales; family Hyphomonadaceae; genus UBA7672. The sequence continues at coordinate 90,288 of JBGAKC010000005.1, forward strand.
GCCATCCCAATGCCCGATGGAATCTCCCATCCATCGCTTCATCGCATCGGGCAATCGCTTGGCGCCCATCCGGATGATGCGCACCTCGCGGTTCTGCTCCATCGAGATCACCACATAGCCGGGCGTCTGCACGAACTGATAGTTGGCGTTGTAGCGTGGCACGAAGATCGGCGCGCCTGTTGCGCCCGATCCGCCCGCAAGACACCGCTCGGTTGACGGCCGCGCCTCCGGCCCGTCGAAATCCGTGAACACGCTCGCCATCAGCGCCTTCAACCGCGCACGGCCCGCATCGTTGAAAGGCATCTTGCCATCCGGCGGATCAACGATCAGCGATGTGCGGATCTGCCCGCCGATCCGCGTCATGTCGGGCGAGAATTCCCACCACTCCGAAACGCGCGCGCCAACGCCATCGCTGGTGTCCGACTGGAAAGCGGTCGGAACATTCGCCGCGAACACCTTCGCCTTCTCTTCCGTCGTGATCGGCCCTTCGAACGCAGCAGGACGCTCGAGCGGCGTCGCCGTCAGCGTCGACCACACGCCCTCGAATGAGGGCGTCCCGAACGACGTCTTCGGCGCGTGATAGGATTCCTGCGCTTCCGCCCTCAGGCAAAGCGCCAATGCAGCCGCCAGCACACCCCCACCGATCCGCATGACGCTACGGCTATCACGCTGTTGGCGCTTCGCGAAGCCGCCGCCGCCATTCCACCCGTTGATTGTCCGCAATGATTGCGCTCTTGATCGCTCATGACCCTGAGCCCCGACCGCATCCCCGTCATCGCCGGCATCGGCGAGATCATGGACCGCCCCAAGGACGTGACCCAGTCGCTTGAGCCGCTAGCCCTCATGCTCGAGGCGGCGCGCCGGGCGAATATCGAAGCCCGCGGCCTCCTGCGCGATACGGACTCGGTCGACATCATCGCGCTCGTCAGCTGGCGCTATGACGACATCGGCGCCCAGCTCGCCAATCGCCTCGCCATCTTCCCGAGACGCAATGTCTACGGTACGGTCGGCGGCGAAAGCCCCGTCCGCTTCCTGCACGACGCCGCCCGCCGCATCGCTTCCGGCGAAAGCGGCGTCGGCCTCGTGATCGGCGCCGAGGCGCAATACGCCGTTGGTCACGCCAAGCGCGCCAATGTCGAGCTACCCTGGACACCCTACGCCGAGGCCGCGCCCAAGATGAAGCGCGCCGCCGAATACGTTCACTCGCTTGGCCACACGCTTGGCGTCGCCTGGCCGATCAGCGTCTATCCCTTCTACGACGCCGCCACAGCCCACGCCTGGGGACAGACGCCCGCCGAGGCGCAAGCGGAGTCCGCCCTGCTCTGGTCACGCTATGCCGCCGCCGCCTCGCGTAACCCTTACGCCTGGCTGAAAGCGCCGCTGACGCCCGCCGACATCGCCACCGTCACGCCCGACAACCGCATCATCGGCTGGCCCTATACCAAGCGCATGGTCGCGAACCCACATGTGAACCAGGGTGCGGCAATCATCGTCACATCGCTTGCGCGCGCCCGCGAAGCCGGCATCCCCGAACATCAGCTCGTCTTCATCGGCGCCGGCGCTTCAGCCAGCGAACCGCGCGACTGGCTCGCCCGCGACGTCTATCACGTGAACCACGCACAGGACGCCGTCCTCGCCGACATGCTCGAGCAGGTCGATGGCGACGGCGCGCGCTTCGACGCGCTCGAACTCTATTCCTGCTTCCCGGTTGTTCCGAAGATGGCGCGCCGCAAACTGAAACTCCCGGCAACGGTCGAGCCGAGCGTCACCGGCGGCCTCAGCTTCTTCGGCGGCCCGCTCAACGTCTATATGGCGCATGCCGCCTGTGCGATGGCGCGCGCCGTCCGTGACGGCGCCCGTCTCGGCCTGCTCTATGGCCAGGGCGAATTCGTCACCAAGCACCACGCCCTCATCCTCGCTCGCGAGCCGCAGGGCGACGTCGTGCGCGCGCCCAACACCGCACAACATGACGCCGACGCCCGTCGCGGTCCCGTTCCGCCCACGGATGAAAAGCCCGATGGCGAGGCCACAATCGAGACCTTCACCATCCCGCACGACCCGTCAGGCCAGCCTATCCAGGGCGTCGTCATCGCCCGCCTGTCGAACGGCGCCCGCACGCTCGCGCGCATCCCGCCTGCGCACGGGGACGATCTCGCCCTGCTGATGTCGCCGGATGCCTATCCGATCGGCGTGAAGGGTCGCATCAGAACAAGCTCGGATGGCATTCCTGAATGGCGCTCAGCCTGAACTTCACGTCGCCCTGCCAGCCTGACGTGCCAGCCTGACGTGCCAGCTTGACCTGATCGTGTCTCGCCTCGCCCGCGCGCCGTGCTAATCTCGCCGGGAGCCAATCGGAGAGACCTATCATGCGCACCGCCAGCCTGATCGCCGCATCCGTCCTCGCGCTGACCCTTGCCGCCTGTGGCGACAGTAAGCCGGACGCCTCCGCTACGCCCGATCCTGCCGCCATCGCTGATGCGACAAATGCCGCCCTCGCCGAAGCCACGGCGAAAGCCGATGCGGACGCCGTCGGGCTCCACACCGAACCTGGTCCGTCTGTCTATTTCGTCAACCTGCGCGACGGGATGACGGTGCCGCAATCCTTTCGTGTCGTCTTCGGCGCCTTTGGCATCGGGGTCGCGCCTGCGGGCGTCGACAAGCCCAACACCGGCCACCACCACCTGCTGATCGACACCGAGCTGACTGCCGACGAGATGCAATACGCCATTCCGAAGGACGACCAGCACCGCCACTTCGGCGGCGGCGAAACCGAGACCGTGCTGATGCTCGGCCCGGGCCAGCACACGCTCCAGCTCGTCTTCGGCGACATGAACCACGAGCTGCACAAGCCGACCCACATCATGTCGAAGAAGATCACCATCACGGTGAAATAGCGCGTACAGTTCCGGAACTGGCGAATCTGTGATCGCGTCGCGAGCCAACAGCCGCAGGGCCGAGGTCTTGAGGATGGCTGACGCCGGGACCACATTCCCGGCATGAACCACGTCAAGACTTTCATGCTTCTGGCGGCGCTGACGGCCCTGTTCGTCGGCGCCGGCTATCTGATTGGCGGCCCCACTGGCATGGTCGTCGCCTTCGGCTTTGCGCTGGTCGGCAACCTGATCAGTTACTGGAATGCCGACAAGATCGTGCTCTCCATGTACCGGGCGCAGGAAGTCCCTGCGAACCATCCCGACGCCCGCGTCCGCGCCTATGCGCAGGACGTGCGCGAAATGGCCCAGCGCGCCGGCCTGCCCCAGCCCAAAATCACCATCATCGAGAGCGACCAGCCCAACGCCTTCGCCACCGGACGCGATCCGGCGCACGCCGCCGTCGCCGCCACCACTGGCCTGCTCACCATGCTCGACCGCCGCGAGATCCGCGCCGTCATGGGTCATGAACTGGCGCACGTGAAGAATCACGACACGCTGACGATGACCGTCACCGCCACAATCGCCGGCGCCATCTCCGCGCTCGCCAACTTCGCCTTCTTTTTCGGCAACGGAAGCGACCGTGAGCGTCCCGGCGGATTCATCGGCGTGATCGCCATCGCGATCCTAGCCCCGATGGCCGCAGCCCTCGTGCAGATGGCGATCAGCCGCGGTCGCGAATATGAAGCCGACAGCCATGGCGCCGAAATCTCCGGCGATCCGCAGGCGCTCGCCTCGGCGCTGCAGAAGATCGACGCCTATGCCCGCGGCGGACGCGTCAACATTGGCGCGGAACGCAACCCGGCAACTGCGCACATGTTCATCATCAACCCGCTGAACGGCCACGGCGCCGACAACCTGTTCTCGACCCACCCGTCGACCGCAAACCGCGTCGCCGCGCTCACGCAGAAGTTCGGCGGCAAGCCCGCCGCACCGCAACCAGAGCTGGTCACTTCGACCCGCCGCCGCTCGCCCGGCCCGTGGGACCAGCAGCCCGAACCCCGCAAGCCCGGCCCCTGGGGCTGATCCGAAAACAGCAATGGACAATCCTGTCCCGCCCCGCGATGAGTGGAGCGGGTCAGTCACTTTCGGGGACCACATGAAACGCTATGCCGCCCTGCCCTTGCTGGCGCTGGCCTTTGCCTGCGCGCCGCAACCATCCACGCCGGAGACCGCCGCCGCCACGACTGGCCCCGAAGCCGTCGTGAAGGCGATCTACCAGACGCTTGAAACGAGCAAGGGCGAGAAGACCACCCCCGTCTCCGCCATCCCCATGACTGCCGAGCTCGACGCCCTCATCAAGCAGGCCGAAGCCGCCGCCGGCAATGATGGCCCCGTCTTCGATGGAGATTTCGCCGGCAACTGCCAGGACTGCACCGACTTCTCGGACCTCAGGATCGAAGTTGCGACATCAGCCGCGCCCAAGGGCCGCGCCATCGTCAACGCCGACTTCAAGCTGTTCCAGAGCGAACCCAAACACGTCCAGTGGGACCTGATCGAAACGCCCGAAGGCTGGCGCGTCGACAACATCGTCTCCGACGGCTTCGACGTGCGCGCCATCGCGAAGGAACTCATCGCAACGCCCCCGGCCTAGCCGCTTCAGCTGTTTTCCAGCTGCGCCAGGCGCTCTGCCTGATCCTCGGCGTGCAGAGCGTCGAGCAGCGCATCGATATCGCCCTGCACGAAATCTGACAGGTTGTGCGCTGTGTAGTTGATACGGTGGTCCGTCACCCGCTCCTGCGGGAAGTTGTAAGTGCGGATGCGCTCGGAACGATCGCCTGACCCCACCTGCAGCTTGCGCGCCTCGGCCCGCGCCGTGTCCTTCATTTCGCGCTCGCGTTCATAGAGACGGATCTTCAGCTGCTCCATCGCCTTGCGACGGTTCTCATGCTGCGACTTCTCTGACGACGTCACGACGATGTTGGTCGGCAGGTGCGTGATGCGCACGGCCGAGTCCGTCTTGTTCACGTGCTGGCCGCCGGCTCCTGACGAACGATAGGTATCGATCCGCAGATCCTGATCGCGGATCTCGATGTTCACGTCCTCAGGCACGGGCAGGATCGCCACCGTCGCCGCTGACGTGTGGATGCGCCCCTGCGCTTCCGTCGCCGGCACGCGCTGCACACGATGCACGCCGCTCTCGAACTTCATCCGGCCGAACACGCCCGCGCCGTTGAGCTGCGCCACGACTTCCTTGTAGCCGCCCATCTCGCCTTCAGTCGCCGAGACAAGCTCGACCTGCCAGCCGCGTTTCGAGGCATAGCGCTGGTACATCCGCCACAGATCGCCCGCGAACAGCGCAGCTTCATCGCCGCCAGTCCCTGCGCGCACCTCGATCACGGCTGAACCCTCATCGTCCCGGTCCTTCGGCAGCAGCATCAGCTGCATCTCGCGCTCGACGCCCGGCAGCCGCGCCTTGAGGTCCGCCCGCTCCTCGATCGCCATGTTGACCAGGTCGCGATCCGCGCTCGTGTCCTCGGCCAGCGCATCCGCCTCAGCCAGCTGCGCGCGTAGCGTCATCACCTCACGCGCCTTCTCGGCCACGCGCTTGAGTTCGGCATGGTCGCGCGAGAGCTGCACGATCTCCTTCGGATCGGTCGCCACGCCCATCCGCGCCTCGACCTGCTCGAAGCGGTCGATCATCTGTCTCAAGCGGCTTTCAGGCAGGGCGGCCATGGGTTTCCAAGTCAGTCGTGAATAGGGGGTGGTGAGTAGATTCGGAGGCTCTTACGCGCAAGCCCTTCAAATCACTACTCCCTATTCACCACTCACTACTCACTCGCCTCAAAACCCGAACATCCCCAGCACGTTGCGGATTGCCATGATGATCAGCAGCAGCGACCCCACATTGAAGATCGCAAACCGCAGCGGCACGAAGTTCGTGGTCACCTGGATCAGGCTGTGAATGATCCGCACGCCGACATACCCCCACGCCAGCCCAGCGTTGAGACCGTCGGCCACCCCCGACAGATGCGAATAGACACACAGGGCGTAGAAGATCGTCGGCTGTTCGTGCAGGTGATTGTAATTGTCCGCGACCCACACCGCCCTGGGGTCCATCGGCGGCAGGCTGGCATAGCTCTCCGAGCCCTTGATCCTGGCCGGATCGATCCCCGCCTTACGCATCGCCGGAATGCGGCGCATATACAGCCACACCAGCATCACCAGCGTCCATATGACCAGCGCCAGCACCGGCGCCATCATGCCCATCAACTGTGTCGGCATCCTCTGCCCTCCGCCAGAATCTCGGGCGAAGCTAGTGGCTCACGCGCAGAACGCCACAAAAATCAGCGTGCATCCCGATCCGCTTCCGCTGCGACCTCCCGCAGACATGTGCGACACAGGCAGTCGCTGAACTGCGAGTCTCCTGTCTTCGGCAGCGGCAAGCGCACCGCCTCCCCCCCGCACCAGCATGGCCCGTTCAGCGTACACCCGAAGCTGACGCCGCACCGCTCGCAGATCGTCTGGCGTCGAACCGCTTCCATCACGTCCACTCTACCACAGCCAATCCAGCCTTTCGCCTGCCGCAACCGAGGTGCTAGCCTGCCCCGCAAGGGTCGCGAAGCACAGGTGTCCGCATGAAACGTCTTCTGCCTACAGCCGCATTCGCTTCAGTCCTCGCCGCCTGCGCCACGACCGGCGGCGCATCCGGGCCGGTGATGTCGACACCCGGCGCCAAGTCTCCGTATGAATCCGAAATCCTCGCCACTGTCGATCGCTTCCTGCTCGCCCTGGGCAATCATGACGACGATGCTCTCAACGATGTCACCATCTCCGAAGGCGTCTCCTGGATCCAGGCGATCAAGCCGGGCGACGAGCGCCCGGTGAAACCCTACACCAACGCCTCGATGCTCGAGCCCGATCCAGACGCCGACCCGTTCATGGAGCGCTACTGGGACCCCATCGTCCACGTCCGCGGCGGCCTCGCCCAGGTCTGGGCGCCATACGAACTCCGCGACAACGGCAAGGTGGTCCATTGCGGCATCGATGCCTTCGACGTCGTCATGCTTGACGGCGCCTGGCGCATCGCCTCGGTCCTCTCCACCATGGAGCCAGAAGCCTGCAAGACGATGACCCCCGACAGCCCGTCTGCCATGCGTCCTCGCGACGGCTGGAAGGAAACGCCGAACCAGTGACACGCGTGGACATGGTTGCCCGCGCCAAGCTAGCCTAGTCTCGCAAATGTTGCCGGGAGCTGGCTATCATGCAGGAACAACCCATCCCCGCGGCGGCCGTCCGCGACCGGAACTCAGTCGAGATGCTGCGCATCTGGATCGCCGAACAGGGGCTTCACTGTTCGATCGGCGTCGGCGTGTTCCGGGAGAACCAGAACGTCTCGGAAGAGAAAGGCTGGAGCACCATCCTCGCCGATATCGCGCGGAACGTTGCGCAGGCGATCGAACAGTCCACCGGCGCGCCAGCGGCCCAGACGCTGCAAACCATGCGCGAACACATCGCAGCCGAACTCGACAGGCCCGCGCCCGCCGTGCGCGGCTCCTTTACCGGCCGCCACTAGAGCGCGGCTACTTCCTGATCTGACCCAGATCGCGCACCGCGCCAGTATCCGCTGACGTCACCAGCGCGGCATAGGCCTGCAACGCGGCCGAGACGACGCGCTTACGTCCATGCGGCGTGTAAGCATCCTTCCCGCGGGCTTCTTCGGCCCTGCGACGCTGGGCGAGCACGTCGTCTGCGACGGCAAGGCGGATCGAACGCGCGGGAATGTCGATCTCGACACGGTCGCCTTCCTGCACCAGCGCGATCAGGCCGCCCGCCGCCGCTTCCGGCGACGCATGCCCGATGCTCAGCCCCGATGTGCCGCCCGAGAAACGTCCATCCGTCAACAGCGCACATACCTTTCCGAGTCCGCGCGACTTCAGATAGGTCGTCGGATAAAGCATTTCCTGCATCCCGGGCCCGCCCTTGGGTCCCTCATAGCGGATCACGACAACATCGCCCGCGACGATCTTGTTGTTCAGGATCGCAGCGGCGGCTTCGTCCTGGCTCTCGAACACGCGCGCGACGCCGTTGAACTTCCAGATCTCTTCCTCGACACCGGCCGTCTTCACGATGCAGCCCTTCTCCGCGATGTTCCCGTAGAGCACCGCAAGACCGCCATCCTTCGTGAACGCGTTTTCCTTCGCCCGGATTACGCCCTTGACACGGTCGCGGTCCAGCTCCGGCCAGCGCTTCTCCTGCGAGAAAGCAACCGTCGTCCGCACGCCGCCCGGCGCCGCCTTGAAAAAGGTCTCAACCTCTTCATCGTTCGACTGCCGGATATCCCAGTACGAAATCGCATGACCCAGAGAAGGCGAGTGCACCGTCTTCGCATCCGTGTGCAGCAGCCCGCCGCGCGCCAGTTCGCCGAGGATCCCCATGATCCCGCCCGCGCGATGCACGTCCTCGATATGAACTGTCGACACCGCCGGCGCCACCTTGCAGATGCAGGGCGTGTTGCGTGAGATGCGATCGATGTCATCCATCGTGAAGTCGACGCCGCCTTCCTGCGCCGCCGCCAGGATATGCAGCACCGTGTTCGTCGATCCGCCCATCGCTACATCGAGCGCCATGGCGTTCTCGAACGCTTCCTTCGTCGCCACATTGCGCGGCAGAACGGAAACGTCGTCCTTCTCGTAATAGCGCCGCGTGATGTCCACGATGAGCCGCCCCGCCCGCTTGAACAGCCGCTCGCGATCCTTGTGCGTCGCCACCACCGTGCCATTGCCTGGCAGCGACAGACCCAGTGCTTCCGTCAGGCAGTTCATCGAGTTCGCCGTGAACATGCCCGAGCAGGAGCCGCACGTCGGGCAAGCCTCGGCTTCCACCGCCGCCACCTGCGCATCCGAGATGCGATCGTCCCCCGCCTGCATCATCGCATCGATCAGGTCGAGCTTGTGCTCCTTCGCAACGCCCGTCTTCTCGTCCTTCCAGACGACCTTGCCCGCTTCCATCGGACCGCCGGACACGAACACGACCGGAATGTTGATCCGCATCGCGGCGTTGAGCATGCCCGGCGTGATCTTGTCGCAATTGGAGATGCACACCATCGCATCCGCGCAGTGCGCATTGACCATGTATTCGACCGAGTCCGCGATCAGGTCGCGGCTGGGCAACGAATACAGCATCCCGCCATGCCCCATGGCGATGCCGTCATCGACCGCGATGGTGTTGAACTCCTTCGCCACGCCGCCCGCCGCCTCGATCTCGCGTGCGACCAGCTGGCCCATGTCCTTGAGATGGACGTGGCCGGGCACGAACTGCGTGAACGAGTTCACCACAGCGATGATCGGCTTCGAGAAGTCGCCATCCTTCATGCCGGTCGCGCGCCAGAGAGCGCGGGCGCCAGCCATGTTGCGGCCGAAAGTCGTGGTGCGTGAACGGTAAGCGGGCATGATGACACCTAGAACGGCAAAATCTGCCCCGGGGCAAGAGGGTTTGGGCGGCCGGGCGACTATCCCATTCCTCCGGCTTCGTGCAGTATACACCCTGTAAACCGCTTCGGTTCGGTCTGTTGCCTGCCCGAGGCGCCCTCACTTTCAAGCCAGATACATCTGCCCCCGGGAACCGCCTGTTGCGGTTTCTCAGCGGCTGCCCATCCGCACCCGGGACGCATTTTCAGGAGCTGCCCATGCGACCGTCCGTCGATCACCAGTCTGTCGAGATCGAAAGCTTCCAGGATCCCGAAGGCTCCGGCGGAAAGATCCTGCTGCGGCCGCTGGCCGGCCAGAAATTCTCCGTCGACCTTCGTCTCGAAGGCAATCGTAGCCTCACCGACGATTATCCCGTCGGAACCCGCTCCAGGGCGTCAGCCGCGCTGACCAATCGCTCAAGCGGAGATTATCTCTACCCGCACTGGCAATGGGACATGAAAGTCCTCTCCCGCCCGGACGGCGTGGCCGCCTGACGGGCTGGTCTTTGCCGCTTGATTTGCCCGTGGCAGTCTCCGCCACAGGCCGTGGGCAGGGGACGACGACGCAAAGATGGACCTCGCGCACCAGCCAGCGTTCAGACTAGGCAATCTGGAAATCCTCCCGCCGACGCGGGAAATCGTCGCCAACGGCGCCCGCGAAATTGTCGAGCCGCGCGTGATGGCAGTGCTGATCGTCCTCGCCAACGCCGGCGGCAAGGTAGTCACGCGCGACGAACTCACCGACGCCTGCTGGGAGGGCCGCGTCGTCAGCGACGACGCCATCAACCGCGTCATCTCCCGCATCCGCCGCGTCTCGGAACTCACCGAAGGCCGCGACTTCGCCCTCGAGACCATCACCAAGGTCGGTTACCGCCTGCTGCTCAACGGAACCGCCGGACGCCCGCCCGGCAGCGCGCCGCAAGGCGGTGCGAGCCCAGCCCAACCAGCGGCCACGTCTTTGCCCAGCAAACTTCCCCGCCGCACGATCCTCCTCGCTGCTGGCGGAGCCATCGTCATCGGCGCGGGCGCGATCGCAGCCTGGCGCTTCTCGCAACCTGCCGCCCCGCCCGATCGTGCAACCGAACTCTACCGCCGCGCCCTCGACATCGGCGCAACAGACGACGCCAAGGAAAGCGCGCAGGCCATCTCCTTCCTGCGCGAAGCAGTCGACCTCTCGCCCAATTTCGCCGATGCGTGGGCCGCGCTCGCTCTCGCCTACAGCTATTCCTTCGCCACCAGCCCGCTCGAACAGCACGCCGGCATCTCGGAGCGTGCGAAGGACGCCGCCAACCGCGCGCTTGCCACCGACGCCGGCAATGCCGATGCCCTCGCCGCGCTCGTCCTGCTGGCGCCGCCCTGGCAACGCTGGCGCGAAGCCGAGGCCAGCTATCGCGAGGCCCTTGCCCGCAAGCCCCGCCTGGCGCCGGTCGATTGCGTGCTCGGCGAAGTGCTCGCCGCCACCGGCCGCGTCGCCGAAGCGGTGCCGCACGCTGAGAAAGCCCTCGCGCAGACCCCGCTCGTCGCGCGCCGCCATTATGACCTCGCGCTGCTCTACTGGTATTCCGGCCGCCTGCACGACGCCGACCGCACGATACTCGAAGCCACGAAGCTGTGGCCACGCGATATCTCCCTGTGGTTCGGCCGTCTCTACCAGCAGATGTATGGCGGCAATCTCGGCGGCGCCCTCGCCATGCTGACCGATCGCGTCAACTGGCCGCCTGGCATACCGGAATCCGATTTCGCGCTTGTCGAGCAGGTCGCCCGCGCGATGGAATCCAACCAGCCAGCCGACAGCCGCAAAGCCATCGACGCCAACATGGCCGCCGCCCGCAATGGTCTCGGCTATGCCCGCAACACCGTGATCTTCGCGGCCGCGCTCGGCGATTTCGACGCCGCCGCGACGGCCGCCAACGCATACTACTTCGACCAGCCCTTCGCAGTCGCGCAGACCTACTTCACCCGCGAGCAGGGCGAATATCAGGGCGTGCGATCCAGGGACACGGCCTTCCTGTTCTCCCCACCCCTCGCCGACTTCCGCAAAGACGCGCGCTTCGAAAAGATAGTCACTGACATAGGCCTCGACGCCTTCTGGCGCGAAACCGGCGTCACGCCCGACTATCGCCGCCCCACAAAGGGGTGATGCCGTGACTTCTGACAGTTGACCTCGCCCGCCGGAGTGACACGCTTGGCTTCAGCGCCTTAGCCAGGAGCACATAAGGGCGCGTCCAAGGGAGGTCTTCATGACGTTCGGCTACGGCGACGTATTCGATGCGGTCGACGATGCCGTGCAGCAGACCGACCCCGCCATCTACTGCGACGGCCAGGTGATCAGCTGGGGCGAATTCGCCGCCGCCACAAACTCCCTCGCCCGCTCGCTCCAGCGCGGCGGCCTCGCCCCCGGCGCCAAGGTCGGCCAGTACCAGCGCAACAGCCCCGAATACGCCGTCACCTTCGTCGCCGCCCTGAAAGGCCGCTTTGCTCCGGTGAACATCAACTACCGCTACGGGCCTGACGAGCTGGTCTACCTCATCGACAACAGCGACTCGGAAGCCGTTGTCTTCGACGCCGCTTTCGCCGACAACATCCGCGCCATCCAGTCCCGCCTGCCGCGTGTGAAGATGTGGATCTGCACCGGTCAGCGCATCGATGGCTTCCACTTCTTCGACGATCTCACCGCAGGCGACGGCCGCCCGCTCGACATCAGGCGCGCCCCAGAAGACATGTTCCTCCTCTACACCGGCGGCACCACCGGCATGCCCAAGGGTGTCATGTGGCCCAGCGACACCTGGTGGGATGTTCTCGCCGTCGGCCGCGCGGCTGAGCTTGGCGGCGTCCCGCCCGCCACGCTCGAAGAGCTCAAGACGCAGGTTCGCTCCGGCGCAGGCCGCACGCCGTTCTATATCGCCCCGCCCATGATGCACGGCACTGGCATGTTCACCGCCTTCGGCGCGCTTTCCAAAGGTGCGCCCATCGTCATCACCCGCTCGTCCCACTTCGATCCCGCCGCCGCGCTCGACGCCATGACGCGCCTCAAGGTCGGCAATCTCACCATTGTGGGCGACGCCTTCGCCAAGCCGCTGCTCGATGCCCTCCGCGCCGATCCGAAGCGCTATGACGTGACAGGCATGAAAGTCATCACCTCCAGCGGCATGATGTGGAGCCCTGAAGTCAAATCCGGCCTGTTCGAGTTCATGCCCACGGTGGCCCTGTACGACAGCTTCGGCTCCTCGGAGGGCACCGGTCTGGGCGCCTCCATCGCCACCCGCGACGCCCCGCCCCAGGAGGCAAAGTTCGATGCGCCCAACACCGTCGTCGTCCGCGCCAGCGACCACACGCCCGTGCCGCCCGGCTCCGGCGAGATCGGCCTCGTCGCCAAATGGGGCAACCTCCCCCTCGGCTACTACAAGGACCCCGAGAAGACCGCGCGCACCTATGTGACGATCAACGGCGTCCGCCATCTTCTCTCTGGCGACCACGCCACTGTCGAAGCCGACGGCCGCATCCGCCTCCTCGGCCGCGGCAACATGTGCATCAACTCCGGCGGCGAGAAGATTTATCCCGAGGAAGTGGAAGAGACGCTCAAGACCCACCCCGCCGTCGCCGACGCGCTCGTATTCGGCCGCCCCGATCCGCGCTTCGGCCAGTCCATCGCCGCCGTCGTCGGCCTCGAACCCGGCGCCTCGGTCACCGAAGCCGACCTCGCCAGTCACGTCCGCACCCGCCTCGCCGCCTACAAGACCCCGCGCCACTTCCTCCTCGTCGCCAAGGCCCCCCGCGCGCCCAACGGCAAGCCGGACTATGAAACCGCAAAGAAGATGATGGCGGACGCCGGCTAGCTCTTTGATCCGAGATCCAGGCGCTCCAGCGCCTTGATAACCCTTCGGCGTTCGACGGGGCCGTGGAAGGGGAAGGCGTGCAGAAAGTCTGATGTCGTGAGGCTCGGTTGCCGGCGCATGGCCATGCCTGCCCAGGCTTTCGCCTTGCCATGATCTCCCGCCAGCTCATGGGAAACGGCGGCGATGAGATCGATCAGCGGATGCGCCCGCGGCGCCCGCGCGGCGCGCTCGCCCCACAGCGCCGCCTCCGCTGGCTGGTCGAGCACGATATGAGCCAGCGCCCGCACGCCGATGAACCCGTAGAGCAGCGGATCGAGCGGGCTCAGCAGCCGTGCCTCGTCGGTCCTCGCCGCACCAGCGCAAGCCTCGCCAAGCAGCGTCTCCGTCCACGCCCGCGAATACTTCGCCTGCGCATAGTTGGGGTTGAGGTCGATCGCCCGGTCGAGCCAGGGCAGGCTCGCCTCCAGGTCACGCGACAGCCACAACGACCGCCCCATCACGAGATTGCAGAACGGATCGAACGGGTCCCGCTCCAGGCTCTCCTCGGCATGGCGTCGCGCCAGCGCGGCGTCGCCATGCACGTCGTCGGCGACATGCATGAAGGCGTTGCCGAACAGCGCGAACGACAACCCCGCATGCGCTCGCGCAAAGGAATCATCGAGCGCGATCGCCTTGCGGAAATGTCCTGCCGCCTGTTCGTTCCCCTCGCGGCTGAAGCGATACATCTGCTGCACGCCGAGATGATAGACCGACCAGGCATCAAGCGACTCCGTCGCGCCCAGCGCGTGCTTCGCCTCGCTCAACGGTATCTGCAGTTCCAGCGCGTTGACGACGCCTTGCACGATCGCGGCGCGGATCTCATGTACGTCACCCGCCGCTCCCGCATAGCGCTCGCTCCAGATCATTGTGCTGTCGCGCGTGCGCACCAGCTCGACCGAAACGACGATCCGCCCCGCCCCGGCCTCGACGGTCCCTGTCACGCAATAACGCACGCCCAGCGCCGCGCCCGCCTTCTCCGGCGAGGCGTCAGCTCCGCGAAACTGGAATGATGACCCGCGCGCGATCACGAACAGCCAGCGCAACCGCGACAGTTCGGTGATGAGATCATGCGGAACCGCATCCGCCAGGGGCGTTGATCCTCCTGCCTTGCCCACGACCGCAAACGGCAGCACCGCGATCGACGGCCGCGTGGTTGGGGCCGCCTTTTGCTCCGGCGCGTTCTCCGTCACAACCATGCGCGCGGACGCCGCCACCTCGCCGACAAACCTGAAGCCCGACCGGTTCAGCGTCCGGATCAGCCGCTGCGCCTTGCCATCGTCGCCAATCGCGGCCCGCGCCGACTTGATGCGGCTCGAGATCGCGCTGTCAGACACGATCCGGCCGCCCCAGATCGCCGCCACCAGCTCGTCCTTGGAAACCAGCCGTTCCCGGTTCTCGATCAGGAACAGGAGAAGCGCGAATACCTGCGGCTCCACGGCCACGACGTCCGCCCCGCGCCGCAGCTCGCCCCTGTCAGTGTCCAGCTCGTAGCCGTCGAAAGCATGGATCATGGGGTGAACATATCACCCCTGCATCTCCAGAAAATCTCCATGAACTCTCCAAGCATGCCGTTTGGGCCCCTGTTACAGCCTTTCCATCGCGAAAGGAGGTTCGCCATGAACGAAGATCTCTCGATGATGCCGAAACGGATCGACGCCGGCGGCGTCTGTATCCAGGGCCATGACTGGGGCGGCATGAATGTCGCACACATCCGCTTCCCGGCCGGCGCTGACGCTGCGCCCCTGCTGAAAGGCCTGCCGAAGGACATGTGCCAGTGCCCTCACTGGGGAACCGTCCTCAAGGGCTCGATCCACGTCCGGTACAGCGACGGCAAGGAAGAAACCGTCCACGCCGGCCAGGCTTATTACTGGCCCGCAGGCCACACGGTCCGGGTCACCGAAGACTATGAATCGGTCGAGTTCAGCCCCGCCGGACCAATGAACGAAGTGATCGCCCACCTCAAGGCTCAGCTCGGCTAGACGCCGGCTGCTGTCGGCCTGCGCTCCGTCCCTCCCCGGGCATGCAGGCAAGCCGGCGCAACGGCCAGCGCTCCGTAAAGAGAGCGCAGCCGTTGCGCCGCGCGTGGCGCTACTTCTGCTCGGCGTAGGCCTTGATCAGCAGGTACATGAACTGACGGCCCTCCATCACCGACTGGACGGAGATGTGCTCGTTCAGCCCATGGATGTTGCCGGCGTCATCGCCCCGGAACAGCGCCGAGAAGCCGTAGGTCGGGATGCCGACCGCGATCAGCCGGCTTGAATCCGTTCCAAACGTCTCCTGCATCGGCGTCACCGGCACGCCGGGAAACACCTTCGCCGCAACCTTCTCGATCGGCCCCATCACCGCCGGCGTCAGCGGCGGCGCAGGCGGACGCGCGATCGGCGTTGCAGCCATGACCGGCGCAACCTTGATCGCCGGATTGTTCAGCGCAGCCACGATCGCCGCTTCCACTGGCGCAACGGGCGAACCCGGCAGCAGTCGGCAATTGACCGTCGCCTTCACCCGCTGCGGCTGCGCATTCGGAGCATGCCCGCCCTCCAGCAGGGTCGGAATGCACGTCGTCCGCAGCATCGCATTCCAGCTCACGGACTTTGCGAGCACAGCATACGCCGCAGCATCCCTCGGATCGGCCAGCAGCTTGCGCATTGCCGCTTCGGTTTCCGCATCGACGCGCGGCGCCATCGCTGTGAAATACGCCCGGTTGAATTCATTCAGTTCGGCAGGAAAGTCCAGCGTGTCGAGCCGCCCTAGCGCCTTGCCCATCGCGATGATGAGATTGTCCGGCCGCGGCTTGGACGAGTGCCCGCCCGGCCCCGTTATCTCCAGCGTGAAGTTTGCCGCAATCTTCTCCGCCGCCATCACCGTGACCGCGAGCTTGCTTCCCTTAGCATCGAGATCGCCGCCCCCGCCCTCTGTCAGAGCGATTCCTGCGTCGATCAGCTCGCGCTGGTTCTGCGCCAGCCACGCCGCGCCATTGACGAAGCCGCCGCCCTCCTCCCCGCAGGTCAGCGCCATCTTGATCGTGCGCGCCGGGCGATAGCCCTCATTGTGATAGCGCACCATGTTGTCGGCCCAGATCGCATCCTGCGCCTTCATGTCCGAGACGCCGCGGCCATAGAACTCGCCGCCCTCCTCGATCATCACGAAGGGATCGCGTACCCAGTCCTCGCGCTTGGCGTTCACGACATCGATGTGCCCAAGCATAAGCACGGCCTTCGCCTTCGGATCCTTCCCCGGCAGAATGGCTACGAGATTCCCCGCCTTCGGCTGCTCGGACGGCGCGAACGTGTAGATCTGGCTCGCCGGGAAACCCGACGCCTTCATCCGAGCCGCGATCTTGTCGACCAGCGCCGTGCAATTGCCGGTCGCGAAGCTGGTGTCCGTCTCCACCATCTCCTTGAACATCGCGCGGAACGACGCCTCGCCGCCGCCAGCCGTCTGCGCGCCCGCGCCGGGGCCCCCCGCGCACGCGACCGCCATCAGCGCGGCGGCCACACGTCTCGACTTCGTCATGGACATTCCCTGGAGGTTGGAGCTGACCTACAACTCCCATCCCTTCCGGTACTCGCGGTCAAGCAGCGAATTTGCCTCCGGCAGGTTGGTGATCTTGCCGGCCTTGCCGTCATACTCGATCGGCTTGTCGGCGCGCATCGCCACCATGCCCAGCAGCATCGCTTCGGTCAGCGGACCCGCCTGCTCGAACGGACACGAGATCTTCTCCTCGCCCCGGATCGCGCGGATCCAGTTCATCTCGTGGCCCTTGGTGCTGTCCTTGATGCGCGGCAGCGTCTGCGGAATCTTCTTGCCGCGCGCAATCGCCTCCTCGCCGATCAGCGTCGGCTTGAAGCCATAGGTATCGTGCAGCAATTGTCCCTTGTCTCCGATATAAAGGACGCCGCCCTCTTCCTCGACGATCCGGTCAGCCGGAAGTCCGCGCGGCGCCGGCGGCGCAAGCCCGCCATCATACCAGGTCAGCTTCAGCGGCCCGCCCTTCGCGTTGCCGAACTCGTAATAGATGATCGACGCCAGCGGATAGCTCGTCAGCACCTCAGGCCGCTTGTAGTCCCACGGATCGGTGTCCCCGCCCCACAGCGAATGGTGCGTTTCGATCCGCGTCGGCAGGCCCGTCTCGAGCGCCCACACGGGGAAGTCCATCAGGTGTGCGCCCATGTCGCCCACCGCGCCCGTGCCGAACGGCACCCAGCCGCGCCAGTTGAAGTGCGCGTAGTCGGGGTTGTAACCCCAGTCCACGTTCGCCGGCCCCAGCCATGTGTTCCAGTCGAGGCCTGCCGGCGCCGGCTTCGGCTCCGGCTTGCCCACGCCCTGCGGCCACACCGGACGGTTGGTCCAGATATGGACCTCCTTCACCTTCCCGATCGCCCCGCCGCGCAGCAGTTCGACAGCGCGCCGCCCATCGTCGCTCGAATGTCCCTGGTTGCCCATCTGCGTGACCAGCCCCGGCATCTTCTTCGCCAGGTCAGTCAGCGTGCGCGTTTCGCGTACGGTGTAGGTCAGCGGCTTCTGCACGAATACGTGCTTGCCCCGCTCCATCGCCATCCGCGCCGCCACCGCATGATGGTGATCGGGCGTTGCGATCAGCACCGCCTCGATATCCTTCCGTGTATCCAGCATCTTGCGGTAATCGCCGAACTGTTCCGCCTTGTCGTAAGCCGCCTTCAGCTCGACGCGCTCCGGCTTGACGCCGCCTTCCTTGTCGAGCATCTGGCGCCCGACGCGCGCGAAGTCGACATCGCAGATCGCCACGATGTTCTGGCTGGTGAGAGCCACCATGTTGTCCGCGCCCTTGCCGCCGGCGCCGATCACCGCCACGTTCACGCGCTGTCCAGCGCCGGGCTTCGCGATCTGCGCCCACGACTGACGCGGCATCATCGCCCACGCCGCCGCCGCGCCCGTACCCGCCAGCACTGCGCGCCGCGAATGCCCGCTCGTCTTCTTCTCGGTCATGACTCGACTCCCCGTTACGAACCGGAGCCTGCCTCATCATCATGACATAGGGAATGGGCGCCCCTGCGACAGGCCTGGGCGCCCATTCTTTCCGCGAATTGGCGCTTCAGGCTTACTCGCCCTCGGCCTCGATCGCCGTGTCGTGACCCGCTGCGTCGGCGCGCAGGATGCCCGGCATGGCGTAGTTGCCCTCGTGGCAAGCGTATTCGAACACATGCTCCTTCGAGCGGCGCAGCGGGATCTGGCCGGTCCAGACCTGCGTGTAGAACACCGGATCGTTCACCTCGAACTGGTAATCGATCACGTCATCCGATACGCGCGTGAAGCGCTCCGTCACCTTGCCCTTGTCCGAGATGGGGAAGGCCGCCATGCGCTGATGGCTCAGGCTGAAATTGCGCGTGACGACGACGAACGTGTCGCCCTCCCAATGGCCGACGGAGTCGCCGAACCACTGCTTGAGCGCATCCGGCCGCGCGCCGACGCCGGACGCATCGGCGACGTTGATGACGCGCGCATCGTGGTTCATCTCGATGTCGATCATCACCGCGGTCGGCGTCTGCACGATCTGCAGGTTGTTGTTGTACATCGTGTTGTTCAGCGGCGGTCCGCCCTGGCTGCCGAACGAGATGAAGCAGCGCTCGCCCAGCGGACGGATCTCAGGCCCGGTGTTCTTGATCGACTTCACGTTCGCCATACGCTGGCCGCGCATCGCCATGCCTTCCTTCGAGAAGGGCGGCTGGCCGTTCGCAGGCGAGGTGATCCAGGACGAGCGCCACTCATTGTTCACCTTGGCGTATTCCGAACCCGGATCGATCCAGAAGGCGTTGTAGCCGGCTTCGGCGTTCCGGTCAGTGAAGACGCCCGCCTTGGGGTCGGTGCGCTTCTGGCTGGCGTCGGCAGCCTTGGTGTAGGCGGCGCCGCGCGTGAGCTCGGCGACCTTCTCCGGGGGAATGACCAGCGTGTCGCCGACCTTGTCGCCGTTGCCGCCGCGCGACATCGTCGTCAACGAAGCGGTCGACCAGACGCCCTGCAGGTCAGGCTTGCCGTCCGGCGTGCGCGGCGGCTTGTAGTTCGGATCCCACGGCTTGAGGTCCTTGAAGTAAGGCACCGCGCTCACATACGACTTCGTGCCGGCGATCGTCTTGGGCCCGTCGACCTTCTCTGTCTCGTCCGCAAACCCCACGCCCGTCTTCTCGCCGGTCGCGAGCGCCTCATCGAGATAGTTTCGCGGCGGCGGCGGGGGCGATGGCGCTTTGGGCGGCGTCTGGGCGAAAGCCGGCGCTGCCAGCACCGAAGCTGCAAGGACGGTCACGAGAACACTGCACCGAAGGGTCATGTTGGGCTCCTCCTCTCCAAATCTGTCAAAGCTCGTTTGTCTCTCAAACTCTGTTGAGATGCCCTAGCAGTTTCACTCCGATTGCCCCTCCAGCCAAGTTATTTTGATAGGTAGACGATCGGCGGAACGGCGCCGCAGACACAGGCGGTAGCGCGAATTGGCGTGACAACCAGCCGCTTTCCCGAAAGCGGGCGTCTCTCGCAGTTCATGGAACTGGCCTGTGAGACGAATAATCCGCCGGGGCCGTTGCCGTCTGATGCGTCCATCACCATATGACTGGAGCGAGATCGCATCAGCCTGACAATGAGATGACGACAAGGGCGCGTTCAACGCAACGCGGCGCCGCTTCAAACTCGCGGTCAATCAATGAGCCGACCTGAGGCGAAGGTCTGGGCGCATTGCGCATCTGGAGTGCACACAATGAGAACCTATTCGATCCACTGCCTCGACGCGATGGGGTGCAAAACTACGACTTACATGATGCCGTTTCAGAGCGACACATGCGCGGTCGAGTTTGTCGGTAAAATTCGGCCAGATCATGCAATCGTCGAGGCTTGGCGCGACAATGCACTGGTAACGCGGCTGTTTCGCGACGCTCCAGCACCCATCGACGGGACTTCAGAACCCTCAGCGCGAGCGGTAGCGGCGTTCTCTCGCGCCGACGTCGGCAGATACGCCGGGCATTGCGAATGACCGGGCCGAAAATCCAGCGACGTAGTGGACAGCGGCCGTCCAGCAAGGGGTCGATTTTCGACCGTCACTGGAAGTTGTCACAGGTCATCAGCCTGGGCTTCCTGGGCCTGATGCTGGCCTTCACCATCCTCGGCAGCACGTTGGGCGAACGTCCGCTTCTTACTCAAGTTGGCTCACCGGAGCGTGTTCCGTGATGCAACGTCACTGGTTGCTCGGGCTGATGGGGCTTCAGAAACAAGAACAAGCTGTTCCGATCGCGGTCGCAACCGTCGAAGGCGAAGGCGTTCCTCCAGAAGGCCTTCCCCGCCCCCGAATTCGCTCCGCATCCTGTCCACCCGGATGTCTCCGCGCTTCCGAAAGCCAATCCATGACCCGCCCGTCGAACCGCCTCGCTGAGTTCAGGGAATCGAGAATGCGTCCAACGGTTTCTCGCTGCCATGTGATTGATCGTCTTGTGAGCGTTTGCGCATCCTTGGTTGCCGTCGTCACTCTTGCGGTCAGCTCTGTCGCAATCGCGGAGGCACAGAACGTACCGAACTTGCCGGAGAACGCGATTGCTACAGACTACGGCCGCAGGTGGGAATGCGCGTACGGTTTCATCGAATCGAAGGCAGCGTGCCAAAAGGTCAAATTGCCGGACAATTCCTTTTTGAATGCGCAAGGCACCGGTTGGCGTTGCCAACGGGGGTATCGCGAGGACGATCAGCAGTGCATTGAAGTCGTCATTCCCCAGAACGCCAATGCAACAAACGACGGATACTCGAAAGGCTGGGCCTGTCGCCGAGGTTTCATCGAGCGCGAAAGCGGTTGCGTCCGTATCGAGATTCCAAGCAACGCGTACCTCACCGACCAGGCATTCGGCTCGGGCTGGGAGTGCAACCGCGGGTACATCGTTTCCGGAAACGACTGTCGCTTCCTGGTCGTTCCGGAAAACGCCTATCTCGACCGTTCCGGCAGGGCGTGGCAGTGCGACTTCGGCTACCAGCGCACAGGCGAAATCTGCGCTGCCGTCTCGGTCCCAGCCAATGGGTATCTCAAGGCGTCCGGAACCGAATGGGCTTGCGACCGCGGCTTCAGGCGCGAGGAAGGCGCCTGCGTCGCATTTCCTGTGCCGGCCAATGCTCATCTCGACACTTTCGGAGAGCGTTGGGAATGCAATCGCGGTTTTGTTGCCGGGGATTCTGTATGCGTGGCGCGGTGAGACACACCTTCGCGATGCAGCGAGTGTTTGGTCGGTCGTTTCATGCGAGTCCGCCGTGGCAAGTCTTGCGACCTGCGTGAACAGCTCGGCAGTGATTTTCGTACCTCCATGCATGGAGCTCGGATGAAATCGACAACCAGAACATTTCTTGGCGCCGGCGCAGTGACGCTTGTTCTGCTTCTAATGATATTCTCGCTCTCGCCCGTCGGCGTTCCGGCATGACGGGCGACGAGCGTGCCCTGCCGACCGGGATGACGCTTCGAGAATACGCAGGGCCCGCTCGTTGAGCGACACGCTCATCGCCCTGTTCGGCAGTTGTCGAGGCTCTGCAGATCGCCGGAAATGAATGTGCAGGGTCGAAGGGCATCCTTTCGAAGAATTCGTGCTCGCTCAAACACAAGAGGAGAGCAAGATCAAATTCCGGACGATCTCAACCGAACCTCCCCGCGATGATGGCTTGGCCGTGGGCGTGAGGACCACGCACCCGATATTCGGTCTGGGCTACATTACCCATCTGGACGGCGAGCGGGTGACTATCCTGTTTGACAAGTCAGGCACGAAAAGAGTTGCCGCTGGTTACGTCCAGCTGGCAGATGCCTAGCCTTGGCGCTGCAGATGCAAACGGCCAGCCCTTCGACTGGCCGTCTTGCTTTCAGCTCGATGCGCAGCCAGCGCCCTACGTCTCCAGTTCGACATCCCAGTAGAGATAGTCGAGCCAGGTGTCGTGCAGGTGGTTCGGCGGGAACTTGCGTCCCTGCTCCTGCAGCTGGAACGTGGTCGGCCGGTGCGGCCGCACGCTCGGGTGCATGCCGATGTCATGCGCCAGCCGTCCGCCCTTGCGCAGGTTGCAGGGCGAGCAGGCCGCGACGATGTTCTCCCAGCTCGTCCGCCCGCCCTTCGAGCGCGGGATGAGGTGGTCGAACGTCAGGTCTTCATGGCTGCCGCAATAGGCGCACTTGAAGCCGTCGCGCAGGAACACGTTGAACCGGGTGAAGGCCGGCTGCCTGTCCTGCTTCACGAACTCCCGGAGCGCGATGACGCTCGGCAGCTTCATGGTCAGCGAGGGCGAGTGGACATAGCTGTCGTATTCCGCGACCACGTCGACCCGTTCGAGGAAGACGGCTTTCACCACCTCCTGCCACGGCCAGAGCGACAGCGGGTAATACGATAGCGGTCGGAAATCGGCATTGAGCACGAGCGCCGGCCATCCGTTCGGCGCATGCGAAACTATCTGGGTCATGTGTACCCGTCGTCTTCGACAGGTCAGGCAAGTGCCAAATGCCGGACCCGTCCGGTTCCCCAGCCGCGCCACATGGCTCCAGCGGTCGGGGTTAATTTGATTCTATCACATAACATCGTGACAGCGCGGCTACATGTCCAGCCCTGCCGGGTATCCCGATCTTGAACGCTGCGTAATCCGCCTGTCAGGAAGCACAAAAGTCACGCTCCGCCGCGCTGTTCTTCCCGGACGGCGTTGATGTAGGCCCACAGCATATGGGCCGCGACGCCCCGGTAAGGCCGCCAGCGCTCCCCCGTCCTGAGGAATTTCTTGGGCGGATGCCGTTTCCGTTCGCCCGAGATCATCCGATAGGCCTCGGAGAGCCCGATGTCCGCGTGCGGAAATACGTCCCACCGCCCGAGGCAGAACATCAGATAGATATCCGCCGTCCACGGCCCGATGCCCTTCACCGCCACCAGTTCCTCGCGCGCCTCGTCGTCCGCCTTGCGCGCCACCCGCCGGAAGTTCAGCGACCCGTCTTCAACCGCCGTCGCGATCGACCTGATGTGCGAGATCTTCGGCCGCGACATCCCGCACGCACGCAGCGCATCGATGTCCGCCGCCAGCACCGTCTTCGGCGTCACCTTGCCGAGCAGCACCTCAACCCGCCCCCAGATCGTCCCCGCCGCCTTGGTTGACAACTGCTGGTAGGCGATGATCCGCGCCAGCCCCGCATAGTCTCCTTGCCGCGTCCGCCACTCCGGCACGCCGACATAATCATGCGCCGCCTTCATGATGTGGCAGTCCTTCGCCAGCGTCCTGACCGCCTTCGACAGCTGCCGCTTGTCGGTGACGTCCAGCGTCTGAACCATGGGGTCATCCTCGGGCTTGACCCGGAGATCTTGGTTGGCGCCGCGCAGGAATTGTCAATCGACGCCGGGGCCATGCCTCGCCTATGGAGAAATTCTCGCCCTCATCGTATGAAGGCCCCATGAAGCAATCCCCTCTCCGCCGGCTCCGCCGCGACCGCTCGCGTCTCCAGCAGGAGCTCCAGCTCGCCCAGGGCACGGACGACAAGGCGCAGATCCCGATCCTGCAGAAGAAGATCCGCGACCTCGACGCCGAGATCGCCGCGCTCGAGGCGAAGAAGTCCGGCGCCTAACTCGGCAAGCACCACAGGCACCAGTGCTCCGGCGGCCGGTAGAACGTCACCAACCGCCCGCACACGATCACGCCCGTCCAGCACGCCAGCGAGATGAAGCCGATCGCCCGCGCCCGCATCGGCGGCAGGTCGTCTGCGCCAACGCTCGCCACCGCGCTCGCCGTCGTTGTGTAGAACACCGCCATGTTCGCGCCCGCCAACGCCATCAGCGACAGCTTCATCTGCACCGCCGGATTGTAGAGATACTGCCCCGGCGCCGTGACGATGAAGCAGAACCCCGTCACGACGCAAAGCACATACCCCGCCACCCCCAGCGGCACGAGCCGATGCAGCTCCTTCATCAACACACCGCGCGCGATCCCCATCATGCGCAGGTCGAACATGCCGACCGTCCCGAACAGCAGGCACAACCCGAAGAAGTGGATGATCTCTGCGATCGGCCATCCCCACCGCGAATTCATCACGCCGAAAATGCCGACATCGCGCGCCCACTGCTCGATCGCGACGGGATCGAAGATCGGATCCATCATGACACCA
The DNA here is from genome assembly GCA_044224605.1 of Hyphomonadaceae bacterium. Lineage (GTDB taxonomy): Bacteria > Pseudomonadota > Alphaproteobacteria > Caulobacterales > Hyphomonadaceae > UBA7672. The sequence goes on from JBGAKC010000005.1 coordinate 114,615, forward strand.
GCAGGATCGAATAGGTGTGCAGCAGCAGCTTGCCCGCGGCCACGCCCGCCAGCCACAGCACCAGCGCGGCAATCCCCACCCAGCGCGCATTCGCCGGTAACGCCTCACCGCGCTCCGCCAGCGGAAAGAACCGTCGGGCCGCAAACCGGATGAGCAACGCCGCGCCAATGAGACACGCAAACTTCAGCGCAAAATCCGGGTTGGTCAGCGCCTTCGCCGGATACCCCGCCAGCAGCGCAATGCCTGAAGGCACGGCCAGCGCCACGCCCACCCACATCACCGGAAAGAACCCGCGGAAGGTCTCCAGCCTTGTCCCTGGCATCACCCCCGCGATCCGCAGCGAGACAATGATCCCGCCCCCGATCAGCAGCGCCATCCCGATCGAATGGAAGATCAGCGCGATGAAATACGCATAGAGGTCCTCCCGCATCCACACGGAGAACGGCGACTGCTCGATCGCTGCAAAGAACGGGTCCATCAGCGCACACGCTCGCACGCACGCCGATGCAAGTCACCTCGCCCGGAAGTCACGATAGGCCAGAGCCTCAGCCGCCCTTGCCCTTGGCAGGCTTGGCCGGCTTCGCCGCCGCCTTGGCCTTCTCCGCCTCGGCCGCCGCAGCCTTCGCTTCCTGCACGCGCGCGCCGGAAAGGATGCCGTGCATGGCGTAGTTCCCTTCATGGCAGGCGTATTCGTACATCCGCCCGTTCAGCGCGGCGAACTCGTACTCGCCGCCCCACGGCGCATCCCACAATGTCGGGTCCTCGATCGTGAAGCCGTAATAGAGGCGGTCGTCGGCCACGCGCTTGAACCGCTCGGTGACCTTGAGGTCCTTCCACGACCCCATGAACTGCTGGGTCTGGGGAATGTTGGTGGTCTCCACCACCAGCGTGTCGCCCTCCCACCAGCCGATCGAGTCGCCGAAGTAGGGCCGGATACCGTCCGTGCGGTGCTTCGAGTTCAGCCGCACGATGCGCGCGTCATGCACCATCTCGGTCGCGATCACGATGTTGTCCGGCGACTGCACGATCTGGTAGCTGTTGTTGTAGAACCCGTTCGCGAACATCGGCGGTCCGCCATTGCGGCCGAACGAGATGATGCAGCGCTCGGTCGCGCGTGATTCCGGATTGTCGAACGAACCGCCCTTCGGCGTCGGGCTCGTTCCCAGCAGCTTCACGAAGCTCGGCGGCTCCGGCGCGGGCGCGGTCGTCGCGCCAGCCTTGCGTGCGGGCGCCTGTCCGTTCGGCGTGGTGAAGATCGACGAGCGCGGCTGGCCGTTGACCCGCATCACATGGTTGCCCGGATCGATCCAGAAGCGGTTGTAGCCGCCCGTCGCACCGCCGCCCGCCAGGTATTCCGGCTTGATATTCTTCGGGATGACGTACTCAGCCGGCGCATCCTTCGCCGTCGGCGCGTTGCCCTCCTCGATCTCCTGCACCATCTCCTGTTCGAGCTTGGCGACCTCAGCCTCCGTGTAGACGAGGCTCGTCACACCCTGCGGACGCGTCATCTTCGTCAGCGTCACATTGGTCCAGAAGCCCTGCAGGTCTGGCTGGCCGATCTTCAGCTTCGGCGCGGTGTAGGCCGGATAGGGTTTGGTCGGATCATATTTCGGTCCGGCCGTCGCCGCTGCAGGCTTCGCTGCCGGCGTCTGCGCAGACGCAGCCAGCGGCACGACAGACAGGGCGGTTCCAAGGGCGAGGATCAGAGCGTAGCGCAAGTCAAAATCTCCTGCTGCGGGGGACGCGTCTAACTCCCGGAAACCTACGATTATCCACACGCCCACGCAATCAAGGAGCCCGCTCGTTTCCCCATGCTCCTGCGATTGTTACGTGCTTCCCCTAAGGTCAGGCCACAGACACAATTCTTCCCCCGCCAAGCGGGGGATCACTCGTTCCTTCTCCCGCGTCCGACGCTTCGCGTCGACCCGCAGGACGAAAGCCCCCGAAAAACCCGCCAAGGTCGCCATCCTCGCCATCGCCAGAAAGCTCCTCACCATATTCAACGCCATGCTCCGCGATCAGCGCAATTACGCCTGAAACAAGACAGCTGCTCTGTCTTGATGCTTCGCCGCAATCGTCAACGCTGCGCGTTGACCCCGCCAGGCTCTGCGTGGTGGAGGGCTCAGTGCGCCTGCCCGAAGTCCTCCACCGCCGCAGGCGAGGGATGTAGATCGGCGCGTCTTCGCGCGGACCGCCGTCCCAGCCTGTTCCAAAATCCGCAATCGCCCCGCCTCGGAATGCAGCGTCCGGGATCGCCTCTGCACGCGCAAAACCCACCCGAATCCGCGCGATTCCCCCACGCAACCGGCCACATGGACTTCTGCGCTCGATTCTGGTCTATCCGCCCCCTGAACTTGCCTTCTCGAAGAGGTCCACATGGCCGGCAAAATCGTCACCGTTTTCGGCGGCTCGGGCTTCCTCGGCCGCCATGTCGTCCGCGCCCTCTGCCGCCAGGGCTGGCGCGTCCGCGTCGCTGTTCGCCGTCCGCACCTTGCCGGTGATGTGAAACTCGCCGGCGATGTCGGCCAGGTCCAGCTCGTCCAGGCCAACGTCCGCAACCGCGCCTCGGTCAAGCGCGCGCTCGAGTATTCCAACGCCGTGGTCAACCTCGTCGGCGTCATGCCGGAGCGTGGGCCCCAGACCTTCCAGGGCACGCAGGCCCTCGGCGCCGCCAACATCGCCCAGCTCGCCGCCGAAGCAGGCATCACCAATTTCGTCCATGTCTCCGCCATCGGCGCCGACAAAGACTCCAAATCGAACTACGCCCGTACGAAAGCTGAGGGCGAAGCGGCCGTGCGCGAGGCCATCCCCTCCGCCGTCATCCTCCGCCCGTCGATCATGTTCGGACCGGAAGATGGTTTCTTCACCCGCTTCGCCGTGATGGCGCGCTTCACGCCGGTGCTTCCGCTGATCGGCGGCTCGACGAAATTCCAGCCGGTCTATGTGGCCGACGTCGCGCTCGCCATCGCCAACGCGCTGAAGCCGGGCAACTCTGGCAAGACGTTCGAGCTCGGCGGACCGCGCACCTACACGATGAAGGAACTGCTGCAGTACATAACGCGCGAGATCGATCGCCCGCGCATGCTGTTGCCGATCCCCGTCTCGGTGATGGCGCCGATCGGCTACATCGTCGGCGCTCTCTCGAAGCTCAATCCGTTCTTCGGCCCGCCGATCACGGGCGACCAGGTCCAGCTCTTCAAGGTGGACAATGTCGTCTCGCCCGGCGCCGGCACGCTGGCCGACCTCGGCGTCACAAATCTGGAATCGGTCGAATCGATCGTCCCGACCTATCTCTGGCGCCACCGTCCCCACGGCCAGTTCCAGCCGCCCCACGTCGACGAAGCCTCCCGGGTGGACGCCTGACCCCTGGCATTACGCTTCCGCTGCGAAGCGGGGGAAGCGCCCCGAAGCGGGATGGGGGCGAGTTCCGAGGGGATTGCCGGATGTCGCTCCCTGCGGCAGCTTTCCATTTCAGGGTGGGGCTGAGGGGATCGGGACAATGGAAAAACTGGCAATCATCTACGCCGGGGTGAATCTCGGCTCGATGGCGATCTGGCTGTTGATCGCAACCGTCGCGGGCTTCGGCGCGCGCAATATCGTCCGGGGCAAGAAGATCCTCGGCCTCTGGGGCGACGCCGCCGTCGGCCTGCTCGGCGTCTTCCTGATCGGCACGATCTTGAACTTTACAACCTTCTCGCTGACCAGCTTCATCGCCAGCTTCGATCTCGGCGCGCTGAACCAGGTCACCTATTGGGTCGATGTCGCCGTGGTCTCGTTCCTCGGCGCCCTCGTGATCCGAGGCGTGCTCCGGCCCATCACGGGCTAGATAAACCGCGCGATCTCCGCGATCAGCATCGCCGCCGGCACCAGCAGCAGCTGGGCCAGCGCGGTCCCGACAATGCGGCTCCCCGCCAGCCACACCACGGCGCGCCGGAACTGCCCTTCACTGATCCGCCCCTCAACGACGTCATCGGTCATCACCGACAACTGCGGATCGATCAGCACGAACAGCAGGATCGTCGCGACCCCGTTGATCACCGCCGACAGCGAGAGCGCCGTCACCCGGAACTCAGGGGCGATGAAGCCAGCATAGAGCGACGCGAAAACACCGACCGTCAGGAACGCCTGCGCCGCCACGTTGAGGATGATCACGTTCAATGAGACGACCGATTTCTCCTTGAACCCCTTCACATGCTCGACCGACGGCACGGTAACGGACGTCTTGAGATAGTTGAGTCCGCCCCGCGCGAACGCATGCATGATCAGCTTCGGGATAGAGCGGTTCGCATGGAAATGCATGATTGCCCGCGTGAACAGGCGCTGCACCGTCGGCACGAGCATCGTGCCCACAATGGCTGCAAGGGTCGCCGAGAACATCAGGATCTGGAAATCCCAGAACAGCGCGCCGCCATCGTGGAGCAGGTTCAGTTCGATCCGCTTCGACAGGAACGGCCCCTGGAACGAGTTCGCAGCCCGCGACACCAGCACCAGAACGTTGAACAGCGCGAATGAAACCGCGATCTTCCGCGTCCGCACCCCGGCGATGCGGGCCGCGTAGGCCAGCGCGCCGATCAGGTAGATCACGAAGGTCAGGCCGCAGAGAACAAGCAGCTGGACGTCCATCTCAGTCGTCCTTCTATCTCATCAATCAGCCATGCAGGACGCCGGCATAGATCGCAGCAAGCCCGGCCCCGCCCACCAGGATCCGCCACCATCCGAACAGCCCGAAGCCTCGTTTCTGCACGAAGTCGAGCATCAGCTTCACGACGATCAGGCCGAACACGAACGAGGCCGCAAATCCTACGGCGATGATGCCGAGATTGTCCCCCGTCAGGAAGTCACGGCTCTCCCATATGTCGAGGACGAACGCCCCCACCATGATCGGGATCGCAAGAAAGAACGAAAACTCCGCCGCCGCCCGCTTGTTCACCTTGAGCAACATCGACCCGACGATCGTGGAGCCCGAGCGCGACACGCCCGGAAGGATCGACAACACCTGGAACACCCCAATGATCGCTGCCTTGTACAAGGGCAGATTCATCGCCGTGTTCTCGCTCGGCGCCGGCGCGATGCGATCGATGACCAGCAGCACGACGCCGCCGATCACCAGCGACCAGCAGATCAGGGTGAGGCTCGTGAACAGATCCTGCTTGATGTAGTCATGAAGGAGGAAGCCCGCTGCGAATGCGGGAATGCAAGCGATGATCACCGACAGGGCAAACCGCCGCGACCCCGCCTCGGTCGGCAGGGTAACCAGCACATGCCACAGCCGTCCGAAGTAGAGCGCCACGACTGCGAGAATCGCGCCCAGCTGGATCACCACCGTAAACGTCGTCCAGAACGGCGAAGTCAGGCCAAGCGCGGTCTGCGTTAGCAGCAGATGGCCTGTTGAGGAAACGGGAACGAACTCGGTCAGGCCTTCGACCAGGCCGAGAAGAATCGCCTGCAGGATGGTTGTGGGGTCCATGCGCTCCGCCGGGTCAGGGTGATCACGAGTTCGGGAATCTCTCGCTCTTTTATGGTGGAGGATGGGTTACCTGCGCTATTGGTATAATTTGGTACTTATATACGCCCAAGAGCCGAGCAGGCTGGTCGCTCATCGGTCATCAGAGCAATATTATTATCCCATATGGTATCCATCTAGGGATTTTTCGATTGCATCCCTGTTTCCGGCTCGTATTGAAACGGCTCGCGGTCAATCCGGTCGGGTGCTCCCATGGCGCAACAGCGCATGCTCTCTTTTGTCTCGGTCGAGCAGGAAACGCCTGAAAAGCGTGACGCCTCCGAGCGCCGCGGCGACTTCCACGAGATCTATGCTGACTACATCTCGGCCAAGGCCAACGAGCAGGCCTCGCGCTGCAGCCAGTGCGGGATTCCGTTCTGCCAGACCCACTGCCCGCTCGGGAACAACATCCCCGACTGGCTGATGCTCACGGCCACGGGCCGTCTTGAAGAAGCCTATGAACTCTCCTCAGCCACCTCGAACATGCCGGAAGTCTGCGGCCGTATCTGCCCGCAGGACCGCCTGTGCGAAGGCGGCTGCGTGATCGAACAGTCCGGCCACGGCACGGTGACAATCGGCGCCGTCGAGAAATACATCACTGACACCGCCTGGGAAAAAGGCTGGGTCCGCGCCATCAAGCCCGCGCGCGAAATCGACCAGTCGATCGGCATCATCGGCGCCGGGCCTGCCGGCCTTTCCGCCGCCGACCAGCTGCGCAGCGCCGGCTACAAGGTCACCGTCTACGATCGCCACGACCGCGCCGGCGGCCTGCTGATCTACGGCATCCCCAATTTCAAGCTGGAAAAAGAGATCGTCGAGCGCCGCACCAAACGCCTCCAGCAGGGCGGCGTGAAGTTCAGGCTCGGCGTCGATGTCGGCAAGGACATCTCGTTCGCGGAGCTGCGCTCGAAGCACGATGCAATTCTCGTTGCGACCGGCGTCTACAAATCCAAGGAACTCGGAACGCCCGGCAGTGAAGCGAAAGGCGTCCATCAGGCGCTCGACTACCTCATCACCGCCAATAAGGTCGGGCTCGGCGAAGACCTCGCCGACTATTCCAACGGCAAGCTCAACGCCGAGAAGAAGAACGTCGTCGTCATCGGCGGCGGCGACACCGCGATGGACTGCGTGCGCACGGCCATCCGCCAGGGCGCCAAATCCGTCACCTGCCTCTATCGCCGCGACCGCGCCAACATGCCCGGCTCGCAACGCGAAGTCGCCAATGCCGAGGAAGAAGGCGTGGTGTTCGACTGGCTTGCCGCGCCCGTCTGCGTGCAGGAGAAGAAAGGCGGCGGCGCGAAAGCCGTGCGCGCCATCCGCATGCGCCTTGGCCCCGCCGACGCCTCGGGCCGCCAGGCCCCGGAGGAAATTCCGGCGTCCGACTACGACCTCAAGGCCGACATGGTGATCAAGGCGCTGGGCTTCGATCCGGAAGACCTGCCGAAGCTGTTCTCCGAAAGCGCCCTCAGCGTGAACCGCTGGGGCGGCGTGAAGATCGACTACAAGTCGATGATGACATCGGTGGACGGCGTCTTCGCGGCCGGGGACATCGTGCGCGGCGCCTCGCTGGTTGTGTGGGCGATCAAGGAAGGCCGCGACGCGGCAGCTTCGATCGATATGTATCTCCGTGCGAAGGCGACTGCCTCGCGCGTAGCGGCGGAGTAGCGCCATGGATGTCTACCAGATCTCCTGCGACCTGAAGCCCGGCGTCCGCGACCACCAGTTCGTCGCCGCGCTCGAGGCGTATCTCGGCGCGCTCAAGTCGAGCGGCAAGATCGAAGGCTGGCGCCTGCTGCGCCGCAAGCTCGGCCTCGGCATGGTCGCACTGGGCGAGTTCCAGATCCTGATCGAGACGCGCGATCTCGCTCAGCTCGATGCTGCCTTCACCGCCGTCTCGACCCGCAACGAGCCGGTCGAAGGCGCCCACCACGGCGTCAATTCGCTCGTCGTGAATTTCCAGGCCGCACTCTACCGCGATTTCCCCGATGCCCACCGCCAGCATGGCGAGGAGCGTTTCTGATGACACATGAAACCCCGGAAACCGAGCACGGCCAGAACTGGCTCGAACGCTATGAGCAACAGCGCGACACGCTGATCGAAGCCAACGCCTACAACCCCGCCGACGAGAAGGATTCGTGCGGCGTCGGCCTCGTCGCGCAGATCGACGGCACGCCACGCCGCGAAATCGTCGAAATGGCGATCCGCGCCCTCAAGGCCGTGTTCCATCGCGGCGCTGTCGACGCCGACGGCAAGACCGGCGACGGCGCCGGCATCCGCCTCGACGTGCCGCAGGACTTCTTCCGCGACGCCGTGCGCGGCATGGGCCACACTATCGCCAACGACAAGCAGATCTGTGTCGGCCAGATCTTCCTGCCGCGCACCGATCTCGCCGCGCAGGAAAAGGCCCGCTCGATCATCGAGACCGAAGTCGTGCGCTTCGGCTTCTACATCTATGGCTGGCGCCAGCCGCCGATCGACACCTCGATCATCGGCATGAAGGCCAACGCCACGCGGCCGGAGATCGAGCAGATCCTGTTCACCGACCAGCTTCGGCGCGACCCGCCGGAGCTTGAACGCGCGCTCTACATCTGCCGCCGCCGCATCGAGAACCGCGCCCGCGCCTCCAACCTCGATCTCTATGTGTGCTCGTTCTCGGCGCGCGCGTTGATCTACAAGGGCATGTTCCTCGCCGAGGACATCGACAATTTCTATCTCGACCTGAAGGATCCGCGCTTCGTCTCGGCGGTCGCGATCTATCACCAGCGCTACTCGACTAATACCTTCCCGCAATGGCGGCTGGCGCAGCCCTTCCGGATGCTCGCCCACAATGGCGAGATCAACACCATCTCCGGCAACATCAACTGGATGAAAAGCCACGAGATCAAGATGGTCTCGGATGTGTTCGGCGAGCATGGCGATGATGTGAAGCCCGTGATCCAGCCGGGCGGCTCTGACTCGGCGGCGCTCGACAACGCGTTCGAGCTGCTCGTCCGCGCGGGCCGCCCCGGCCCGATGGCGAAAACGCTTCTCGTTCCCGAGCCGATGTCGAAGGACGAAGCCATCATGCCGAAGCGGCATCAGGCGCTCTACGCCTACGCCAACTCGGTGATGGAGCCGTGGGATGGCCCGGCCGCGCTCGCCATGTTCGACGGCCGCTGGGCGATTGCCGGCATGGACCGCAACGGCCTCAGGCCGATGCGCTATGCGCTGACGGAAGACGGCGTGCTCGCTGTCGGCTCGGAAGCCGGCATGTGTTCGATCAATGACGAAGTGATCGTGAAAAAGGGCCGCGTTCCCCCGGGCGGCATGATCGCCGTCGACGTGCGCGACGGCAAGTTCTACGAGCACAAGGCGCTGATCGACCGCCTCGCGGGCAACCACCCGTATGAGCAATGGCTGTCGAACGTCGTGGAGCTGGAGTCCGTGATCGGCCCCGGCCCGGAGGCGCGCCTCTACAGCGAGAAACAGGAATTCCTGCGCCGGCAGCATGCGGCCGGCTTCACGATGGAAGACGTCGAGCTGATCCTTTCGCCCATGGCGGAAGATGGCAAGGAAGCCGTCGGCTCGATGGGCGATGACAGCCCCCTCGCCGTTCTCTCGGATCATCACCGCCCGTTGTCGCACTTCTTCCGCCAGAATTTCGCGCAGGTGACCAACCCCCCGATCGATCCACTGCGCGAAGAGCGCGTGATGTCGCTGCGCACGCGCTTCAAGAACCTCGGCAACATCCTCGCGGAAGATGCAACGCAGACCAACGTGTTCGTGCTGGAAAGCCCCGTGCTGACCAACGGCATGTACACGCGCATGCTGGAGACGATCGGCGAACAGGTCGCGCTGATCGACTGCACCTTCCCTGTCGACGCAGGCGGCTCGCCCGGTATCGCCCTGCGCGACGCAATCGCCCGCATCCGCGAGGAAGCGCGCGTGGCTGTGTCGTCAGGCCGCAGCCACATCATCCTCACCGATGAAAGCCAGAACGCCGAACGCGCCGGCATTCCGATGATCCTCGCTGCGGGCGCCGTTCACTCCTGGCTGGTGAACCATGGCCTGCGCACATTCTGCTCGATCACCGTGCGCTCCGCGGAGTGCATGGACACGCATTACTTCGCCGTACTCGTCGGCGTCGGCGCGACATGCGTTAACGCCTACATGGCGCAGGAGACGCTGGCGGATCGACACGCCAGGGGCCTGTTCGGCGACAAGCCGCTCGGCAAGGTCGTGCTGAACTACAAGAAAGCGATCGAGGCCGGTCTCCTGAAAATCCTGTCGAAGATGGGCATCAGCGTCATCTCCTCCTATCGGGGCGGTTATAACTTCGAAGCGCTCGGCCTCTCGCGTGCGCTTGTCGCCGACTATTTCCCCGGCATGACCAGCCGCATCTCCGGCATCGGTCTCGCTGGCCTGCAGCGCAAGGCGATCGAGCTTCACGCGAAAGCGTGGAACACGAGCGCTGCCGTGTTGCCGATCGGCGGCTTTTATCGCGTCAGAGCCTCGGGCGACACACACGCGCTATCGGGCGAGCTGATCCACGCCCTTCAGCACGCCTGCGACACCAATTCCTACGCGGCCTTCCGCAAGTATTCGAAGCTCGCGAATGCGCGGAAGAAGATGGTGCAGCTGCGCGACCTGCTCGACTTCAAGCCACAGCCCAAACCAGCCTCGCTGCACGAGGTCCAGTCCGTCAACGAAATCCGAAAACGCTTCGTCACGCCCGGCATGTCGCTCGGCGCCCTCGGCCCCGAAGCGCACGGCACGCTCAATATCGCGATGAACCGCATCGGCGCAAAATCGGTCTCCGGCGAAGGCGGCGAAGTGCGCGAGCGCTACAAGCCCATGCCAAATGGCGACAACGCCAACTCGATGATCAAGCAGGTGGCATCCGGCCGCTTTGGCGTGACCGCCGAGTATCTCAACAACTGCAAGGAACTCGAGATCAAGGTCGCCCAGGGCGCCAAACCTGGCGAGGGCGGGCAGCTGCCGGGCTTCAAGGTGACGGAGTTCATCGCCCGCAACCGCTACGCGACGCCTGGCGTGATGCTGATCTCGCCGCCGCCGCACCACGACATCTATTCGATCGAGGATCTCGCCCAGCTCATCTACGACCTGAAGCAGATCAACCCGGACTGCCGCGTCTGCGTGAAGCTCGTCTCTCGCTCCGGCGTCGGCACGATCGCAGCGGGCGTTGCGAAGGCGAAAGCCGATGTCATCCTCATCTCCGGTCATGTCGGCGGCACGGGCGCCTCACCTCAGTCCTCGATCAAGTTCGCCGGCCTGCCGTGGGAGATCGGCCTCGCCGAAGCGCACCACGTCCTCACGCTCAACAACCTGCGCGATCAGGTGACGCTGCGCACTGACGGAGGCTTACGCACGGGTCGCGACATCGTGATGGCGGCGATGCTCGGCGCGGAAGAGTATGGCATCGGCACGGCGTCGCTTCTGGCGATGGGTTGCATCATGGTCCGCCAGTGCCATTCCAACACCTGCCCTGTCGGCGTCTGCACGCAGGACGAACGCCTGCGCGCCAAGTTCACCGGCACGGCGGACAAGGTCGTGAACCTTATGACCTTCATCGCCGAAGAGGTTCGCGAAACCCTCGCCGAACTGGGCTTCACCCGCCTCGACGAAGTCATCGGCCGCACCGACCTGCTCCATCAGGTCTCGCGCGGCTCGGCCATGCTCGACGACCTCGACCTGTCGCCGCTGCTTGTGCGCGCCGACCCGGAAGCGCGCGTCACCTACAAGCCGACGCTTCGCAACGAAGTTCCCGCCGCGCTGGACGAACAGATCCTCCGTGACGGCGCCCCTTTCTTCGAGCGCGGCGAGAAAATGCAGCTCGACTACCATGTCCGCAACGTGCAGCGCGCCATCGGCACGCGCGCCTCCTCGCACATCGTGCGCAAGTACGGCATGGAGGGCCTGCCGGAAGATCGCCTGTGGGTGACGCTCGAAGGCTCGTGTGGCCAGTCTCTCGGCGCATTCGGCGTCAAGGGTCTGACGCTCGAAGTCATTGGCGACGCCAACGACTATGTCGGCAAGGGCCTGTCGGGCGCGACCATCATCATCAAGCCGCCATCCGTCGCCAAGTATGTTGCGAAGGACAACACGATCATCGGCAACACCGTTCTCTACGGCGCCACGTCAGGCAAACTGTTCGCGGCAGGCCAGGCCGGCGAACGCTTCGCCGTGCGCAATTCAGGCGCAACCGTGGTGGTCGAGGGCTGCGGCTCCAACGGCTGCGAGTACATGACCGGCGGAGCCGCCGTGATCCTCGGCAATGTCGGCGAGAACTTCGGCGCCGGCATGACCGGCGGCATGGCCTTCCTCTACGATCCGCAACAGCGTTTCGAGACGATGGCCAACCCGGAGACGATCATCTGGCGCCCGATCGTCACGGATCACTGGAGCAATGTCCTCCGTACGCTCATCGAGGAACACGTGAAGCGCACAGGCTCACTGCAGGGCAAGACGATCCTGGACAACTGGCAACTCGAACTGCGTAACTTCGTCCACGTCGTACCGAAGGAATCGGTCCCCCGGCTCGCCGCTCCATTGGAGCTGAAGGCGGCTGAATAAGCGCCCTACTCAGTCCTTCTGCTTCGACCAGGGGGACTTGATCGTATAGCCGCCCTCGGCCGCCGGATCCGGAGTGACGCTCTGCACCGAGAAGCTTTCGGAGCCCTGGATGCTGACGCCGGCGATCTGTTTCGGCGGTACGATCTGGAAGCCCAGAGCGTTGAACAGCGCGATGAAGCCGACGAAGGAGAGGATCGTGGTGACGATGATCTGCGCCAGCACGCGCGTGATCAGCCCCCTGAAGAAGAATGCAGCGCCCAGCGCCGCTATCGCGCTGCCGCCAAGTCCGGCCATGCCGGCCACCGTCGCAAGATCCAGATCCAGTCCCATGCTGTCCTCCCTTTCGGCGGTTCCATTTCAGGCGCGCCGGACCGATAAGCGGGAAAGACTAATCCAACATCACCCCCGAAGGAAATGACCCATGCCGACCTACCACGGGTCCTGCCACCGCGGCGCTTTCCGCTCCGACAATCATCGTCCGGCTGTATTTTCGCCTCATCGCAATCGCTCCACATTCCTCGCCTCAGGGTACGTGTAGCGCTGACCGATTGAACTCACCAACAATGATGGCCCTCAGGACTTGCCCTTGGCTTGGTCTCGGCTCCGCCGCTTGAGGTCGGTTCTCGCCTTTGATTTCGGGGATGCAGCGAGTGTTTAGAGGCCGGCCGAGTACGACGAACCCGTCGCACCTTCATCGCAGCAATCGCATCCCCAGTGACGAGGCGGCCTTTTGATCAAAGGTCACAGTTTCAACGGGCCCTGCAAGAGATGCCGTCTCAGCAATCAGGGCATCGGCGAACTCGGCAGACTTTGAGGATTGAAAAATGCCAAGCGCCCGATAGGCGGCGCTTGAGTTCTCCACGACGAGATCAGCCGAACGGAACAACCCTTCCACCGCGTGAGCGATGTCTTCGCGGGAGGACTTATAGGCGCGGGATAGCACCCAGGGGATTTCGGCGAGCACGAGGGAGTTCACAAAGCCTGGCTGCTCCCGGCTGGAAAGCGCTGTCTTTTCACAGCGCACGCCGAGCAGCGTCATTGGCAATGTTCCGCAGCATGCATCTCCCCGCTAAATCGACCCGAATCCGCTGTTCCTGGGCTCGTCTGGTCGAGGCCCAATGGGATCGTGCGTTCCGTTGGGAATTCGGTTCGTCAAGGCTGCGCGCCGAGCGCGCCATGTGCTTCGATCTATTGTTGTTGTGCTTTCGGTGAGCAATCGCGTCCCGATCAGCGTTGCCCGAAATCCGCAGGCGTGATCGTCAACTCGACTTTCCCGATCCAGAACCCCCACAAACCAACTGTCGCGTGGTTCACGATGGTCCCAGTCGACGTCATCGCCATCACGTCCTGGAAATGCACCTGCATCCCCGGCTCGCCCTTGTCGTCCGGCAGCCGCACATCATATGCCAAGCGGAAGAGTGGACCGTCCTGCCAGCCCTTCGCCTCGCCCACAACGTCCTCGCGCACGCCTGAATAGGTCCCATCGCCCGTCAGCGTCAGAACCCAGGTCTTCTCGTCCTTCTCGCCGTCGTCGTAGACAAACTTCTCGTTGAGTCGGAAAATCTGGCCATCACGCACGCCTGTCAGCTGCGCAGTGAACCCGCGCTTGACGCCATTGATCGCAGAGAACTCTCCTCGCGCAGTCGTCGATCCCAACAGGTCGCGCTCGATCACGAATGGTCTCGCGCCGGCATCCCTAGGCGCGGCCGGCGCACCCGCACAACCGATAAACAGAAGTGGCGCGATGAGAACACCAAGACGCATGGGAACAACTCCGAAGGTACGAGCCTTCTACGCGCCCTCTGTCTGCCCGGATCTCCGCAATATGGACCAATGGATCCTCTGGAGCTTGGTCCGGGCCTGTGAACAGGCGCCGAAAGGTGACCCCTCCGCCTCTCGCATAATCAAACTCGTAGTGTGCCGATCGGCGTCCGTACCCCACGCCTTTTCACACCGGCCCAATCGCGCCGAAAGGGAACTCTCAGACTAGAGCCGCACTTTCAGCCCCACGAAAGCCGCCCGCGGAGGGCCGGGACTCAGGCTGCGCGAATCGCCGAGTTCGCCAAAGCCAAGGATCGGCACTTCCCCCACCGGCGAGAACGCGCCGAATGTTTCGTAATATTCGTCAAACAGGTTCTCGACTTCCACGAACAGGTCGAGGCCCGGGTTCACGCGCCATTTCACATGGGCATTGGCGACCACATAGTCATCCGTCTTCGGATTGAGGTTGGCCTCGTCTCCAACCAGATAGCGGCCGCTGGAATAGACGGCGTCGGCGCCGATGGTCAGCACTTCCCCGAAAAACCAGTCGAAGCCGGCCTTCACGCTATGCTCCGGAATGCCGGGGCGGCGGTCGCCAGTTTCGACCGTCATGATGTCGTCCTCGTCGTCGAACGCGGGATTGGCCGCAGCGGCAAGATCGAACGACGCGCGGTAGGTCGCGTCGATCCACGCATACTCCACATACGCCTCGAATCCGTCGCCGCGCGCCGACACGCCGAGTTCAGCGCCCTGACGGCGGGTCTTGCCCACATTGGTAAAGAAGCCGCGGCCCGCGGCAGGGCTTGCCACGAACTGGATGTCGTCGTCGAGATCGGTGCGATAGCCGCCCACATGCCAGCTCAGCAGGGCCAGGGGCGTTTCCATTCGTCCGCGCACGCCCGCCTCGAAGGTGCGACCGACAACCTGTTTCAGCGGCGGATCTGCGACAAAGAAATTGGTCAGGCTGCAGGGTGCATCCGGATCGGCGCAGGAGAGCTCGGCCGGTGTCGGCGCGCGGCTGGATTCCGCATACCCGCCATAGAGCGCAAGACCGTCAACCGGCCGCCAGGTGAGACCCAGCGCCGGCGATCCACGCCGGAAAGCATGATCGCCGTTCAGCGCCGTGCCGAGCTGGTCGCTCAGCTTCACGTGCGCCTCGTTGGCGCGCGCCGTCAGCGTGGCGGTAAGATTGGCGGCGATGTCGATGGCGTCGCTTGCCCAGAGCCCCCAATAGTCTGTGCGCACATGCACGGACACAGGCGTGATATTCGCGTCGGGCGTATCGAGTTCGATCCCGGGCCCGGCCCATCCGCGGTCGGCCGACAGTGCGCCGATCGTCGTGCCCGCGCGGAAGCGCGTCTCCGCCCCATCGAAGCTCGCGCCCACCACGATCCGCTGCTCGAAACCGAACAGGCTGCCGTCACGCGTCGCCTGCGCGCTCAGGCCATAGCTGGTCGTGCCCGTCCGCGTGTGGTTGAGGAAGGCATAGGGCCCGCCTTCCTCGAATTCTGGAAACGCGTCGACATAAGGGCTGTCGGTGACGAAGTTCTCGACCTTGTCGCCATTGATGTCGGCGAGTTCGACATCGTCCTCCTCGCTGGAGCACAGCTCGTCGTCGTCATCCTCGCAGGGCTCGACCTCGGCGGCGTCCCCGTTCATCGTCGTCCGGTCGAGCCGCGCAGCGTAGGCTTGCGCACTCAGGCGCCAGCGATGGCCAAACCCCCAGTCGCCGTTGAGCGCAAGACGGCCATACTTGTTCTGCGTTTGGTCCGGATGTGTGAACACCGCCGTGCGATCGACAGCCAGCAGCTCCACAGGCAAGGTTCCGTTGCCGGTGAGATCATTGTCGGCGAGCAGGATGCTGGCGTGCAGCTCGCTGTCCCCGCTCTTCCAGCCCAGATCGCCATAGGCCTGCAGCAGGCGCGACGGCGAAAAGTCCCGCCAGCCATCATCATCGAGCGCAGTCACGGCGAGATAGCCCGCCACGTTGCCATTGCTTCCGCCATACTCCAGCCCGGCCCGCCTCCGTCCGAACGATCCGCCGGACAATTCGGCCGAGCCGACCTTCGCCGAAAAGCCGCTCTTCAGGTGCACGCCCAGTGCGCCGCCGAGCGCATTGAGACCGAAAGCCGGGTTGGATGAGACGACATCGATCGCCTCGACCACCATGTCGGGCACGAGATCCCAGTCCACCGTGTCGCCGAACGGCTGGTTGAAACGCACGCCATTGACATAGACGGCGAGGCCCTGCGCGTTCCCCGGCAATGGGGACGCCTCGAAACCGCGATACAGCAGGTTCGGCTGGAAGGGATTGGCCTGCGCCTCGTTCAGTGAGACGCCGCCAACCCGCCTGTTGAGCGCGCCAAGCACATCGGCGGCGCCGGTGCGTGTCAGGTCTTCATCGTCAAGCCGCGCGACAGCGGCCGGAACAGTCTCCGCCTGCGTCCCCGGGTCGAGTGGCGTGGTCGCGATCACCACGACGACGTCGCGCTGATCGCTCTCGTCTTGGGTAGATTTGGACTGGGCGAGCGCCGGCGCAGAACAGACCACAGCCAGGAAGCACGATGCCGCCAAAGCCCGCCCACTCCCCTGCGAAGCGAAAAGAACTCTACGCATCTCTGTCCAACTCAGATGACTTAGGGTCAGAGCTACAAGCCGATACTTCCGTGGCAAAGTGCAGAACATCGCGCCGCCCATCACGATTTGCCGACCGCAGACGTTCCAGCGCCATCAAGCCAACGTCCCGCCTGGGCCAATCGGGTTGATATCAGGCGTCGGAAGCGAGTGGCTCGATTTCGCCGGAACCAAACATGTTCGTTTTCAAAATCGATAACGGAGGCTTGCCCTGACTTGCCGGGGCTCAACCGGGTGGAAATGTATGTCTTCCATGGGGCTCGCTTCGCCGGACAGCTGTGACTCGAAGAAATAGGTGATATCGGCGTCCTCGGCGTCGAAAAGGTTAAGCACTTCGAGACCCAGCGTTACCTGCCCGATGTCGTACGTCGCAGCGGCGTTGACGATGGTGGTGGGTTCGGATTTGACCGATCCGTCCTCAATCAGGGGCGCAGCGCCGAAATGGCGCGCACGCAGGGACACGGTCAGCGGATCGAAACGGAAGACGGCGCCGCCCGAGATAACGGTGTCGACCGCGTTGGGAATCTGGTTGTCCGGTCCGGAGATGTCGAACTCGGCATCGGTGAAGGCCACGCTGGCGTCCAAAGCCAGCCAGTCGATGGGCCGCCAGAACAGTGTCGCCTCGATGCCCGTGCGCTCGGAGGCGTCGTTTGCTTCGGTCGTCCCGGCGTCCCCGACAAAGACAAGCTCGGAAGCAAGCTGGAGCCAGAATGCCGTGACCGACGCGTTCCATGTGTCGCGCTCGATACGGGCGCCCACTTCCGCGCCTTCCGCGCGCACCAGGATCGGAACCTGGTCGGCAGGATCGCCAGTTGCCGGGTCGATAGTGATTGTTGCACCGCGGACATCGTTCGAATGGAAGCCTTGTCCGTAGTTCGCATAGAACTCGAGGCTGTCATTAGCCTTCCATGCCAGCGCGAGACTGGGGGAAAGCATCGAGTCATTGGCGGAACCGCCATTGGCCGGAAGGCTCAGCGCATCGACATCCGCATCGTAATAGTCGCCGCGCAAGCCGACGATCGCGCGCAGAACGGGTGACAGCTGCATTTGCGCTTCGCCCCACGCCGCGACGCTAAGCTCGGTGACGGCATCTTCGCGAACGGTCGAAATACGTTGGCGCGCTGCCGTGCGGAAAAGACCAATGTCGCCGATATCGTCGTAGCGCACATCGCCGCCGAAGCGCAGTTTGATGGTTTCGTTCAATGGGCGGCTGTGTTCGACCGAAGCGCCGTAGATCGTGCGTTCGTCGCGCTGTTCGAACTCGTCGCCGTTCACCGGATCGTCGAGCAGATAGGTGAAGTCCGAGAATAGGCTGAGTTCGTAACTGACGGCGTAGGCGTTGACCTTTGTGCTGGCGTTGCCGCCGTGGTCGAACTCGGCGCTGCCGGCGATGGCGTAGCGCGACGTGTCTCCGCCAAGATCGGGGTCGATGTATCCGAAGCGGTCGATCAGGCCGGATTCGACGGCGCGAAGCGGAATCTGATCGGTCGAGTTCCACTGGTTGTCGTAGGCCCAGAGTTCGAGGCTGTAGCGGGCGTTATCGGTCTGGTGCGTCAGCTTCGCCATGCCGCTGAACTTCTTGAGGTCCTGATCGAGAACCCACGGCCCCTCATAGGTCTCGCCTTCGCCAGCGATAAGGAGCGTGGTGTCCGGCGAGAGGTTGAATGAAGCGCCTCCAACGCCGCGAATGTAGCCGAACTCGCCAACGCGGATTTCCGCGAAATTCTCAGGCAGCGCGTCGTAGGTCCGGAACGCGGCTGAGCCGGCGGCGGAGAAGTCGCCTGTGTCGGGGTTATAGGGGCCTTTGCGATAGCGGACCTGTTCGACGATCTCGGGGATCACGAAGTTGAGGTCGAGATAGCCCTGTCCATGGCCATGGGTACGGTTGTTGATCGGGACGCCATCGATGCTGGCCGAGAAGTCCGTGCCGTGGTCGAGGTTGAAGCCACGCAGGAAATACTGGTTGGCCTTGCCTTCGCCCGAGTGCTGCGTGGCGACCGCGCCGGGTATCACCTCGACGAGCTCGCCCGCGCGCGACAGTGGCCGGTCCTGGAAGTCAGCATAGCCGACGATGCCTTCGGACGCGGAACTTGCTTCGCCGACGAGATCGAGTGCGCGGCCATAGATGACGACGGTGTCGCGCTCATTCGTTTCCTGCGCAAAGGCAACGGGAATGGCCGCCAGGGACAGGCTCACGACGACAAGCAATTTCATTCAAGCGACTCCCACGTTCAGTTGCCAATAGCATGCGGTACTCTTCAGTACGATGACATGCGCGTGAGGGGCGAGAACGCTGAGCGAATGACCGGATGGGGCCAGAACGGACCTTTCCCTTGCCGCTTCGCTCGGTCCGGATCTCGCCGATTCCAGTCAGACCAGGGCGACGAACGCGACGTACTAGGGTTCAGCGATTCCGAACCAGAACTCGAAGACGTCGAGCATCTCGATCAGCTTTCCGAGCGGAGCGCGCTCGCCTTCGATCTTGGCGGACGCGATGTCGGCCTCGCCGAGGATCAGCTGGGCCAGCGTTTGCCGGTCCGCGCGCAGCGTGGCCTCTTCGCCGGCGCGCGCCGGACGGAAATGCAACACGGCGTTCGACACTTCGACCCGCCAGAGTTCGCCTTGGTCGCTCACGTCAAGGACGAACGCCAGAGGGTTGTTCGCCGCCGCCTCCGCGTTGAGCCTGGTCGAGCAAGAGTCCAGTAGTTCCTCAGCTGGAAGCTCGCGGATTTGCCCCTTCGGGCCGGGACGTTTGTCGGACTTCTTCTTTTCGGCGCGAAGCTCCTGCGCGGCGGAGAGGTAAAAGGAGCGCCACGGGCCGGACTCCGCCTGGTATCCCAGCTGTTCGAGGGCTCTGGCCTGCAGCTCCCGCGCATCGCGATGGAGCGGGTCGGCGAAGACGAGGTGGTTAACCAGTTCCGCGACCCAGCGGTAGTCGCCCTTGTCGAATGCAGCCTGCGCCTTCGCAAGCAGCGCATCGGCGCCTCCTGCAAGGTCAACGTATCGGCGGCCCGCGGCTTCGGGCGGATGCCGGTGCAGGTTGGCCGGGTTGCCGTCGAACCATCCCAGATAACGCTGATAGACCGCTTTCGCATTGTGGTTCAGCGTTCCGTAGTAATCGCGCGTGTGCCACTCCTGCGCGAGAGACGGTGGCAGGCTGAGGCGTTCGGCGATCTCTTCCGGGCCAAGACCGTGATTGGCCCAACGAAGCGTCTGATCGTGCACGTATTTGTAGAGGTCGCGCTGCTTGACCAGGAACCGGGACATCTGCTCATCGCCCCAGCGCGGCCAATGATGGCTGGCGAATAGAACATCGCTATCTGCCGCGAACAGGTGGATGGCGTCGTCGATGTAGCGGCTCCACGACTTCGCATCGCGTACCTGGGCCCCGCGTGGCGTGAGAATGTTGTGGAGATGGCAGGTGCAGTTCTCCGCCAGGCAAAGCGCGCGATATCGCGGAAAGTGGAAATTCATCTCCGCTGGCGCTTCGGCGTCTGGCGTCATTTGGAAGATGATTTCCACGCCGTCGATGATGCGGCTTTCCCCTGTGCGGCAGATCGAATCCGTCGGGGGCACGAGCGCAACCGACCCGACCGAGACGGTCTTTCCCAATCCGGCATCCACATGTCCCAGCGGGCCACGCGGGAGCAGCGAGCCATACATGTAGGTTGCCCGGCGGCCCATCGCGTTGCCGACCAGGACATTTTCCGATGCGGCTTCCTTGAGAAAGCCTTCCGGCGCGATAATGCGGGCGCCTTGTTCGATATCCTCGTGCGACAGGACGCCGAGCACACCGCCGAAATGGTCCACGTGCGAGTGCGTGTAGATGACAGCGCTGACGGGACGTTGGCCACGGTGCTCGCGATAGAGTTCAATCGCGGCCGCAGCGCATTCCGCCGAGATCAGCGGATCGATGACAATCACGCCGGCATCGCCTTCGACGAAAGTGATGTTCGAGAGGTCGAAGCCGCGGACCTGGTAGATTTCTTCCGTCACCTTGAACAGGCCGTGCACCAGATTGAGTCTCGCCTGCCGCCAGAGGCTGGGATTCACGCTGTCCGGAGGCGGCGCATTACCAGCCTGAAAGCCGAAAGGCTCCATGCTCCAGATAATGCGGCCAGATGCATTGCGGATGACCGCGTCGGGGCGAGTTCCCAAGAAGCCGCGCTGGACATTTTCGAAGTCGACCTCATCCGAAAACGGAAGCGTCTCGGCCAGTGCGCGGTTCCTGGCGATCGTGTGAGCTGATGGCGGCTGGGGTTGGGGCACAAATGGTCTCGCACTTTGACGCCTATCTCTGCATCGCGAAATGAGACGCGGCAATGTCTGCCATAGACCAAATCGTGCCGCCCTCACCTACTGATCAATAGGTCCGTTGTTCGCCGGGAGCGGTCGCTGGAGTGACTGCAGGGAGGGGCCAGGCGCATCAGGTCGGGAATGACGCTTTGCCGCCCGCATCTCCTCACCCTTCCACGCGCACATGGCGGCCAATCAGGCCCTTCACTTCTTCATAGCGCGCGCCGAAATCCGCTGCGCGGAGAACGATATCGCCGCTGCCTCCTGCCTGATATCGCACGGCCGGCAGCAGTAGCGCGAGCAACGCACGCAACAGCGGATTGTACGCTTGCGCATAGGCTTTGCCATCCTTGAGGGTGACCACCAGAGCCGTCTGCGTGCTTGGCCCGGCATAGGACCCCGGCCCATACAGAAGCTGAGTTTCCTTGACGCCTGAAATATCCTCCCACCGGACCAATCCCGGCGACAGGTCGCCCGGCTCATAAAGAAACCCGCGCTGCGTCAATACAAAGTACGGCCGATCGCGCAACGCACGCAGCGCGAACACCAGCAAGAGAAAATGCCCAGCCACGTAGAAAAAGCCAAACACTGCGACTTCTCCAAACCCGATACTCTCGCGTTGCAGGCTGAATTGGTCCGGCGCGAACACCAGCATGTTCATGAGCACCACCAACACCAAAGTCCCCACAACTGGCGCAAAACGGGCGATGGGATTTGTTTGTCCAAGCGACATCACCACGGCGCCGAGGTCTGCGCGCGTCGCTCCAACCGCGCCCTGGCGCCGCGCAAACTCCCAAGCGAGCGCTACGAGCAAGATCGAGAATAAGGAAAGCAGAACAAAAAAAATCGTCGAGCCGATGTTCTTGCCAAGGCTGGCGATCGCGGCGTTGCCGCCCGGCCAGAGGTCCGCCAGATCGAGAATGAAGATCCCGCCCGCCGCGGCCGCCAGCGCATAGAAGGCCCAGCCCAAGCCGCGCAGAATTCTGTTCGCCCGTTCGTTCATCACCGCCCCAATCAGGCCGAAGCGCCGATACCCTAAGGCCAGCAGCGGGAAAGGGCCAATCCGGCTTGGGCGGCCATAATGCGACCACCGGCGACGGCGCTCAAGACCGTCCATACTGACCCCAGCCGCTCGAACGGATCAAAGTCGCCGACAGAAGACATTCGCAAGCTTGGGTTGCGAGCTTCACAGGCGGTGCAAAACCCTGACCTGACAGCCGGCAAAAGGGTGATGGCTGCGTCGGTTCAAATTCGGAAATTCGCACTCAGAAATTTGTCTATCAAAGAGCGCAAAAGGTCGGGCCTTTGAACGTTCGATCCATGGCCGGTCATTGGCATGAGTTCAAACTGAGCGTTCGGAATCTCTCGCGCCATCCGCCGTCCACCCTCCAAATTGGGGTCCTGCTCACCGAGTGCGATCAACGTCGGCACGCGGATCGTATCGAGCCCCTTGATCCACGCCGGCAGCCCGGTCAGGGCGCGGCTGTTGAATTCAACTCCGGAAGTATTTCGGTTGGCCGTCCAGGCAGGATCGCGCTCGATGACCGGCAGCCCGGCGGCGGCTCGTAAACGAGCTGCCTCCTCAGCGCCCGCGCGACGTACGCTTTCTGGAGCAGCTGGTCCGCCGGTCGCATCGAAGAGAATGAGGCCGTTCGTTCGCGCGGGAGAATCCAGCGCCATGCGAACGGCAACTCGCGAGCCAAAGGCCAGACCGCAGACAGTTGCTCGTTCAAGGCCAACTTCATCCATGACGCCAAGAGCGTCGCTCCGGAAAGACTCAAATGTGTGGGTCTCTTGCGCGCCAAGATCGCTCTGACCATTCCCGCGTCGGTCATGGAGGACAACGCGATACTTTGCAGCCAATGGGTTCGCTATGGCATCCCAAACGGCCATCGCCTGTCCTCCGCCGCTACAGAAGAAGATCGCCGGTCGATCCATTTGACCAGAATCTCGGAATGCGATGCGGACCCCGTCAGGCGCAGTGTGAAAGCGGGTCCTGCCGAAGTCAGACGTCAGGGCTGTTGTCGGTTGTGTGCTCGCGCAGCCTGCAGCCGCCAGCGCACCACCAGCCAGAAACTCTCGCCTGCGCATCGGCAGCTCCTTCAACCGTCCGCCTCAATCCATTCTCGTGCAAACCAATCTCCGCGCTCGTTGCCGTCCTTGTCAAATTGGCGGCTCTAAGTCCGCCGTAACGCTGAACGTGGCAATCCGACTGACTCGGCCGCGAGCCGTCAGTCATTTGACCTAGCAAAGGCGGCTGGGTGTCGCCGACAACCGTGATTGAAGCCTGCTCGCTACGAACCGATCCAATTCAGGGGAAGACAGTCGACTTGAGCGGCATGACGACGAGATGTTCAAACCCAGCGCTCCGCGCCATACAGTGGGACGATGCGGAAGCCCCGCTCCGCCCGTCCGCCCTGCCAATTGGATGTCACTTGTTGATTGTGTGCGCCAATCCAAACTAGCATGCCGCAAAGTCGGGAGGACAACATACTCGGGGCGATCCGCAGGACACAGGAGCGGTTGAGCGTATGCGCCCTCTCGCTGGCTTTGGCTGCTTGCGCCGTTGAGCCGGTGGCAAGCACCTCCGAGCCTGTGCCGGCCTCCCTCTTGCTGGCGTCAGCTTCCTCTGCCTCGACCGGATCGAGAACTGGGTCCGCGGACGAACAAAGCGACACGGAAATCCACTCGAGCGGCGAGCTGCTGTATCAGGAACGTTGCGCCACCTGTCATGATACAGGGCGCGCACCTCCACGTAGCCGGATCGCCGCCAATACGCCAACGGAAATACTAGATGCTCTGGACACAGGCTTCATGGCGGCCATTGCCCTTTTCCTGACGCCTGAACAGAAGACGATACTCGCGCGACATCTAAGCGACGGGCAGGATCCATAGGGCCAAGCGCCAGGGCAGACTAGACAGTCGATCGCCCCCGCTGCCTCGGAAAAGGCTGGTGCGGGCCATGCGCGCTCTCCGGGGCTAGCCCGTGGCGAGGGCCGGATGCCGCCGTCTCCAGCCCCTACGTATCGATTTTGAGAATTGATGGGATAGATAAATCACCGCGTCGTTCGGGAGATGCACGTGAAAGCTGGTTTGGGGGATCGAGATGCGAACATTCATTGTCGCATTGGCTCTTGCTTCATCGGTTTGCGCCGAGGGTCACGCGCAGCCCTCGTATGGGGAAGCTGACGCCGTCGGCGAAGGCTTGAAGCTTTGTAGCTATCAGTTTGGCGAAGATCAGCCGTCGGTCGCCATGACGTCAGCAGCACGGACCTTGATGTGGACCGACGTAAGCAGGCCCGGAGTTCTCGGGTTTGAAAAGAGCGGTCCATTTGGGAAAATAGTTGTTTGGGCGCCATCGTCGCCAGACAAATCGCTCTGCGAACTGGCCGTCACGCCTCCCGCTGCTGGGATGGCGGAGAACATACAAGACAAAGACGAGATGTTTGCCCGGCTATCCGCTTTCATTCGTACAGCATGGCCGGACCCGCGAACCGATTACCTGCGGAAGGTATCGGAGTATTCTTCGGTTCTAATGACGCGCTATTCGGCGACTGATCAGAACATTCTAATTGGCGAATGGGAGCCCACGGACACCGACAAACCAGTGCTGTTCGTGTCGTGGCGTAGACAGAATCGATGAAGATCGATCCACGTTCTGTCTCCTTAGGGCCATGAACTACCGCACCGAGATAACCACGGGAGTGGCCGGGCGGGCGGACCCGTCGGCGCACAGCGTCTGTATGCTGGTGATGATCACAACGTCGCCGGGACCCGCTTTCTGGAGCAGGCCCTGAGCATCATTCCCGAACCTGGCGTCAGCGTTGTGGATCTGCGTCCGTTCGCGCGACCGCACCGAAATCAATGCGACATCGTAGGATTGAACGTCGCACTTGTGGCCGACCGACAACGACCCTGGCATGACAGCAACGACACCGGCCTGAGCCCTGAGCTGACTGGCGGGGAGTTCGCCCTGATTGTAGCTGGCGCCCAGCATGCCGACAGGGCGCAGAGTCGCGAGATCGATCATGACACCGGGCGGTGTCGCTAGAACTGAGCCGGATTCGACCGGTGTTGGCGCAGGCGGTTCCGGCTGAGGCGCGGGGACGGATACACCTGTGTCGGGCGCATTATTCGCGGCGATGTTTTCCGCGTCTGGCGAACCAAGCCCCAGCGCGTCAAGCGCCGCACCGCCAAAGAAATGGCCGCCGACAAAGGCTACCACAAGCGCGATGAGCATTGCCGCCAAGAGCACCAAACGCATGATTGACCTCCCCGGCCTCGTCCCTGAACCGGCTAATTTTAGCACGCCCGGAGGTCGATGCGTAGACGGAGGGAGAGAGGAAAACCGTAAGGTTGTCTCGAAGAGGCTCTGCAATCGTTTCGACATGCTGGGGGCAGTCGCGCCACCGCCCGGCTCAGGACAGAATCTGAGCGCGCGACGGTGGCGCCAAATGTCTGGAATGGGCCATCGACGCCGCTCATCGGTTTCCCTTGGTTAGGTCTTGATCTCGCCGAAACCGGTCGCCGACCTCCCCCGGGTTGTTTCCAGGGCCAGCCTCTACTGCCCCCAGGGCACCCAGTAGGTACGAAACCTCTCGGATGAACCCGTTAGGTTTTACCTGGCCCCACAGACATCGATGCAAGGGTATTGATCATGGCAAGCATCCGCTTCTCGGCATGAATGTCGACAGCTTCCCCAAGCTCGATCAAGGCATCTTCAATCGCAATGATCGCCTGCGCCTTGCCGAGTACCTCTTCCGCGATCAACTTTCGAAGCACGCATTCTGTGACCTCTCCCACGTCGACTCGAAAAGACCCCTCGCTCGGCATTTTCCGCCTCTGGGTCTGTGAATAGACAAGACGAATGCTCATCGTCGAAATCCATGCCTCGCTGACGATAGGCGAAAAGGATCATGCGCCGGCCTTTCGCGGGTTGGCCCAGATCAAACCCTTCAACCGGTAAGTCACGCGGCTGGAGTTGGGTAGCGGCGAGAGGCCGGAATGGGTCATCGACGACATTCGGCCACTCCCCTGGCGAGGTCGGGATCTCGCCGATTTCGGTCGCTCGGCATGTGAACATTCAATCCTTCGAACCGCCGGGGGGTTGGGCGCAACGCCCCAGAGATGATCAACAGTAAGGAACCGCGGCCTTACGTCGACCTCGCAGGGTCGTTTTCAAGAAGGATCGGCTGCCCATGCGGGGTGGCATGCGCCGCACGCTGCCAAGCTTCGGTCAGCGTATCCACATCGATCTTCGTCGTCACGTTCAAGGATACCAGCAGCCTCTCAAGCGCGGCGAGCCAGGCAGCGTAATAGTTGTCGCCACCGGGCGCCTTCACCTGCCGGGACAGCTCATCGGCCCATCGGGTCCAGCTGAACAGGCCGCGTTCATGCAATGCGACCACCATCGCAAAGGCTTCAGCCTGCCACGGCTCCGCGAAGACGGGGGCCTCGGGGGAGAGATCAGGCCGGGACAAGATAGCTCTCCCATGCATCGATGCTGACACTGAGGCCGGGATCGGCCGCCTCTCCCCACAACTCCTTGCCGGCAAACACAACCGTGTAGACGTAGTCCGGCGCTTCCCCCGCACCATGTGCGTTTGTGTCCGGAAACACATAGCCGCCATTCACGGCCTCGATCGTGCCGTGACAGTCACGCGCATAGCGCGGCAGGCGGGTGTGACCGCTCGGATGAGTCTTGCGCGTGCGGACACGATCGCCAACGGCGAAACGCGGCGGGGCGGCCACCGGCCGATCGCACGGTCCGCCACGTGCCAATGTCGCGGAGACCTTGTCAGCGGTGAGGATGCTCATCGCTCCGGGCCCCGGATCGACAGCGCGCTGCGCACCAAGGTCAGCTGCCGTGATCAAGCCATGCCTGAGCAGCAACGCCGCAAGCGCCTTGAACCAGATCTCGTAGTAGCTGGATGCGTAGTAGACGGCGGGATGCAGCGACTCGCGCGCATGCCGGCTCTCGTCGATGGTCCATTTGCCGAGTGCGCCCGCGCAGAGAGTGAGGCCAAGCACACGCCCCTCCCACGGAGCATGGAACACAGGCTCGTCAATCTCCGGCGCGACTAGCCCGAAGCCCATCTGGCCGCCGAGATCCTGTGGTCCGTTCATGGCCGACCCGGAGACTGTGGAAGCCCTGTCCCGATCATGCTATCTCGCGTCACCAGGCCGGCAAGCGCTTCGGCGTCGAGATCATCAGCACCGGCGGGACGCTGCGGAATGACGAGATAGCGCAGCTCCGCCGTGGAATCCCAAACCCGGATCGACGTGTCGGCGGGCAGCGTGAGGCCGAACTCCGCCAGCACGCCGCGTGGATCGATGACCGCGCGCGAACGATAAGGCGGCGACTTGTACCAGACCGGCGGCAGACCAAGCACCGACCACGGATAACAGGAGCACAGCGTGCACACGACGAGGTTGTGCACGCTGTCCGTGTTGAACACCGCCCGCATATGTTCGCCCTGCCTACCTGCATATCCCAGCGAAGCAATGGCGGCCGTTGCGTCTGTCTTCAGCCACGCCGCGAAGCCGGGATCGGTCCACGCCCTTGCAACGACATGCGCGCCGTTGCGGGGGCCGATTTTCGTCTCGTAGGTCTCGACAATGGCGTCGATAGCCGCGGGATCGACCAGCCCCTTGCCGACGAGGATGGATTCCAGCGCACGCACGCGGGCCGCCATCGGGTCAAGCTCGTTGTCAGGGTGATCCTCGTCATGATCGTGATGATCGTGCGCCATGCAGCGATAGTAGAACCGCAACCCAACCACGGACAAGTCGGAGACGCGGGAACAAGGGCTTTGGGCCGTCAACCCAGCCGAACCAGAGGTTGCGTGGCTTCAGCAAGCCGGGATAGTTACGGCACGGTCTGGCAGAAACAGATCCATGCGCGCATACTGGATACGCAGGGCGAGCACGCCACGACCGCAATGGGCCGAGGCTGTGTGAAAGCGCACGGACGATTTTGCGCTGCAGAATCTTGCGTTGAGCGCCCAATCAATACTTCGATGCGGATGATGTCTCGCGAATAGACTTGGCGCACGAAATTCTGTTTCGCAGCTTGTTGGCTCTTCGGCGTTTCCACACATGGGGTAATCGCGGAGCAAGCTACCTTGGGATTGTGCCCCCGTTTGAGGGTGGTTGTTCCCCGATAAGATGGAAGAACGGGCTCACGACTGGACGCCGGGCCCAAGCATCGAATGGAGAACAACCATGGGCGACTATATTGGTCTCGACGTGTCTTTGAAAGAGACGGCTGTGTCTGTGCGGCGTGACGGTAAGCGGATCTGGCGTGGCAAGTGCCCTTCTGACCCGAGCCTGTTAGCAGAGATGATCCGCAGGCGAGCGCCGATGGCGAAGCGGGTGGTGTTCGAGACTGGCCCGCTTTCAGTCTGGTTCTACCACGCGCTCAGCGCTGAAGGCCTTCCTGCAATCTGCATTGATGCGCGCCACGCCAAAGCGGCGTTGGACATGGCGGCGAACAAGACGGACGCCAACGATGCCGACGGCTTGGCGCACTTGGCCGAAGTGGGCTTCTTCCGTGAAGTGCGTGTGAAGGGTTACGACAGCATGCTGACCCGCACCCTCGTCTCCGCGCGCAACCGGCTTGTCAGGATCACGACCGAGCTTTCCAACCAGGTCCGTGGGTTGATGAAGACGTTCGGGCTGGTCGTGCCTCCGGGTAAGGGCGGCCAGTTCGAAGCCCATGTGCATCGCCTCCTCATCGATCAAGAGGGACTGGCGCGTATCGTTCTACCCGTACTCCAAGCATGGCGGAACGTGCGGGTTCAGGCCGCTGAACTCGGGCGACAGCTTATCGCTAGCGCCAGGCAAAGCGCGGCTTGCCGACAGCTTATGTCCATACCTGGCGTCGGAGCCGTCACGGCGAGCGCGTTCGCAACCGCTATCGAAGATCCCGCGAACTTTAAAACGTCGCGTTCGGTGGGCGCATGGCTCGGCCTGACCACGCGCCGCTATCAGTCTGGAGAAATTGACTATGATGGTCACATCTCAAGACGCGGCGACGCTCATCTCCGGGGCCTGCTCTATGAAGCCGCGACGGTCATCCTGACGCGCGCGCATGCGCAGAGCGATCTTCGCACCTGGGGACTCAAATTGAGGGAGAAGGTCGGCTTCAAACGCGCCGCGGTCGCTGTCGCACGCAAGCTGGCCGTCATCATGCATGCGATGTTGAAATCCGGCCGAGACTTCGAACGGGCTGGCGCCGCATAGTCATCCACACCGCTCTCCACGCGCCTGACCAAGGCGTCTTGAGACGTCCCTGCCGGGACGTGGACCGAACCATTCCGTCGAGGCTGTTGCATCATCGAGCAGAAATGCCCGAGGCGTGCGGTTCACACATAGGAAGGTTCACCCGCGAAGCCCCATCATGCGGCGAGCTCGTGTCGACCGCGAAGACAACCGTGCATCCGGCAAAGGACAGTCTACAGACGCAAAATTGGTCTTGCGTTCCAGAGAGCGATTAGACAACAGCCTCGGCCAGGTCCAGACA
>JBGAKC010000048.1:0-31944 GCA_044224605.1 Hyphomonadaceae bacterium
GGGAGGCCATCAAACAGCGTACTTTCGAACAACGCCGCTTGCAGCACGCCAGACGCGCTGCTTAAACACCAACACCAGATGAGCAGAATCCTCCGTTAGGAAGCCGCCCTCGCTGTCTCAAGTTATCCGACGACGGACAGGCATAGAGGCCGGTGCCAAAGACGAGCGCCGCCATGGCTGCTCGCGCGTCTACATTGCCGAAAACAAGTCCAAGAATGAATGCGGAGAGGATCGGCATCGACAGCAGGCCGTTGAGTTGCTGGACGAGGTTTATGATTGAAGCTGCGCCAGAATAAACGGGCACCAGCAGGATCGACAGCACCATGAAGACCAAGGAGATCACCGTGTTCAGTCGCGCTACGTTCGGCGTCGACTTGAGAAACTTCTCATGCAGATCGCAAACGTACAGTGTGACCGATGAGTTCAGGACGGAAGTGTAGCTGGTCAGCACCGCTGCGGCCATGAACGCGGCGAACGCCCCCGACAGCCAGCCCGGCAGAACCGCGTCCACGATGCGGCTGTAGGTCTGGTCGCCGAGCGGTCCAAAGAGTTTGAAAGCGACGACACCGGGCACGACCACGATTGCAGGTATAAAGATGATGCGGATCACCGTTGCAGCGAGCACGCCTTTCTGCCCCTCACGAAGGGAAGGGGAAGCCATCGCCCGCTGCGTGATGGTCTGGTTCGTGCTCCAGTAGAACATCTGAATGAAGACCATGCCGGTCAGTAGCGTGGGCCAGGGTATCGGTGATGACTCATCGCCAATCATGGAAAGTCGTTCCATGGGGATACCCGAAAAATCAAAATTGATGGCGGCAAGCGCAAGCACGACGACGAGTGCAGCCAATCCGAGGACCCCGATTCCGGAAATGGTGTCGTAAACTGCAACCGCGCGCAGACCGCCTGAAATCGCATAACCCGCGCCAATAACTGCAAGGACCCCCGCGATCACGACGAGCGGAACCTCAATGCCGAGGAGCGTCTTCAGGAAGAGGGAGCTCGTGTAGAGCATTATCGGGAGTTAGATGAACACGTTGCCAAGCATAAAAAGAATGGAAACGGCCGCGCGAAGATACTTTGAACCGTACTTGCGTTCCAGCAGCTCCGTCGTGGTGGTGCAGTTGTGGCGGTAGTAGATCGGCAGGAAGATGAAACAGAGCATCAGAAGCCCGGCGATCGCCGACAGCTCCCACCAGGCGAGCAGCAACATCTGGTTGCCGTTCATTCCTACGAGCTGATCTGTTGAGAGATTGGTGAGCGTTATCGAGCCTGCCACGAACGGCCACGTCAGGTTTCCACCGGCAAGAAAGAACTCGCGATTTGAGTCGGACGAGCGGCCACCCATGCGGCGCACTTGCCATGCCGTTACGAGAGCCATTGCGAGCGTCAAGCCGATAAAAACGGCCCACTGTATGACACTGTTCTGCAAGCCCAATCCCTCCGCAACTACCCGATCACTGACCGTAGTCGACATGTGATAGTCCGCCTAGCGCGTTTGCGGACGTGCCACTACCGCACCGATCCTGACGCGCCAGGTGCGCGTCATTCTCCGAGCGGTTCATGGGGTCGGGCCCGGTCGATATTTGGAACTATCAGCACAATGGCGAGCAAGGCGCTCGCGTATCCGCCTGCACACAGGAGCAGCATTGGCAGATATGACCCGGTGCTATCCAGCACGAAGCCCGTCAGCTCCAGCATCGCCAGACCGCTCAGATTGCCGAATGTTGCGCCGAACCCAATCACAACGCCGATCATGCGGGTCGGGAACAGGTCAGTGGCAAGTCCGAATAGATTTGCTGAGAAGCACTGGTGCGCCGCCAAGGTCAGGCCCAGTAGCCCAACTCCAACCCACAGGTTTGGCGCCAGAAGCATGAGGGGTACGGGCAACGCCGCGATCGCAGAAACAAGCATGGGCGTCTTGCGTGCAAAGTCCAGGCTGCGTCCGGAGCGCAACAAGTGACTGGAAAGCCATCCCCCGAAGATCGAGCCCGCCGCCGCCATCATGAAGATCGCGGCTACGGGGAGGGCGAGGCTCGCTGTGTCGAGCCCATAGCGCTTGTTGAAGAGGTCGGGTCCCCAGAACAGAAGGAACGCCCACACGAAATCCGTCAACAGCTTCGCAATCGCGAAAGCCCACGCATTTCGGTTGGTCAGTATGCTGCGCAGACCCCGGATGCCCGTTGTCGATCGTGCTTCAGTCACAATGTGCGTCCCTGCAACCTGGGCAGGGCGGGGCAGAAGAAGCCATGCCACGAGCCAGACGAATCCCAACGCACCCGTCGTCACGAAGGCCATCTGCCAACCAAGCGCAACCGCTAGCGCAGGAACGATGAGCGGCGTTGCAACTGCGCCGATGTTTGGCGCCATGTTCATGATGCCAAGCGCAACCGAGCGATCACTGCCGCGGAACCAGGTCGCAACTGTCTTGACTGCGGCTGGCGTGTTGACGGCTTCGGCAACGCCCAGCGCGATGCGAACGCCGACGAATCCTGCCACGGAGGTCACCAGCGCATGAGCAATGCCCGCAAGGCTCCAGGCGCTGACCCCGATCGCGTAGCCAACCCGCAGGCCGAGCCGATCCACGAACCAGCCCGCCGCCAGCATTGACGCGGCCGTGGCGAGTTGGAAGCCTGATACGATGTGAGCGTAATCAAGATCGCTCCAGCCAAACTCGACCTCAAGCGTTGGCTTGAGCAGCGCGATGGCCTGACGGTCAATGTAGTTGATCATGGCCGCACTGAAGACCAGAATCAACGCGATCCAGCGAAGGCGATCCCTCGAGTTTTCCATGTCAGCTATCGGCGTCTGCATCGCGATCCCGCACGTTTTGTCGACTGATCTCGACCCTGATTCAGACCCTCTTGAGCAATCTGACCGTCACGTCGTTTGCGGAAAGCCTAGCTCGGCCATCGCCACAACACGCTTCTCGCGAATGCTTAGCTCTGCGGCGACGCCAACAGCGACGGCTCGGAGGCCGTCGTCAGCCGTCACCATGACGGGTCCGCGATTACGAATCGCATCGAGGAAGGCGAGTAACTGGTAGTAGACTGACCCATGGTGGGTTCCTGCTGCGAGCGCCGCCTCATCGACATCGACGTGTCGCCGGGTCACGCGTTTTGGCTTGCCGTAGCCTGTTCGCGGGGAATGCACGAGATCACCCGACGGAATGAACGCTTCCAGCTTCGCTGCATCGCCGACCGCCGTCAAAGCCTCTTGCTCTTCCGATCCTTCCGCGAACATCGACAGATCAAGCATTGCCCGCACGCCATTGGCGAAAGTGATCACGGTAAAGCTGTTGTCGATGATGTCCGGACGCTCGCCGTCATAGCGCTCGTCGATGTGGTTCACGTCCATCGCCCCCGAACAGAAAACGCTGACCGGCTCTGAACGTACGATCGTACGCATGAGATCGAAGAAATGGCAGCACTTCTCCACCATGGTTCCGCCCGTGTTGCGATTGAACCGGTTCCAGTCACCCACCTTTACGAGGAAAGGAAACCGGTGCTCGCGGATTGAAAGCATGACCAGCCGCCCGATGGAGCCGGCGTGGATATCTTCAATGAATGCCTTCACGGGGGGCATGAACCGGTACTCCATGGCGGTCCAGAAAACGGAGCGACTTTTGGCCGCTCGTTCAACAACCCAGCGCGCGTCCGCGAGCGTCGTGCAGAGGGGCTTTTCGCAGAGGATATGACAGCCAGCGTCAAGCAACGGCTCAAGCACCGCGCGGTGGGTGAAATTCGGAGAACAGACGATGACGGCATCAAGCGTTGCGCCACTCATCATCGCTGCGGCGTCAGCAAAGGTTGGAGTTTCGTGACCGATCTCTGCAATGCTGGCGTCCAGTGAACTCTGGACAGGATCAGCGAGCGCTGCGACGCGCACGTTGTCGACAAGCTTCAGATTACGAATATGCTCCCTCGCCATCATGCCAGCGCCAACAATTCCGAAGCGAAGAGCAGTCATGCAGGAAAAACCTCTATCGTGTGCACTGGATACAGGAAGTGAGTGAACCGATGCTGGCTACTTCCCACGCGCGTCGTCCGCTGGGCAAGGGCGGGCTCTCTGTGCCGCCGATTGCGTGGGGCATGTGGCGGTTCAAGGGGCAGGATGTCCCTGCGGCACGCGAACGTGCCGAGGCCGCGCTGGAGGCGGGGCTGGACCTGTTCGATACCGCTGACATCTATGGTCCAGACAACGGCGAGGCGTTCGGTGCCGCAGAACAACTGCTTGGACGCGTCCTGGCCGATGCTCCAGATCTGCGCGACCGGTTTGTGCTCGCCACCAAGGGGGGCATCGAGATGGGAACGCCCTATAACTCCAGTGCGGCGTATCTGATCAAGGCCTGTGAGGCGTCTCTTAAACGACTGAACGTGGAGACCATCGATCTCTACCAGATCCACCGCCCGGATTCGCTCGCACATCCCGCGGAGGTCGCCGGCGCGCTGGATCGTTTGCGTCAGGCTGGGAAGATTCGGGAAGCGGGAATATCCAATCATTCTGCTTCCCAAGCGGCAGCACTGATGGCGCATATGCCTTTCCCTCTTGTCAGTACGCAGCCCGAATTGTCCCCATTGGCCATCAACGCTCTTTCGGATGGCGTACTCGATCAGGCGATGGAGCGCGGCCTTGCTGTCCTGGCGTGGTCGCCGCTCGGCGGCGGCCGACTGCTGACTGATAGATCCAGCCGAACTGTTGGGGTCGCGTCCGCGCTTGCTCGGGTCGCTGAGCGAGCGGGCGTTTCAACGAGTGCTGCCGCTCTGGCATGGGTGATGGCGCATCCGGCACGTCCAATTCCAATTGTCGGGTCACAGTCGCCCGCACGAATTCGTGAGGCGCGCGATGCGCTCAAGGTTAGATTCAGCCGCGCTGAATGGTATTCGGTGCTTGTTGCGTCGCGAGGAGAGAAGCTGCCATGACTGAAGCTCCCGCGCCCTGCGAAGTCTCATGGTTCAGCGCGCTATGCGATGACGACTATGAGTTTCTGGGAGTGCCCGATCCCAAGCTTGTATCCAGCTTCGAGCACTGCCGGACAATCGCACTCGCAGCCGAGGCAGGCGGCTTCGACAACTTGCTTCTGCCCTCGGGCTATGCGCTTGGCATCGATTCGATCGCCTTCGCGGCAGGCTTGGCGCCCATGCTGAAGCGCATGCGGCTGCTGGCTGCAATCCGCTGCGGCGAGATGTGGCCACCGCAATTGGCTCGTCAACTGGCAAGCCTGAACCAGATGCTGGATGGTCGGCTGACGATCAACATCATCTCAAGCGATCTCCCCGGCGAGGCGCTCGCCAGCGCGCCCCGGTATCGCCGCACGGTTGAGGTCATGCATATTCTTGCGGCGCTGATGAGCGGGGAGCCGGTCGATATTGATGGCGAGTTCTACCGCTTCAAGCTTGACCCGCCCCGGCTGTTGCAGGGCGCCGCCCGCCGTCCGCCTTTCTACTTTGGTGGTCTGTCCGAGGACGCGCGAGAGGCGGCGGCCGAAGCGGCGGATGTCTACCTGATGTGGCCGGACCGGATGGATGTTGTCCGCGGGATTGTGTCCGATCTGTCTGCGCGCGCGGAGAAGCGGGGCCGAAAGCTCAAATTCGGCTACCGCGTCCACGTCGTTGTTCGGGAGAGTGAAGCTGAAGCGCGGCTCGCCGCGGAGCGACTGCTGAGCCGGCTCGATGACGCTGAAGGCGCCAGGATTCGGGAGCGATCCCTTGATAGCGGTTCCTATGGCGTGCGCCGTCAAGCGGAGCTGCGGGATATGGCTAGCGCCGATGGGTATGCTGAGGACAATCTCTGGACGGGCATTGGCAGGGCCCGCTCGGGTTGCGGTGCTGCGATTGTCGGCGATCCCGATCAGGTTGTTGCAAAACTCTACGCCTATCGCGCTATCGGCATCGATGCATTCATCCTGTCCGGCTACCCGCACGCTGCGGAAGCTGACCTGGTCGCGAGGCATGTTCTGCCGCGCCTGGATCATGGCCCGCTAGGGGCATGAGCAGGCTAGCTGGCGTCAGTCGCCCACATTGAATGCGAGCAGAAGATTGCCGCCCTTCTGACCAAACTTGTCATATCCAGAGGTGGCATAGACAAACTTGCCCGCAACGACCGGGCCGCTCGAGTCGATGGATCCGCCGGCGCCCGTAATGCCGTTCACGGCTTCGAACTGTCGGTTTGTGTCAAAGGTCCAGAGAACTTCGCCACCGCGCGCAGAGAATGCTCGCAGCGTACCATCAAGCGAGCCACCAAACACTACTCCCGGGGCGAAGGTCGCGGCGGCGGACACACCAGGCGAACAGCGCCATTTTGCGCCGTTGCAAACGTTCGGCAGGACGGTCGACCACAGGGCTTTCCCCGTTGCGATATCGAGCGCGTGCATCCCGGACTGAGCGGGCAAGTGAGCGTCTTTCGGATAAGCCGAGAGATCCGAGATCGGCACGAACAGCGTCATCCCATCCGTAGCCATGCCCCAGTGAACGCCACCCATGATTCCGCCGCGCCCTGGCTTCGTCTTCCAGACGACAGCGCCACCCTTGTCAGGGTCGAGACCATAGACGTTGCCCGACTTCTGGCCTGCAAGAACGATGGAGCGACCGTCGGCCAATTCCACGAGGATCGGCGCTGCACCGAAATCGTAGTCTGGTCCGGTGTTCACCGGACAGTTGGGACCTGACGGGCATGCAGCGTTCCAGATGTCGTTCTCCGTCGCCTGGAATTTCCAGACGATCTGTCCAGAGGCAAGGTCGAGCGCCATGATCGCGTCGCTCGTAGTCGTGGCTGGGTGGGAGTAATTCTCGCCTGTGCCGATATACAGGCGACCTCGCTTCTCATCGATTGTGGGTGTCGACCATACGGGCGCGCCAGAGGGACCGAGCTGGTTCACGCCCGCACGATTGGTTCCTTGAATCTTGGGTTCCTCGGCAATGGTGTACGTTTTCCAGACGGTCGTCCCTGTCTTCGCGTCTAGCGCGGCCACCGCGCCACGGAACGTGCAGCAGGCGTAGGCGCCATCCATCGCTGCAACAACCTCAAGCGCCGAGATCGGCACGTAGAGGCGCCCTTTGTGCAGGCGTATTGCTCCGGTGATCGTTGCCTGAGGGTGCGCGTCGGGCCGCACGGTCCAGACAATCCGCCGCGTAGCGAGGTCGATTGCGTGAATCTGGCCGGCAATGTCACCGAAGTAGAGTGCATCCGGTTCGCCGGCTGCATTTTTGCCAACAATGAGTGGCGAACGGATTTCCTTGTCCGACTGAACCGTCCAGCGGGTGCATCCCGTTGCAGCGTCAAGTGCGTAAACGGTTCCGAACTGGTCAGCAGTGAACAGGACATCGCCCGCGACCGTCGGCTGCACGCGCGCGCGCGTCGAGCCGGGGAACGCGAAGACCCATGCGAGCTTCAGGTCGCTGGCGTTTTCAGCGCTGACCGAGGTCTGGTCCTTGCCCACAGCGCGCCAGTTCTCCGGGCGCATCCCCCAGTCGAACACCTTGCCCGGCGCAGACGCCTCCGCAGGCGTTGCCGTACAGCGGCTTGCCGGAGCGCCTGCCTGCGTTTGGGGGGCAGGGAGATACGCAGCCAGTGTTTCTTTTTCCTCTGACGAAAGGCTGCTCGCTTGCGCAGACATGATCCCGGTCGTCATGGCCGCGAGAATGCGCTCGCGACTTAGCGCGGCCAGCGACTCGCGCCGGGGGGCCTGGATGGCTCCGCCATCGTGACAGGTTGCACAGGCCCGTTCATAAATGGCAGCGCCAGACGATGTAGGCGCTGCAGCCGTTGCGACAGTCGCGGGCTGTGGTTGCTGCATGCATGCGGTCAGCAATGCTGGCAACACCCACACGGAGGCAAGCATCCGCAAGCGGCGCGGGCGTCGTTCGCTCTCTGCACAAACCTCACTGCGCTGATGCCTCATCGTTGTTCGCCTTCAGGTTTGCCCGGGAGCGAAAGCTGTCCGTGCCGGTCGCCTAGTGATTCACCGTCTTTACCATCGCGCCATCGATCCGCAGATTCGCACCGGTGACGAAGCTCGCCCGCGGGCTGACAAGGAAAGCGATGGCGTCGGCGACTTCCTCAGGCCGGCCATGGCGGCCCAGCGCGCTCATCTGGGCGGCGCGGTTGAACAGGTCTGGCTGATGCTTGCGAATTTGGTCCCACACACCACCCTCGAAAAAGATCGGCCCCGGAGAGACCGCATTCACCCGGACGCCGTTGGAGCCATGCTTCGCCGCAAGCTGGCCCATGTAGGAAATCAACGCAGCCTTCATTGTGCCGTAGGCGCTTTCGCCGGGGGGCAGCACCATCAGTGTCGCAGCAATCGACGAAACGAACAGCAGCGACGCATCCTTCCCTGCCGCGAGCAAAGGAAGGGAAAGCTCGGCAAAGCGTATGTGCTGAAGAAAGTCCGTGTCGAACGCTTCCCGCCATCCATCTTCGCCCGAGAGGGTGGGGCGCGTGGACACGTTTGAGATGGCGATATCGATGCCGCCCAACTCCGCTGAGGCGGCAGCGTGCCAGCTGATGAAGGCGTCGCGGTCGCGTACATCGAGCGCGGCGCCGAATGCGCGCACGCCCAGCGCGCGCAGCGAATTCAAGGTGTCGGCGACGCCTGACTCAGTCCGCGCGCAAATTGCCATGTCGACGCCTTCACGCGCAAGACTGTGCGCGACGGCCCGGCCGATCCCTCTCGTGGCGCCGGTGACGATCGCCCGCTTGCCTTTCAGACCCAGATCCATGGTGTTCTTTCCTCGACTATCCAGCAAAGTGTTTGACTTGGAGGCGCCTGCTTCAATTTTTGGCGCGAATCTTTTCGGCGCCAGCGCGGACGGCTCCGATGATCATGGCGCAGGTCGTCTCCTCGATATCTTCCCTGAGTGCGCCGCCACGCTGGATCAGTTCACCTGCGGCAATCGTTAGCCCGAGGCCGATTTCGGTTAGTTTCAGGGCGTCAGCGTAGGTGATGTCAAACTCACGCTGAATGCGTTTGGCGAGGTACCGGGCGTTTGCGTCATGTCCTCGCATCCGAACCAGTCCGACAGCGCCAGTCAGGCTCGGTTCGTTCAGAAGACGGCGGAGAAGCGGTCCGCGCCGCTCGATTTCGGAAAGGGCGATATGTGTCGTCGCCTTCACCAGTTCAGGAAATGTCTGGGCGCCCTGTGCAGCACGAGCCTGTTCTGCCTGGATCCGGTTCAGATCGGCTTCAAGAAGCTGCGCAAGCAGACCCTTACGGCTTTCGAAGTAGGCGTAGATCAGCGCCTTCGAGACGCCCGCTTCTTCGGCAACGCGTTCCATGCTCAGGACATCGAGCCCTTCAGACGTGATCAAGCGCGCCGCACATTCGAGAATCTGCCCGCGCCGCTCTTCGGGCGCCATTCGCGTGCGGGTCTTGGACTGGCGCGGCGATGCCATGGGTTCGATCTCAAAAACCTGGCGGCGCAATAACCGCTATTGACGATTAGTCTAATAGCGCTTTTACTCGCTTGGCAAGACTGCCCGCAGCGCCTGTTTCGTGCCTCGCGTCTGCAATGCAGCAGTGAGCAACCGGGAGGGTAGACGGATGATGTTCGACCGACGCAGCGCGCTTGGCACGCTAATCGCCTTTGGCGCCGTGGCTGCCGGTGGTTGTTCAAGTACGACCGCAGAAGCAGCGTTGCAGACCAACGACGGTCCGGTCGTTCGCGGCATCAGTTATATCGGCATCTCAG
The DNA here is from genome assembly GCA_044224605.1 of Hyphomonadaceae bacterium. Classification (GTDB taxonomy): domain Bacteria; phylum Pseudomonadota; class Alphaproteobacteria; order Caulobacterales; family Hyphomonadaceae; genus UBA7672. The sequence goes on from JBGAKC010000048.1 coordinate 9,687, forward strand.
TGAGCAACATCGACAGGACGGCAGAATATTTTGCAGGCGCGGGTGGGCTGCTCGAGGTCGATCAAAGCGAACTGCGCGCGATCGCGCTAGATCGGATTGCCGGAAAGAAGATCAGCGCAAAGACACGAACGCTTCGCAGCAACAGCGGCCAGATCAGGTTGATGCAGTTTGATCGGCCGGCTGCAGCCGCGCAAGCCGCAGGTGTTGTGCCTGTGCAGGGACCCGGCATTACGCATGTCTGCTTTCAGTCACCTGACAGCAAGCCGATATTCCCGAAGTTCGTCGCGGCGGGAGGAAAGCCACTCTCTCGTACTGGAGACCTGGTGCAGTTGAGGCCAGACGTTCCCGTCAAGTATGCCTATCTTCGTGACGCAGACGGGACGATGATCGAAATCGAGCAACTGCTGCTCGACAATCTGACATTCGATCACCGCATGCGGCACGTCGCAATCGCTTCCCTTAATATCGATCGCACAGTCGCCTTCTATTCTGCCGTCTTGGGCAAGGCTCCGCGTGAGCGCAGATCGAACCTCGTCAACAAGACGCTGGATGTGACCGCCAATGTTGATGACTTGAAGCTCGATGTTGCCTGGTTTCAGGTTGGCAATCTGGAGCTTGAGATCTGGGAATACCTCAATCCGGCGCCGATTCCCCCGACTGAGGCTCGGCCGCTAGAGGCTTTGGGCCACAACATGGTCGTATTCGACGTATCCGATCCAGCTTTGGCGCTAAAGAGGCTGGAGGAGGCGGGCGGCCTCCGCGTTGCAGCGCCCTCGCCGATGGACGGGGGGCAGATTGCGTTTGGGCGCGATCCAGACGGAAACCTGATCGGGTTCTTCCGGCCCGGATCGGACAGCTCTCCGTTCTCGACGCAAGGCCTCGTATACTGAGTGTGCCTCGCTGCCGAGTACGAGTTTGGGCCGGATCGACATGCGGGGTTCCGCTAAGTGGTCTCACGAATGGCCGGGCAGGGGCGTTGAAGGGGACCGGCGAAGACGAGTTTTGGTCTGGGCGACATGCGGGTTTCTGCTACCCGATCTCTCGGGTTCGGGGCAGTACGCGCGAAGTGGGACCGTTGGAGAATAGTTTGGTCTGAGCGACATACGTGCAATGGGACCGTTGTTGCAGGCCGCAGAGACGACGCCCTGATATTCACTCGGGACAGCGGACAAGGGCCGGACGAGAGACGCGTGCACGCGCTGAAACGCTGCCAAAATCGGCTATTTTCTATGATTTTCCGGAACTGGTCAGAAGAACCTGGTCTTCCTGGCGGAGCTGTCAGACCTACGCTAACCGCTCTCTGGTAGGCCGTGTTCATTGGCCTTCGGGAGACCCCAATGACGCGAATCTCTTACAAACGGCACCGCTTCCCGGCAAAGGTCCTTCAGCACGCGGCGTGGCTGCACTTCCGTTTCACGCTCAGCTTGCGCGATGTCGAAGAAATGCTCGCGCGGCGTGGTGTCGACGTGAGTTACGAAACGATCCGCGCCTGAACTGTGAAGTTCGGCCCGAAGATGCGGCCAATCTGCGCCGGCGTTCACTTCCGCCATCGCCCGCTGGCATCTCGACGAGATGGTCTGCAAGATCGGCGGCAAACGTGTGTTCATGTGGCGCGCTGTCGATGATGAAGGCGATGTGCTTGATCTCGTCGTGCAGAAGAAGCGCGACACGCGCGCAGCGCTAAAACTGCTGAAGCAGCTGCTTCGCAGCCAACCAGTTGAACCGCAGAGCATCGTCACCGATGGGCTTGCATCGTATGGTTCGGCGCTCCGGGCGCTCGGCAGGGAGGGGGTTCATCGTCCCGGTCGCTTGCGTGAGAACAACCGCGCTGAGAATTCACATCTGCCGATCCGACGGCGCGAGCGAAAGATGCTTGGGTTCAAGTCCCGAAATTCAGCGCAGCGATTTCTGACGACGCACGCGGCGGTCTACAACGCGTTCGATTTTCAGCGCCACATGATCAGCCGGCCGATGCTCCGCATCTTCAGGGCGCGGGCGGACTCTGTCTGGGCGGGGGCCGTCGCATAAGCGAAATCCCGCGTCTAGCAAGAGATTTTGTGTTGCGGCTCAACGTGACAGCTCCCTTCCTCTCCCATGTCGGCTAGGGCTTGTCTCCGCGCAGCCGTGTACGGATGTCGGCTTTCTGCTTATCGAGTTCGCTCTGAAGGTCGGAACGCAGGTCCCCGCGCAGCTTGGCAAGCGCCTCGCGTAGGTCCGCGGGGGCGTGGTCGCGAATGGCCTGCGCCGACTGATGCGGCGAAGGCCCCGACAGCGACATGCCCTGCTTGCTCTCGATGGCGCCGATCGCCCAGAAGTGGTCGGGCGAGGAATAGGCTTCCATTGTCGCGAAGGGCATCCGGAAATAACCCTGCTCGGCCCAGTTGGCGCCCCAGGAGTTGCGAATCAGCCAGGTCTTTGAGGCAAGGTCGTAGCCGACGATCAGCATTGCATGGCCGCCGCCGGGAGGGTCCAAGCGCTCGGCCGGTGGGGGCATGATGCCCGTCTTGGTGGCCTCTTCGTAGAAGCGCCCGGGAACATAGGTGCCGAACACGACCGGCAATTGCGCCGCCAGCGCCTGCACCACCGCCGTGCCCAGCATGGTGCGTGCGTACTGCACTGCCTCGTGCTGCATGGCGTTTTGGTAGGCGGCCTGTGTGGGCTGGGACAGCACCTGGCTCAGATCGAATGGCCAGACCTGTTCTTCGCAGGCGCCGTTGGCCAGGACCGCCGCCATCGCGTGGTGGATGAAGCTGCCGCAGTCCTGCCCCTGCGCATCGGCCATCTTGCGAGCATTATAATATACGAACAGTCGCGAGATATCGGTCACCTGGCCGCCGCTTCGGCGCTGGTGGTATTCCAGTGCGCCGACTGTAGCGTTGGCGGTGCACGAATTACTTTGCCCCTGGTCTTCCACCGGCGAGCAGAACTGGCGCAAGTCAATCGCCTGCGGCACGTTGTTGCCAAGCAGCGTCACCAGCGTTGGCGCCAGTGGCCGGCGCGTCTCGAACAGACATCCGTCCAGCCGGCGTGCAGCGACGGGCAGGGGTGCGCCCTGATAGCCGCGCGCAGCAGCTGGCGTCGAGTTGCCGCGTGGTGATGCGCCGATGCTGCCGGCGCGTGCGCTAACTGCCGCGCGCTCGGCGCGCAATTGCGCATCCCTGCGGCCGATCGCTTCGTTCATGACCTGCTTGGCGGTCTTCTCGATCGTCTTGAGCGTATCCTTCATCGATGAGCCCTGCAGCGCGCCTTGCGTCTGTTCGATCGCACCGATTACCCAGAAGCAGTCGGGAGGCGTATATGCCTCCATGGAGGCGTACGGGATGCGCACATACCCCTTGTCCCCCCAGTTCGCGCCCCACGAATTGCGTACGATCCATTGCTGCGCGGGATGATCGTAGCCGACGATCACCATGCAGTGCCCGGCGCCAGGCTGCTCCTTCTGCTCGGCTGGTCCGGGCATCACCCCGGTGGTCTGCGCGGCATCGTACATGTTGCCAGGGAACCAGGCGCCGAAGATCACAGGCAGTCCCGCCGCGACGGCAGCGCGGGCGTTTTCGCCGGGCGTGATGCGAGCGAAGGAGACGGCCTCATAGGACCCGGCGTCGTTGTAGCATTCCTGAGTCGGGCGTTCCGTCAGCTTGGTCTTGTCGAACGGCCAGAGTTCTTCGCGGCAGGCGCCGTAGCCGAGCGTGGCGGCCATCACGAGCGGCATCGTGCAGCCAGCGTCTTCCCCCTCCTTGTCAGCCATGCGGCGCGCGTTCCAGTAGATAAACAGACGCGACAGGTCTTTCACTTTCCCGCCCATGCGAACCTGATGATACTCCAGCGCTCCGACGACTGCGTTGGCCGCGCACGACGATGTCGTCTGCTGGTCCTCGACGGTAGTGTAGTATTGGCGCAGGTCGACCTTGTCCGGGGGCGAGCCCATGGGCGGGCGCCATGTCGGCGCAGGCGACGGGCGCGGCTCGAACAGGAGGCCATGGAGGTTGCGGTGTGCGCTGCTCATCGCGCCTGGACCAAGGTTGGCGCCGCACTGGGTGCAGACGTTCGCCGCGCCCACGCCGCGTGCACCGCACTTTGGGCAGATCCAGTCGCCATAGGCGCCTGCCTGGGCGCCAGGAACGGGGAAGTCCGGCTCATCGGAACCCCGCGGATCGTTGCAGGCCCCGCAGGCCGAAGCGTTCGCTTCTGCATCGTTCAGGGTCTTGCAATTGGTGCAGATCCACTTCCGTACAAATGTCACCGGGATCACAGAAACCTCCCCTCGGTTGGATGTTGACTGACTGCTCATGCCGCATGCGCGGCAGTGGCTGGAATTTGTCGAGTTGGGCGCGCCGCATCGGCTGCAGATCCAGACGGCAGGCTCCCAGCCAGGCGCGCCCGCGTCGGCTTTGACCGAACATTTGGGGCAGGCCTTGCGGTTGTCGTCGTAAACCGCGCCGCATTGCGGGCAGTAGGTGGCCCCAGGTCCGGTCATGGGCAGGACGCTCCGGCCTGGTGATTGATGTGGAGCTGGGCGTTGATCAGCTGCCCTGAGCCGTAAGGATCGAGCGTCTGGTAGTTGATGTGGCAGCCGCCATCAAACACCCCGGAGCCCCCGCCCGAGCTGTAGGCGTTGCCGATTGCAAAACCAAAATCCCGACCGTTGAACTCCCCGGCCAGCTCCATGCCGGCGAACATGCCCTTCGTCGCCCTCCCTTCCGCTTCGCCCCGATCGTTGACCTGCACGGTCCAGCGACCGCCGAAATCATCGGTCCAGTAGCCGTTGAAGGCGGCGAACGGGTTGACCGGGGTGGACTGGACGGGAGCAGGTGGTTCGGGATCGGGCCGAACGGGCGTGACAAGTGGTTCGGGTATATCGTCGAGCGGCGGTCTTGGTGCGTCCAGACCGCCCGACGCGCCAGCGAGCTGTGATTGTTCGCGATTGTTGAACCAGGCGAGGCCCCCCCAGATGGCGACGCCGATGACGGCGATCAGCACGAAGCTCAACCCTGCCGTGATCCAGCCACGCGCGGCTCGTTTCTGCCCAAGCGTGTAACCGCGACCGGAGAAGGCGAGCAGTTCGATCCAGCTGACGATGTTCTGCACCACCATCATGATCAGCACGAACGGCATATTGATGGTCTTGAGGATTGGCACGAGGACGTCCGGCACTTTCCAGGTGTCGACAATGACCGGTTCTGGCGCCGGACCAGGTTCCGGCGTGGGCCCGGGGCTGGGCTTGGGCCCCGTACCCGAGCCAGGGCGAGGGCGCGGCGGCGCGGGATTCGGGTCCTCACCGAGCGCCTTCTGCAGCGCGTCCCGGTAGTCCTGGATCGATTGCGGACGGCGGCGCGGGTTGTTGGACAAACCATCTTGGATCAGCTGGTCGATGGCGACGGGGACATCACTGCGGCCGCCGCTCGGCGCCTGCCAATGGCCCGCTATCGGAACGCCGGTGATCAGTTCATAGAAGATCATGGAGATGGAATAGATGTCCGCAGTCGGCGAAAGGTCGCTGCCGGCCGCCGTCATCGCCTCGGGCGCGCGATAGGGATTGGCGGCAAACCCCGTCGCCGCCGTATCCGCGCCCTGGCCATAGGGCAGTCCAATATCCACGAGCTTCAGCTGGAAGCCTGGCTGTGCAGGATCGGACAACAGCACGATGTTGTCGGGCTTGAGGTCCACCCGCACGAGCTTGCGGATGTGTATTATCATGATCGCATCGAGGATGGCGAAGATGATCGCGGAGATCGAGGTCATGCCAAGTTCGGCGCCGGACATCAGCTGCTGGCGGTTCCACTCCCGCAGCGTGTCGCCCGCGACGGCTTCGGTCGAAACATAGGTGACGCCATCGGCCTCGCCCGCATCGTAGACGGCGGCGATGTTGCTGTGGCGGATGTCGCGGGCAGCGGCCACATCGCGCAGCAAGCCCTCGCGCATCTTGCCACCGAAACGCAGATCGGGGCGTAGGATACTGAGGTTTACATCACTGCCCGTCAGCCGGTCATGGGCGAGATAGGTGTCCGTCGGGCCCGAGGACGACAGCGCGGCGCGGAGCTCATAACGGTTGGCGATGACGGCGCCCGGCGCCAGCCCGGATGGCGGCGGCGATGGAGCGGGCCGGATGCCTGAGTCAACCGTGTAGAGGCTGGACATGTCTGCGGCCGCAGGCTTGTCAGCGACGAGCGCCCGGCCGCAGTTGCCGCAGAAGCGATCAGTCTCCGACACGGCTGTCTGGCAGGCCGAGCAATTCATGCGCTGCCACCCGGAGCGAGCGGGTCGGGACCGTAGGCGTTCGCTCCGCGCGCGCCGGCGGGTAGCCCCATCACGATCGCGAGGAGATTGCCAATGCCGGGAATTGCGACGAGGGCTGCGATCCAGCCGGAATAACCAAGGTCATGCATGCGGCGGCTGCTGACGGCGATGGCCGGCGCCAGCAGCGCAAGCCATGTTCCTATCGCGACGACCGGACCTTCGCCATAGCTGTTGCCGTAAGTGTCGAAATAGACATTACCCGCGCCGACATCGACGACGATTGCCGCGAAGACCAGCGCTAGGGCGCCGATGTTGAAGCCCCAGTATTCCTTCCGGGATGCGCGGCCTCCGCCGACGGCGTAGCGCTTCGTGACGCAGGCCATGAAATAGTCCCAAAGCGAACCGGCCTTGAGCGGCGGCAGGCTGGCCTTGCCGCCGCCCACGATGGTCCTTGGTCGTTCGGGCTCGGCGTTCGTGGCTGGCTTGAAGCCGTGGTTGACGAAGTCGCGCGCGGCGCGGATGGCCTCCTTTACCTCCGGGCGGTCGGTCCAGGTATTGGGGCCTTGCGGGTTGGCCGCCCGGGTGGCGAGAGCCGCATCGAGGGCGGTGCGGTACTCCTGCACGCTTTGCGGGCGCGCCCGGGGGTTGGGCGAAAGACCCTTCTGTATCAGCGCGTCAATGGCCATTGGAACATCCGGCCGTCCGCCGCTGGGCGGTTGCCAGTAGTTGAGCGGCACGACGCCGACGAGAAGTTCGTAGAACATGACCGAAAGCGAATAGAGATCAGCTGACGGCTGCGCCGTATCGGGGGCGGTCAGCTGTTCGGGCGCCATGTAGCCTTGCGATCCCAGCGCCGTCGCGCTGCCGGCCGTTCCCGGCGCGCGGGCAATGCCAAAATCCAGCAGCTTCAGCTGAACCGACGTATCCGTCGGTTCGCTGGTCAGCATCACGTTTTCGGGTTTGAGGTCCCGGTGCACAACCCCGGCGCGGTGCGCGACTTCAAGGCCGGCGAGAACTTCGCGGATGATCGTCGCCGCCGCACTGAGCGACCAGGCCTCGCCCTGCAGCTTGTCGCGGTTCCAAGCACGCAGGCTGCGTCCTTGAATGTACTCCATCGAGAAATACGGCGTGCCGTCGGCCTCGCCGACATCGTATACGGCGACGACATTGCTGTGGCGAATATCGCGCGACACTACGCCTTCATTGATGAGCCGCTTGATCGCATCCGCGCCCCCAAGCCTGTCGGCTCGCACCAGCTTCAATGCAACGTTGCGATTGGTCACGCTGTCACTGGCAAGATAGACATTGCCCATCCCGCCTTCGCCGATCAGGCGGGTGATCTTGTAACGCGTGGCGAAGACCTCGCCAGGCTCCAGCTTCCGTCCCTCCGATTTCGGCGGCTGGCCGAGATTGGGATCGATTGTCTGCATGGCGGAGAAGTCGAGCTTCGGCTCGGCGGCAGGCGCCGCCTGCGCCACCTGCGTTCCGCAAGACCCGCAGAAGCGCGCACTATCGGGCAACTGCGCCTGGCAGTTGGAGCATTTCATTGAATGGACTCCTGGATTGCCGGGTCGCGCGTGATCGTGATGGCTTCGATTTCGCCGAAATTGGCACGCATCCGCACCCTCAGCGCCAGCGCATCGGCGTAGCGTGGGAGTAGGCGAATGACGTCGCCGTCGTCGACATCCATGAACGCATCGCGTTGGACGCGGGCCTCGCCGACCATGAGCCCTGCCTCGCCGATGGCATGTACGCGCAGGCGCCCGTTCTGCAGGAAGAAGTCCAGATGCCGGCGCGAGATCGCCCGGGACAGAGCCTCATCCGTCTTGCCATTGGCGTCGATGATTTCGACATGAACATCGACAAGTCCGCCCACGGCTCTCGACGGGAAGCGGCCAACGCTCAGCGCGGAATCGGCCGTCGTGACCGGCCGCGGGGGCGGGGCGTCATCCTTCGAGAAGCCGACCCAGCTCACCACGGCGTTGCGGGTCACCACCGCGCCCTTGTTGGGCCCGGTGAGATATCCGCGAATGCCCATCTGGCGCTCAAACCCATCGGCGCGGACCAGCGAAAGCCGTGTTGGCTCGGTTGCGCCAGACGTCTTAGTCGCCGCCGGATCCGCCTCGATCCGGATGGGCGCGTTGACGGCGCCGCCAAGTCCGCCTTCCTGACCTCCCGCGTGGATGGTCTGGTTGATGACGATGCTGCCGCCCTGTTCGATGTCTACTTCAAGGCTCGAGCGGAATGCGAAGCTCTCCTCGCGCCAGCGAAACCGCGTGGAGACAGAGAACGAGATTTCTATCAGTTGCCGGCCCTGACGCTCTAAGGCAGCGGTCTGCACGAACACGGGCTTCGAGGCCGCCGCATCGAGGCGCTCCCAGCCGAGATCCTGCCGGCGCAGTTCGCCATCCCCCTGCCGCACCCAGACATTGGTGATGAACAAGGGTCGACGCACCGGCGAGGAATTGCGTATCACCAGCGGCAGAACGAGAGCGCCGCCGGCTTTCACATCCATGCGTGCGCCGCTGTCGAGATAGAGTTCGGGAGCCATGCACACCGGACACAGTCCATCCGGCCCCAGGAGGCCGCCGCACTCCTCATTGGCCATGCAACGGAGCAGAGGAGACCGGCATTCCCCGCAGAACGCTGCATCACGCGTGGTCGCCCGCTGGTAGCAGCAAGGCGCCACGGAGCCTGCAAAGGAGCGATCGACTGTCATCGGCAATCAGGACCCTGGCCAGCCTCAGGTGCGCAGTTGTTTTCCACAGCCGACGCAGAAGCGATCCTTGGCGTCGTTCTCGCGTCCGCAGTGCGGGCAATCAACGGTATGATCGGCGGCCAGCGGGCCGCCTGAGGCGCCAGCAGCTTTGGCGGCGCCGACACCGCCTGCGACGCCGACGGAGCTCTGCACGATCATCTGCGCCAGCGCCTTGGCCTGCTCGGCGGTCTGGGTCGTGTTGCGGTCGGCCATCGCCACCATCTGCCGCATGACCTCCATCGCCTGCGCGTTACCGGATGCGGCGGCGGCGGCCTTGGCCTGCTCTTCCAGCACCTTCGCCACGGCCGGGTTGAGGCCGGCATTGTGGGCCAGCGTCTGCTCCGGGGTCATCTTGGCGGCGTACTGATAGGTCATCTCCTGGCGCTGAACTTCCAGCCGCGCCTTTTCCATCTCGCGTTTGTGTGCGAGCTCAGCCTCGCGCAGGCGTTCCTCGGCGCGCTCGCGATCCTGGCGCGACTGCAGGTCGTTGAGGCCGGAGAGCTTCGCAATCGCAGCCTTGTCAGCCGCAATCTGCGTCTCGAGCACCTTGGCGTTCTCATAATGCTTGGTGTCAGCCTCGCCGCGGCGGGTGTCGAAACCGATGTCCGAAACGGTCTTGCCCGTCTTGGCCTTCTGTATCGCGCTTTCAGTTTCGTACTTGTCGCGCAGCACCTTCAGTTCGAGCTCATGGCGCAGGTTGAGCGTCGCGACATCGCGCTCGATTTCCAGCTTTTTCGCCTCGATCTTCTTGAGGTCGATGCCTGAATGCGTGGCGGCGTTGATTTCCTGCTGGAATCTGAACATGGTCTCGCGCTGCAGAAGCGCGATCTCGTGCTCGAGGACCTTCATCTCCTGCATCCGTTTGCCGGTCTCGCGGCCGTCGACAAAGTCGATCTCCTGCTGCTGAACCAGCATCTCCAGCGCATGCTCATTGTTCAGGTTGAGCTTGTCGGTATTGAATTTTGACGTGATCTGGAATTCTGTGGTCTCGTTCTGACGCTCCATCTCACGCTTGAGCTGCTTGAACTTGTACTCGGTCTCTTCGGCCAGGCGTTCGGCCGCGGCGCGGGCCATCTGGGCTTTCTCGGCGTCGTTGAGCGCCCATTCAACCGACGAATGACGGATAAGCACGCCGAGATCGCCCAATACGCGCTCGATTTCCTTCATCGTATCGGCCTGGATCAGGTCTTGCAGGCCGCGATTGCCGCGCACTTCAGTCGCGTTCATGCGGCCTATGGAGGCCTCGAAGACGCGATCGACAAGCGTGTCGCGAACCCGCGCCGCCACATCGTCCTTGGAAAGGGCGGTACGACCGTTCATCAGGCCGATAATGTTCTGCGGACGCTCCGGGTTGACCTGCAGGTCGATGGTCGCTGTACCCTGTACCTGGACCGCATCCTTGGTGATCGAGCTAAACCCGGTCTTGACCTGGAAGGTCTTGAGATCTGCAATCAGCAGGCTGATCGAGTGCGATCCGCCGATAATACCCTTCAGCTGGTTGAAGATGCCGCCGACCGAAAAGTGGGCGCCTGTGTAAGCTTGCACGAATTTGCCGTCGCGCATCAGAAGACCGAGATAGTCCGGGGGCACCTCGACGCGGCGCTCGAAGAAGGCGCGGAAGGCCTCCGGGCGTATGAACTCGGCGATGAGCTTGGGATCGCTGACGGTGAGCTGAGTCGATTTCATGGGATTGCCAGTCTTGAATTTGGTGAGGGCAGACGGGGCTAGGTGAACTTCCACTGTTTCCGGAGGAAGAAGTTCACGATGTAGTATCCGATAACGAAGGCGCACACGGCGAAGGGGATCGGATACCGCTGCAGCAGCAGGCCGATCTTGTCGGCCTGGCTCAAAGTCTGGCCGATGCGGTCGACCTGGAAGATGACGCCGATGAGGGTCGACAACAGTGTGAAGATCGAGACCAGCATTGTGGCGATGCCGGCGATACGTTTCCAGAAAGACGCCGGAGAAGGATCACCGCGAGCCCCCGCAGCTTCCTTGGCTTCACGTTTTTCGAGTTCCTTCTCGAAAGCATCGCCGCGCCTGATCTGCGCCTCGCGTGCCTTGCGATCGACTGACAGGAAGTCGGGTCGCGCTTCCTTGTCAGCCTTGGCGCTTCCGGCCGGCGTGAGGTTGCTGGCTGAGCGGCGCATGCGGACCAGAACGGTCAGCACCAACCATGCCACGAATATCACGACGTTTATCCAGAGCAGGGCGACCAGCCACTCGGGCACGTCGAGCTGGGGAAGGGTGACAGTCTCTTGGTTCATGGCGTCATCTCCATCTCGTCTCTATGTCGTACGCGGTCCTGGTTGGTCATCGCAGGCGGGCGTCGGGCGCGCGCAGGAAGTCGTCGGATTGGGCGAACTGATAGAGCTGGTTGAGGAGCCCGATCACGTTTCCGGACTGGTCGTCGCGAACGCCGGCGATCGGAACCGCATGCTGGGGCGCGACGTAGTAGGTCTCGCCGGCATGGCGGATCTGCACGGCAAAGTTCACGCCCGGCGTGGCGCGATAGACATGGAACAGCACGACGCCATTCATCAGGCCTTCGTCGCCGTTGGGGCTTTGGCGAAGGGTTTCGCCAAGGAAATAGATCATGTCGTCGAACGAGCGTGTCCGGATTTCGGCAAGCTCACGGCCGCTGGCCCGTTCAGTGAAACCCCAGCGCGTCTCGGCCGTGTCACACAACAGCAGCTTGCGGCCAAACCGGTCGACCGGCGTGGTAGCATCGGCGGGAGTCGAGGAGGGCGCTTCCTCGGCCGCAAGGACAAGCTTCTTTCCAGTGAGGGTCTGCGTAGCGTTGATGAGATCCTGGTAGGCGAGGTTTGCCGGCACATTTTGGCCCAGCGTTGCGCGCAGGAACGCTGCGTCGAACGCGGCGCAACCGCGGGCCTTTTGCGATGGCGCCGCGAGCGCGCCGAATTCAATGTCGCCGCGGCTGGCGGCGGCGATGAGATCGCGAAATTTGTTGGCTTCGGCGAGGGCGATGCTCGATGTATCCGAGAAATCGTCGCCATTGACGAACACGAACCTGTCCGAGTCCGGGTAGCGGATCGAATCCACGAACAGCCAGAGCAGCGTGTCGCGGGGCCAGCCGGCGTTCCAGTAGTTGGCGAAGATCGCCGGGCTTATCGGACGCAGGAGGCTCTGGCTGCGATCGCTGTTGGAGAACGGGTTGATCGAATACTCGGCATTGGCCTGCTCCGAACGCGACACCAAGGCGCCTGAGTTGGCGAAAGGCGCGGGGGCGTTGCCGAGGCCCAGCGGCGTCAGACTGGCGGAAGCCCCCTGCGACCGGGTCGGATTGGACTTGATCCCGGAAAGTGTCGTGTAGTTCGTCGGCCAGCGGTCCCGCGCCCGTAACACGTTGGCCGTGATAATGGCCGTCATCGCGCGCGTGTGCGCCTCGTTGAGCGTCAGGGCGTTCTCTTCGATATTCTCCGCAAGGCCATTGTGGTTGATATCAGCAAGGCTGGTGCACCCCGGCAGCAGGGCGAATGCGCCAGCCAGGGCGCCGGCTTTCAATGCCGAGGCATCCCAATGGAAGCGATTTTCGCATCCGGATTTTTCCTGCCGCCCCATCTTGCCTGGCCTCGCTCCCGTTAGCCGCTAGTTGGCGGAGGCGTCCGGCCTGTCCCCTCCGGATTCAGCGCCTCCATCCAATGTTGCGAAATCTGCGCGGAAAGCGGGTCACGCATGCTGCCGATTCTTGCGCGCGCAGCGCCGGGACGCCGGAGGATCGCCGCGGCAGTTCTCCCCGGAGTTGAAGCAGGTCCCGGCTGCGGCGCCCGTTGCCAACTCTTTGAGAACATGTTGTAAATTCACCTTCTTGCATGTCCGCAGCGGGTCGGCGGGCGTCAAGCAGCCGTATTGAGGAATGAGAGTTGCTCTCTGCGGGGGCGGAGATCGGCTCAGCGGCGAAGACACAGCGGCCATTTGGGGATGAGCGTGTCCGGCAAGATTGATGAGAGGCCGCAGGCCGACAGGCCCCGCGTATCCTCGGAGATGCTCGAGGAGCACTATTCGGAATTCCGGCGCATCGCCCATGCTGTCCTGCGCGGCGACGGTGGGCGACTTTGCCTGCAGCCGACCGAACTTGCACACGAAGCTGCGATCCGCATCGCTGGTCTGGACGAGCTTTCCGACATCGGGCGTACGCATTTCCTTTCCCTGTCCGCCCGGATGATGCGGCATATCTTGGTGGATGAAGTGCGTCGTGGGCGGGCACAGAAGCGTCAGGCGTCGCCCATACAGACAAGCTGGCCGCCCGGTGAGGGGGGCAACCCGGTTGACCTCGAGGATCTCGATGCGGCGCTCAGCAAGCTTGAATCGGTCAAGCCGGAACATGCAAGCTTGGTGAACCGGCGGTTCTTTGGCGGCCTGACGCTGGAAGAAATCGCACGCCTGGACGGTGTTTCGGAGAGCACGATCAAGCGACAGTGGCGGGCCGCCCGCGCCTGGCTGGTCACGCAGCTCCGGCACGCCTGATCGTGAACGACGATCTTCACCCGCGCGCAATCGATGTGTTCGAGGATGTGATCGATCAGCCTGAAGAAGCGCGGCTCGCCTGGCTTCACGCGCACTTTCCGCGCGACCCGCGTCTTGTTTCAGACGTCAAGCGCCTGCTGGACGCAGATCGGGCGGCCTCGCAAGCCTTCCCGACAAATGGCGCCGGCTTCCTGGGACTGGTTCGTCCCCCGCCCAATCGGGTCGGACAATACAAGATTGACAGGAAGCTCGGCGAAGGTGGGATGGGCGAGGTTTACCTCGGCATTCGCGACGACGGGCTGTTCGAGCATCGGGCCGCCGTCAAATTGGTCAGACCCACACTGATGCCGCAGATCGCGGTGAAGCAATTCGAGCAAGAGCGCCGGACGCTGGCGAGACTGACGCACCGAAGCATCGCACAATTGTTTGATGGCGGTGTCTGCGACGACGACACGCCCTATCTGATCATGGAATATGTTCGTGGCGAGCCGATCGACGCCGACTTTGTCCGGCGCAATCCGGACGTGCGCTCCATCGTGGAAACGATGATCCTGGTGTGTGCAGCCGTGGAGTACGCCCACCAGAACCTTGTGGTGCACGCCGATCTCAAGCCTTCAAACATTCTGGTCAACGATGCCGGTGAACCAAAAATCGTGGACTTTGGGGTCGCCGGCCTGCTTTCGCAGGGATCAGCGGAGGAGGGGCGCGCGCCGCTCGCATTCACCCCGGGATTTTCCTCGCCCGAGCGCGCGGCGGGTTCGCCACCGGCGCCGGGAGACGATGTCTTTTCAATCGGCGTAGTGCTCAAAGTGCTCCTGACGGGAGGACAGCCGGGTTCATCAGTCTGGTCCTCGCCAGTGACCGATATCGTTGCTGCCGCCAATCCCGACAGGAGCCAGCGCTGGATCCGCGATCGCCAAAGGGCAATCCGAGGCGATCTTGCTTGCATTATCAACAGGGCGACCGCGGCGTCAGCGCGTGATCGCTACCGGTCGGTCGAAGCGCTAACACGCGATCTTCACGCATGGCTTACGCTCCGCCCGATCGCGGAAAAACGCCATGACAGACTCTATGCCGCCGCGATGCTGTATCGCCGCCGCAGGCTTCGGTTCATCTTCGGTGGATTGGCGATCGCCGGCCTGGTGATCGCCGCCGTTGTGTCGATGTCGTTGTATCTTCAGGCGGACCGCCAGCGGCGGCTGGCGGAATCGCGCTTCGATGACGTGCGTTCGCTGGCCCGCTTCCTGTTGTTCGATGCCTATGATCGCGCGGAGGCGATCCCGAGAACGCTGGCCCTGCGCAGAGACATGGCTGAGCTGGGGCAACGCTATCTCGACGTCCTCGCTGCAGACGGGCAGGCGCCTGAAGACGTGCGGCTGGACGCCATCGAGGGCCTCGTGCGTATCGCTGAGCTGCAGGCAGGCGTCGGCCGTATCAGCCTCGGCGACTTCGAAGTGGCGCGTCGCAATCTTTCTCAAGCAGAGGCCATCGCCCGCGCGCTGCCGGCCGGCAAAAATGTAAGGCTGACCAGTCTCAATGCCCGCATCGCACTCAACCGCGCCATCGTGGCGATGAACGTCGATCAGGATATCTTCGAAGCTGGCAAACAACTTGAGCGAGCCACTGCTTACTTGCTCGCCCTGGCCCCTCAGGCCCGCTTGCCCATGACCCGTGAAATCCAGGTGCAGCGCGCTGTGCTCGCCAATTGGGACGGCAAGTACGCCGAGGCTGAGGCCCTCGCCCGTCAGCTCGCGCCAAGAGCTGAAGATCCTCCGGACGGGGCGGAAGACCTCGCAACGCGCCTGCAGCGCCTGCGCGCGCTCGATGCACTCGCCGAGAGCATCTATTATCGCGACGACATGAGCGGAGCGATCCGGGAATATTCACGACTGGTCTCCTATGCGGCGGACCTGCTCGGTCAAAATCCCGAAAATGGCGAAGCTCTGCGCCAGACCGCACGGGCGCGCTGGTCGCTCGCGACGACCTTTATGAACGCAGGTCAGATCGAGCCGGCGCTCAATGAACTCGCCAAGGCGCGCGTGCTGGTGGACGAACTCGTGGACCGCGAACCTGCGGATGAACAGGGTTTGCGTCTGCAGAACATCATCGTGACCGCACAGGCGCAGGCGCTTGCCATGTCGGGCCGGTTCGATGAGGGCGCGAAGATGCTCGCGCAGGAAATCGAACGTCGTCGCCAGCGTTACCTGTCGAACGTCGATCGGTCCGACATCGCTCGCAACTACGCGGTGGCGCTTGCGATGCTTGCCGATCTAAATATTGAGCATCATCGCAACGCTGTGGCGTGTAAGTTACTCGGCGATGCAACCCGAGTATTTGACGCGTTGCGGACCAGGAAGCGCCTGTCAAATCAGGACGAAACGGGCGCTCTGCGGCTAGTGCGCGAAAGCCAGAAGCGGGCGGACTGTCGCTAGAGCGGTTCTGGTCTTGAAGGAATCAATTGGGATTCCGGGGTCGCTCGAATTCTGATTCATCATGCTGGCTGGCGAAGGAGGCTGGCCGCCATGGGGAAATACGGTGATGTCAGACCTACGCTAACCAGTCTCCGCCAAGGTCATGAACATCGGCCTTCTAAGAAACCCCAATGACGCGAATCTCGTACAAACGCCACCGCTTCCCCGCGATCGTGATTCAGCAGGCGGTTTGGCTGTACTTTCGCTTCACGCTTAGCCTGCGCGATGTTGAGGAGATGATGGCGCATCGCGGTGTCGATGCAAGTTACGAAACGATCCGCGCTTGGACGGTGAAGTTCGGTCCGAAGATCGCTGCGAACCTCCGGCGGCGTAAACTACCGCCGTCGCCGCGCTGGCACCTCGACGAGATGGTCTCGACGATTGCAGGCGAACGCGTGTGGATCTGGCGTGCTGTCGATGACGAGGGCGAGGTGATGGACATGGTCGTGCAGAAGCGGCGCGACACGGGAGCCGCGCTGAGATTGCTGCGGCGATTGTTGAAGAATCAGAACGTCGAGCCGCAGCGGATTGTCACCGACGGACTTCGCTCCTACGGCCCTGCGCTCCTGCAATTGGGTCTAAGCGACTGCCATCATCGTGGCCGACTGCGCGACAACAACCGCGGCGAGGGTGCTGTCAGACCTACGCTACTTCGTCTCCGGTAAGGTCGTAGTTATCGGCTCGCGGAGAGACCACAATGGCGCGAATCTCGTACAAACGCCACCGCTTCCCGCCGACGGTGATTCAGCACGCGGTCTGGTTGTACTTCCGCTTCACGCTTAGCTTGCGCGACGTCGAAGAGATGATGGCGCATCGAGGCGTCGATGTGAGCTACGAGACAGTCCGCGCTTGGACAGTGAAGTTTGGACCGAAGATCGCCGCCAATCTAAGGCGTCGCAAGCAACCGCCGTCACCGCGCTGGCATTTGGATGAACTCGTCTCCACGATCGGAGGCGAGCGCGTGTGGATCTGGCGCGCTGTTGATGATGAAGGCGAAGTGATGGACATGGTCGTGCAGAAGCGGCGTGACACGAACGCCGCGCTCCGATTGTTGCGGCGGTTGTTGAAGAATCAGGACGTCGAGCCGCAGCGGATCGTCACCGATGGGCTTCGCTCCTACGGTCCTGCGCTCCATCAACTCGGCATGAGTGATCGACACCATCGCGGGCGGTTGTGCGACAATAACCGCGCTGAGAATTCCCATCTCGTCATCCGAAGGCGCGAGCGAAAGATGCAGGGGTTCAAAAGTCGGAAGTCAGCGCAGCAATTCCTGGAGACGCATGCTGCTGTCTACAACGCGTTCAACATTCAGCGGCACCTGCTGAGCCGTCGCGCGATGCGTGTCCTGCGCGCACGTTCGGAATCTGTCTGGAGCAGGGCGGTGGCGTGATGGCCGGAGGCGCGTCGAAAGCCCCGTCGAACCGCATGCACTTTATTTGACAGTTCCAAGCAGGCCGCACCAAACACGTTTTTTCTCGTCGAGCGTTGGCGGCGGTGGGAGGACTTGGATGCCCTCTTGACGGAAAAGGTCGTGCCTGCCTTGCCTCTCTACAACGCGCTCCTTGAACGACCCTTCGACCCTGTCGCTGACACCGCTCGCATCACATTGGAATGAGCGTTGCGTAGCAAAGGAGATCGCAGCGCCGACCGACCGTTTCTGGGCGAGCTCTTGCCGCAACGCAGCACGGTCTCTGACTGGCAGCTATTGGCGGACTCAGCCGGATCGCCACAATTTGCGCTTGGCTAACTTGGGGTGCCATTGCGGTCACGCGGCAGATCGGCCAACATTTCCGGAGTTCCGGGCGGACAACAGGACGAAACGTATTTCGTTTTCGATCGGATCGCTGGCTCTTTGCTTGTTTCTCGGAGGCTGCGACGCCCGGTCTCCGGCCGCGACGGCGCATGCTCAGGAGCAATCGATGTCAAGTGAGTTGAGTGATTTCGCGAAACGCTATGGCGAAGCCTGGTCTAGCCAGAAGGCCAGCAGCGTTGCTTCCTTCTTTGCCGAGAATGGCTCGCTCAAGATCAATGACAATCCGCCCTCGGTTGGGCGCGCTGCCATCACCGACGCCGCACAGAGCTTCATGACGGCCTTTCCCGACCTGCACGTTTCCAGCGACGGCATTGAGAAGAATGGCGACCGCGTGATCTTTCGATGGACACTCACTGGCAAGAACACGGGCCCGGGCGGAACGGGCCGATCCGTGAAAGTAAGCGGTTACGAAGACTGGCGCCTCGGGTCGGACGGCCTCGTTTCTGAATCGCTCGGCCACTACGACAGCGCAGACTATGATCGGCAGCTGGCAGGAGAACACTAACGCCAGCTACAGTCGGCGTGCAGACATGCATCACGGAAGCTTAGGGGCCCAAAGCCGCCGTTTGGCACCGGAAGATGGGCTACAGAAGCGCGCTCATGCCGCCGTCCCTTGCGGCAAATCTATCAGCTGCGCGGTGTGCACACACTTTGCGCAGATCTCGTTCTTCTCGTTGAGCAAGACCGCGCTTGCAAACGCTACAGCTCGTCCCATGCGATCTATTCTTCCTTCGGCATAGCAGCGTGGCCCGATTGCGACGGGTTTGAAGAACTGGGTATGCAAGTCGGTGCTGGCCCAGACCTTAGTCCCGCCGCTAAGGACCAGACATAACGGGCCCATCGCATCGTCGAGCATTGCGGTGATAATGCCGCCATTCACGGTGCCGGCGGGCGTTGCGTACTCGGGTTTGGTCGGGAATGAGAGACGCAGAACGCCAGTTTCAAGATTGTGGCTCTCGAACTTCGATTGCAAAAATTTCGAAATCGGCGGGTTGACGAAACGAGGGGCAATTTGCCCGCTTGCCCAGCTTTCGGCGGTGATTTGGATTGGCGTCATATCTCGTTCTCCATCGGACTTCTTTCCCGGCCTTCGAGGGCTTCACCGGCGAAAGCAGGGAAGGCAGCACCGCATTGTGACATGTAGTGTGGGTCAGAAAGTCGATTGTCTGCAATTGGCGAATTCCGTTGAAAAACTATTTTGAGTGGTGAAGCGCAGAAGAGAAATTGCGCGACGGGGACTTTTTTCCGCGAGATCGATTCAACGAATGTCTTCTCGTGAGTTCGATCGTGCGTGATGCAGCATCGATTTCATGCCGCTGCGGAGTTTTTCAACGGAATTCGCGAGGTCCTGCCTGACATCGAGGGAAGCGCCGAACGGCAAATGAGGACCGGCTCAGCCGTAGGCGAGGAAGAGGTGGGCTCCGAGTTCAGGGGCCCAACGCGGCCAGTCAGCGTACGGCAGCTCGGGCGCGGAGGTCAGAACGCAAACTCCAGCACCGCGTGGGCGACCAGCTCTCCGGACCCCTCGAATGTCACGCTGCAATCGATATAGGCGCTAGCCTTGCCAAACCGCCTCACGGTTGCTTCGATCCTGAAATCATCGTTCGCGGCGGGACGCAGGAAATGCGTGTGCTGATACACCGTGCCCCTGCTGGACCTCGGCGTGGTCGCCGTCGCCAACGCCGCCGCTGTGTCGATCGCCGCCATCAGCGCCTGCCCGCACACCGCCCCGGAGACGAACTTCAGCCTGTCGTTCATCGGCAGCCGCATCGAGCAATAGCCCTCGCGCACTACGAAGTCGGTGAACCCCATCTCCTTGATCCACGGCGCGAACACCCAGTCGAACGCGGCGAGCACCGTCTGCTGCGTGACCGGGAAGAGCCCTTCGGGCTGCGTCGTCATCAAGCCTCCACTGGCGTCGCATTCCACGCATCGATGAAATGCTGCGAGTAGGACTTGAACATCGTCTCGGACATGTAGCTGCCGCGGGCGAGGCCGACCCAGAACTCCCGCGGCTCGCCAGGCCGGAGCGCGCGGGTCTTGCGCAACATGTCGCGCGCCTCCTCTGCGCGCCCGAGCGCCTGCAGGAACACCGTGAGCGTCATCAGAATGAAATGGCCGGTCGGATCGAGCCGGACCGCCACGCTCCCGCTCTCCAACGCCTCTTCCACGCGGCCCTGTCCGTAGAGGGCCCAGCAGCGGTGGCAATAGGTGAAAAGCTGCTGGAAGGCGCGCGGCGCCAGCCGCTCGGCCTCCGCCAACTCGACGAGCGCCTCGTCATAACGCTCGAAATGATTCAGCGTGCACGCTAGCGCTTGCCGCCCATCGACCAGGCTGGGGTTGAGCTCCACAGCGCGTTCTGCGCAAGCATGGGCCTCCGTCCATCGCTGGGCGTTGAGGAAGGTGTTCGACACCTGAAACAGCACGGAAGGATGGTTCGGGTTCAAGCGCAGCGCCACTTCGGCGTGCCCGACTGCTTCCTCGATCAGCGCACGGTCGCGGAACCCCGTCGCGTTGAAGGAGAGGGCGAGGGCCATGGAGAGCGTCCCGCGCGCCACGGCATAATCGGGGGCGAGGGCGACGGCCCGCCGCGCCTCCGCGACGGCGACTGCCATGCTCTCGGGCGTCATGCGGGCATAGGCCGCCCATGACCGCATCACCGCCTCCCAGGCCGTGATGTCGCCCGGCTTTTTGAGCGCCCGCTCCATCTCGACCTTCTGGATCTGCACGCCGAGGTTGGCGGCCAGCTCCTCGACCAGCTCCTCCTGCAGCTCTGCGAGTTCGGCCAGCGGCCGGTCGAACTTCTGCGTCCACAGGATCGCGCCGTTCTCCGCCTCGACCAGCTGCGCGGTGACGCGCAGACTGGCGCCGACGCGCCGCACATTGCCCTCCAGGAAATACTTCGCGCCCAGTTCCTGCCCGATCGTCCGCAGGTCCGAGGTGTTCCTGCGGTAGGCGAAGGTGGCGCTCTGCGAGATCACCTTGATGCCGCGCCCCAACGACAGCGCGGATGCGATGTCCTCCCCCATGCCCCCGGCGAACACCTCGTCAGCGCGCTCTGTCGAGCGGTTGGTGAACGGCAGGATAGCGATCGAGGGCCGGACGGCCCGTTGGCTGGGCTTGGCGGCCGCCATCGCCGACGCCTGCATCGGCGCTGCAGGCGCGGCCGGGGACAGCGTGGATTGCCGCCCGACGAAGCGCGCGACATCCGCGAGGAAGCCCAGCCAGACCCGATCAGTCGTCTCGCCTTGCCAGTGTGTCAGGTCCGCTGTCTGCGTCAGCTCGAACATGATCGGCCGCTCGCACGCCTCGATCATGCAGGGAACCAGCGTCCGGTTGCGATCGGCCAGCGTCGCCTCGGCGCGGACCCACCGGCTTTCCACTGACTTCTTCGACCACAGCACAACAACCGCTTTCGCCTCGCGCAACGCCTTTTCCGTCACCTGGTCATAGGCCTCCCCGGCCTTGAGCCCGATATCCCACCACACGTTGAAGCCCTGCGCCTCGAACGCCTCTGCGAAAGCCTTGGCGCGTGCCTGATCCTCGCGGTTGTAGGAGAGAAAAACGTCCGTCACGCCTCAAGCCCCGCTGGTGTGGATTGCAGGGTTACATGACCGGCCCGGAAAGGTCGAATCTCGTCTCGGATTTCCGAAGATTACGAACGACGCTTATTGGGCGAGGTCCTGCCTGATCAGTAGGGCAGGGGCGAACGGCAATTCCCCGAGCGACCCTGCCGCTGGCAACATCATCGGGTGGGTGCGAATTTGGGGCCCTTTGCGGTCGCTGGGCGAACTGTGCCTGTTCCTACTGATTGTCGCTACTTCCTCCGAGTTCGTCGCACGATGGCAGGGCCTCCTTCTCGCAGAAGTCGGGACGTGAGCCAGTAGCCTTCCAGTAAGACATGAGGCCAAGCTTCTGTACCAGTGGTTCGAAACGCGGATCAGCGCGGAGGTCTTGTGATGTCGGCGCAAATATGGCGTCGTGAGATTCGAACGATGGTTGCTCAGCCAACTCAAAGGCAGAGTCGAGATCGCCTAGAGCAGCAAGTGCTGCCAATTCCTGATAGGCATCGAGATCTCCGCTTTTTCCGCAGGCTTTGACTCGTGCGGCGCCGGCGATCCGTTTCGTCTTGGTGGTTGCCACCGCCGCCATATTGATTTCGTTCCAGCAATCGATGGTCGCCTGCCGGATTGCCGAGGGGTGCGACTTGAGCAGCTCGGCGCTATTTCCAGCGTTCAGAAATACGGCAGGAAAGATCCATACGCGCCAGCTGGAAGGGTCCTTTGCAAATGCTTTTTCAAATTCTGCCTGCGACTTTGCAGTTTGACCCTGCATCGCAAGACTGAAGGCAAGGGTGCTGTCATCTGTGGACGGCCCCTGAGCTGCAAGGGGAAAATTGAGCCGAGCTGAAGATCTGTCGGGTGCGGTCATCTGTCCGGCCTGTTTGCGCGGCGCAACGAGCCGCTGGCCCTGATGGAGTCCGCTGGAGAA
>JBGAKC010000006.1:0-141637 GCA_044224605.1 Hyphomonadaceae bacterium
CCGGGGATCAGGTAACGCCCGAGACCATGATCTACATGAACTCGCTGGGCGGCGACCTCGCCTCCGGCATGGAAGTCGGAAAGATGATCCGGCAGGCCAAACTGAACACGGCCGTAGCCAAAAACACGCGCAACGCCGATGAAGCGAACACGATCGATCTCGATGCGTTCAGCCGGGTCTATCCGGGCTATTGCGTGTCGGCCTGCTCCCTCGCCTTCCTGGGCGGGGTGAAGCGCGAGGTGCGGCCTGGGTCGATCTTCGCAGTTCACCAGGTGAGTATGAACTGCGTCGACAAGCGCAAGGCGCTGCAGCAATTCCCGTGGGTGGCAATGCCGAACGTCACCTATTGCCCGGAGCTTGATGAAGCGCTGACGATGGTGCAGATCGCGAACGGCGCGGTGGTGGAATATGTCCGCTCTATGGGCGTGGATCCGATCTTTCTCACCGAGATGTCGCGCGCTGGCCCAGAGGCCGTGAACGCGCTCTCCGAGGACAAGCTCAAGGAATACAAGATCGTCTATGAGTACAAGACAGAGTCCTGGGAGTTCCAGACAGACGCGCAAGGCCAGTTCTTCCTCCGTTACAGGCAGGGCAACCAGTGGAAGGAAGACAAGGCCGAGATCTACTGCAACCGCACCGCGGCGCCGAAGCTCTATCTCTGGATCGTGCATGACTCACGGCGGAGCACGGGGCCGATCGACGCACCGCGCGTGGTCGAGCTTGCCGGTAAGGGACTGACAGCCATCTGGCAAATGGACTCGCAACGACCGGACGGCTTTGCCGACATCCGCAGCGTGCAGCTGCAGCCCTACGAGATCATCGATCCGCCGAAGATGACCGAGCACGGCAACATCCAGCTCACGATCGATCTGTCACCGCGCTTCCTTGACGTCGTCACAGGAGCAACCAAGTTCCAGGTCGCAACAACCGAGGCGGACACCAACGGCGTTACCGGCTTCGTGCTGATCTCGATGAATCTGGATCGCGACAAGCTTTCCGGTATTGTACGATCCTGCCGCTAAAGCGGAAGGACGGAAGCGCTATCCCATGACCGAGGAGCTGACCTGGCGGGCGGGCGGATGCCATTGCGGTGGCGTACGCTTCGAGGTGAAGACGCCTGATGTCATCGAGGTGGAGGATTGCAACTGCTCGATGTGCGCGCGGACGGGGTTCCTGCACCTGATCGTGCCGTCGTCGCGCTTCCGGCTGCTCAAGGGCATGGAGCATATCGCGACTTACACTTTCAACACGGGCACGGCGAAACACCTGTTCTGCGCGGTGTGCGGAGTAAAATCATTCTACGTGCCGCGTTCGAACCCAGACGGGTTCAGCGTAAACCTGCGATGCCTCGACGACCCCAAAGGGTTCCGGGCAGTGCGGATCGTGAACTTCGATGGCCGCAACGACTGGGAAGCACAGGCACAGGGCCTCGCCGACAAGTCTAAAGCCTAGGCGCCGTTGCTTTCCGGCTCGCGCTCAAGTCCCGAGGCGGCGTCCTGCAATAGCTGCTTCGCCTGCGGCACCCAGCGCTCGCGCTCGATGCGGCCACGGAAGGATATCGCTGCGTTGACCCAGTCTATGTTGGACTGAGACCAGGATGCGATCTGGTCATAGTGCCAGATGCCGATGCTGTTGAGCTTCTGCTCCAGCTTCGGGCCGATTCCGGAGATCAGCTTGAGATCGTCAGCGGCGCCGTCACGGGCTTCGTCGACCAACTCGGGTTTCTCGCCTTCAGGCCCTTTGGGACGAGCGACAGCCTCGGACTGAGCGGCGGCGAGCGGAGCAACGCGGGCGAGCGTGAGACCGCCGGTGCGGACGAGTTCTTCCTCGAGGTACTTCACGCGGCCTTCGAGATAGCGGTTACGCCAGCGCAGGCGCGTGGCTTCGTCATTCTGGTCATCGGACGGACGCACAGCAGCGCCATCGATCTCGGCATCGGCCAGCTTGCCTTCAAGGAAACGCACGCGTGATTCGAGATGGCGGTTGCGCCAGGCCAGCGAGCCCTCGACGATCGGCTCACGCTCGCGCCCGGGCGCAGGGATGCCGGACTTGAGGCGGAGGTCATCGATCTCGGCGCGCGCCTTTGCGAGATCGGCTTCCAGGCCGGCCGCACGAGCGGAGGCGTCGGGCAACGTCGCAGGATCAATCGGCTGCGGCTTCGCGGCGTCTGCCTTGCGCTGCAGATACAGCATGTGGAGGGACCAGCCGATGGCCCCGCCGAAGGCGGCTCCGATCAGTGCCCACACCAGCATGTCCATCTACGCTTACTCCCCCGGAAACCCGGAACTCGACACAGCCGTTCAGACAGAGCCTACAGCAGTCTGTGCCTGCCGGGACAGACCCTACGCAAAGAGAACTTGCCTGATGTCGATGGATCGCTTCCGTGACAGGCGAATGTCGTGGAGATGGCTCCCGTCTGTGTCAATCTGACCCCAATTTCGATATCCCTGACGCCGTCATCTGGAATGCCGCCGGGGGATTCGGCGCAACGATCAGGCAAACGACGCGGCAGGTCGCAGGGTTAATCCGGCCGTGACGCCTTTCCTCGCGCGGCCAACCTCCCTAGAGGTACCACGAATTGTTTCCCGGGCGAGACGGCCCGGCCAAGGTTCCCAGTACTGCTCATGAACTCAGATACCCAATCTGCCCGGCCCGGCGCGTACGAGCACATCTCATCGACCGCGAACGACACGGTGAAACTGCTGAAGTCGCTCGACCGAAAAAAGGTGCGCGTCGAGACGGGGTTGTTCCTAGCCGAGGGTGCGCGCCTCGCCGAGGAAGCGCTGAACAATGGCTGGCAACCGGCCTATGCGTTTGCCGGGGCGCATGCGCTGGAGCGACAACAAACGGCGGACCTCCTGGCGCGAATGAAGAAGGCAGGCGCGCGCGTTCTTACGGCAAGCGAAAAGGTGCTGGCGACAGTCTCGCGGAAGGACAATCCGCAGACAGTGATCGCAGCGTTCCGGCAACGTCTTACGAAGCTCGAAGATCTTCCTGCCGATGGAGCGAAACGCTGGGTGGCGCTCTATGAAGTGCGTGATCCGGGCAATCTCGGAACCGTGGTGCGGACGTCGGACGCAGCCGGTGTCGATGGTGTCATCCTGATTGGCCAGACGTGCGATCCGTTTTCGGTGGAGGCCGTGCGCGCCACGATGGGATCGCTGTTCGCCATGCCGATCGCTTCGGCCTCGTTCGATGAATTCAACACATGGCGAAAGGCGGCCGGAGCGCGGATGATCGCAGCGTCCATGCGTGGAGCGCACGCGCATGACAAGGCGGACTATGGCCAACGTAGCGTCGTGCTGATGGGCAATGAGCAATCCGGCCTGCCCATCGATGTCGAGGCGCAGTGCGACGAACTCGTGCTGATCCCGATGATGGGCAAGGCTGACAGCCTGAACATGGCGTCGGCGGCGAGCGTGATGATCTACGAGGCATGGCGCGCAAAGGGTTTTGCAGGAGCGCGGAAATGAGCGCCGGGGACTTCCAGCTTCTGGTCAGCGATGACTGGGGCGACTACCAGCTGCTCGACAGCGGCGACATGCGAAAGCTGGAGCGCTTCGGCAAGGTGCGCGTGAACCGCCCGGATCCGCAAGCGCTGTGGAAACCCAAGACGCCGGTGTCGACCTGGAAGGCGGATGCCACCTTCGCCTCGACCAAGGACGACGAGGATGAACGCGGGGCCTGGAGCTTCGCAGGCAAGCCGCCGACGGATGAGTGGCCTATCGGCTGGAACGGGCTGAAGCTGAATGCCCGGCTGGCGGCCTTCCGGCACATGGGCGTGTTCCCGGAACACTCGGTGCACTGGCGCTGGGCGATGGATCAGGTGAAGACGGCGAAGCGCCCAGTAAAGGCGCTGAACCTGTTCGGCTATACCGGCATGATGTCATTGGCGCTGGCCAAGGCTGGCGCGGAGGTCGTGCATCTTGATGCGTCGCCCAAGTCGATCGCGCAGGGGCGCGAAAACGCGACGATGTCCGGCCTCGAAGGCGCGCCGATCCGCTGGATCTGCGACGATGCGATGAAGTTTGTCGAGCGCGAGCTGCGCCGCGGATCGAAGTACGAGGCCATCGTGCTGGACCCACCGAAGTTCGGGCGCGGGCCGAAGAACGAAACGTGGCGGTTCGAGACTGACTTCCCGAAACTGCTGGAGCATGTCCGCGCGCTGATGAGCGACAGACCGCTGTTCGTGATCGCGACGGTTTATGCGGTGCGCCTGTCCTATGCGGCGGTTGGACAATCGCTCGCTGGCGCTATGGGCGGCGGCAAGGTCACGTGCGGGGAAATGGCGATCCGGGAAAGCTCCGGCCGCGATCTTGTCCTGCCAACAGGCCTGTTTGCCAGGTGGACACCTTAAGGGCCGATGCACCGCCGGGCTCCTGCCTGGCAGCGCGACGCGTCAGCGGCGCGTTCCATCACTCGCTGCGTCGCGGCGACTGCCAGGCAGGAGCCCGGCGGTCCGAGCCTAAGGCCGTTTGCTAATCCGCGTGATCACCGATGTGAAACTGAGCGCCGGCTTTCCGTTGGCCGTGATGAGGCCGCGGACATAGATCAGGCGGCCGCCGGCGCGGGTGACCTCGCCCGTGGCTTCCATCAGGTCTCCCGGCTTGGCCGCAGACAGGAAATCACCGGACAAGTTCACGGTGACGCTCGGGCCCTGCGTGTGGTCCTCCGCTATGGCGAAGCAGGCGAAATCCGCGAAGGTCAGGAAGCAGCCGCCGTGCATGAAGCCGCCGCCGTTCATATGGCGCGGCTCGGCGTAAAAGCGGCAGATGACCCGGCCGTTCTCGTCTTTCTTCATGTAGAACGGACCGGTTCCGCTCTCGAACGTGTCCTGTTTCCAGGTTTTCCAGCCCGCCCAGGGGCCGGAGTCGATAACGGTGGCGGTGCTCATTAACGCGTCCCGGGATGGTGATTTGCCCTGTCCCTAGCGGGCCAAAGCGGGGTTGTCATGCCCCGCCTTGAACTCGCCGCACGGATCGCGTATTGCCCTCGACCTCGACTACAGGGGTGTAGCTCAGTTGGTAGAGTACCGGTCTCCAAAACCGGGTGTCGTGGGTTCGAGTCCCTCCGCCCCTGCCAGTCGATCCTGACAGAAAATCAGCTAGCCAGACCCGGCCGCGTCAGCATGCGCTCGCGCCAGTCAGCGAGGTTTTTGTGCTCCTCCCACGGGCGGTACTTCATCACCCGACCGAAGCCCATGGCAACGTGAAGGGTAATGTCGGCGATGGTGAAGCGGTCGCCGGCCACGTAGGGGGATGCGCCGAGGCGCTGGTCGAAGAAAGCGATGGCTTTCGCGGCGCGGCCACGGCTGATCTCGGACCATTCGGCGCTTTGCGGCTTCTCGAGCTCGGCCATGGCGGGATGCCCGTTGCGAAACCAGCCGGCGATCGGAAACATGTAGGTCAGCTCGACACGGCGATCCCACATCTCGATGATGGCGCGCTCCTTCGCGTCGACACCCATCAGGTTGGGCTCCGGATAAAGCCCCTCCAAATATGTGCATATGGCGCGGCTCTCCGTGAGGCCCGTGCCGTCGTCCAGCTCAAGCAATGGGACGTGGCCGAGCGGGCTGAGCGCCAGGTATTCCGGGCGACGATGCTCCTGTTTGATGATGTTCAACTCGACCTTGCACGTTTCGTCCCAGACTCCCTTCTCCTTCAGAAAGAAGCGTACGCGGTCCGGGTTCGGTGCGAGCATGGCGTAGTGAAGTTTCATGGCGGCCTCCGTCTTGGCGAAGACTAGCGCGGACCACGCGGACCGCGAGGGCCTTTTTCGGAGACAGGCTTACCAGTGTGACGTTTGCCACTATGGGGCTTACGACCCGGCGGCGGCTTGCGTTCGTCGCGGCGACCATCGACGAAGCTGTCGAGGCCCTTGCGGCGCCCGCCATCAGCCTTCGGCCCGCCGTGCGGCTTATGCTGCTTCGGATGCTGGGGCTTGCCTCGCTGGACCTGCCGGAGAGCAAACGGCTTGGGGCGGCGCTTCTCGGAGATGAACTGACCGACTTCGGCGAGCAGGTCAGCGGGATCCACCTCCTCCAGCGCGCCGGGACCGAGATCATCAAGCTGGAATGGGCCGTAGGACACGCGGATCAGGCGGTTCACCTTGAGGCCAAGACTTTCGAGGGCGCGGCGCACCTCCCGGTTCTTGCCCTCGGCCAGCGAGACGTCGATCCAGCAATTCGAGCCGGTGACGCGATCGAGCCTGGCGATGATGGAGCGGTATTCGACGCCTTCATGCACGATGCCGTCGCGCAGTTTGTCGAGCTCGCGCTGCTCGATGCGGCCATAGGCGCGCGCGCGGTATTTCCTTTGGAGACCGGTGGCCGGAAGTTCGAGGCCGCGAGCAAGTTCGCCGTCATTGGTGAGCAGCAGCAGGCCTTCGGTGTTTAGATCGAGGCGGCCGACTGTGACGACGCGCGGCAAGTCTTTCGGCAGGCTGTCGAAGATCGTCGAACGGCCTTCGGGGTCCTTGTTGGTGGTGACGAGGCCGGTGGGCTTGTGAAAGCGCCACAGACGGGTGACGTCCGGCCGGGCCACCGGATGACCATCCACGAGGATTTTCTCCCTGCCCGTCACCTTGAAGGCTGGCGTATCGAGCTTGCGGCCGTCGACCGTGACGCGACCTTCGGCAATCAGCTTCTCGACGTCACGACGGGAGGCGACCCCGGCGCTGGCCAGGTATTTCGCTATGCGTTCGCCTTCTGCGAACGAGCGGTCCGTCTCACGACGCTCCGTCATTGGGGTTTGTCCTTGATGAAGCCGCGGGTGAAGCGGTGAAGGAGGAGGGCGATGCCGAACAGAACCGTAGACAGCGCGAGGATGGCGGCGGCGAGCATCCACGGTGTGTTGAAGTTCTCGTGCTCGCTGTAGTCCATCAGGTGGAGCCCGTATAGAAAATCGTAGGTGCGCCAGAGATCAGTGCGCGGGTTGCTGGTCTTGCCGGTGACCGCGGAGATATAGAGCGTCGGATCGCCCTCGCCTTCGAAATGCGCGGCCCAGACCCCTCCGCTAACGGTGGATTCGCGCGGCGCCTTTTCGAGGTCCTGCATGGCGCGGATCGGCGTGGGATCGACCCAGGCTGCGGCGGCGATCTTCCGGGCCATGGCTTCGTCGACGATCAGGCGCTCGCCTGTCTCGGCCGAGACCAGGAACGTTCCGATCTCGGCGTTGACCTCATAGACGGGCGCGCCGGCTAGCGTCTTCAGCGTAACGGTGTAGGGCTGGTCCTCGGCGACCGCGTTCAGCGCATCGGCCGACGTGATCTTCACGCGGCGCATGTCGACGGGCGTGGCATGGCCGGGCGGATGGATGAGGTAGTCGGCGCGCACGTCGCTCAGGTGTACGGCCACGAAGAACAGGCCCGTGCCCGTCCACACCACCAGCTGGGCGAAAACCATGAGGCCCAGCCATTTGTGAACCTGGGCAATGCGGCGGGCGAGACGCGGGGGGATCATGGCACGCGCTTACGCTGGCCCGGCGCCAGCCGCAAGCCACCCTTAGTTAGCGGCCCCCGATCGCACGCTCATCAAATAGGGAATGTAGATTTCGAGTTCGAGCGGTCCCACTGGCCGGGTCATCGTGCGCTGCTCCATGCCAGTCAGTGAAACCTGCACAGGCGCGCCGAACGATGCCTGCATCATCTTGACGTCCTCGGAAATCGCCTTGACCAGCGTGTCACGATGCTTCTTCGGCTCCGCAACGCCCAGGAATTGACTGTCGCCAATGACAGCTTCGACGCGGCCATTGACCGGCGTGTCCTTGACGAACTTCTCGGCGCGGGCGCGCACCTGATCGAACGTCTCCTTGTCTTTCACATTGACCTTCAGGACGATGTCGATGCCGGAGCGATCGGCTCCCCGGTTCTGGATCAGCTCCTTGATGGCGGCCGTCTCGATAGCGGCTGAGAATCCTGGCGTTCCGACTTCAACGCTCATCCCCTCGGCCTTGGCAGCGCGCTGTGTGACAGAAGCGAAGGTCTTGGCCAGTTCATCTTCCCGAGCTGCCTGCGAGCGCGTGGCGGTTTCGAACCGGATGCTGAACAGGACGAAATCTGCACGGACAGTGATCGACACCTGCGGGATTGCGGCCTGCTGCGTGCGGTTCACATAGTTGCTTTGCGCGACGATCTGCTGGGCTTGAGCGACCGGCAGGGCGAACAGCGATATCGCGGCGGCGGCGAGAAGCAATGTCCGTTTCATGATGCAGTCCTCCAGCGAAGCGGCTAGCGCGGCTGCGGCGAGCTGAGATTGATCGTGTAGGGAATGTACATTTCCATCTCGAGCGGACCGCTTGGACGCGTACGCACGCGCCCTTCAAGACCCGTCAGCGAGATAACCGGCGCAGCGCCAGGCGTTCCGAAGATGGATTGCAGCAGACGCGTATCCTCTGCGATCTTTCGGAGAAGCTCCTCGCGATGCTTCTTAGGTTCGGCGACACCGATGTACTGCAAGTCGCCCGTCACCAGCTCCGTACGGCCGTTTGCCTCGATGCTGGCGATAAACTTCTCCGCGCGAGATCTGACAGCCTCGAACGTGTCGTTCGGCCTTGTCGCAAACTTCAGCACGACCGGAATGACTGACCGGTCGCCCATGTTCTGAATCACTTCCCTCGCCGTGGTGGTTTCAAGCGCCGCTGAATCTCCCGGCGAGCCGACTTCCATGGTCACGGTCTTGTCGCGCGAGGCGCGGACACCAGCAGCCGCGAATGTGCGCTCCAGCTCCTGGTTACGTTCATTTTCCGCGCGCGTGCCGCTTTCGATGCTGACGGTGAAAATGACGTAGTCGGCCGGGATCGTGACGGACACGAACGGCGGCTCACTGGCGCCGAAAGCGCTGACCGGCATGGCGTCGTCCACCGACTCCTGCGCCATCCGCTGGCCAGTCACGACGATCATGTCCTTGTCCTGCGCAAAAGCTGGCCATGCCTGCAACGTCAGCGCGCCGAACAACACCAGTCCCACCCACATTGTGCGCATGAGCACCCCTGGAAAAGACAGACCCCAATGCAAGCACGCGCCTGCATCGGGGCCAAGTCGTTTCTGCTTGTGCAGCGCGTCACCGCGAGCCGACCACCTCCGTGGCCTTCTCGGCGTCCACGCCGCGGGCGTATTCGTTGTCCCGGTATTTCTTGAACTCGTTCCGGGCGATGGCGCGGCAGTGCACTTCGTCCGGTCCGTCCGCGAGGCGGAGGGTGCGGATCGAGGCGTAGGATCGCGCGAGACCAAAGTCGCTGGTCACGCCGCCGCCGCCGTGCGCCTGGATGGCGTCGTCGATGATCTTGCAGGCGATGCGCGGGGCAGCAACCTTGATCATTGCGATCTCGTTGGCGGCAACCTTGTTGCCGACCGTGTCCATCATGTAGGCGGCTTTCAGCGTCAGCAGGCGGCACATCTCGATGTCCGTGCGGGCTTCGCCGATGCGTTGTTCCCATACTGACTGTTCGGCGACCTTCTTGCCGAACGCCGTGCGCGAGAGGAGGCGCTTGCACATCTTCTCGAGCGCCACTTCCGCCGCGCCGATCGTGCGCATGCAGTGGTGGATGCGGCCCGGCCCGAGGCGGCCCTGGGCGATCTCGAACCCGCGGCCTTCGCCGAGGATCATGTTCTCGATCGGAACCTTGACGTTCTCGAGCAGGACTTCCGCGTGGCCGTGCGGGGCGTCGTCATAACCGAACACGGGAAGCATGCGCAGGACCTTGATTCCGGGCGTGTCGAGCGGAACGATGATCTGCGACTGCTGCTGATGCTTGGGCGCGTTGAAGTCGGTCTTGCCCATCACGATGGCGACCTTGCAGTGGCTGTCGCCAACGCCCGACGACCACCATTTGCGGCCGTTGATCAGGTAGTGGTCGCCCTTGTTCTCGATGCGCGTCTCGATGTTCGTTGCATCCGACGAGGCAACCTGCGGCTCGGTCATGAGGAAGGCCGAACGAATCTCGCCGTTCATCAGCGGCTTCAGCCATTTCTGCTTTTGCGCCTTGGTGCCATAGCGGTGGAACACTTCCATGTTCCCCGTGTCCGGCGCCGAACAGTTGAAGACTTCCGATGCGAAGCTCACGCGGCCCATCAGTTCGGAGAGCGGAGCGTACTCCATGTTGGTGAGGCCGGCGCCGTGGAATTCGTCATCATCATGCTCGCTCGGCGGCATGAACAGGTTCCAGAGGCCTTCCTTCTTCGCAATCTCTTTCAGGTCGTGGACGATCTGCGGCGTGACCCAGCGGTCGCCTGCAGCGTGCTGCTTCTCGAACGTCTCGACGTTCGGATAGATGTGCTTGTCCATGAACGCCGAGACGCGGCGGATGTAGTCCTTGGTTTTTGCGCTGTATTCGAAATTCATGGTCGGGGCTCCAATTTCCGGGCCGCAAGGTTCAGCGCCGTGCGCCGGTGCGAGCCCCTGCCCGTCGGTCACACAGCCATGCGGTTTTCACCTTCTGGTGCTGCGTGGGTATCGCTGCCGCAAAGGCAACGCAATGGGGCGGATGCCCGCATTTCGTGCGGGACGCGTCCGTTCAGCAAAAGTCAGTATCCGCCAAGGGGCATGGCAGGCACGGAACGCTCCGCCAGCGTGGCAAGGTCACGCCACCAGTAGCCGACCAGCGGCACAATCTGTCCGCCAACGCTATCGACCTTGCGGCCGGCATGCTCGCCCTTGAGAGCTTCGTAGAAATCCCGGGCGCCGCCATTGTCACGCAGGACCCAGAGACCGCCCGAGAACATGCCTCGACGGATGCAGTGATCGGCCGCCGCTTTCATCAGAACGCGCCCCACGCCACCGCCCCGGTTTTCCTTCAGCACGTAGACCATGCTGATCTCGGCTTCCCACGGCGCGAACGCTTCGCGAGATGAGCCGACCATCACGAAACCGATGACCTCACGGCCGGCGCAGGCGACATAGACCTGCTCGTCGAGATCCTCCGCCCGACGATCGAGATTGGCGCGCCAGCGAGCGAGCAGACGCTTTTCGGAAAGCGCGTCGAGATAGGCGCTGTCCAGAAGCCCGCGATAGGCTTCCTTCCAGGTGCGCTCGTGGACGCGGGCGATGCCGGCAGCGTCCGTGCGGCGGGCCATGCGTATGTGGATCATCCCACGCCTCCTTCCGACTCGCTCAGATTGATGTGGGGAGGCGCATCGCGCAAGGCCATGAAAGTTCGACATGCAGCAAGTGCGGCGGTATGTGGCGGCGCGGGTTCACAGTCGTTCCCGTTTTGATTCGGTTCTGGCTGCCACACCCGATGTCTTCCGCAATCGTTGGCATCATTCTTGTCGCCACGCTCGTAACGGCGGCGATTTCCGGCGTGTTCGGGATGGCCGGCGGGCTGATCCTGATGGGCGTGCTGGCGTCCTTCACGCCCGTGGCGACGGCCATGGTGCTGCATGGATCAATCCAGATTGTTTCGAATTTCTCGCGCGCGGCATTGCTGTGGAAGCACATTTCATGGGCGATTATCGGCCGCTATGCGCTTGGGATAGGCGGCGCACTTCTGGTAATTGCGCTGACTTCGTGGCGGCCGACGCAGCCGGTGGTGTTCATCACGCTGGGCCTCACCGCGATGCTGGTGTGGATCCCGAAGCAGTGGGTGGAGATCAATGTCGAGAGACGCTTCCAGGCCGAACTCTGCGGCTTTCTCGTCCAGACGCTGAATACGTTGTCGGGCGTGGCGGGGCCGCTGCTCGACCTGTTCTTCGTGAAGACGCTGCTCACCCGGCAGACCGTGGTCGCCACCAAGGCGGCGACGCAGGTGCTGGCGCATGCAGTGAAGATCGCCTTCTGGGGCTTTCCGTTGCTTGATGTGCTAGCCAATCCGGAAACCGCCGCTGAAGCCAATTTCCCACCGATGTGGATGTTCGTCGCAATCGTTCCGTTGTCGCTGCTGGGCACCTGGGCCGGCGGCAAGGTGCTCGACCGGATGACGGACGTCAGCTTCCGCGAATGGACCAAGTGGATCGTGACGGCAACCGGGATCGTCTATCTCGCGCGCGGGCTTTGGCTGAGCTGAGCCCTACTCCACCGAACAGAAGAGATCATCCTTCGTCGCCTTGCGGCCAGCCTCGCATCCTGCGGAGGTGAAGGGATCCATCGCGGCGGAGAGCCAGTCGCTGCGCCGCTGGATTTCCTCTATCGGCATTTTGTCTGTCGGCGGCTCCAGCGTCCACGCCGGCCAGTCCTTCAGGGTGCAGGCGTCGCCCGTGACGAGTCCCTGCCTGCAAACCTGGTTGCGTAGTTCGATCAGGCGCGCGGCGGCGGACTTGAGCGCGTGATCTGCGCGGAACATGTCGCTCTCGTCAACGCCAGCGGTCGGCACATTCGCTTCGCGCGCGCCATCCAGCGCCTTGTCGATGATGACGCCCCAGCGTTCCGCGCCGGTCATCACCACGAACGGATCGAGCGGCTCGCCGGGCGGCGCAGCTGGCTGTGCGGACTTCTCGGCCTGCTGCGGCTGAGCTGCAGTCGTTTGCGGGCTGCATGCTCCGAGAGCCGAGACACACAGGCAGGCGAAGGCAAGCCTTGCGACCATGGCGCAACTCCAGTCTACAACTTCAGACTAGCAGGTTCAGCTGCAAGTGTACGCGGTGATTGTCAGACGACCTGCAGTAACGGCTATTTGCCGACCTCATCAATGATATCGGGCGTCCGCCGTTCGGCGGATGACGACGTTTCCCGGTCGATGCGGCGCTCGGGACCGAAATAGTCAGGTCGATCGATCCACGGGCGCGTGGTGGTGCGGGCGGCAGTGATCTTCTTCAGAAGCACCTCACCGGATGCCGGGAACAGCACGTATTCGTGCGCGCCGCCGTCGATGACGGCGTTGATCGTCACCAAGTCGCGAGAAGGCGACAGCACGACGATCGGAATCTGCGGATGCGGGCTCTTTTCGGAGCGGCGGATATACATCAGCGTTTCGAGGCCCGGATCATTCGGCGTCGGCCCATCGACATAGACCACTACGCAATGCGGCTCGGCCGTGGCGAAGCCCTCGTGCAGCTGCAGCGTATCTGTCGCCAGAGCAATGGTGCGAACGCCCATACCGCGCAGCGCCATTCGCACAGTGCGCGCAACGCCTGGCAAATGCGAGCTCACGAGGACGCTGACATCCGCTGGCTTCATGACAGTGCCCCTACCTAAAACGGGTATTTACGTTAAGGCCGTTAACGTAACCCTACAGGCCGGTAACACATGATGGCTTCAATAGAGCTGATGCGCTGCAAGACGGGCATAAGCGCCTGCCTTGGCCATCAACTCGTCGTGAGTGCCCGCCTCCAAGATCCGGCCGGCTTCCACCACGAAGATGCGGTCCGCGCGGCGAACGGTGGCGAGGCGATGCGCGATCACGATGATCGTCCGTTGGCCTGCTAGTTCAGCCAACGCCGTCTGGACGCGTGACTCACTTTCGGAGTCGAGCGCGCTGGTGGCTTCGTCGAGCAGCAGGACAGGTGCGTCGGACAACAGCGCGCGCGCGAGTGCGATGCGCTGGCGCTGGCCGCCGGAGAGATTGCGGCCGCCTTCGCCGGCCGGAGCGTTCCATCCGCCCGGCAGGCGGTCGATGAAATCGCACGCGGCCGCGCGGGCTGCGGCCTGGACCTGCTCTTCTGTCGCCCCGGATCGGCCAAGCGCGATGTTTTCGCGGATGCTGGCGTCGAACAGGAAGGCGTCCTGCGAGACCAGCGCGAGGTTGCGCCGAAGCGTGGCGAGTTGGATGTCGCGTACGTCATGACCGTCGACCTTCACCTCGCCCTGCCCGGCTTCATAAAGTCGGAACAGCAGGTTGAAGACCGTGGACTTGCCGGCGCCCGACGGGCCGACCATCGCGATGGTCTCCCCTGGCAACGCCGAGAACGTCAGCCCGTTCAGCGCGGCGCTGGCGCCGGGATAGGCGAAGCCAACGTCCATGAACTCCACTTCGCCGCGGGCGCGGCCAAGCGCGACTGCGCCTGGTTTGTCCTGGATGGAGGGTTTCTCGTCGATCACCGCATATACGCGCGCCGCAGCCGCCAGCCCTTCGTTGACGACGCCATTAAGTGTGCCGAGGGCTCGGATTTCCGGGGAGGCGACGCCGATCGCGACGATGATGCCAAGCAACTCGCCGACCGTGATCTCGCCCGACATCGCACGCCATCCGGCGAACATGAAGAGGCCGGCCAGCGCCACGCCGCCAACGATCTCGAGGAAGGGATCAACCAGCGCCTTGGACCGCAGCACCTTCATGTAGAGGCGCGCCCGTTCCCTGAAGGCGGAATGCGCCCGGCCCTTCTGATAGCTCTCGAGCTGGAAGGCCTTCACCGTTCGCGAGCCCTGAAAGGCTTCGTTGAGAATGGACGTCAGTGCGCCTGCCTGCTCCTGCGCCCGGAGCGACGACTTGCGGACTTTGTTGCCGAGCTGGATCACCGGGTAGAAGGCGAGCGGATAGACGATCAACAGGAACAGGGTGAGCAGCCAGTCAGTCATGAACATGAAGACGATCGCAGCGCCAACCGTGAGCGTGGACTTGGCAAGGTTGGTGGCGACGCGGAGCGCCGCTTCGCGGATCAGCACCATGTCGTTGGCAAATTGCGAGACGTACTCGCCCGAATTCTTGGCCTGCAGGCGGGCGAAGTCGCCGTCGATCAGCTTGCCGAACAACGCTTCCTGAAGTTTCACCACCGCATTCTGGACGCCACGGTTGTTCGCTTGCGTCTGCCAGTAGAGCGCCGGCGCCCGAAGCGCGACGAGCGCGACAATCACGATCGGCGCCGTGTTGAAGATGCGGTTGTCGCCGTCGGAGAGCCAGTCGGTCGCCAGCGAAGTGATCTTCGAATAGCCCCACGCGCACGCGGCCGTCAGCGCGGCGAAGAACGCGCCAAGCAGAAACCACTTCCATTGTGGAAGCAGCCAGTCGCGGATGAAGCGCGATGAGAGGCGGTCCTTCGCAGGCGCGCCGGCGGCGTCAGGCATCGTGGTGCTTGCCGGTTTCCGGATCGAGCAGCCGGTGGGCGTGCAGGATGAAATAGCGCATCTGGGCGTTATCGACCGTGCGCTGGGCGGCCGATTTCCAGGCGTCGTAGGCGGCCCTGTAGTTCGGGAAGGCGCCGACGAAGTCGATCTCTTTCAGGTTTGCGAACTCAAACCTGCCGACCTGCTTCAGCTCCCCCCCGATCACGAGGTGCAGTAGCTGCTTATCAGGCGTGGACGACGTCATTTCTGGCTCCTGCCTCAATCAGGCGGCGGGGCGGTTGTGCAGCTTTTCCATTATCAGCGGGTGAAGAGCCGCGCCAGCGGCGACAACGCCCGCGTGGATCACAGAAGGCTGGTTGAAAACAAGGGGATCGCCGTTCCGGTTCGTGGCGACTCCGCCGGCCTCGCGCACGAGGAGAACAGCGGCGGCAAGGTCCCAGTCATTCTTGGGGTTCAACGCGACCATGGCGTCCCACCTGCCTGCCGCCACCAGCGCCAGACGCCAGGCAACCGCATTCGGCATGGGCCGGATCAGTTGCACGCCAGCCCAGTGCTCCAGCAAATCTTCGCGCGCAAAGACCTCCGGCTGCCCCACCATCCGGCAACCGATCTGTGCGCAAGGGCTGACGCGGATCGGACGATCATTCAGAAACGCCCCGCCATGCTGTCGCGCATGCAGCAGCTCGTCGAAATTGGGGTTGTAGACGACGCCGGCGACAGGCTTCCCGCCATCCAGCCGGGCGATCGCCACACAGAATCCGGTATCACCCTTCACGAACGCCTTGGTGCCGTCGATCGGATCGACAACCCACACACGCTCTTGCGCCCTGTCGGCCGGATTGTCCTTCGTTTCTTCCGACAGCCAGCCATATTCCGGTCGCGCGCCACGCAGGCGCTTCGCGATCAGGTCGTTCACGGCGAGATCGGCATCGGTGACGGGATTGCCGGGCGACTTGTCCCAGGCCTTCGCGCCCTTGCGCATCATGTCGAGCGCGAGCTGTCCGGCCTCGCGCGCAACGTCCTTCAGAAGCGCGAGATCCTGCAGCAGCGCCAGGTCGGCTTCGAGATCACCGGCCGGCAAGGGCCATCCCATCGATCAGCAGGCTTGGCGCGTTCGTGGAACCGCGAATTTCAAGATCGCTGCCCGGCACGGCGCGCAGCAACATGGCCGGGATGTCGCCGGCGACAGTCACTTCCGAAACCGGATAGACGCGTTCGCCGTTCTCGAACCAGAAACCTGAGACGCCGACGGAATAATCGCCCGTGTTCGGGTTGAGCGACGGGCCGAACATGTCGGTGACCAGCAGGCCCATGCCCGCATCCTTCATCAGCTCGCCCAGCGACCGTTTGCCCGGCTGAATATCGAGGTTGGATGTCGTGACCCCCGGCGGATCGCCGAAGCCCATGCTGGCGAAGCCGTTGGGTTTGAGGCCGAGCTGACGCGCGGACGGGCCGTTGAGCAGCCACTGCGTCAGCACGCCATCTTTCACAATGGCCGTCTTCTGAACCGGCCTGCCCTCG
Source organism: Hyphomonadaceae bacterium (assembly GCA_044224605.1). Lineage (GTDB taxonomy): Bacteria > Pseudomonadota > Alphaproteobacteria > Caulobacterales > Hyphomonadaceae > UBA7672. The sequence continues at coordinate 16,454 of JBGAKC010000006.1, forward strand.
CCGTCAAAGCTGCGCGAGCCGAAGCCGCCGAGGCGAAGCGGATCGTCGATCACGTCCACGCCCGGCGCGAACACGGGCTTGCCCATGCGTTCCTTCAGGAACGAAACGCCGCGCGCGATGGCCGGCCCGGAGATCGCACCAACGAAAGCGCCAAGAAGGCGACTCGCCAGGCGGTTCTCGAATATCACCGGCGCAGTCTGGCTTTCGAGCTTGCGGGAACCTAGGCGTGATGCCGCACGCAGGCCCGCTTCGCGGCCGACCCATTCAGGTGATTTGTGCTTCGCGATCTTCCGTTCGGACGAACTTTCGTAATCGCGCTCCATGGCGCCGTCGCGCTCCGCGATCGCAACAGCCGCCATGGAAGAATAGCCGGAGGTCTTGTGAGCCGCGAAGCCATTCGAGGCGGCCAACCAGGAATTCGACGTGGCCCATGACGCGCCGCAGTGGGACATCTGCTTGACGCCCTCGATCGCCATCGCAGCCGTTTCCATCTCGCGTCCGCGCCGCTCCAGCTCACCGGCCTCCGCCAAATCGTCGCAATCGAGCTGCAAGTCAGAATGGTTGTGTGAAATCTCGGATGCGTCCGCTAGGCCACAATAGCGATCCTCCGGCGCCAGCTTCGCCATCGCCACGACACGCTCGCTGAGCGCCCTCAACGCATCAGGGGACAGATCCGTGCCGGAGACGGTCGCCTGTCGCCGTCCGATCAGCGCCCGCAGAGCGACCCCGCGCGACTCCTCGCGCTCGACGCTCTCGAGCTCGCCCTTGCGCACCTCCACCGACAGGCTCGCATTCTCCGACAGTCGGGCGTCGGCGGCGTCTGCCCCAGCCTTCAGTGTGCTTTCGATGAGCGAGTGGAGGATGTCAGCAGATGAAGCGGTCATGGGACCTATGTGAAGGGCCGGAGGCCAAACGCCAAGTGCTTGTAAAGCAAGAGGCGCCGGCGTAACCGCCAGCGCCTCCCGGGAACTCGTTCGCGAGCGTTACTTCGCGCGCGGAAGGCGGTCGTTGATGTCGTCCCGGATGTCGAGCAGCGTGACCAACACCCCGCAGACCAGCGTCGCGGCGATCCAGCCCATGATCAAGCCCGCCACGATGGACAGAGCCGCAAGACCCGACGGCTGCAACACCATGCCCGGATCGATGGTCCCGTCCGGAAGCACACCCTTACCTGTGAGCTTGGAGATCACTTCCTGGATCTGGTCCCGCTCGATGTAGGCGCCGAACGCATAGAGCGCGATGATTCCGAAGTAAGCAATGTAGACCAGAAAGCGGAAGCTATTGATGATAAAGAACTTCATGACACCCCTCCACGCAAACCGCAGGACTTTCTAGCCGCCGCCAAGACAACTGGCGAACGGTTTTTTCCGTAATCTGTAATCGTGACGGTATTTACCTCTATTCGCGGCCAAGCAACTGGGCTTGATCGATCTTCCACTTGCGGGTCTTGAGGAACTTGTCCTTGAGGGCCGACCGGTCATAGCCGGCCTCGACCCACTGCAGGAAAGTCAGGCCCTTGGGGGGGCCTTCCGCTAGGTAGGTCTCGAAGAAAAAGTCGAGGACGCCGGTCTTGCCGGCCCGGATGTGGAGATACTTCCGCGATAGCTGCTCCAGCGCCTGCTGGATCGTCTGGTCCTTGCGGAAGTGCATGTAGAAAACGGCCATGATGCCGGCGCGGTCAGCGCCAGACTTGCAGTGCATAAGGGCGGGATAGGCGATGGATTCGAACAACTTCTTCGCTTCCAGCACGCTATCTGGGGCTGGGATCTCACGGGAAAACATCTGGAAATCGACCAGCTGGATGCCGTTACGGTCACAGGCCTCCTTTTCGAGGAGGTAGTAGCCCTTGGGGCTCTGGCCCCTGAGGTTGATGATCGTCTTCAGACCCAGCTCGTTCGCGTACCGGGCGATATGCTCCGGCGAAGGCTGGTTGGCCCGGAACATCTCGTCCGAGATCTGGTGAAGGTTGCGGAATCGCAATCTGAGGAAGCCGTGATCACCCCAGATGAGTTCCTGCCGCGCGCGGCGGCGGCCGGCCGGAGTGGCGAGGTCGATTGGAGGGGCCATGGTGGCTGCGCCGCTGGTCATGCTGTCCGCTAGATGCCGTTTCTGGCCCGGATTGCAAGGATGCGGGGCGCCGCACGCCAGCGCACCCTTACCTGTTGGGAAATGGTCGCAGTTGCCGGCGTCTGGCGGCTGTCGCGACAGGGAGTATATAGCGCCTCATGTCGAAGCGTCGCAGCCAGTCACCTGTGATTCCCTGGGTCGGGGGCACATTGATCTGGGCCTACATGTCCATCCTCTCGCACACCATGCGCTGGCGCGTGGAGGGCATGGATCATGTCCGCAAGCTGTGGGACTCGCCGCAGGGCTGGGTTGCCGCGACCTGGCACTCGCGCATCCTTCTGATGCCCTACATCCAGATCCGCGAGCGGCCGAAATGGCCAAAGCCGCCGCATCCGGCCACGCTGATGGTCTCCCCTTCCAAGGACGGCGAGTTCACCAAGCGCGCCGGCACCTGGCTCGGTCTCCACATCATCCGCGGCTCGTCCTCGGGCCGTAGCGACAAGAGCAAGCGCGGCGTCTCCGCGGCGCGCGAGTCGATGGAGGTGATGAAGAAAGGCGGCTGCATCGTCATGACGATCGACGGGCCGAAAGGTCCACGCGAAGTTGTCGGTATCGGCACGATCAAGCTGGCGCAGCAGATGGGCGCGCCGATCGTGATCTACGGCCTCTCCGCCCACGCCAAGCGCCTCGATACATGGGACCGCTTGCTTTGGCCGCGCCCGTTCGCTCGCGGCGCCGTCGTCATCGCCGAACCAATCCCGACGTCCAAAAGCATGGACTCGGAGGAATTGCGCCAGCGCGTGGAAGACGCGCTCAAGGCTGCCACGAAACGCGCCGACGAACTGTGCGGGCTTGAGCCCGACACTGTGCCGCTACCGGAGCCGAAGAAGGTCGAGGCCAATGACGACCTTCCCGTCGCCGCCAACGATACCGGACCCGTCATGGAGCACCGCGGGACGTGACCGCATCGCTTGCGCTCTACCGCTTCGGCACGCGCCTGCTTGAACCTCTCGCCCCGTGGCTGGTCGAGCAGCGGCTAAAACGGGGCAAAGAAAATCCGCATCGTATCGGCGAACGCTTTGGCATCTCGCGGATCGTGCGTCCCGACGGTCTCCTGATCTGGATGCACGCAGCCAGCGTCGGAGAGTCCCGCCTGTTGCTCGACATCTTTGGAGCGCTTCGCAAGCGCCGCCCGAATGTCCACGCGCTTGTCACGACGCAAACCACCACGTCCGCCGATATGATCGCAACGTCCGCGCCGCAGAACGTCATCCACCAGATGGCGCCTGTCGACGGCCCAAAGGCTGTCGAAGCCTTTCTCGATCACTGGCAACCCGACGCCGCCGTCTTCGCCGAAGGCGAGATCTGGCCAAACATGCTCGCCGGCCTCCAGAAGCATCACGTCGCAGCGGCCCTCGTGAACGCGCGTATGACGACGAAAACGCTCAGGAGCTGGAACAAGCGCTCTGCTTCCGCGAAGGAAGTGTTCGCGTCCTTCCGCTTCATCGGCGCTGCTGACCAGCAAACTGCGGATGGCCTCGGCAGCGCCATCGGCCGCCGCATCGAGACGGTGGGCAATCTCAAGACAGCCACAGCCATCGAAGGCCCTTCATCCGAGAAGGTCGTCGACTTCCGTCAACGGACGAACGGCCGCTCCATCGTGCTGGCTGCTTCCACGCATCCCGGCGAAGACGAAGTCGCACTCAACGCCTTCACCGAAGTCCGCATGCGTAAGCCCGGCGTGCTGATGATCCTCGTTCCCCGTCACCCCGATCGCGGCGACGCCATCGTCGCCATGATGCGCGAACGCAGAATGACCACGCAGCAATGGTCGAAGGACAAATCTGTTCCCGGCATCGAGACCGATGTCCTCGTCGCAGACACCATCGGCGAACTCCTGTTCTGGTATGCCGTTTCCGACGCCGTCTATCTCGGCGGCGCCACGGCCGAAGGCATTGGCGGCCACAATGCGATCGAGCCGGTCCAGCTCGGCAAGCGCGTCTTCACCGGCCCGCACGGCTTCAACTTCCGCGAGACGTTCGAACAGCTCCAGGAAACCGGTGCGCTCGTGATCGGCAGCTCCTACCAGGAGCTTATGGACTACTGGCTCGCCGCCCTTGACGAAGCGCAGCCCGCCCCCTCGCTCGGCTCGTCCTTCACTGCGTCGCGTGAGCCATTCGAAAAGACTCTCGACGCCATCGAGGCCATGCTGCCGCTCAAGAGCCCCGGCCGAACCAATGCGTGAACCGCACTTCTGGACCGTGCAGGACAAACGCTCGCGTGCGTCTGCGCCGATGATCAAGCTGCTGCTGACGCCGCTGTCGATGCTCTATCGCTGGGCGGGCCAGAACCGTATCGCGAAGGCGACGCCCGAAGATGCGGGCCTCCCTGTCATCTGCATCGGAAATCTCACCCTCGGCGGCGCCGGCAAGACTCCCGTCACCGCCGCCGTCCGCCAGCATTTCGCTGCAAGGGGCGCGCGGACCGCCAGCCTCTCGCGCGGCTATCGGGGCACGCTGGAAGGCGCGCATCGCGTTGACGTCGCCAAGCATGTCTACGCCCAAACGGGCGATGAGCCCCTGATGCTTGCCTCCACGGGCGAGGCCTGGATTTCGAAGGACCGCCCCACCGGTGCGAAGGCCATGAAGGCCGATGGCGTGCAGGTAATCGTCATGGATGACGGCCATCAGAACCCGAGCCTGAAGAAGTCGCTCTCCATCGTCGTGATCGATGCGAGCAATCCTTTCGGCAATGGCCACATCTTTCCCAAGGGCCCGCTGCGCGAGCGCGTGACGGATGGCCTCGCCCGCGCCGATGCTGTCGTGCTAATGGGCGACGGCGAAATGCCGCCTGCTCTCAAGGATTTCAAGGGGACCGTTCTCCGCGCCCGGCTTGCCCCGCTGGCGCCGTTGCCTCCGGGGCGCTACATCGCCTTTGCGGGAATCGGACGGCCCGAACGCTTCTTCGACAGCCTGCAGGCACAGCCAGGCGTCGAACTGGCCGACAGTGTCCCCTTCCCTGACCATCACGCCTTCACGCCTTCAGACATATCGTACCTGATGAAGCTCTCGACCGAACGCGACGCACGCCTCGTCACCACCGACAAGGATTTCGTGCGCTTGCCGCCGGACCTGCAGCCGACAGTGCTGCGCGCCTCCGTCGAGGCGAAGTTCGATGATCCCGCCGGCCTCGCAGCCCTGCTCGATCGCGTGACACCATGAGCGACAGCGAGAAGCAGGAGCCGCCGCGCTTCATCCGCCCCAAGGATCTCGACAACGAACAGCGCACCACGTTCAGGGCCAGATTCGTGTGGAGCATCGAGGCCTTCGCATGGGACTGGGTCTACTGGAATCCCATGGCCGCCCTGCCGATGGAGACCGCATCGAACACGGTGGCCGGTATTCTGAAGGCGCTTGGCCCGCTAACGTCCCAGCACCGCACCATGATCCGCAACCTGTGCATGTGCTTCCCTGACTGGACCGAGAAGCAGATCAAGGAGGTCGCCAAGGGCGCCTGGGCCACGCTTGGCCATACCGCAGGGGAGATGCCCCACCTCACCAAGATCAAGCCCTATGTCGAGAACCCGCGCCTTGAGGTCGTGGGCGTGGAGCACCTCGACGCCATCGCCGCCAGCGGCAAGCCCGTCGTTTTTATCTCAGGCCACTTTTCCAACTGGGAAATGGTCGGCGCTGCGATCTGCAACCGCCTCCCCGAAACCCAGATCACCTATCGCGCGCTAAACAACCCCTACATCGACCGCAAGATGGCTGATGTGCGTCACGCCTACGGCACCAAGGTTCTCACACCGAAGGGCGCTGGTACGCGCGAGCTGATGCGTGCGCTCGGGAAAGGCATATCCGTCGGCCTGATGAACGACCAGAAATTCAACCAGGGCGTCGCCGTGCCCTTCTTCGGCTATGATGCGATGACCGCGCCGGGCCCGACGCGCCTCGCCATGAAATTCAAGACGAAGATCCTGCCGATCGCCTGCCTGCGCACCGGCCCGGCGCGCTATCGCGTGACTTTTCACGAACCTTTCGCGCCGGATGCTGATCCGGATGAAGGCAAGGCCATCTACAACACGGTGCTGCGCATCAATCAGTGGGTCGAAGCACGCATCCGCGAGGCGCCGGACCAGTGGTTCTGGATGCACAACCGCTGGCCGAAGGAAGCGTGGGCGAAAGCGGGCGTGATGTAGAGCTGCGCCCTAATCCATGATCCCGACGCTGTCGTCGATCGTGCGCCGTACGGCGCCGACATAGTCGATCAGCATGTGCCCCTCGATCATCGCCTCGTAGAGCATCTTGAGCGCATCGCGCACGACATAAGGCCGCTCCATGGGCACGAAGTGTGTCGTCCCCGGAACCTTCGTGATGGCCGCGTCCGGCCGGATCGCATGCACGCGCTGGTCGATGTCGGCTGGCGACGTCGACTCCCGATCCGCCTGCAGGATGATGATTGGTATCCGCTTCTTTCGCAGCCTGCGCAGCGCCGCCCACGGTCGGTAGCGATGCGCATCGAACACCGCTGACTCCCATTCCGGGGTGCATGACAGCTGGTACCTGCCGTTGTCCTGCCGCAGAACGCCGTCCACCACATAATCATCCAGGAATGGGGCGCGCCATGTCTTGAACGCGCCGCGTCCGCGCAGCAAATCCGCCGCCTCGCCCGGCGAGCCGAACTCGCGGCGCCGCTTCAGCGCCTGCTTCGACATCGCGTTCTTCTGGATGAACATGTTGATGATCGGGAAATTGTAGACGCGGGATGCACTACGACGGAGCAGAACCGGATCTACCATCACCAGTCCACGCACCAGGTCCGGCCGCTTGCCTGCGACGAGCAGTGCGACTGTCGCGCCCATCGAATGCCCGCCCAGCACCGCTCCGTCCGGCGATACCTTTTCGAGCACCTGGATCACATCGTCCCGGAACTTGTTCCACGATTTGAGCCGCCGCGGGTTTGCCGGCAGTTTCGAACGGCCATGGCCGCGCATGTCCAGCGCCGCAGCATGCATCTGCCCGCCCAGTGGCTCCAGGATCGATTCATAGGTGACTGCGTTGAACCCCGTCGCATGCAGGAACAGGACATCAACCGGGCGCACCGGATCCCCGAACGCAATTCCGGACGTCTCGCCGTCCTTGATGTTTACTCGAAACCGGCGCATCCCGCGCGACTAGCCTCCGAACACTTTACGCAGGATGTCGCTGGTCCGCTTTGCCGGGTCGCGTCGAATCGCCTGCTCTTCACGCGCGACGTAATAGAACAATCCATTGAGCGCGCTAGTCGTCGCCGCGTCCGCCAGCCATGTCTTGGCATCCTTCTTGACGACGCCGGCGCCGTATTTGGCCACGACCGCATCAACCGAATTCAGCGCGCCGGATGTGGCCAGCGCGTTGTCAAAATAGGGCCGGAAGGACGTCCGCAGGCCAGCCTCGGTGCGCTTGCGAAGGAAATCTGTCGCAGCCGTGTCGCCGCCGCGCAGAACGCCCATGGCGTCGTCGAAGCTCATGGATTTGACTGCGTCGATCACCAGTTTGCCCGCACTGGGCGCAGCCGCCTCCGCCGCCCGGTTCACCTTGAGCTGCAGATCATCCAACGGTCCGGCCATCCCAAAGGGCGACAGCCGCTTCTGCGCATCGCCGAGAACACCGGGCAACGGTATGCGCACCGCCGCATCGCCCATGAACCCGTCCTTGGCCGACAATCGCTTGGATGCCAGCCCGCTCGCGACGTTCAGAGCCTCTTTCAGCCCCAGCGTCACGTCCGTCTTGGACAGGTTGCCCTTGTCCCCGGGCATGGCCTTGTGAAGCACGTCCGATGCGATCTTGCCAAAGTCCTGTGCGCCCGCCGCTGACACGGCGAACGTAGCGGCAAGCATTGCGGCCAATCCTGCCAGCCAGGCGCGCATCAGACCTCCTTCAGGGTTCCCCTCTCCCTGCTGGCCGGATAGGAACCGGAAAGACCCCTGCCGTCAAACGGGGACAGGCAGGCCAGGGCCTGAGGAAACTGTACATGAACGCCAAGCCGACCTGTTTTGACGTTACGATCGAGAACCGCATCGCTCACATCCGGATGATCCGCCCAGACCAGTTCAACACCTTCACGCCCGAGGCCTGGGTCGAGCTGCCCGACATCGTCCGCGACATCGACCGCAATGCGAGGGCCCGCGTCATTGTCCTGTCATCCACGGGCAAGCATTTCACAGCCGGAATGGATCTGGCCGTGTTCACCCGCCCCGATGGAATCGTCGGCAACAAGCAGGACCCGCACCTGCGCGCCGAGAAGTTCATCCGCGACCTCCACGCGCTGCAGGGCGCCTTCAACTGTCTCGAGGAAGCGCGCATGCCGGTGATCGCTTGCGTACAGGGAGGTTGCATCGGCGCCGGTGTCGACATGACGTCCGCCTGCGACTTCCGCTTCGCGACCAGGGACGCCTTCTTCTGCGTGCAGGAGATCAACATCGGCATGACCGCCGACGTCGGCACCTTCCCACGCCTCTGTAAGGTGATGCCCGAAGGCTGGGTGCGTCAGATCGCCTACACCGGCGAGCGCCTCGCGGCCTCGAAGGCAAAAGAGATCGGCCTCGTCAACGAGGTGTTCGATACGCACGAGGCCATGCTCGCGCACACCATGAGCATCGCCAAGGAGATCGCGAGCAAGAACCCGCTTGCGGTCACCGGCTCGAAGGCGATGATCAACTATGCGCGCGACCATTCGACCACCGATGCGCTAAACTACATCGGCGTGTGGAACGCCGGCATGCTCTCCGGCCCACACATGCGCGAAGCCTTCGCCGCGAAAGCGGAGAAACGCGAAGCCGACTTCCCGGATCTCCTGCCGCTGCGGGACAAGCCGCTCTAAGCGCCTTCACCGCACCTTGCTGAACAGCCCTTGTGCCGAGAACACCAGCGCAGCGCCCATGCGCGCCTCGACCGAGGCGAACACGATCGACTTAGCCCGCTTGTCGGTCCGGATGGCGAGCTGAACCATCCCTTCGCCGATAGCGTGGGAGGCCACATCCAGCGCCAGAGACGTCATGCGCATGCTCTCGCCCGCGGCTTCGGCGAGTGCGGAGATCGCCGCTTCGGAGCAAAGTTGGGGATCAGGTGCGCCCGGTCCGCCCAGCTCGGGGCCCGGGATCATTCTCACGGCATCAAGGACTTGCTCGCTCATGCCGCATGCCTATAGCGCCGGCGGCGTTAAGCAATGCTAACCGCCCATTAACACCTCAGGCGTACCGGCTGGAAGCATGCTGCGGATGCGATTCCCTGCTGTCTGCCTGTCCAGCGCCGCCTTGGCAGCTCTTGCGCTGTCGGCTCCGGCAGACGCGCAGTCTGCGCCTTCGCAGGCCAAGGTCGAGGACATCCAGGTCTCGCGCGACGGCGAGACCGTCTCCATTCTCGTGAAACTGTCGCAACAGCCGACCGCTGCATCGGCCAAAAGCACCGGTGAAGCCCTGACGCTTGAAGTGGGCGGCCTCACGCTCGCGCCGCTCACCCTTTCCCCGCCGGCCGGCGCGATGGTCACGGGCGTCAAGGCGTCCTCGGGAACCATCACGCTATCAGGCGCTGCCCTCGATCACGCCACCACCATTATATACCGCAATGCGATCCTGATCGAAGCGAAGTATGCCGAAGCCAAATTGAGCAGCGGCTTTTCGCTGATGACGGCGGCTGCTCCGGCGCCGAACATACCGCAGGCTCAACCCGCTGCGCCATTGCCCGCGTCGCCCGCCGCCGTCACGCTCCAGCCTGTCACAACCGTTGCCACACAAGCTGCGCCAGCGACGCCCGCGCCGCCGAAGCCGACACCCATCGCGCTGACACCGCCGACATCGAGCGCGCCGATCGCGCTGCCGAGTCCGGCAGCGATGCCGCCGCACCCGGCCAACGACCTCCAGTCACATCCTGCTCCGCCCGCGTCCGTAACGGCCGTTTCGCTTCCGACCGCCTCGATCGCCGGTGTCGACGCTGCGCGCTGCACATCCGCTGAGGCCGAACTGAAGAAGGATGCATGGGCCCTCGCTGCGATGGGTGACCAGGCGCTCTGCCTGCTGGACGCGGGCAAGTATGACGAAGCCAAATCGAAGCTCGACCAGCTCGCGGCCATCACGCCGCTCGACTGGCGCGTGGCGCTGGGACTGGCCGTCCTGCAGGATCAAAAGGGCAAGAAGGATCTGGCTCAGGCCGCTTGGCTTGCCGCCGTCGATCGCGCGCCGACCGACACCATTCGCGCGGCCATCAAGGCCCGGATCGACGCCGCCTCCGCAAAGACCAGCTGATCAGCCAGACGAAAAAGCGCACGAACTGATCGTGCGCTTCATCACATTTCCTCAGAGGCAGGCATCTTCCCGGCGCGCGGTCTCGGGGGGTCGGGGGGGACGGATAAGACCACCTCGCCGGGAAGACCGTGGTAGAAACGCCATCGCGCTCTACCAGTTCCTCCCAGATGGGAATTTTTTTCGAGAGAAACAGACGCGCGCTGTCACAGCACAGTGAGTTTCACGGAACTCCAGAGTTTCTCAGCAAAAAACAAAACGGGCGACCCGAAGGCCGCCCGCCAGGTTGCTACTCTACTGTATCACTTACGCTACGCTACGAACTCCACTGAAGGGGGCGTTCACGGCGCCGAACATGTCGCCCAGGTGGCCGACACCGCTCACGCCGAACGCGGATTCCGCATACTTGCCGATCGCCGGGAACAGGCGACCGATTTCCGTATTGCCGAGACCTTCCTTGTGCAGGTCGCGAATAACCTGCTCCGCCACGGCGATACGGCCGCCCGGCGTGCGCTCTATCATCCGCGCGATGACGCCCGTTGCAGCGCCGACCTGCGCGCCCATCCTGGCGGCAAGGGTGCGCGCGCCGGGAACGCGCTCGAAAATCTCGTCTGCGATAGGGGCGCCTTGCCGTTCGGCGGCATTCAGCACGATCCCGATCGCCGCTTCCGCTTTCTCGGCAGGAAGACCAACGGCTTTCGACACATGCTTGATGAAACTGCTGAGCATCAGGCCCCCGCATCAACTGTGGCAACACTCTGGCCGGTTAAGGTTGCCGGGGTCTTAAGCTGGATTCAGTCGTCCGCTTTTCCTGTGGGATTGCAGCCGCCGTAATGTGCGGCGGAATAACTTCCGAGTTTTGCCCATAATTGGTCGCCCCATGAGTAGTGCCACCACTCGGTAGGATTGTTGGCAAACCCCGCCTCGGTCATCACCCAGTAGAGAAGTCGCCGGTTCGCCCGCGCCTCCTCGTCCGACATCGACACTGCCGGCTTGCGCTCGAAGCCATCGGTCCACGCTTCCTCGGTGAGATCGTCGAATATCCCGCCCATGAAGAGCGGCTGCCGCGTCTCGGAGAACATCAGCGTCAGGTCGAGCGCAGCCCCCGTCGAATGGGGCGAAGGCGAGTTCTCTCCTGTTGTCGGCGCAGCCCAGTATTTCTGCACCTCATCCAACAGCGCCTGCCCCGCCAGATGCGGCTGCCGCTGTACCAGCCAGTTCGGGAACCACACATCGTGGAAATAGCGCTGGATCGCCTGCGGCCGCCATGCATCGAACAGATAGACCTCGACGCCCACAGGCTTCAGCCGCGCATTCACGTCCGCCAGCTTCGCCGCCACCGACCTGCGCAGATAAAGCTCGGCGATCGAGCCCGGTACGGTGATATAGTAAGGTGGGTTGCGCGGCGTGTTGTAGTGATTGTCCCCTGCGATCCCGAGTTCGCGCACCTCGATGCACGCTTCCTCCGCGAGTTCTCCGCCAAAGTCGATCCGCACGACCTCGCGATACCCGCGCTTGCGCGCCAGCACCTCGGTCGATGACGGAACCGGTTTCGACTTCAGATCGGCTGGATCGCGACTCATTCCCAGAACGTATCTGCAGAACTTCAAGGCCGACAACGCCGCCTTTGGCGCCGATCACATCGAGGCGCCTGAAGAAGCCAGCGGCTCAACGCCTCAGGCCGGGAAAGTTACAATGCTCCAACGGTTGGAACGAATGCCGCACTCGCATCTTCACTTGGCGCTAACGCCCTACAAGAAGGTAACGACATGAAATACCTGCTTGCTTTGACGGCCACCGCCGTCGCATTCGCTGTTGCGCCTGCCGTTGCGCAACCCCCGGCCGACATCCCCCAGCCGCAAACCTCCGTCACGGTCGACACGCAGGTGACCGAGACGCCAACCACCGTCATCGAGACAAAGACGGAGACCGTAACGCCCGTCTCGACCCGCCCGGCCGTCGACCCCGAAAACCCGATCGCCCCGGAAGTGAAGGCCGTCATCGCGGCCAAGAAGAACTACACGACCGCCGACATCGTGAAGGCCCAGCACAAGGCCATGCTGGCGACGCCGGCCAGCGCCCCAACCACCGTTGTCACAACCACGACGACGACCTCGAAACCCCGGTGAAGCCAATAGACCTGACATAGGCAAGCCACCTTCGCCCGGCAGGATGTTGCGTCCACCGGGCGCGTTCTGTTGCATTCCGCAAAAATCTGGCGCTAAAGGTACCTACAACCATCTGAAGAACCGGTACGGAGGACTTAATGCGTGAGGCAGTGATCGTTTCGACAGCCCGGACGGGGTTGGCGAAATCAGTGCGGGGCGGGTTCAACATGACCCATGGCGCGGCTCTTGGGGGCCACGCGATCAAGCACGCCGTCGAACGCGCAAAACTCGACCCCAAGGAAGTCGAGGACGTGTATCTCGGTTGCGCCAACCCTGAAGGCGCAACGGGCGGCAACATCGCCCGCCAGGCCGCTCTCTGGGCCGACCTGCCCGTCACCGTCGCCGGCGGCACGATCAACCGCTTTTGCTCATCGGGCCTGAACGCCATCGCCCTCGCCGCTCACGCGATCCGCGACGGCGCCGACATCATGGTCGGCGGCGGCGTTGAATCGATCTCTCTGGTCCAGTTCGGCCCGCGCGCGCCGGCTGCGCCGGATGGCCGCAACCGGGCCCTTGACGAGAAACTCCTTGCCAAGATTCCGGCTATCTACATGACGATGATCGAGACGGCCGAGATCGTGGCGGAGCGTTACGGCGTGTCGCGTGAATATCAGGACGAGTACGCTCTGATGTCGCAACAGCGCACCGCCGCCGCGCAAGCCGCTGGCAAATACAAGGACGAGATCGTCCCGATGAAGACCAAGTACGCCGTCACCAACAAGGAGACGGGGGCGGTCACGATGGAAGACACCGAAGTCACGCGCGACGACTGCAACCGTCCGCAGACGACGTTGGCTGACCTCCAGAAGCTTCCGCCGGTATTCAAGGGTGGCCAGAAGATCCAGGAAGGCAAATACATCACCGCCGGCAACGCCTCGCAGTTCTCCGACGGCGGCGCGGCCCTCGTGTTGATGGAAGCCAAGGAAGCCGCCAAGCGCGGCCTCAAGCCGCTGGGCGCGTTCCGCGGCTTCGCGGTCGCCGGCTGCGAGCCGGATGAGATGGGCATCGGACCGGTATTCGCCGTTCCACGCCTCCTTGCGCGTCATGGTCTGAAGGTCCAGGACATCGATCTGTGGGAACTGAACGAAGCCTTTGCCTCGCAGTGCCTCTACTCGCGCGACAAGCTCGGCATCGATCCGGAGAAATACAACGTCAACGGCGGCTCGATCTCGATCGGCCACCCCTACGGCGTCACCGGCGCACGCTGTACCGGCCACATCCTCCTTGAGGGCCAACGCCGCAAGGCCAAGTATGGCGTCGTCACGATGTGCATCGGCGGCGGCCAGGGCGCTGCCGGCCTGTTCGAGATCTTCCACTAGGCTTCGAATGCTGACTGAATGTGAACGGCCCGGCTCACCGTCGGGCCGTTTTCATTTGGGCGCGTCGAGATCGACCACGTGATAGTACTCCTGGTCCCATAGGGCGTAGAGCAGCCAGTCCGGGAAGCTGTAGACGGCCTGCACGTAGTTTTCCTGCGAAGCATGGATTTTCCAGCCGCGCAGTTTCGCGGCGACATTGCCCGGCATTGCGTAGTTCGCCTCGGGCTGGTTGTCGGCGACGAACTTGCCCGTCGTTCCACCGAATGTCCGCAGGCCGTTCGGCGGCGTCACGACATAGGCGATCCAGCGCGGGCCGCGATAGCCGCCAGCCGCCGCCTGAGCACGCACCTGCCTCACGGCCGTCTCGGCGACGAGACCGATGCGCATGTGATCCTTGTGACCCGTCGCGCCGCTGGCCGGCCAGAACGTCGCGACCATATCCGGCTTCACGGCGATGATCTTCGCCACGACGCGCGCGACCAGTTCTTCCATCGGAACGTCGGGTACGCCGCTGTCCGGATAGTCCCACACTTCCTGGTCGTCGATGCCGAGCGCGAAGCCATTCTTCAGCGCCTCCGCCTTGCGCACGATGCCGAGATCCTGCTGGCGCGCGACGGTCGGGACCTGATGGCCCGCCTCGCCCTTCGTTGCCGTCACCAGCGACGTGAAAGCGCTGTCGTGCTCCTTGGCGTACGAGAAGAACCCCGTAACCAGCTGCTCGTCATCCGGATGCGCGAACACGCCGAGCACACGCTTGGCTCCGACCTCGCCCACGATCGACGGCACGGAATTCGCCGACGGCGCCGTGAAGAAAGTGCGCATGTAGAGGAAGCCAGTGATCAGCGCGACCATCAGCACGCCGAGCACAATTCCACCGATGATTGCTGTGCGCTTCAGCATCCGCCGCTCCCCTATTTTCAAAAACTATGCTGTTACATGCGCGAGCGCCAGTTTGCGCGCACGCACGCCATCCAACCGCCCAAATCAGATATGATTATGGGATATCTGGAGATTCCCGATGCGTAGACCTGCGCTTTTCCTTGCCGCTCTTGCACTCATGTCCTGCGGGCAACCCCCGGCTGCGCCCGCCGCGACAGGATCGGCGCCGGAACAAGTATCATCGGCTGCAACAACGAAAACGCCGCGCACCGCTGTCGAAGGATGGCAGACGGACATCACGGCCTATCCGCTCGCAGGCGATACGCTGCCCGCTTTCACGGCAAAGCAGGACAACGGCACGGAGCTGACGCAGGCTAACCTGCGCGATCGCTGGACCATCATCGGTTTCCAGCAGGCGAGCGACAACGCGGACGAGAGCCGCTACATCGCTGCACTCAACTCAGCGGCGGACCAGGACCCGGATCTCGATTTCCTCGGCGTGACCATCGTGCGAGAAGGTTCAGCTACAAAACACGACGGCAAGCTGTGGCCACACATTGACGACACCGGTCCACTGGCCGATGCGCTGCGCATCGACAAGACGCCAGCCTACCTGCTGGTCGGCCCGGATCTCACGATCGAGGGCTATCGTAGCGCGCTGATGGATACGCCAGACGACGGCATCAAGTCCGTTATCCGCGGCGTCGCGGACATCCGCAAACAGATCGCTGCGCCCGAATAGACCGTATGTTCGTCTTCGAAGGCGGCCCCAGACGAACAAACGGACACGCGGTAGCCAACCCGCGGATAAGAGCACGCCAACCGTCGTCTTGAGGCCCTGCTTTCTACCTTGCTCAGTGCTACATGACCACCCGCTTCGCCCGCTCAGCGAAGGCGTTTACCAATGTCGGGTGCTTGTTGACGACGAACACAAGACCTAGCGGCCCAGCGCGTAAGGCCCGCCCTTCTCGATCGCCCGCTTCCAGGCCGGTCGCGCATGGATACGATCCAGCCACGCATTGAAGTCCGGGAAGTTCGCAAGCGATCCCTGCGCCCTTGCCACTTCCGCGACAAAGCTCATCTGCACATCCGCCCCGGTCAGCTCCTTGCCGACAAAAAACTCGCGCCCTTTGAGATGGCCATTGATGAAGCCGAGATGGTTCTCCGTCTCGCTGGCGATGCGTGGTTGAAGCGGCGCTGCGGCTTCGCCGAGACGGCTCGTATAGAGACGCAACATCAGCGGCAGCATGGCCGATCCTTCGCCATAGTGCAGCCACTGCACGTAGAGGTCGTAGTCCGCCGATTTCGGATCGGGCTGCATCCGGCCGCCGCCATGATGGCGTATGATGTAGTCGATGATCGCGCCCGTTTCGATGATCGTCTTGCCGTCATCGGTGATCACGGGGCTCTTCCCCAGCGCACTGACCGCCTTCAGCTCCGGCGGAGCCAGCCGCGTCTGCGCATCGCGCTGATAGGTCTTGAGTTCGTAGGGAGCGCCCAGCTCCTCAAGCAACCACAGGATGCGCTGCGAGCGCGACTCATTGAGATGGTGGACCGTCAGCATCGCTATCCTCGCTTGCCGGAAAAACGCCGGCGACATCTGCACAGCTCGCACACGATCAATCAACGCTGACGTTGCGTCCGATCACACGGCTTTCGCAAAATAATGAAAGAGCCCTGCTCATTCCGGGCAGGGCTCCTTCGGCTTTCGCCTCGCCGCTCAAGAGAGCGGCTGTTCAAGATGCGGTCAAAGACCGTCTTTTCAGTTCCTGATTTTTCGATGACGGCCCGAGGCGTCCTGGCCAGGTACGCAACCGCTCGAACCGGGGCTCCCGATGTTGGCGAGAGCCCGAATTGCTAAGCAGGTGGAGCCTCCATGCAAACTCTCCGCGTCTGTTTCACCGTGTCCGTTGGTACAGGGCGCTACGACCAGTCCGTCGACGTGCGACGCGGGAGCTGCCCGGAAACAATCAGACATTGAAAGTGTATGCCTCTCACTATGCGCGTCAATGAAAAGCGAGATGCGGGCCGATCAAATTGCAGTCCCGCGCACGGAACCTCGCACGACAGTCTTCTCGCTGATCTTGACGGAAACGCTCCGCCTCCCCACTATGTGAGTGAACGCTCACATCCCGTTCGTTTGAATAGCGCGAGGGCTTTCCATGATCCGCAGAACCATCGGTCGCAACGGCCCAAGCGTGAATGCTATCGGCCTCGGTTGCATGGGCATCTCCTTCGCCTACGGCCCCGCGATGGAAGACAAGGACGCCGTCGCGCTGCTGCACAAGGCGGTCGATCTCGGCGTCGATCACTTCGACACGGCCGAGATGTACGGCTTCGGCGATTCCGAGAAGAAACTTGGGCAGGCGTTCCGCGGCAGGCGCGACAAGGTCTTCATCGCCACCAAGTTCGGCCCGATGTACAATATCCAAACTGGCCAGCGCGCCGGCGTCGACGGCTCCGCGGCCAATGCAAAGCGCGCATTGGAACAGTCGCTCAAGCACCTCCAGACGGACCACATCGATCTCTGGTATCTCCACCGCCGCGATTTCAGCCGCCCGATCGAAGAAACGGTCGGCGCGATGGCCGAGTTCGTGAAGCAGGGCAAGGTAAAGCATATCGGCCTGTCCGAAGTCACCGCTGAAACCCTGCGCGCCGCAGCGAAGGTTCACCCGATCGCCGCCCTGCAGTCCGAATTCTCGATCTTCACCCGTTTCATCGAGGACGACGGCATCCTCGCCGCCTGCAAAGAACTCGGCACGACGCTGGTTGCCTATTCACCTCTCGGCCGTGGCATGCTCGCGGGCTGGTCGAAGGACTGGAAGGCCAACGGCTTTGATTTCCGCGCCGCGATGGCGCCACGTTTCCAGGGCGAGGCGCTGGAAAACAACCTCGCGCTCGTGGAAGAGATCGCCAAGGTCGCTGAAAGCGTGAACGCGACGGCTGGACAGGTCGCTCTCGCATGGGCTCTCCAGCGCGCTGACAACATCGTCACCATTCCGGGAACGACCAAGATCTCCAACCTCCAGCAGAACCTCGGCGCGGCGAGCGTGAAGTTCACCCCGGCCGCACTCGCAAGGCTCGACGCTCTCGCCGCCAAGGTGAAGGGCGAGCGCTATGACGAGTCCGGCATGAAGGGCGTCAACGGCTAGCCTTCAACCATCCAGATCCGATCACGAACAACCGGCCGCCGGCCGGAAAGGGGATATGCATGCCGACGAACCGCGAAATCATCACTGCCATCTTCGCCGAAACCGCCAGGGGCAATGGCCGCCCCTATGTCGAGGCGCTCGCTGACGATGCCGTCTGGATCGCGCGCGGCCAGAATTCTTGGTCGGGCGTCTACCGTGGCAAGGAGACGATCCTCACCGACATCTTCGGCCGCCTCCGCGAAAAGCTCGACGGCCGCAACACCTGCATCCCGGCGCGCATCCATGCCGACGGTGACTTCGTCATCGTCGAGGCGAAGGGCGACAACCAGCTGAAGAACGGAGAGCGCTACGACAACGAATACTGCTTCGTGATCCGCATGCGCGACGGGAAAATGATCGAAATCACCGAATACCTCGACACGGAACTGGTTTCCGACCGCCTCGGCGAACGGATTTGAACGCCGGGTTGGTCAGACACGGGCAGCTATCGCACCGTTCCGAACTATCCGCGCTGCGCCGCAGCATGACATTCGAATAAGCGGTACGCATTCCGTCTTGGCTTCTCGAAACGCTCGGGCATAGTTCGCCCCTTCAGCGCCCGGTCAGAGGCGCGCCGGGAGACGAGGCCATGACCGACGCGACGATGGACGGCAGAGCCGCGCCCGTAAACGCGCCCACACTTCCCCTGCCGGTATCGTACAGGCGATACGCCCTCGCTCTTCTCGTTGCGATCTACACGGTGAACTTCCTCGATCGTCAGGTCGTCACGCTCCTCATCGAACCCATCAAGCAGGAACTGAAACTCGACGACTTCCAGGTTGGCGCCATGGGCGGCCTGTGGTTCGCTCTCCTCTACACCATCCTCGGCATCCCGATCGCGCGCATCGCGGACAAGGGCGACCGCCCAATGATCATGACGGTCTCGCTCGCGGTATGGAGCGGCTTCACCCTGCTCGCGGGCGCCGCATGGAACTTCATGGTGCTCGCCATCGCCCGCATGGGCGTCGGCGTTGGCGAAGCCGGCTGCACGCCCACGGCGCACTCCCTCATCAGCGACTACTTCCCGAAGGAATCCCGCGCCCGCGCGATGGCGATCTATTCGATGGGCATCTCCATCGGCTCGCTGCTCGGCATGGCGCTCGGCGGCATCATCGCCGGCTCATGGGGCTGGCGCGCCGCCTTCCTCGTCGCGGGCGCCCCCGGACTGCTGCTGGCGGTACTCGCCGCATTCTCGCTGGCCGAACCGCGCCGCGCGGCGAACTTCAACCCAACCGCCCACGCGCCTCGCATCCCGATCTCACAAGCGCTCGGCGTCCTCTCGCGCAAGCCGACTTTCTGGTTCTTTGCGCTTGGCGGCGCGTTCGCGGCATCGGTCTCGTACTCGCACTCCTTCTTCCTCACCTCATTCTTCATGCGGAACTACTATCCTGAGGTCACGCAGGCTTCCTCCAGCCTTGGCATGACGCAGCTTGGCTATCTCGGCCTTGCCATGGGCCTTGCGGCCGGCATAGGCGGCGTCATTGGATCCTGGCTCGGCGGCTGGTGGTGCGATAAGTTCGGGGCGAAGGACCTGCGCCAGTTCGCCGTCCTGCCGCTCGTCTTCCCCTTCATCGGCCTGCCGACCTTCTGGTATCTGGTCTCGATCCACGACATCAACCTTGCGATGATCCTGCTGATCATCCCCAATATCGGCGTCGCGATCTGGTACGGCCCCGTCTACGGCGGCGTCCCCGGCCTTGTGCCCCCAGCGATGCGCGCAACAGCCTCGGCCATCCTGCTCTTCGTGATCAACATCATCGGCCTTGGCGGCGGCCCGACGATATTCGGTATGGTGAGCGACACGTTCGCCAACAACCTGCTCACGCCCTCCGGCCTCGATGTGCAGGCGTGCAAAACTGCTGCACAGGGCTCATCCGAATTCGCAACCTGCGCCGCCGCCGCAGCGTCAGGGCTCAAAAGCACAATCTACTGGTCGACGTCCGTCCACGCGCTCAGCTTCGCATGCTTCTTCGGCAGCCTGTTCTTCATCCGCAAGGACATGGAGAGCTAGGTCGGCCCAGCGACCTTGGCGACGCACGACTTGTATTCGCGCTCGACCAACGCGCGCATCTCCGCTGACTCCGCCGCGAGCTTCTCGGGCGCATAGCCCGTCACCGTCGCGCACTCGCGTTCGGCCGCGCTCTTGAGAGCCGCATCAACCGCCGTCGCTCCGGGCGTTTCGACGGACGGCGCAGGCGCCTGGTCGTCGCAAGCCGCGAGGTTCCCAAGCGCCAGCACGGCAAATAAGGCAAAGCGCATCACGCGACATTCTCCTGAACGCCCGAATCCCCGGCACCCTGACAGCCACGCCCCGCGCGTCAATCCGACGTCCTTGATTGCGCGCCGCCCACCCTCCACGTTGGCTTCATGTTGCCAGCGATATTCGTTTCCCACGGCTCCCCCATGCTCGCGATCGAGGACGCGGAAGCCCGCGATTTCCTCAAGCGACTGCCCGATCTGCTGCCCGAACGCCCCAAAGCAATCCTTATGATCTCGGCCCATTGGGAACGCCTGCGCCCGACGGTGAACGCCCCGGCGGCCAACGAGACCATCCATGACTTCGGAGGCTTCCCTCCCGCGCTTTACCAGCTCACCTATCCTGCTCCGCCCTCGGCGGACCTCGCCCGCCGCGTTGCTGAACTCCTCACCGCCGGCGGCCTTCCCACTGACATCGACCAGCGCCGCGGCCTCGATCATGGCGCCTGGGTGCCGCTGATGGTGTCCTGGCCGCACGCGGACATCCCCGTCGTCCAGCTGTCGGTGCAGACCCGCCTCGGCCCGGCTCATCACTATCAGCTCGGCCAGATCCTCGCCTCGCTGCGCAAGGAAGGCGTGCTCATCATAGGCTCCGGCAGCTTCACTCACGACCTCGCCAGCTTCCGCACCTCCGGCGGGCGCATCGACGCGCCGGAACCGGACTGGGTCCATTCCTTCGCCGAATGGATGGCCTCGGCCTTGAAGGAGCGCCGCGTCGACGACCTCCTCAACTACCGCAAGCTCGCCCCGGAAGCCGCCCACAACCATCCGACCGAGGAGCATCTTCTGCCCCTCTACGTCGCCCTCGGCGCCGGCGTGGACAGTGTGAAACACCTGCACCAGAGCACCACCTACGGCATCCTTCGCATGGACGCCTTCGCCTTTGGCCATGCCGCCTGAACGGGCTAGCATGGTTACTTCACGTTCGCCTTAATCCTGCCGGGCATGCCTGTTGCTCTGCCGAATGTTGGGCTAATTCAGCCGAGTACGGGCCGGGAAATCCGGCCGCATTGTCGTCTCAACAGGCAGGAAACATGACTAAGCTCGCGCTCTCCCGTCCCCGCACATCGCTTCTCCGCCGCGCCGTCATTGGCATCGCCGCAGCCGCCGCGACCCTGCTCGCCGCCTGCACCACCACAAGCACAACTGACCGCACGCCGGCCAAGCCGTCGATCGGCCTCTATGAGCTGCGCGTCTACACCACCTCGCCCGGCAAGATGGATGCGCTCGACGCCCGCTTCCGCGATCACACCATCGGCCTGTTCCGGCGCCATGGCATGTTCCCGGTCGGCTTCTTCCACGTCGCTCCGCAAGCTGGCCAGCCCGCTGACAACCGCCTCATCTACATCATGGGCTACAAGGACCGCGCCGCGCGCGACAAGGCGTGGACCGACTTCGCCGCCGATCCGGAATGGCAGAAGGTCTACAAGGACAGCGAAGCCAACGGCCCGCTTCTGTCCAAGGCGCCTGAAAGCAC
Organism: Hyphomonadaceae bacterium; assembly: GCA_044224605.1. Classification (GTDB taxonomy): domain Bacteria; phylum Pseudomonadota; class Alphaproteobacteria; order Caulobacterales; family Hyphomonadaceae; genus UBA7672. Next base: position 38,089 of record JBGAKC010000006.1, read on the forward strand.
GTTCCTCGCAGTGACGGACTACTCGCCGGCACTGAACATGACATCCGCCGCCAAGGCGCGCCATTTCGAGCTGCGCACCTACACGGTGATGCCGGGACGCCTTGAAGACCTGCACGCCCGTTTCCGCAACCACACTCTGGGCATCTTCGCCAAGCACGGCATGACCTCGATGCTTTACTGGCGCCCCGTCGCCGACCAGCCGAAGATGACCGACAAGATGGTCTACCTGCTGGCCTTCCCGACGCCTGAAGCCCGGAATGCCTCGTGGTCCGCCTTCAGCGCGGACCCGGAATGGAAGAAGGTCTCCGACGACAGCCAGAAGACCGGCCCGATGCTGATCTCGCCTGGCGGCGTCGTCTCCATCCAGCTCACACCGACAGACTATTCCCCGCTTCGTTAGCTTGAGCGGCGTCAAAGACAGGAGGGCGGCCAACCGGTTGGATTGGCCGCCTTCTTCTTGGGTTTCGGCGGGCCTTGTATATTGTTGCATTTGCAACTACATACCGGCCAAGAGACTTTCACGCTGGAGACAGAGCAATGATCGAAGTCCGGCCGTTCAACACCCTTGGCGGCGCCAATCATGGCTGGCTTGACGCCCATCATCACTTCTCGTTCGCGGAATACTACAACCCCAAGCGCATGAACTGGGGCCGGCTGCGCGTCTGGAACGATGACCTGATCGCACCGAAGACCGGCTTCCCGCCCCACCCTCACCGCGACATGGAAATCATCACCTACGTCCGCACCGGCGCCATCACGCACCAGGACTCCATGGGCAACAAGGGCCGCACCGCAGCCGGCGACGTCCAGGTCATGTCGGCGGGCACAGGCGTGCGCCATGCTGAGTACAATCTCGAGGACGAGAACACGACGCTCTTCCAGATCTGGATCGAACCCGATCGCGGCGGCGGCCAACCTGGCTGGGGCGCCAAGCAATTCCCGAAGACGGATCGCTCCGGCCAATGGTCCATCCTGGCTTCCGGCAAGGGCGATGACGGCGCTCTCGCGATCCGGGCTGATGCCCGCGTCGCCGGTGTTACGCTGGCAGCCGGCCAGCAACTCGCCTGGGAAACCGATCCGGGCCGTCACGTCTATGCGGTGCCCGCAACCGGCGTGATCGAAGTCCTTTCTGGTGAAGGTGGGGGCCAGCGGGTGAACGCGCGCGACGGCGTTGCCTTCACCGGCGGAACGAAGATCGTCTTTCAGGCCATCGAAGGCCCCGCCGAGATCGTGCTGACCGACACACTGTAGTCCGGCGGGCCTCGCCCGTTCTCTCCCGGCCCGACCTGCGCTACCCTGCGAGGCGCTGGTCGGGCCGGTTTCATTTCGGATGGGACGTGTCATGCGTAAAGCCGTTGTTCTTGCCACGATTTTCGCGACAGCCCCGCTTCTCTCCGGCTGTCTCGTGGCCGATGTCGCAGGCGCGGCAATCGGCGTGACCGGCGCTGTCGTCGGCGGCGCGGTCGATCTCGTCACCACCTCGCCGGAAGAAGCCCAGCGCAACGAGAACGAGCGACTCAGGAAGGAAAACGAGGAATTGCGCCGCCAGCAGCAGGTGCAAAAGCCGGAATAGTGAACGGGTGCGGCCTTTAATGATCCTCCTGTTCATCCCACCTTCATGCTACACTTGCTGAAGTTCCGCCGCCGGTCCGTCGTCCCGGCCATATGATTCAATAGATATTTCAGGGAACCGATCCATGCGTATCGCGACTATCGCAATGTCCGCCATCGCCGGCCTCCTGATGGCATCGCCCGCCATGGCGCTTACGATCGAAACCAAGGTCTCGACTGACTTCCAGAAGAAACTCGAGAAGGACATCGGCGTCCGCGAAACGCCGGTACTGACGGAAATTCTCGTCGGCAAGATCGAGAAAGTCTTCGCTACGAAGGGTATCAAGGCGGACCGCGTCGTCGTCACCATCGAAGACGCCAAGCCGAACCGCCCGACCTGGGAACAAGTCTCCAACAAGCCCGGGCTCGACCCGATGCGCTCCATCAGCGTCGGCGGCGCCCGCGTCACGGGCATCGCTTACGACGCCTCGGGGAAGGAGCTCGCGACGATTGACTACGACTGGTACGAGACGGATCTCAACAACGTCATCGCCGCCACGACCTGGTCGGACGCCCGCACCAGCTTCGAACGCTTCGCCAACCGCTTTGCGGCCAAGCTGAGCTGATCACCAGACCGTCCTGACGGGAACGCCGCCCCGCCGGGCGGCGTTTTCATTTTGACTTACAAAATCCCCGTCACCTTGTGGGTCTGCAGGCTCAGCCGCCATTGCGGATGTGCGAGGCAATAGGCGATGCACGCGGCCGTATTCGCCTCGCGCTTGGGACCATCCATCGGCTGCAGGAAAAAGTTCCGGAAATTCAAACCGGCAAACGTCTCTGGCTGCGCATCCACTTGCGGATAGACCAGCTTCAGCTCGTCTCCCGTCAGCTGCTTCAGCTCCGCCGCCGACTTGGGCGACACGCACACCCAGTCCAGCGTCTTTGGCGCAGCAATGGTCCCGTTCGTCTCGACCGCAACCTCGAAGCCCTTCGCATGCAATGCGGCGATCAGCTCTTCATCGAGTTGCAACAACGGCTCCCCGCCCGTGCACACGACATAAGGCTTGCCCGCCGCGCCCTTCCACCGAGCCGCCACGTGCGCCGCAACTTCATCAGCCGTCGCGAACTTGCCCCCGCCCTCGCCGTCAACGCCGACAAAATCCGTGTCGCAGAATTTGCACACCGCGCTCGCACGATCCCGCTCCAGCCCGCTCCACAGATTGCATCCGGCAAAACGCAGGAACACCGCCGCGCGTCCCGTCTGCGCGCCCTCGCCCTGCAGGGTGTAGAAGCATTCCTTCACGGAGTACGTCACGAGGCGCCCCGCCAGTTCTCCCAGCCCTTCGCGCGCAGCTCGCACGCCGGGCACGTCCCGCATCCATAGCCCCAGTCATGCCGGTGCGTGCGATCGCCGAGATAGCAGGTGTGCGTCTCCTCGACGATGAGATTGACCAGCGTCTTGCCGCCCAGCTTGTCCGCCAGCGCCCATGTCTGCGATTTATCGAGATGCATCAGCGGAGTTTCAATCGGCGTGGATCTATCCATGCCCAGCGTCAGCGCGCTCGACAGCGCATCAATCGTCGTTCGCCGGCAATCGGGATAGCCGGAGTAATCCGTCTCGCACATGCCCCCGATCAGCGCCTCGATCCCTCGCCGGTAAGCCACCGCCCCAGCAAACGTCAGGAACACCAGGTTGCGCCCCGGTACGAAGGTCGACGGCAGTCCGCTCTTCGAGAATCCGATCTCCTGCTCCCGTGTCAGCGCCGTGTCCGACACCTCGCCCAGCACGCCGAGATCCAGCCGGTGATCCTCGCCCAGCTTCGCGCCCCACGCCGGAAACGCCTTGCGCAGCTTCTTCAGGAACACGCCCCGGCATTCCAGCTCCACGCGATGCCGCTGCCGGTAGTCGAACCCGATCGTCTCCACCCGTCCGAACCCGCTCAACGCCCAGGCGAGGCAAACGGCGGAATCCTGCCCGCCGGAAAACAACACGAGTGCGGAAGTGGTGGTCATGCCCCCGCCATGGCCTCACAGCTTCCGCCGGTCAAGCAGGCTGCAAAGCTTGCCTCGCCACGCCAACCGGCGCAAAACCCCGGCCCATGGGCCGGATGATCTTCAAGGTTCTGACCGCAGACCAGATGGCCGCCGTCGAATCAGGCGGACCCATGCAGGCGCCCGTCGATGTCGCCGACGGCTACGTCCACTTCTCGACCTCGAAACAGGTCCAGGAAACCCTGGCCAAATGGTTCAGGGGCCAGCAGCGCCTCGTCCTCGTCTCAGTCGACAGCGACCTCTTCGGGATGGACCTCAAATGGGAGAAATCCCGCGGCGGCGACCACTTCCCGCACGTCTACACCGACGTTCGCGAATACCACATCAGCTCGATCTGGCCGCTCGATGAGTTCGACGCCGAAGGCGCGCCCCTCGCGCCTGACGAAGTCATCAACAGCCCCGAACCCCTCACCAAGCCGGGCGTCACCCATTGAACCTCTTCGACATCGCCGCCCGCGCCGTCCGCTTCCTCCCCGCCGAGAGCGCTCACCGCTTCACGATCAACGCGCTGAAAACCGGCCTCGCAAAGCCGAAGCCGCATCTGGACGATCCGCGCCTCGCCGTCACGCTGAAGAAGTCCGGCCTCAAATTGCCGAACCCGATCGGCCTCGCCGCCGGCTTCGACAAGAACGCCGAGGTCTTCGCGCAGATGCTCGCTTTCGGCTTCGGCTTCGTCGAATGCGGCACGGTCACGCCGCGCCCGCAGGCCGGCAATCCGCGTCCGCGCCTCTTCCGCCTCGATGAAGACCGCGCCGTCATCAACCGCATGGGGTTCAACAATGACGGTATCGGCCTCTATGTCCGCCGCCTGTCATCCGCCCCGCGCACAATCGGCGTCGTCGGCGCGAACGTCGGCGCCAACAAGGACTCGGAAGACCGCGTTGCCGACTACGTCGCCGGCGTGAAGGCCGTCTGGGCCTACTGCTCTTACGTGACGATCAACATCTCCTCGCCTAACACGCCGGGCCTGCGCGGCCTGCAGGATCGCGGCGCGCTCGTGGAACTGCTCGGACGTGTCGGCGCCGCCGCCCGCGAGATGGACGCCGTGGTCAAGAACCGCCCCGTCTTCCTGAAAGTCGCCCCCGATCTCGATGACAAGGCCATTACCGACATCGCCGAAGTCGCCCTCGCGCAGGACTGGCTCTCCGGCCTCATCGTGTCCAACACCACGATCGATCGCCCTGAAACTCTCAGCAGCAAGCACAAGGCCCAGACCGGCGGCCTCTCCGGCGCGCCGCTGCTCGAGAAAAGCACCCGCGCCCTCGCCGCCTTCCATGCCGCGATCGGCGAAAGGCTCGACCTCATCGGCGCCGGCGGCATCGCCTCGGCCGACGACGTCCTGACCAAGCTCCGCGCCGGCGCGCAAGCCATCCAGCTCTACTCCGCCCTCGTCTACAAAGGCCCCACGCTGGTCCAGCGCATCAAGAACGACCTCGTCGCCCGCATGGATGCAGCCGGCGTGACGAAGCTGATCGATCTGGTGAAATAGGCCCCTCTCCCCGTCCACCCGCGCAAGCTGGAGAGTCTGGCGGCGGGCGCCCGGATCTGTCGCTGTGTCCTGGTGAACCCGTCGGAGCGGTCACTGCCGCCGGCTTCCACAGCGCAAACCGGATCGCGGAAGGTGGGATCCGCGAGACGGAGGGGAGAGAGAAATGGGCCTCCATAAAAAGGGGAGAGGCCGGACCCCGTCGGAAAGGTCCGGCCTCACACACACTGACGTTGGAAATCGGGGGATCAGCCGTCAGCGCGCGATTGGAAGGCCTGGGCGACAGTCGGGTTGGCGAACTTGCCGACCGTGTCCTTCATGGTTTGGGTGATGCACGCATCGACCGTCTGACGCTCATCGAGCGTCATCTTGCGGTTAAAGCCGCAATAGCTGCGAACATCACGCTCGAGCCGCGCGAGCAGCTTCTGGGCGTCCTGCAGCGAGCCTGTCTCAGCAACCTTGTATTCGAACTGGAACTTGAAGGGGTCGGCAGCCTGGGGCTCGGCCGTGGCCGGGCCGGACAGCAATCCTGCCGTAAACGCGCCGGCGATGGCGACGCAGGCGATCAGGGCGGTCTTGGACTGGGTGTTCATGATCATTCTCCGATTGGTCTCGGTTGTCGTTGGATCGTCCCTTCCGGTCTGGCCCTGACTACCATCTCGAAAGTCGATACTCTTTTATCGAAAAACAATATGGTTCGTCAATGGAGCAAATGAGGCAAGATCGGGGCAGCCGCCGCGCCCCGTGTGCGAAAAGCCCAATGAAAACGCCCGGAGCGAAAGCTCCGGGCGTTTCACACGCCAAAATAGATTGAGCGACCTACTTCGCTGCGATGACCGTACCGCCAGAGTCGCGCGAGGCGTAGAGCCCGGTTGGCTCGGTCTTGCCGACCTCTTCGCGCGTCTGCTTCAGGCAGGAGAGGTAGGCGTAATAGTTCAAACCCACGACGGGCGTTGCGGCCTTGTAGCAGACCGCTTTCACAGCCTCGTCGAGCTTGATGACGTAGGCGGTCTTCTCCTCAGCCGAGGCGCCGGCCTTGGGCGCCAGCACGGTGACCGGGTCGGCGTAGGCCGCGCCGGCCAAAAGGGCGATCATGGCGGAAATTGCAAAGCGTTTCATGTGTTTAGATCTCCGGGTTGTCGTTTGACGTTTGCGTACTCAACGACCCTGGAGCGTTTCCCTCTGCACGACTCGTCTTGTTCTTGTGCGGATGCGAAGACGCTATGCTGCGACGCACCCAAGTCAACGACTTTCCGCAACGGCGCCCGTGACGCCGCCCGCCTGCCAGTGCAGCGTGCAGCCTGACCACGGAGCGGGCAGATGCGGGCAGTCGTATGCGAGGCGTTAGCGCAGGATTTCGCCCGCGTCGCCCTGAAGGACCTGCCCACGCCTGAGCCCGGCCCCGGGGAAGTCCGCGTCCGCGTCGAGGCGGCCAGCCTCAACTTCCCCGACCTCCTGATGCTCAAAGGCGAATACCAGTTCAAACCCGACCCGCCCTTCACCGTCGGCATGGACCTGGCCGGCGTGATCGACGCTGTGGGCAAAGGCGTAAGCCTGAAACCAGGCACGCGCGTCGCCGGCGGCGCCAGGACCGGCGCGTTCGCCGACTACGCGATATGCCCCGCGAACAATCTCCACCCCATCCCCGACACGATGGCCTCGCCCCTCGCCGCCGCCTATCCGGCCGCCTATGTTACTGCCTATGTCTCGCTCGTCGAACGCGGCCAGCTTCAGCCCGGCGAAACCCTCCTCGTCCACGGCGCCTCGGGCGGCGTCGGCATGGCGACGCTCGATGTGGGCCGCCTTCTCGGCGCCACCCTCATCGCCACCACCGCTTCCGAACAGAAAGCGCAGGCGCTCAGGTTGGCCGGCGCTCATCACGTCATCGTCCTCGGCCACAAGCCCGGCGACGCCTTCCGCGAACAGGTGAAGGCCCTCACCAACGGCAAGGGCGCAGACGTCATCTTCGACCCCGTCGGCGGCGACCTGTTCGACGAGTCCACCCGCTGCATCGCCTTCAACGGCCGCCTGCTCGTCATCGGCTTCGCCGGCGGACGCATCGCCAGCGTCAACACCAACATCCCCCTGATCAAGGGCTTCTCCGTCGTCGGCGTCCGCGCCGGGGAGTATGGCCGCCAGTTCCCGGAGAAGGGCCGCATCGTCCGCGACCAGATCTGGCGCTGGGCCGCTGAAGGCAAGACGCGCCCGACCGTCTTCGCCGAACTCCCGCTCGATAACTGGCGCGAAGCCTTCGAGCTGATGCGTGACCGCCGCCTCGTCGGAAAGGTCGTTCTGCGGCCCTAGCCCAGCCAGTACATCACGTCCGACCGCAGCACATACTTCCGGCCCGACATCACCTCCGCGCCCTGATGGCGCAGGCCGTGCTTGAAACACAGCGCCGCGCCCGTCGCCGGCCACGCCTTGAACGCCTCGAATTCGGTGAACCCGCCTTCGAAATCCTGGTTCAGATAGACCATGAAGGTCAGCCGGCTCTCTTCCACTTCCGTGCGGCGGAACACGCCGTCGAAATGCCATTTGAACCGCTGACTGCGATCATAGCGATAGACGCGGAACTGCTCGTTGAGCCCATGCGCCCGCCAGCCGCCGATATAGCGCGGCACGCTCTCCGCCACGCGCTCCCACAGCGTCGCCGCCCACTCCGCATCGTTCACGAACACCCGGTCATTGTCCCGCACCGCGCGATGAACTTCCGGCGACGCCTCGATCCGCACCGTCGCCGCCTCGAAGCCCCGCGTCTCGGCGCGATCAATCCAGGCAGCGCATTCCTGCTCAGACATCACGTCGTGGATCGACCACGCATCGCCTGAATACGAATGAACCTTCATCGCTGACCCCAGGCCGTCGCCCCGCGATGCGAGCGCCGCCTTCCCGACCTACTTCCGCCACCCCGCCAGAACGGAATCCGCCGCCGCATCCAGCTCGGCGTCCGTCCACCTGCGTCCCTTCATCTCCGCTTTGAGGAGGTAGGTGATCGGCGCCATGAACAGGCTCCACAACAGGTCCGGCGGCAGGTTCTTGAAATCGCCCGACGTGATGCCCGCCTTCCTGAGATCGCTTACCATCCGCGCCACCGCGCGCCCAGCCTCGCCGCCCTCGCGCTCCGCCAGCGCCGATTCCGAAAACCGCTGCCCGAACGCGAACGCATCCCTGTTGGCGCGATAGGCGAGATAGATCGCCTTCCATGTCCGCTTCAGCCGCTCCGGCGCCGCCATCGACGTATCGAGCCCGTCCCCGGCGTCGAGAAACACTTCCTGCTTCATCTGGCGATACGCAGCGATCAGCAGGTCGTCCTTGCTCTCGAAATGGCGATACAGAGTTCCCTCGGCCACCCCCGTCTCGGCCGCGATCGCCGCGGTCGTCGCCGCTTCCATCCCATCGCGCGCGACAATGCGAGCCGCCGCCTGCAGCAGTTTTGCGCGCGTCGCCGCGCCTGGAGTTGTCACCGCGTTCATCCCCTGCAGACCGCCTGCAATGCCCGCTTCTGTCAAGCTTGCCGGGTGTCACAGACATTGGCTTGGCAGCTAATCCCGTTCACCTTCCCGCCATGAGCGAAGCGCGATTCCTTGGCATCGACTTCTCGGGGGGCTCAGCCCCTTGGCGCCGTGTCTGCGCGAAGCCGACCGTCTGGATCGCCGCCCTCGAAGGCTTCCGCCTCGCCGACCTCCGCCCTGTCCAGAAACTCGACGGCGACGGCGACCCTTTCGAGAATCTTGTCGCACTCCTGAAGCAGGGCCGCTACCGCGCCGCCGCCATCGATGCGCCCTTCTGCCTGCCTGAAGCCCATATGCCCGCCGGCGGCCATGCCCAGTTGCTCAAGGATATCTCCCAACTCCCGGCCGCCGACGACCGCCCCTTTCCGCGCGGCGCAGACCTCGTCGCCTACGCCACCACCCACGCGCCCCTCGCCTCCGCCAAGCCCGCGCGCCTCACCGAGCGCCAGCACCACGCCACGCGCTCCACGCTGTGGAACGGCATCCGCCCCGGCGCTCCCTTCGCCGCCGCCTGTCTCACCCTGATCGCCCGCGCCCAGCGCCCCGTCTGGCCATGGAAGGACGCGCCCGGCATGCTTGTCGAAACCTTCCCCGCCGCGCAGCTCCGCGCCTGGGGTCTTCCCCACACAAACTACGCCGACCCGGAGGCCCGCCCCGTCCGCGCAAAGATCGTCACCCATCTCGAGGAGACAAAGCACCTCCTCATCGACACCGCCGACCGCAAGGAGATGCTGAAATCCTCCGACGCCCTCGACGCCGTCCTCGCCGCCTTCGGCGCGCGAGCCGCCGCCAACCGTACGCTCAAATTCGAGAAGCCGTCGAACTGGAAGATTGAGGGCGCGATCGCGATACACGTTTGAAAGTGAGTGGTGAGTAGTGAATAATCACAAACCGCTCGCCTTCAACTCACCACTCACGCGAATCCAATGACCTTCACCATCCGCACGCTCGAACCGTCCGATCACCACGAGTGGGACATCCTCTGGCGCGGCTATCTCGAATTCTATGAGTCCGTGATCCCTGACCACGTCACCGAGCTCACCTGGAACCGCCTCATGGATCCGGAAGCTCCGATCCTCGGCTTCTGCGCGGCGACACCGGACGGCAAGCTCCTCGGCATCGTCCACTATCTCTTCCACCCCGTCACATGGGCGGCCGGCCCGCGCTGCTATCTCGAAGACCTCTTCACCCACCCCGACGCGAGAGGCAAAGGCGTCGGCCGCGCGCTCATCGAAGCAGTCTACAAGGCAGCCGACGAACGCGGCGCCGATCAGGTCTACTGGCTGACCCAGGAATTCAACGCCACAGCCAGAAAACTCTATGACCAGGTGGCCAAGGTGACGCCCTTCATCAAGTACCGTCGTTGACCCCCGAGGCCTCCACCACCGCAGGCGGGGGAGGCGCAACGCGCTCGCAACGCCGGTCATTGCAAACCGGGTGGGGGAGGGCCCTCGCCTTCAGCACAAGTTGCAACACCGTCGCCCACCTGGACCACGCCAGGACTCCGTCCCGCGCACGTCCATCCTCTCCCGCTCGGAGGAGGATAAATCACGCGTCCATCTAACCAGGCGCTCACAACCCACCCCCAAGCCTCGCAGCCATCTGCGAGAACGCGGCTGTGCGACTCCCTCAAACCCGCTACCATCCGCGCCAATGCGCGACCCGGTCCTGTACCCTTTCTACAACGACCTCTCGAGCCTTCCCGGCGTCGGCCAGAAAGTGCGTCCGGTGCTCGCCCGCCTGATCGGCGGCGAGACATACCTCGACCTGCTCTTCCACCTCCCCACCAGCTGGATAGATCGCCGCAACCGCGCCTCGATCGACGCCCTCAAGGCCGGCGAGGTCTCGACCGTCACCGCCACCGTCGACCAGCTCACCCCCAGCCGCGGCAAGTGGCCGACCCGCGTGCGCCTGCGCGATGAAACGGGCTTCCTCACGCTGATCTATTTCCACGCCAACAAGCAGTGGCTCGAACGCACCTTCAAGGTCGGCGAAACCGTCATGGTCTCCGGCATGGTCGAGGATTATCAGGGCGGCCGCCAGATCACCCACCCCGACCACGTAATCAATCCCGACAAGGACGATGACCTTCCAGAAGTCGAACCCGTCTACCCGATGACGGCGAACCTCACGCCGAAAGCACTCCGCAAGTTCATGGCCGCCGCGCTCGAAACGATCCCCGATCTCGACGAGTGGATCGACCCGCACCTGATCAAGCGCAACAACTGGCCCGGCTTCAAGCAGGCCTTGCTCCGTCTCCATCAGCCCAAGGTCTACGACCCGGACGGCTTCGAGATCGCGCGCCAGCGCCTCGCCTACGATGAAGCACTCGCCCGCGAGATGGCGATGTGCCAGGCCCGCCTCGCCCGCGAACGTCGCCACGCCCGCGCCATCCCCCGCGCAGTAAGCGCCGAGCGCAATATCGTCGAGGCCCTTCCCTTCAAGCCCACGCGCTCCCAGATGGACGCCTACTCCGACGTCGCGATCGACATGGGCCGCCCCGTACCGATGCGCCGCATGATCCAGGGCGACGTCGGTTCGGGCAAGACGCTCGTCGCCGCGCTCGCCGCCGCACAGGTCGCTGCGAACGGCGGCGTCACCGCGCTGATGTCGCCCACCGAAGTCCTCGCGCGCCAGCAGGCCGAGGCCATCGGCAAATTCCTCGCCCCCATCGGGGTCCGAGTCGCAGCTCTCACCGGACGCGACAAAGGCGCCGCCCGCGACGCGATCCTCGAAGAGGTCCGCGCCGGAAAGATCCAGGTCCTCTCCGGCACGCAGGCGCTCTATCAGTCTGACGTCGACCTCCCCGACCTCGCCCTGATCGTCATCGACGAACAGCACCGCTTTGGCGTCGCCGACCGCCTGAAGCTCGGCGCGAAGGGCGACAGCCCACATATGCTGGTGATGAGCGCCACCCCCATCCCCCGCACCATGGCGCTCGCCGTCCACGGCGATCTCGATATCTCGGTAATCCGCGAAAAGCCCGCCAACCGCCAGGAAGTCACCACCGCCGCCGTCCCCGACACCCGCATCGATGAAGTCATGTCCGCCGTCGCCCGTGCCGTCGAACGCGGCGAACGCGCCTTCTGGATCTGCCCCGCCGTGGATTCCGAAGACGCCGGCGACGCCTCCGCCATCGCCCGCCGCGATGTTCTCGCTGGCATCGTCAACGGCCCCGTCGCGATCGTCCACGGCCGCATGCCGGCGCCGGATCGTGACAGCGCCCTCGACAAGCTTCGCACCGGCGAAGCCCGCGTCCTCGTCGCCACCACCGTGATCGAAGTCGGCGTCGACGTGCCCGAAGCCACGATCATCGTGATCGAGCACGCCGAGAAGTTCGGCCTCGCCCAGCTCCATCAGTTGCGCGGCCGCGTTGGCCGTGGCGACAAGCCCTCAAGCTGCCTGCTGCTCTACCAGGTCCCACTCACCGAAAGCGGCAAGGAACGCCTCGACACGCTTCGCAAGACGACTGACGGTTTCGAGATTGCCGAAGCCGACTTCAGACTGCGCGGCCCCGGCGACCTATTGGGCCTCCGTCAGTCCGGCCTCCCCACCTTCCGCGTTCTTAGTCTGACGACCGACAGCAACCTCATTGAAACCGCACGTACGGACGCCAAATCCATCCTTATGGCCGACCCGCATCTCGATGGCGCTCGCGGCCTCGCCGTCCGCCGCGCCCGCGACCTGTTTGCGCCGCGGATCGCCTCAATGGTTGCCGAAAGCGACTGACTACTTGCCGATCTGGTCTTGCTGACGCGCGTCGGGCGAAGGTTCCCGCAGGATGCCGAACGAGATCACCAGCTTCGCCGCCTTCTCGACTGACATGTCGAGCTTCACCAATCGCTCCGGGCTCACATAGACCAGCTGCCCCATCGCCGCGTTGGGCGAGGTCGGCACGAGCACACCGATCGCATCAGGCACGTTCTTGAGGATCTCGGGATCCGGCGTCGCATTGGTTACAAAGCCGATCACCCAGAGCCCCTTGCCCGGATATTCGATCAGCACCGTCTCCTTGAACGAGGAGGCATCGCTCGAGGCAAACGTCTCGATCACCTGCTTCAGCACCGCGTAGATCGACCGCACCAAGGGCACCCGCGAAACAATGCGCTCGCCCGTGCGAAGCATCCACCGCCCGAACAGGTTTGCAGCGAGCGCCCCGAGCACGGTGAGGCTCACCACCGCGATGATGATGCCCAGACCCGGCAGGCCAAACTTGAGATAGGTCTCGGGGTTCCACTGCTCGGGAATCAGCGGTTTGATGTTCTCGTCCACGAACGAGATGAAGGTCCACACGATCCAGACCGTGATGCCGATCGGCGCGGCCACGACCACGCCGGCGAAGAACCAGTTGCGCAGGGTTGTCAGGGGGCCGCGCTTCTCCGGCGGCTTGGGCGCTGGCTGATTGGCGGTCGACATCTGCAGTCCTCCGGGGTTCGCGCCCGGGCGGCGCGAGGCCCTTGTCGCGTGATTCCAGCGGCATGTGTCGTGAATATGGTTACGCGAGCATGCGGTTTCATGCCTCGCCTGCCTGCGGGCGCCCCATGGACGCGGCAAATCATTGCCGATAACGCTTTGGCCGGTATCACGGGGCTCCAAGACCTTTCATGCTGGCGATGCTGAAAGACCCGAAAATCCGCCGGATCGTCCTCATCGCGGGCGCCGGCGTGATCGCGGCCGTCGTGGCCGGCGCGATCATCTTCCAGGACACCCTCTTCCGGATGTCGATCACCCCGCCGGGCCGCTTCGCGGAAGAAACGGCGCCGCCCCGGCCCGACTATGCGAAGCCCGACGCATGGGCGCTGAAACCGGCCCGCCTGCCGCCCGGCGGCTGGGAGAAGCCGTGGGGCATCGACATCTTCTTCATCCATCCGGGCTCGGCCTATTCGAATGCGGGATGGAACGCTCCAATCGACAACCCCGAAGCGCTCGACCGCCTGAAGCAGAAAATCCTGCCGAACCACGCGGGCCCTTTCCTTCAGGCAGGACCGGTCTACGCGCCGCTCTACCGGCAGGCCTCGCTCCATGTGGAGATCAACGCCGGCAGTGAAGGCGATGGAGCGTTCGAGCTGGCTTATCAGGATGTGCTCCGCGCCTTTGATCACTACATCGCGACCGACAACCGGCATCGCGGGATCATTCTCGCCGGCGTGGGACAAGGCGGCCTCTACGCGCAGCGGCTGCTGGCTGACCGCTTCCAGACCAATCCGCTGCAGGATCGCCTTGCAGCGGCCTACGTGATCGATGCCGCACTGCCCGCGGGCTTCCCTGGCAACGTCGTGAGCCAGAAGCTGTGCGTGACGAACGACCAGATCCACTGTGTTGTCGGCTGGAAGGCGACCTTCGCCGGCGAGGATGCAATGCGGGTTCGCGAGCAATTGCCGGTCTGGACCGCCGACTGGAAGATCACGACCTCCAAGGGCAAGGCGTTGGCTTGCATCAACCCGCTGCGCTGGACGCCGGGCGATGAACTCTCGGCCCGCTCCGATCATCGTGGCGGCGTACGCGCAGACGGCGCGGCTGACCTCGAACCGAAGGTGGTCGAGCACGCAGTCTCGGCCCGCTGCAACAATGGCATACTTGAAGTCGAGCGGCCTTCCGCTCCGGAACTGCAGCCGGACAGCGGCCCGGGCGCTCAGTACAAGACGCCAGAGTTCAACCTGTTCTACGCCGACCTCGTCCCCAACCTCACGGGCCGCATGAACGCTGCCACGGCCTGGCTCGACGACATTGAGAACGCTCGCAAGCCGGCCGAGCCCCTACCGCCCACAATGACGCTGACCGAAGCGCCGATCTATAGGCCGGGTGGCGAGCCCGAACCGGCGCACTGAAAAGCAAAAGGGCAGCCCATAGGACTGCCCTTCATCGCTCAACTCTAACTGATCTCAAACGTCAGCGGCTACCTTGGCCGAGACGATCTTGCCCGGATTGCGCGGCGGCTCGCCTTTCGGCAGCGCGTCGACGGCTTCCATGCCGCTGACCACCTTGCCCCACACCGTATATTTCTTGTCGAGGAACGAGGCGTCATCGAAGCAGATGAAGAACTGACTGTTGGCCGAGTTAGGATTGTTCGAACGCGCCATCGAGCAGACGCCGCGCTGATGGCTGACATCATTGAACTCCGCGCGCAGGTCATCCTTTTCGGAGCCGCCCATGCCTGTGCCGGTCGGATCGCCGCCCTGCGCCATGAAGCCGTCGATCACGCGATGGAACACTACGCCATCATAGAAGCCCTCGCGCGCCAGCTCCTTGATGCGCTCGACATGTCCCGGCGCCTTGTCCGGCAGCAGCTGGATCGTCACTATTCCGGTGTCGAGCGTGAGGATCAGGGTGTTCTCTTTATCTGCGCTCACGGGGTCGGCCTTTCTACGATGACGTCAACAGGGGGAAGCTCACAGGCCTGATATGGATCGCTTGCCTTGAGGGTGGCAAGGGTCGCTGCAAATTCAGGCCCGTCCGTGCGGCGCACATAGACCGTCGGACGTTTCTTTTCCGGAATATCGACGACGACTATCGCCTTGGTCAGCTTGTCGGCCTGCGTAGGGGATGCAAATCGACCATCGGTCTCTTCCGGACCGGCCTTGATGCCGCGGATCACGTCCAGCCCGGTGAGCGCACGGCCCCAGACCGTATACTTGGCATCGAGCCCTTCGGGGCCAACACGCGGCTGACGCATGAGGAAGAACTGGGTGTCGGCGGAATTGGGATCGTCGGTGCGGGCCATCGAGGTGACGCCGGCGCAGTGCAGCGCCCAGGTCTTGGCGAGCGGGGGATCGGAGATCATCGCCGTCTCGTCCGGTTGGCCCTGCACGAGGAAGCCGTCGAGATAACCAAGCTTGTCGCCCTCGGCCGTCGAGCCGAACCACTGCACCTTCTGCTTGGTCGGATCACGCTGCCAGGTGAACTCGGCCTTCAGCATCGGATAGCGCGGATAGATCTGGTAGATCGCATAGACCTCGCCGCCCTGAGCCATGAAGTCGTCGATCACGCGATGGAAGGGCAGCTTGTCGTAGTTGGTGTCGCGCGTGATCTTCTTGACCTGCTCGACATGCTTGGGCGCGATGTCGGGGCGAAGCTCGATCAGCACTTCCTGCTTGTTGATTGTGAACTGCAGCATGTTCTCGGGATCGACCTTGCGCCAGTTTGCCGGATCATCCGCCGGACCGGCATAGGCCGCCGCCGCCACGGTCAGCGCCGCGGCCGCCATCAACACTTTCCGCAACATGCTTACCTGCCCTTTTTCGTTCCAAACTTCCCAAGCAGCTTCTCGTTGACTGCCGGAGGAACGAATAGATCGGCTTTGCCGCCGAGCCGCGCAATCTCTTTTACCAGTCGGGAAGACACGGCCTGGTGATGAGGATCGGCCATCAGAAAGACGGTCTCGATCTCGTCGTTCATCTGCTGGTTCATCGCAACCATCTGGAATTCATACTCGAAATCCGAGACGGCCCGGAGACCGCGGATGATGACACTGGCCCCGCACTGCTCGGCAAAATGAATCAGCAAATTGTCGAATGGCCGCGCCTCGATCTCCACGCCGTTGGCCAGCTTGCGGGCTTCGGCCATCACCATTTCGGTTCGCTCTTCGAGCGAGAACAGAGGGCCTTTGCCCTCGTTGATCGCGACCCCGATGATCAGCTTGTCAACCAGCTTCACGGCGCGGCCGATGATGTCGAGATGCCCGTTCGTGATCGGATCAAACGTTCCAGGATAAAGACCTATCCGCTTGACGCTTCGCCCGGCCAGCGGGGATCTGGCTGAGGCAGAGCCACGCACGGGTCGCGGTTCACCCGCCGCCCGTCTTTCCGGCCGTCTCGTCACCGCTCTGGTCCTCCAGCCTCTCCACGGAGACCACCCGTTCGCCCGCTGCAACCCGCAGCACGCGAACCCCCTGTGTCGCCCGTCCCGCAATGCGGATCTGATCCACGGCGCAACGTATCAGTTGCCCCGCATCCGTAACAACCATGATCTCGTCGGATTCCCCGATCGGGAAGCTGGCGACGAGTTTACCATCCTTCGGCAAACGGTGAGCGATGAGTCCCTTTCCGCCTCTTCCCGTACGACGATAGTCAAACGCTGACGCACGCTTGCCCATGCCCTCTTCCGTCAGCGTGAGGATGAACTGCTCAGCCTTCTGCAGCTGGGCGAAACGCTCCTCGCTCAGCTCGACTTCGCCGTTGGCGTCAACCGCCGGAGCGGCCTCCTCGCCATCGGAAGACATATCCTCCTCGGCTTCCTCGGTCGCCTCATCGCCCTCGGCGCGGCGCGCGGCATTAGCGCGCTTGAGATAGGCGCGGGCCTCGGCTGGCGTCACATCGATCTGGCCCAGCACGCTCATCGCTATCAGCGAGTCGCCTGCGCCGAGCTTGATGCCGCGGACGCCTGTGGATGTACGGCCGGAGAAGACGCGTACGTCGTCGACAGAGAAGCGAATGCACTGGCCGAGAGCCGTCGTGAGCAGCACATCGTCTTCCGGAGCGCAAAGCTGGACGTCCACGATGGCGTCGCTGTCATCCTCGAGCTTCATGGCGATCTTACCGGTGCGGTTCACCGACAGGAAGTCCGTCAGCAGGTTGCGGCGCACGCCGCCCGACTTGGTCGCGAACAGGATGTTGAGCTTGGCCCGCGCTTCCTCGTCCTGCGGCAACGGCATCACGGACGTGATCCGCTCGCCTTCCTTCAACGGCAGGATGTTGATCAGCGCCTTGCCACGCGCATTGGGCGCGCCGAGCGGTAGGCGCCAAACCTTCTGCTTGTAGGCCATACCAGTCGAGGAGAAGAACAGGATCTCGGTGTGCGTGTCGGCGGCGAACAGGCGCACGACGAAATCGTCCTCCTTCGTCTCCATGCCGCCGCGACCCTTCCCGCCCCGATTCTGCGTACGGTAGGCCGATAATGCCGTGCGCTTCACATAGCCGCCATGGGTGACCATGACGACCATGTCTTCCTTCTCGATGAAGGCTTCGTCCTCGAGATCAAGATCAGCTTCCACGAACTCCGAGCGGCGCGGCTGACCGAACCTGGTGCGGATTTCCGTCAGCTCGCCCTTGATGATGTCGAGCACGCGGGCGCGCGAGGAGAGAATGTCGAGCAGGTCCTTGATCGTCTCGGCCAGCGCGGAGGCTTCCTTGCCGATCTCGTCGCGGCCGAGATTGGTGAGGCGCGAGAGCTGCAGCGCGAGGATGGCGCGGGCCTGCTCGTCCGAGAGCTTGATCTCGCCCTTGTCGTTCATAACGGTCCGTCGGTCGGCGATCAGGCCGATCAGCGGCATCATGTCCATCGCCGGCCAGGCGCGGTCGAGCAGCGCGATACGGGCAGCTTCCGGATCTGTCGAGTACCGGATGATCCGGATGATCTCGTCGATGTTGGCGACGGCGAGCGCAAGACCGATCAAGACGTGCGCACGATTGCGCGCCTTGTTCAGTTCGAACTTGGTGCGGCGGGCGACCACGTCCTCGCGGAAGCGGATGAAGGCCTGCAGCATGCCGCGCAGGGTCATCAGCTCCGGACGGCCGCCATTGAGCGCCAGCATGTTGACGCCGAACGACGTCTGCATCGGTGTCAGGCGGAACAAGTTGTTGAGCACGATGTCGGCCGAAGAGTCGCGCTTGATCTCGATCACAACACGGATGCCGTTGCGGTCGCTCTCGTCGCGAAGGTCAGAGATGCCCTCGATCTTCTTGTCACGCACCAGTTCGGCGATCTTCTCGACCATCGAGGCCTTGTTCACCTGATACGGCACCTCGGTGACAATGATAGCCTCACGACCGCCCTTCATCGTCTCGATGTCGGTCTTGGACCGCATGATGACCGAGCCACGGCCTGTCATCAGGCCATTGCGCGATCCGGCGCGACCGATGATCAAGCCGCCAGTCGGGAAGTCAGGGCCCGGCACGATGTCCAGCAGCGCCATATCCTCGAGCGCGGGGTTGTCGATCAGCGCGACGGTGGCGTCGATGATCTCGGTCAGATTGTGCGGCGGCACGTTGGTCGCCATGCCGACGGCGATGCCGCCCGCGCCGTTGACCAGCAGATTCGGGAACTTGGCCGGAAGAACGCTTGGTTCCTGGCGGGAGCCGTCATAGTTGTCTTCGAACTTCACCGTGTCCTTCTCGATGTCGTCGAGCAGGTAGTCGGTGATCCGCGCCATCCGGCTTTCAGTGTAGCGCATGGCCGCCGGCGGGTCGCCGTCGATGGAGCCGAAGTTGCCCTGCCCGTCGATCAGCGGCGCCGACATGGCGAATGGCTGCGCCATGCGCACGAGGGCGTCATAGATCGACTGGTCACCGTGCGGGTGATAGCGGCCAATGACGTCGCCGACCGTGTTGGCGGATTTCTTGAACGCCTTGTCGTGCGTGTAGCCGCCTTCGTACATCGCATAGAGGATGCGGCGGTGGACTGGCTTCAGGCCGTCGCGCACGTCCGGCAAGGCGCGCGAAACGATGACGCTCATCGCATAGTCCAAATACGACTTCTTGAGCTCCGAGGTGATCGAGATCGGCGCAATATCGCCTGCGCCGTCTGCCCCTGAAGAGGCCGGTTTTTCGGGGGTGTCGCTCAAGCAGAAAACGTCCGGAAAGAGGGCGGCGTCGCCGCCGGGATTCGAGACCTCCTTCTAGCTCATTTGCGCGCCGCCACACAAACGATTCAGGCGGTTGATCCACAGCCCTGAGACCCTGAATCAAAGGGGTTTTGAGTGATTTTCCGCTGCGACATCCAGACCGGTGATTTGGCGCCCTCAGAGCGGCTTTCCGGAGCCCGCTTCAGGTCCGCTAAGGCACTGTTCCGCGCCACCTAGCCGAGCGTCCAGCGGAAGCTCAGCATCCCGATCACCTGCGACTTGCGAAGCTCCTGCTCAACCATCGCGATCGAGCCTGTGTCGCGCGGACCATCATAGACGAAGCGGTTGATCGTAAACCGATAGGGATCGAGGTTGTTGAGTTCGGCCCGCAGTGTGAAGTTCGTCGTCGGCTTGTACTCGATGAAGGACGAGAAGAAATTCTTGAGGCGCAGGCTCTGCACTTCCTCAAGCCGGTAGTAGTCCTCTTCCCAGCCGCCGAACCAACCGATGCCCCAGGTGAGCTTCTGCTCGGGCAGGTCCTGCCGGAAGTTGACGTTGAGCGTCTGCGGGCGCTGGCCGGAGATGCGGCGCTTGTCGCCGGTCAGCGGATCCGTGACCTCCCCATTCTGCCACGTTCCCGTCGCTTTCAGTTCGCCGCCTTCGATGCCGAACGGCTTCAGCGGCAAGGTAAGCGTGAACTCCGCGACATCGTTCTTACCGTCACCGATGTTGCCGGGGCCGGCCACGAGGCGCTGGTCCGGGATGCCGTCATTGTTGGCGTCATCGGGAATCCCATCATTGTTGGCGTCGATCGGCGCGAGGAACGGGAACACGTCCACGACATCGGAAATGTCCTCGTGGCGAAGCGTCAGGACAAGAGCGCCGTTTTCCCAGAAGCGGTGCTCGATGGCGGCTTCGTAGATCCACGTCTTGTCTGGTTGCAGCTCGGCGTTGCCCGCGGTCAGAACGTTGGTGCTGAGGCTGACATTTGATGCGAAATCCTGGAAATTGAGCTGGCCAACCTGACGCTCGACACGCAGGCGCAGCTGGTCGTCATCGGTGGGCGACCATGTCGCGAGTAGGCGCGGCTTGGGATAGTTGAACGTGCGCTCGCGGTCGGTCTGACCGCTTTGCGTGATGGTCGAGCGCTCGTAGCGCAGGCCAGCTTCGAATGACAGTTTCGGGGAGGGCCGCCAGGTCCCCTGCACAAAGCCCTCGCCGCGCAGTTCCTCGACGCGGACGTCCGAAGCCGGCAACGGGATCGGGACGCCTTGGGACGTCAACGCCACCGATTGTTCTCGATAGTTGAACGCCACCTCGCCGCCGCCCTCGAACGAAAGCTCGGGCGAGTATTTGTAGCGAAGCACGCCACGACCGATGGATTCACCGGCTTCCGCTTCAACGTGAAATGTCTGGACCAGGTCGCCGTCGCTGATGCCGTCGTCATCGACGTCGCAGAATCCTTCGCAGACTCCGACGCTGTTCCCCGCACCCTGCGCCGCCTTCGTCAGCACCAGCGCTTCCATCTCGAGACTGTCACTCAGCGGACGCGTATAGTTCAGGCCGATCTCGCCGCGATCGTTGGCCGAACGATTGCGATAATGCTCCATCGTGACGTCGTTGTCGAAGAGGGTCTCGTCCTTGAACTCGTCCGTGCTGACCAGCAGGTTTGCGCTGAACGTGCCGTCGAATTGCGGGCCCTTGTAGTTGAGGCGCAGGCTGTGGACCGGGCCGTCGCCCTCGTTCTCGGCTCGCATCGTCTGCAGCAGCATGCCGTTCGCATCCCACCTGTAGCGCCAGCCAAAACCGACGGAGTCGTCGTACGAGATGCCGCGCGCCAGCGAGAGATCGAACTGATGATCACCAGAGCGACGCGTCGCCTGATAGTTCCATCCAGGAATCGTGTGACCCGTCTGGGCGAAGGCGAAACCACGGGCGGAGAACACCTGCTGGAACGTGTCGACCTTCTTGCGGATGACGTTGGCGACGACCGTGCGGCCCTGCATGTCGATCCCCGGAGCGCCGCCACGGATGAGATCAATACGCTCGACCTGGTCAATCGTGACGCGGGCCAGTGTGTCGCTCAGCGAGTCAGTCTTGATCGTGGGTCGCTGGCCGTCGATCAGCACATTGCCTGCTGCGCCGGCGAAGCCGCGGACATTGTCGCCGCCATCGAACGAGAAACCCGGCAGGCGGTTGATCATGTCCATGGCCGTGTTCGGCCGCGCCGCCGCGAAATCGGCTGGCGTGTACGAGATCACGCCATCCTTGATGACAGCTTCTGTCGGCTGGATCGTTTCCTGCGCCGCGGCCGGCATGGCGCTAGCCAGCGCCAGAATTGACGCGAAACTAAAAGAATAGTAGCTCGACATCCGGCAACTCCGCGCTCGGGCCGACTCTAATCGGCGCCCGACCCGGATTTATCGATATTCGATAAGAGAATTCATCGCAAGCGCCCAATTAAGGTCATTTCTGGGCATTGAGCCTGCAGGCTCAGTCGAGGTCCTCCACGACCGTTTCCGGCCCCAGCTTGTGCGAGAGCGATGCGGCGAGGAAGTCGTCGAGATCGCCGTCAAGCACTCCGCCCGTATCCGAGGTCTGCACGCCCGTCCGCAGGTCTTTGACCATCTGATAGGGCTGCAGCACGTAGGAGCGGATCTGGCGGCCCCAGCCGATCTCGGTTTTCGAGTCAGCTTCGGCCTGTGCGACGGCTTCGCGCTTCTTCAGTTCCATCTCGTAGATGCGCGCGCGAAGCATGTCCCACGCCTTCGCGCGGTTCTTGTGTTGTGAACGTTCGGCCTGCACAGCCACGACAATTCCAGTCGGGATGTGCGTGAGGCGCACGGCGGAGTCTGTCTTGTTGATGTGCTGACCGCCTGCGCCCGACGCGCGGTAAGTGTCGGTGCGGACATCCTTCTCCTGGATGTCGACTTCGATCGTGTCGTCGATCACCGGATAGACCCACACGGAAGAAAAGCTCGTATGGCGGCGCGCGTTGGAGTCGTACGGCGAGATACGCACGAGACGGTGTACGCCGCTCTCGCCCTTCAGCCAGCCATAGGCATTCTCGCCCTTGATCAGCATGGTCGCCGATTTGATGCCCGCGGTTTCGCCCGCGTGCTCATCAATTTCTTCGACTTTCATGCCATGCGCGTTCGCCCAGCGCACATACATGCGGCGTAGCATGGAGGCCCAATCCTGGCTCTCCGTGCCGCCAGCGCCGGCGTTGATCTCGATATAGCAGTCGTTGGCGTCAACTTCCCCGGAGAGCAGCGCCTTCAGCTCCGCTTCCTTCGCCTTCTTCACGGCGGCGCGGATGCCCGCTTCGACTTCGGCGAGGGCGCCCTTGTCGCCCTCGGCTTCCGCCATGTCCCACAGTTCGATGGCGTCGCTCGCCTCACGCTCGAGCTCGCGGATGTCGTTCATGCCCGACTCAAGCCGTTGGCGCTCGCGCATCAGCGGCTGGGCTTTCTGGGGATCATTCCAGAAATCAGGGCGCTCGGAGAGCGCGTTCAGTTCGGCGAGGCGTTTTTCGGCGACGCCCCAGTCAAAGACGCCTCCTTAGCAGGCCGATGGACTGCCGGATCGTCTCGATCATGTTTTCGAGTTCGGGCGTCATCGCTCGCTCTGGACCTAGCTGGAGGGCACTTCTCGCTGCGCCGTCTAGAAGGTGCCGTCCTCAAGTGTCAACTCGTCCTTGGGCTTGTTCGCGTCGACAGATTGCTGGGGCTGGCTCGGATCGACTGGATTGCTGGTCGTCACGGCATCGGCGCCCGGCTGCGGAATGACCTGGCCATCGCGCGTGGATGTGACCGATTCATCGCCCGCGCCCATCTTCGAGTAATCGACACGGTAGCCATCGGCGCCCACCGGCACCGAGCAACGGTCAGTCGGCGCAGAGCCTGGCTTGAACGCCTCGGTGATGATCAGGCGGGTGTCCGGTCCCGGCTGGCAGCCGCTGTCGGCGTCAACCTCGACCAGCTCCACGCCATCCGGGATGCGGAAGGTGACCGCCGGACGGTCCTTGAGCGCGGCCAGCATGAAGTCGCGGAAAATTGGCGCAGCGACGCGGCCGCCGCTCTCGCCTTCGCCCATATTGCGCGGCTGGTCGAAACCGACCCAAACGCCCACCACGAGGTCCGGCGTGAAGCCCATCGTCCAGGCGTCGAACTGATCGTTGGTCGTACCGGTCTTGGCGGCGATCGGCTTGCCGACGACGCGCACGGACGTCGCCGTACCGCGCTGCACGACGCCTTCGAGGATCGAGACGACCTGATAGGCCGTGACGGGATCAATGATCTGCTGGCGCTCGTCTGGCAGAGCCGGAGGCTGCATGCCGGACTTCCACTCGGCGGTGCATCCCTCGCAGGGCCGCTGGTCGGTGCGATAGACCGTCTCGCCATAGCGGTTCTGGATGCGGTCGAACATCACGGGACGAACCTGCTTGCCGCCGTTCACGATCTCCGCATAGGCGGTCGCCATGCGCATCACCGTCGTGTCGCCAGCGCCGAGCGCCATGGATTCATACGGCGGCAGTTCGTCATAGATGCCCATCCGCTTGCCCATCGACGACACCTTGTCGAAACCGATCTCGCTCGCGAGACGCACGGTCATCGCGTTGCGCGATTTCTCGACGCCGACGCGCAAGGTGGTGAGGCCGTAGAACTGCTCGGAATAGTTCGTCGGCTTGTAACATTTCTCCTGGTTCGGATCGCAGGAGACGTAGGGCGTGTCGAGGACACGGTAGGATGGCGTCCACTTGTACTGGCCCGTAACCGGATCGGCGATCTCCATCGCGGCCGCGTACACGAACGGCTTGAAGGACGACCCCGGCTGGCGTTTCGCCTGCATGGCCCGGTTGAACTGGCTGGCCTCGAACGAATAGCCGCCGGCCATCGCGTAGACGCGGCCCGTGTGCGGGTCCATCGCGATGAGCGCGCCCTGCAGCTGCGGGATCTGGCGCAGACGCCAGGGAGCGTTGGCCGCCGGCTTCTTCGACACGGCGTAGTCTGTGATCATCTGCGTCGACACATCCGGCGTCGCATCGCGCGACACAAATATCACGTCGCCCGCCTTGATGCCGGTTCCGCCACCCTGCCGCTTGAACGTAGCCGCCCATTTCACGTCGTCGCCGGAAAGCGAGCCAGTGTCGCCGCTGAGAAGCCCGAGTCGCACGCCGTCCTTGCCGGCCGAGCGAACAAGTGCGAGCTGCCAAGTGTTGCCTGCGCCTGCGATCTTTGGACGGTTTTCCTTGTTGTTGGCGAAATCCTTGAGCGACTGCTCGAACTCCTCGTTCGATTGCAGCGTGCCCACAGGGCCACGCCAACCATGACGGCGATCGTAGGTTTCGAGACCCGCGCGCAGCGCGGTCTGCGCGATCAGCTGCATGTTGGAGTCGAGTGTCGAGCGGATAGAGAGGCCACCTTCGTAGAAGGCCTTCTGCGCGTCCTCGCGGCTTGCAATGCCTCCGAGCTTGTTCTGTTCGCCCAGCGCGAGGATTTCCTTGCGCAGCTCTTCAACGTAGTAGGCGGCCGCCTGGTTCTCGTCTGTGTCGAGGCGATTCACGACCTTCAGCGGCTCGGCGAGCGCCTTGTCGCCGTCGGCCTTCGAGACGTAGCCGTTCGCGACCATGCGCTCGATCACGTAGTTGCGGCGTTCAACGGCGGCTTCCGGATTGGTGTAGGGGTTCACCTTGCCAGGCGCCTGCGGAAGGCCGGCGAGCATCGCACATTCAGCCAACGTCAGCTGCCCCAGCGACTTGCCAAAATAGTTGAGAGCCGCCGCGCCGACGCCATATGAGCGCCCGCCGAGATAGATCTCGTTCATGTAGAGTTCGAGGATCTGCTCCTTCGAGAGCTTCTTCTCGATGCGCATCGCGAGCACGGCCTCGCGCACCTTGCGGTCGATCGAGCGCTCGTCGCCGACGAGCATGTTCTTGACAACCTGCTGCGTGATGGTCGAGCCGCCCGTCATTCGCTTGCCCTGCAGCGCGTTCAACACGGTGCCGCGGAACATGCCCCACAGGTCGATGCCCGAATGCTCGAAGAAGGTCTTGTCCTCGGCCGAGATGAAGGCCTGCACCAGCTGGTCAGGGAGTTCTTCCGAGGGAACGTAGACGCGGTGCTGCGTGGCGAACTCGGCGACCAGCTTTCCATCGCCCGCGTGCACGCGGCTCATGATCGGCGGTTCGTAGTTCGCCAGCTCGTCCTCGGACGGCAGGTTCTGCGTGACGATGAAGAACCAGATGACAAGGCCGAGGAACAGGACGCCGACGACGCCTGCGGTCCCGATTAGGATCGTCTTCAAGTTCAAACGAGGCGCCTGGAATTCCATGTCTCACCGGCTGGGCGCGAAGGTCGCGCGAAACGGATGACGGCTTTTGCCGTCGGGCGATTGGCGATCGGAATCACCGGGATTTGCGGTGACTTTAAGGCGTTGAATCCGCCTGTAACAGGGCCATTCCGCGTTAAACTCAGCCCATCTTCGTGAAGCCCTTGTATAGAGCGCGGCCGGCTGCCGCACCTGACAGACAAACCGCCCCAGCCGGGACACGATGCAACCCGTCAGCGAGCGGCGACCAGACGGGTCTGGCTGTCGAAGAACTGGTCGATGGCGTGTGCGATGCCCTGCACCAGCTTCTTGCGCCTTTTCTCGGACGTTAGGGCAGCGGTATCGGCCTCGTTTGTCATGAAGCCCATTTCCAGCAGCGCCGCAGGCACATCCGGGCTGAGCAGGACGTAGAAGCCGCGCTTCCGATGCGTATTTTCGAGCGTTGGCCACTGCGCCTCGGCCAGCGACGCCGCCAGCATCTGCGCAAACCGCGCCGACTGGTTCTTGGTCTCACGCTGCACGAGGTCGGCGAGGATCTGGTTCACCATCTCCGGGCGCGAGGAATCCACTTCGACATCGAGGATCCAGTCATTGTGCTTCCGTTCGCCATCGACCCGCTTTTCGCCCTCGGGCGACAGCGTATAGACCGATGCGCCGCTGGTTGAGGCTTTCCCGCCGGCATCGGCATGCAGGGCAATGAACAGGTCGGCGCCGAGGTTTCGCGCCTTGGTGACGCGGTCTTCCAGCTCGATGAAAACGTCCGACGATCGCGTCATCGCCACATCATAGCGATCGGAAGCCAGTAATTCGTCGCGAAGCTGTGTGGCGATGGCCAGCGTGATGTCCTTCTCGCGCAGCCCATCCTTTGAACTGGCGCCGGGATCTTTGCCGCCATGCCCGGGGTCAATGACGATCAGCGGCTTCCGCGTCGATTGCTGCGCGACAGGCTGCGGACCCGCATTCACCGCATTGGCTGCAGCGGTGAAAGCCTCGGCTGTGACCGCATCAAGATCGAGAACGATGCGGTGGTTCTCGTTCTTTGCTTTCGGCGCCAAAACGAATTCGCGCGAGACAAGCGCCGGCTTGGCCAGATCGAGAACCAGCCGCGAAGTCGTGGCGGTGTTCTGAGCGTAGCGATAGCCGGCGACGAGACCGTTGCCCTTGCCCGAGCCGGATTCAGACATCAGTCCGTTGATGGACCAGCGCACGCGTGGCAGGTCGATCACGACGCGGCGCGTGCCCGCTGCCAGCACGAAGACGTGGTATTTCAAAGGGGTGTCGGCCTCGACGACCACTCGCGTCGCCCCGCCTTCACCGCCGACCTTCACCGACAGCACGCGCCCGACAGGCGGATCGGCCAGCGCGCCCGGCGTGCTCGCCGCGAGGGACATGAGTCCCAGCGCCAACATCAATCTGCACAACCACGCCCACACGCCAGTCGCGTCCTTCAGGATGCCTTGCGGGTCTTCTGACCTCAGCCAGCGTTACGGGCATGTCGTTAACTCTTGGTTGGGAACCGCGAGGGCGCTCGACTTCCCATAAATTTTCGGCTGATCTGCATCCACACACCGCTGGCGGGGCGCGTGATGAGAGTGAATTCCGCCATGCCCGCTGCACGTCGCCTGACGCTTGCCATGCTCCCTCTCGCCTTCGCCGCCTGCGCAACGGGTCCGCTGACGCTGGACGATGATCTCATCCTGCCTGGGGAACGCATCGGCGAGGTTAAGATCGGGATGCCTCTGGCAAACCTCCTGGCCGTGAAAGGCAATCCCAGCACCACCGAACCCATCAAAGGGACGGAAGCCACCACCTACACCTTCCCGGATGGGCTGACGGTGGGAGCGCACGATGAGGTCTATTGGATCATAGCCGAGGACGCCCGCTATCATACCAGCAACGGCGTCCGCCCTGGCGTCGAGCAGATCTTCGCCCGCGCTTCATTCGGCAAACCCCGCTGCGTGGAAAGTCGTGACAAAACAACGATCTATGACTATGGGAACATCTATTTTGACGTGGACAACACGCTCGGAAAGGTCATCAGGGTCGGCGTCGTCGGCCAGAACCGGACCTGCGCCAAAGGGTCGTGGTAGCAAAAAGACACACAAAATCAAGGCTCAGAACTTCTGCCAAGGGTTCGCGGCATGTGGATAAATGGCGGTGCGGCGAGTTCCGCCCTTTTACTTCCGGCCCAATGGGTGCATAGGTGAGTCCCAAGGCCGGTCCCTTTGACCGCCTTTCGCGCCCTTCGCGACGGGTTTTCCGAAATCCCCAAGTGATAGAGGGCGTTAGCCGGTTTCGAGCGTTTCGGAGGTCAGCGATTCCGCTGCCTCCATGGCTAGGGCAATTATGAACGCGATTTCGCGAGATTCAGCCAGCCCGACCAGACGCCGAGACCCCTCGTCACCTGCTCACCGCAACATTCATCAGGCCGTGGCCGCGCTTTCGCGCGCCGCCTGCACTTACGAAGAGGTTTCCCTACATGAGCAAGCTCATGCTTATCGATGCGACCCATCCGGAGGAGACCCGGGTGGCCGTCGTCAACAACGGCCAGATCGAAGACTTTGATTTCGAAGCCCGGAACAAGAGACAGCTCCGGGGCAACATCTATCTCGCCAAGGTAACGCGGGTCGAACCGTCGCTGCAGGCGGCGTTCGTCGACTACGGCGGCAACCGCCACGGCTTCCTGGCCTTCTCCGAAATCCATCCCGACTACTACCAGATCCCGAAAGAGGATCGCGAAGCCCTGCTTGCAGAAGCCGAAGAGGAAGACGCATCCGACAGCGACAACGAAGAAGAGGATGACGAGGACGCCGAAGAGGAAGCCGAGCGCAAGCAGAACCGCCGCAACGCTCTCTTCCAGCGCAAGTACAAGATCCAGGAAGTCATCCGCCGCCGGCAGGTGATGCTCGTTCAGGTCGTAAAGGAAGAGCGCGGCAACAAGGGCGCCGCTCTCACCACCTATCTCTCGCTCGCCGGCCGTTACTGCGTGCTGATGCCCAACACCTCGCGCGGCGGCGGCATCTCCCGAAAAATCACCAACGCCTCCGACCGTAAGCGCCTGAAAGCCATCACTTCCGAGTTCGAGGTGCCTCGCGGCGCCGGCCTGATCGTCCGCACCGCGGGCGCCAAGCGCACCAAGACGGAAGTTCGCCGCGACTTCGAATACCTCACCAAGCTCTGGCAGCAGATCGTCGGCAAGACGATGGAGTCGATGGCCCCCGCCCTTATCCATGAGGAAGGCCACCTCGTACTGCGCGCGGTGCGCGATCTCTACGACAAGGATGTCGAAAGGATCATCGTCGAGGGAGATGAGGCCTACAACGAGGCCCGCACCTTCGTGAAAATGCTGATGCCGTCCCACACGCGGAAGGTCGTGCAGCATGAGGATAACGGACCGCTATTCGTTGTCACCGGCGTCGAGGACCAACTCGAAGGCATCTATTCGCCGACCGTCCAGCTACCGTCAGGCGGCTACATCGTCATCAACCAGACCGAGGCGCTGGTCGCCATCGATGTGAACTCCGGCAAGGCGACACGCGAGCGTAACGTTGAGGCCACAGCCCTCAAAACCAATCTCGAAGCGGCTGCCGAAGCCTGCCGACAGATGCGCCTGCGCGACCTTGCCGGTCTTGTCGTGATCGATTTCATCGACATGGAAGACAACAAGAACAATCGCGCTGTCGAAAAGAAGATGAAGGACTGCCTGAAGATCGATCGCGCGCGCGTGCAGACAGGTCGCATTTCGCAGTTTGGCCTTTTCGAGATTTCCCGCCAGCGCCGCCGTGCCGGAGTACTCGAACTGTCATCTGAACCTTGCGATCATTGCGGCGGGACCGGCCGCATGCGGTCGATCGAGAGCGCCGCCATCCAGTTGCTGCGAACGGTTGAAGCCCGCGCCGCGGATGACCGCGTCGAGAGCGTACATGTTGATGCGGCGCCCGAAGTCGCGCTCTATCTCCTCAACGAAAAACGTTCGTCTATCGCCGACATCGAGTCCGATTGCCACGTAGCCGTGCGCATCGAAGCGGATGAGGACCTCAAGACCGGCGAATTCAAGATCGAAGGGCGGGCCGACGGCAACGTCATCCAGCCGCGCCCGATGCAACCCATCGATCTCCGTAAACTCAAACCCCTGCCGCCGCCGGCGCCAGATGAGATCGAGGAGGAAGACGAAGAAATCATCGAGGATACGGACGACGAGTCCGGCGATGAGCATGACGAGCATGATCACGATGATGATGAAGACAGCGAGGATGAAGCCTCGTCCGATGCCGAGGACGAAGACGACGATGACCGCAGCGGACGCCGTGGACGTCGTGGACGTCGCGGTGGCCGTCGCCGCCGCGGCGGACGCGACCGCGAGTCGACCGGCCTCGAGATCGTCGAGCCGTCAGATGAAGAAGCAGCGCCGATCGCCGCACGCGAGGATGGCGGGCGCGACCGTGACGATGGCCGTGGTGGACGCCGCCGTCGTCGTCGTGGCGGACGCGACCGTGACCGTGGCGGCGATCGCAACCGGACGCCGGATATCGCGACCGACGGCGGCGAAATGCTCGACGCCATCGCTTCGGCTCCGTTCCTGACCTTCGCTGCGCCGGTTATTGCCGACGAATCCCCGGCTGAAAGCACGCCACCTCCAGTCCAGGTCGCGCCCATGGAGACTGTGCCCGTGTTCGCCGCCCCCCCGCAAAGCGAACCGCAGCCCGCTGAAACTGCGTCGGAAAGTCCGAAACCGGCGCCAGCGCCGGTTGAACACGAAATCGCCGCAACCGCAGCCGAGCCTGCGCCGGTCGAAACCGTGGCGCCGCCCGCACCGGAAACTGCCGCAGAAGTCCGTCGCCACGCCATTCACGGCTCGCCGGATGAACCAGCTGCAGCTCCGGAAAATGCCCCCCGCAAGGCGGGCTGGTGGAGCCGCCGCAAGACGGGCTGAGGCTGAGGTCAGCCGGAGCCGGACTGCCGCCCCGGGTTTGATTATCCTCCGCCGGGGGATAGTTTTCCGCCGGGAGAACGGACTGAAGGAGGCGCCTGGATGAGCCTTGTGAAACGGTTCCTGCGTGTTGTCGCCGGCCCGGTGCTGGCAGTGGCGTTGCCTTTCACGGCTTCGGCGCAGGGCCTCATCCGAGATGCGGAGATCGAGCAGATCCTGCGCGAGTACGGCGACCCGCTGTTCGAAGCCGCGGGCCTCAAGCCATCCGACGTCAACATCTATATCGTGCAGGACGACACCCTGAACGCCTTCGTCGCGGGCGGACAGAACCTGTTCCTCCACACCGGCCTCATCATGGAGACGAAGACGCCTGAAGAGTTGAAAGGCGTCATGGCTCACGAGACGGGCCACATCGCGCTCGGCCACGGCGTCACGCGCGAGATGCAGGCTGGCGGCGCCTTCCAGAGCACCTCGCTCATCACCATGGGCCTTGGCGCCCTCGCCCTCTTCGCGGGTGCGCCGGACGCCGCCATGGCGCTGTTCGGCAGCGCCAGCCAGTTCGGCATGCTGGCGGCCTTCAAGTTCACCCGCGCCGAGGAAAGCGCCGCTGACCAGTTCGGCCTCAACGTTCTGGAGACCACGCACCAGTCAGCCGATGGATTGCCAGGCTTTATGGAACACTTCCGCTATGAAGAGCTGATGTCGGAAAGCCGCCGCGACCCGTACTTCCGCTCGCACCCGATCTCCACGGACCGCATCGCAGCGCTGACCAAACGCGCGGCCGCGATCACCGCGAAATCCCAGCCGCAGGATCCCAGGACGATCGAACAATTGGCGATGATGAAGGCGAAGCTTGTCGGCTTTATCGGACCACCGGCGCGCGTCATGTCACGATACCCGGCTTCCGATCAGTCCCTGCCTGCGAAGTATGCCCGCGCGATCGCGGCCTATCGCGCCGTCGACATCAAGGCGGCCCTTACGATGACCGACGAACTGATCGCGGCGAAACCGGACGATCCGTATTTCTACGAGCTGAAGGGCCAGATCCTGTTCGAGAGCGGAAAGTCGCTCGAATCGATCGGACCGCACCGCAAGTCGGTCGAGCTGGCGCCGCGTCAACCGTTGCTGAAAGTGAACCTCGCCCGGTCGCTGGCGGCGATCAAGGACAAGGACTGCGTCGAGAAGAACGAAGGTCCGCCAATCCCTTCGAATGCCTGCATCACCGAAGCCGAAGGCCTGCTGATCGACGCCCTGGCTCAGGAGCCGGATAACGCCTTCGCCTGGAACCAGCTAGCCGCGGTCTATGCCAAACAGGGCCGGATCGGCGATGCGGACCTTGCGACGGCCGAAGAGGCCTATCAGGTCGGCGACATGGCTCGCGCCCACGTCTTCGCCGCCCGTGCGCGTGACAAGCTGAAGCTGGATACGCCCAACGGCCAGCGTGCGGACGACATCATGGCGCTGTCCGACCCGCGCAACATGCACAAGGGCGCCCGGCCGGGCCTTACAGGTCTCACGCTGCACACCCAACATTGATGATGGAATCCGGGCGTTCCGGACCATATATGATCGAGAAAGAGACGGGCCGTTTCGCCCGGAAGGACTGAACGATGACCATCAAGCTTCTCTCCGCCGTTGCACTGGCCGCAGGCCTCACGGCCTGTTCGCAGGGCGACAAGGCCGTGAAGGCCCCCGACAGCATCGACCGCATGTCGCGCGCCGAGGTCGAGGCAATCGTGAAGGACATGTTCCTGAAGGAACCGGAGTTCCTCGAGCAGGTCGTCGCCAAGCTTGAAGAGAACAAATCCGCTGCACAGGCCAAGGCCGCCGAGGAAGGCTGGGCCAAGCTAGCGAAGAATGAAGCGGGCGATCCTGCGCTGGGGCCCGCCAACGCGCCGATCACGATCGTTGAGTTCACCGACTACAACTGCGGCTACTGCAAGCACGCCGTCGAATGGGTCATGAAGCAGGTCGACGACCGTCGTGGCGATATCCGCCTCGTGGTCAAGGAATCCGCCGTCCGCGGCACGAACTCGGAGCTGGCGGCCGCAGCCGCCCTGGCGGCGCAGAAGCAGGGCAAGTGGCGCGAGATGCACATCGCCCTGATGCGCGTGCCGGCCAACGCCTTCACGCAGGAGATCATCGAGACCATCGCCAAGTCGATGGCCCTCGACATGAATCGCTTCAAGACCGACATGGCCTCCAAGGACATCAAGGATCGCGTCCAGCGTTCGATCGACGAGTACGCCAAGATCGGCCTTGAAGGCACGCCGACCTTCTTCATCAACGGCACCTATGTCGGCGGCTTCGGCGAGGATCACCTCAACGACGTCGTGAAGCAGGCGCGCGAAAAAGCGAAGAAGGCCTAGATCAGCCCGCCAAGCGGGCTGGACGGATCGGCATAGCGCTTCTTCGGCATGCGCCCGGCAAGATAGGCTTCCCTGCCCGCGATGACGGCGTGCTTCATGGCGCGCGCCATGCGGATCGGATCCTTCGCCGCCGCGATCGCCGTATTCATCAGCACGCCATCGACGCCCAGCTCCATCGCGATCGCCGCATCTGAGGCCGTGCCGACGCCTGCATCAACGATGACAGGCACGCGCGACTGCTCGACGATCAGGCGGATGTTCACCGGGTTCTGAACGCCGAGGCCAGAACCGATCAGCGAACCGAGCGGCATGATCGCGCAGCAACCCGCATCCTCGAGCTTCCGCGCATAGACCGGATCGTCCGAGCAATAGACCATCACGTCGAAGTCGTCCTTGATCAGCGCCTTCGCCGCAACCAGCGTCTCTGCCATATCCGGATAGAGCGTCTTCTGGTCCGCCAGCACTTCCAGCTTCACCAGCGACCAGCCGCCCGCCTCACGCGCGAGACGCAGCGTGCGCACCGCCTCATCCGCCGTATAGCAACCGGCCGTGTTGGGCAGATAGGTGAACCGCTTCGGATCGAGATGATCGATCAATCGATCGGACGCCTTGTCCATCACGTTCACGCGCCGCAGCGCGACCGTGACGATCTCAGCGCCGGCGGCCTCCGCCGCCTCAGCGTTCTGGGCATAGCTGGCGTACTTCCCCGTGCCCACGATGAGACGCGAGCTGTAGCTCCTGCCTGCGATGATAAGTTTGTCGTCCATGTCGTGCATCATTTCAAAGCGGAGTTTGTGACGGCAATGTGCTAGGGCGCGCGCTCCAATCCTGATAGAGATCGACACAGAGATTCATGTCGATCTGCCATTGTTCGGGCGCCTCCCCCATCACCCCCCGCCCACAAACTGAACGATCTCGATCCGGTCGCCCTCGGCCAGCCTGGTAGTCCCATACATCGACTTCGGAACGATCTCGCGATTGCGTTCCACGGCCACGCCCTTCTGGGGCAGGCCTAGCTGCATGAGGAAGGCGGCGATAGTGACAGCGTCAGGGGCTTTAGCCGGTTCGCCGTTAAGCATCAGATTCATTTCGTCGTCCCAACACCCGAATTTGTGGCATTTGATCCGGCTCTGGATTCGCCTATTGATTTGCAGCCGCCACGCCAGACTTGGCGTTGCGAACCGGTCTCAGGTAGGTGTCTCCCATGAGTTTGACCATCTACTGCCTGAACGGCCCCAATCTCAACCTGCTGGGCGAGCGCGAACCCGCCATCTACGGCACGGCGTCCCTCTCGGACCTCGAAAAACTCACGCAGGCGGCTGCGGCGCCCCTTGGGGCAAAGGTGGTTTTCCGCCAATCCAATCATGAGGGCGAGCTTGTGGATTGGGTGCAGGAAGCACGTAGACAGGCCCGAGCCGTGATCATAAACGCGGGCGGATACACTCACACCTCGGTCGCGCTCCACGACGCGCTCAAGGTGTTGACCATTCCAGTCGTGGAAGTGCATCTCAGCAATCCCGGGAATCGGGAAGACTTCAGGCACAAGAGCCTGGTGTCGCAAGCCGCCTCCGGCGTCATCGCCGGCTTCGGTCCTCTGGGCTACCGCCTGGCCATTGAGGCTGCGGTTGCCCTTGCTGAACAGAAGAGAGTTTGACGACCATGGCCGACAAGCCTTCCGACAAGAATGGCAGGTTCGACACCGGATTGATCCGCGAGCTTGCGGCGATCCTTCGTGAAGCTGATCTCGGCGAGATCGAGATCGAGCAGAGCGGCGTGCGTATCAAGGTCGCCAAGGGCGGCACGACGGCGGTGCACTATGCGGCTGCGCCTGCTGCTGCTCCGGCTGCTGCCGCTCCCGCTGCCTCGGCGCCTGCCGCCGCTGCTCCCGCCAGCAAGGCATCGCTGCGCGACCATCCGGGCGCCGTGAAGTCGCCAATGGTCGGCACAGTCTATCTTCAGGCCGAGGAAGGCGCTCCGAAATTCGTGAAGGCCGGCGACACGGTCAATGCTGGTCAGACGCTGCTCCTCGTCGAAGCCATGAAGACGTTCAACCCGGTCACGGCCCCGCGCGCCGGCAAGGTCTCGCAGATCCTGGTCGACAACCAGCAGCCGGTCGAATTCGGCGAACCTCTCGTCATCATCGAATAGCGCCAGCTATGTTCGACAAGATCCTCATTGCGAACCGTGGCGAGATCGCTCTCCGCGTGCATCGTGCGTGCAAGGAGATGGGCATCCACACGGTGGCCATCCACTCGGAAGCCGACCGCAACGCCATGCACGTCCGTCTCGCGGACGAGAGCGTGTGCGTGGGGCCCGCTCCCGCTGCGAAGTCCTATCTCAACATGCCGGCCATCATCACCGCAGCGAAGATCACCGGCGCGCAGGCAATCCACCCGGGCTACGGCTTCCTCTCCGAGAACGCCAAATTCGCCGAGATCGTCGAGAAGTCGGGCATCACCTTCATCGGCCCCAAGCCCGAGCACATCCGGATGATGGGCGACAAGATCACCGCCAAGGAAGCGATCCAGACGGCGGGCATCCCGGTCGTGCCGGGCTCCGACGGCGCCGTGTCGACGATCGAGGACGCCAAGGCTGCCGCCAAGCGCATCGGCTATCCCGTCCTCATCAAGGCCACCGCCGGCGGCGGTGGACGGGGCATGAAGGTCGCGCGCAATCCCGAAGAGCTCGAGATCGCCTGGTCGACGGCCCGCACCGAAGCCAAGACGGCCTTCGGCAACGAAGCCGTCTACATGGAGAAGTATCTCGAGAAGCCGCGGCACATCGAGATCCAGGTCGTCGCCGACAGCCATGGCAACGTCATCCACCTCGGCGAGCGCGACTGCTCGCTGCAGCGCCGCCACCAGAAGGTCTTCGAGGAAGCCCCCTCGCCCGTCATCGATGCGGAAGCCCGCGCCGCCATAGGCAAGACCGTCACCACCGCCATCAAGAAGCTCGGCTATCTTGGCGTCGGCACGATCGAATTCCTCTACGAGGATGGCGAGTTCTACTTCATCGAGATGAACACGCGCCTGCAGGTCGAGCACCCGGTGACCGAGATGATCACCCGCGTCGATCTCGTGCAGGAGCAAATCCGCATCGCCTTCGGCGAGGAACTGTCGCTGAAGCAGAAGGATGTGGTCATAGAAGGCCACGCCATCGAGTGCCGCATCAATGCGGAGAACCCGGAAACCTTCACGCCATCGCCCGGCCTGATTTCCGATTTCCACGCCCCCGGCGGTCTCGGCGTTCGTCTCGATAGCGCGGTCTATTCCGGCTATCGCGTGCCCCCGCACTACGACAGCCTCATCGGCAAACTGATCGTTCACGCGCCAACGCGCGCCGAAGCCATCGCCCGCCTGCGCCGCGCGCTTGGCGAGATGGTCGTCGGCGGCGTGGAAACGACGCTCCCGCTGCACATGCGCCTTGTCGACAACAAGGACATCCAGAAAGGCGATTATGACATCCACTGGCTGGAAAAATTCCTCGGAATGAGGAAGTAACGGGGCCTCCCGGCAGCGCGTCTGCGCTTGCCTGCTGGGCCGCATCCCGCGAAAATCCAGCCATGTCCCGCGGTTTCGGCCCCTTGGATCTTCTCGATTGCTACCGCCGCGGCGTCTTCCCGATGGCGGACGCGGCCGATGATCCCCGCCTTTTCCTGGTCGATCCTGATCTTCGCGGCGTGCTGCCGCTCGACCGGTTCCATATCTCGAAGAGCCTGCGGAAGAAGATCAGGCAGGACGTCTTCGATATCCGGATCAACTCCGCCTTCTCCCGCGTGATGGCGCTGTGCGCCGAAGCTGCGCCCGACCGGCCGAGCACCTGGATCAACGCGCCGATCCTCAACCTCTACAGCGCGCTCCATCGCATGGGTCATGCCCACAGCGTCGAGTCATGGCGCGACGGGAAGCTCGTTGGCGGGCTCTATGGCGTAAGCCTTCAGGGCGCGTTCTTCGGCGAGAGCATGTTCTCGCGCGAGACCGACGCATCGAAAGTCGCGCTGGCATACCTCGTAGCGCTCCTGAAGAAGAATGGCTTCGTCCTACTCGATACGCAGTTCGTCACTGACCACCTCACGACATTCGGCGTCGAGGAAGTGCCGCGCGACGCGTTCCACGTCCTGCTGGAAAACGCGATGAAGATCGAAGCTCAGTTCGGCGTGGTCGGCGGCGTCGAGGCCGGGGCTGCCGGCGGCGGGCTTGCGGCGGCCGACGTGTTGCAGCTGATCACCCAGACGTCATAGGTCGGATGCTCAAGCGCGCTGAGGCCGGGCGAGGACGCGAACATCCATCCCGAGAACAACAGATTGTCCGGTCCGATCGGTTGCGGACCGCGATGCATGCGTTCGGTGTCGCCCGCCTTGTCGCTTGCGCCGCCCTTGCCCGGCGGCACGATGGCGTGGATTTCCAGGAAGGCTGCGGATTCGGGCGTGTCTTCCGGCGGCGACTGGAAGCAGGCCTTCACCGTGACCTTGAGGCGGCCAAAGGTCAGCGTCTCACCAACCTTGGCGACGATGTCCGTGGAGTTGCCCGTGATCTTGTCGAGCGCGCGAAGCTTGACGCCGACGCGCGGCTCAAGCGCGTGCGCGCCAGCCGCAGCCAACGCCATAGCGGCAGTCGCAAGCGTGAAACGCAGGAAACGGGTCATGGGAGGGCCTCTTCCGTCTTCGAGCCGCCCCCGGCATCACCACCATTGCCCCCGCCCAAGCCTCCCACGGCTTCGAGAAGAATGCCGAGGATGTCCATGGAGCCGCGCGTGTATTCAAACTTGGAGCCGGGCTGCATGTTGTCCGGCATTCCGCTGATCTGGATATGGATGTAGCTGCCGCCGAGCAGGCTGTCCGACTGGACTTGCGCCGCTGACTCTTCGGGAATCTGGACACCCTTCTTGATCGCCAGAATGGCTTCGGCCTTGTAGGTCTTCTGGTCGAGGCTGACCGACTTAACCGTGCCCACCTTCACGCCCGCCACGCGGACATCGGTTCCAGGCGAGACGCCGTCGGCGCGGTCGAACTTGGCGATCAGGTCGTAGCTGTCGCCCGTCGCGGCGTCGCTGCGCTGCGAAAGCGAGAACACAAGGAAGAAGCCCGCGACCGCAACGACCGCGAGACCGACAAGGGTTTCGAACAGCGACTCACGCATCAAGGTTTCCAGGCCTCGTAATCGCCCGAGCTTTTCGCCCGCTCGCCGCCTTCAGACAGGCTGCCCGGCGGCCGGTAGGCTCCGAGCGTGCCGGTGAGGTTCGGCTTGTGGGGTTTTTCCCACGACTTGGTGGGGAGCGGCGCCTCTGTGGGCGGCTTGTCAAAGGTGTGGTGGAGCCAGCCATGCCACTCGGCGGGAACCCGGCTGGGTTCGGCATAGCCGTTGTAGATCACATAGCGGCGCTTGCGGCCTTCGAGGCTTGGCTTGCGCTCCTCGTAATACTTGTTGCCCTGGTCGTCCTGACCGACGGGACGAGCGCGGCGGCCGATATCGAAACGCGCACCAATCGTGGCGCCGTTCCACCAGGTGAAGATCGACTTCAGCATCGCCGCTCCGCTGAGAATTCAGTTACATAGGCATGAGTTGAGCGGCGCGAATATGGCGCCCGCGAATTAATGGGTCCAGCAGGCCGAAACCCTTGGCCCTGCGACAAATTCCTGTGTGCAGCCAAGGCCGAAGCACCCCATCATGTGGCCGATTCGCGACGGGCGCCCCATTGGTGACCCGAAAGGCGCATACGGGAGCAGACCGATGGCCGAGTCCCGGACGAAATCCAACGCCCGCCATCTGGCCCGCGTTCTCGAGACGGGCGCGGCCCTGATCGGGCATGGCGACGCCGATGCGCCTCCTGCTCGGCTGCTGAACGCCCACTTCGCGGCGATCAGGACATTGGGCGGCGAAAGCGAAGCCGCCGAGACGGTCTGCGAGGCGATCCGCGCGCGTCGCATGACGCCGATCGCGCCGGTCAACCTGATCGAGCATGGGCGCGGCGTGGCGCTGCAAGCCTCCCATCTTCTAGCGGCAGTGTCGGATGCAACGGCGCTGGCATCGGCGCGAGCCGTGGCGACACAAGCCTTCGTGGCGGTCGCAGACGCTCTCGAAGCTCTCACCATCGAGACTGACGATCAGGGCCGGCCCACTACCTCGGCGTTGATCGACGCCTTTCGTGCGGGCGCCGACGCGGAACTTGTCGAGATCGCCCTGTGCACGCCCGGCGGCCCGCGCGCCGCCGCCATCACGCTCCGCCGCCAGGCCACCGGCGCTCGCGAACCCGGCCGGCAGAGCTACGTCATTCCCTCCTGGATCGGCGTCGAAGCCAACGAAGTCGCCCTCGCCATCGACCGCGTAAGCCGCACGCGCCTCTCCGTGGAGATCGGCATCGGCGAAGGACAGACCGATCCGAACACGCCAGCCGTTGCCATCAACGTCGCGCGCTACGCCGCCGCCAACGACCTTCCGGTGATGTCGTCCGATCTGGAAGCGCTGCGCACACTCGCATCAGGCTGCTCGGTCAGGCTCACGGGTCTTGCAGCCGCCGTCATGTCGCGCGGCCTCGCCTACGACAGCGACGCCGGCACCGGCGCTGCTGCAGAGATCTGCGGGTTGGCCAAAGAAGCAGTCGGATCGGTCACTGCCGATCACGCCTCGCCCGCGGCCATCCGCTGGATCGCCGCCGAGAGCAGCGGCTCCGATCCGGTCGATCTCCTGCTGGCGCACGAGGACGAGCAGACACCGGAACTGTCCGAATGCGTCAACGCGGCGCTCAACACGACCGCCAACAAGACCGAGGCGGAAGACGTGCGCCTGCGCATTCTCGGCGCGCGCACGCTCGACCAGATCGACGGCCTTGAGCGCGCCAGGCTCGAAGGGCGCGGTCTCACGGAAGACGCGCTGGATCGCGTGGAACAGGCGCTCAAGGAAGGCCTGAGCCTGTCCGCGGCCTTCTCCCGCTGGGTCGTTGGCGATGATCTGATCCGCAAGCGTCTCGGCCTCGACCCCGAAGCCTACGACACAGATGGCGAAGCCCTGCTGCGCGCCCTCGGCATCTCGGCCCGCGAAATCGACGAGGCGCGCGTCGCTGTGCAAGGCCGCCGCCGCCCGGTCTCCAACCCGAAATCGCCCCTCGCCCGCATCCTCGCTCGCGCCGACGGCGTCACCCCTGAAGCCCGCGTGCGCATGGCCAAGGCGATCGCGCCCTTCCTCGCCCGCCAGCCAGTGGTCACCATCGCCACGGGCGAACAGTCAGACACCATGCGCATGACCGTCCACGCTTCTGTCCGCGCTGCCATGGCGGCGGGCCTGGGCGTGCGCATCGAAGCCGGCCGTCCCGCCGTGGATTCCGAACTGCAGCACCGCATTGCGGAGGCCAAGCGCCGCGCCCGCGCCCCGGTCGCCAGCGAGGCGCACGCTCCCAGCTTCACGCCCCGTCCCGAGCCGGCTCCAACGGCACATCCCCACGAGCACGACGAGGCTTATATCGCCGAGCGCCGCCGCTTGCCGGACCGCCGCAAGGGCTACATCCAGAAGGCCACCGTGGGCGGCCACAAGGTCTACCTGCACACCGGCGAGTTCGACGATGGCGAACTCGGAGAGATCTTCATCGACATGCACAAGGAAGGCGCTGCCTTCCGCTCGCTGATGAACAACTTCGCCATCGCGATCTCCATCGGCCTGCAATACGGCGTGCCGCTCGAGGAGTTCGTGGACGCCTTCGTCTTCACCCGCTTCGAGCCCGCCGGCGAAGTCACCGGCAACGACTCAATCCGGAAAGCCACCTCGATCCTCGACTATATCTTCCGCGAACTCGCCGTGTCCTATCTCGGCCGCGACGATCTGGCTGAGATCGAACATGTCAGCCATGACGGCTTGGGCGGCGGGGTGAACGAGGGCGAAGAACCAACAGTTCCCGCACAGCCCGTCCGCCCGGAGCAGTTGATCTCGCGGGGCTTCAGCCGCGGCGTGATGCCGGACAACATCGTGCCCTTCACGGCGCGTCGCGTCGCCGAGCGCCTAGAGGAAACTGAAGGCGCGCCGATGACGCCTCAGCGTTCGCCAGAGTATCTCTCAGATG
Source organism: Hyphomonadaceae bacterium (assembly GCA_044224605.1). Lineage (GTDB taxonomy): Bacteria > Pseudomonadota > Alphaproteobacteria > Caulobacterales > Hyphomonadaceae > UBA7672. The sequence goes on from JBGAKC010000006.1 coordinate 78,926, forward strand.
CATGCCCCACCTGCGGACACTTCACGCTCCGACCCGACGATGGAGTTGCTGTATGCGAAGCGTGCGGCGCGACGGTGCAGACGGCGTAGGACTTACTGCGGCGCCTGCGACAAAAGCGGCGCGGTGACGCGAACGCCCGGCAAAAACTGCCTAGTTGCTGCGACAGCTTCAATCCGAACAAAGATGTAATGCATGTCGTCAGCGACATGCCCCAGCGGCGTTGGTATTTCAGTAACGGGTCTCGGTAATCCTAACAATTCGCACACCTAAAGACCGCCACTCCTACAAAAAGACGCCTGCAAACCGCCCCGATTGAAACTCTTCTTTGGCGCGAACGTTGCTCACCTCGCGGCGTGTGCCGCTAACTGCACTGGGACATAGACCTTAATGGTACAGCGTATCGTTATCGCAGTCGTCGCGATCGGACTGATGGGCCTTTCGGTTCTGGCGTAACCATCATGATCGTTCGCATTCTCATCGCTGTCGCCGCCATTGGCGCCATGAGCCTCACGGCGCTGGCCTAAGGCCTTAGACGCGCGGAAGCGGCCCATGGGCGCAAGCTTCCGGCTTTTCGACAGAGCTAGAGTTCGTCAGCTTCGGCGTGCGTCGGGGGCTCTGGCTGCTTGAGCCCTTCCAGCACCGCCTTGAAGCACGAGCAGCTCGACAGGTCCGAGCATGCCAGCGCCTCCAGGCGACCCAGTAGTCCCGCCGTCAGGATTTCCTGCTGGGGCTTGTCGAGCACCAGCGCCGCCAGCTTCACAGCCCTTGCCTGCGCATGCGTCAGGCGGATCGTCGTCTTGATCGGCTGTCCGTAGCTGTTGAGCGGCGCATAGCCCTGCTGTGGCCTTGCCGGGATCCAGCCCGTGTCCGGCTCGGCCGGATGGTGCGGCTTGGACTGCGGCCAGACCGCAGCAACATCCTGCAGCTTGACCTTCATCTCCTGGATGCCGGTTCCGGAGGCGTTCGAAGCCGCGGCAGGCGCCTGGTGCACAGCCTGCTGCCTGGCCGGGGGGGAGGCGGCGGCGGCCGGAACGACCGGCGGCTGCCACGGCTTCGATCCGAAAGACGGCTCCTGCGACGGCTTCGCTTCACCCTTGCGGGCAAGCATTCCGGCGGTCAGGGACGCAAACTGGGATGCTGACATCGGGCTTGCCCTCAGTGAGTGGGACGGCGGCCGAAGCTGCGGGCCTGTCGGCGATCCTGAACGCCTGTCGGCGGTCCGCGATCGGAGCGGCGCCGGTCGAGCATGTTGCGTTCAGCTGGCGGCGGGGCCTCGATCACGCCGCCTGGCGCGGCGCGAAGCGGAGCCTGCCCCTGCACGGCCGGACGCGGCGCGGCGGCCTGCCGGCGATCGATGGCGGCATTGGCCACCGCAATATTTGCCCAGGCCGGGAGATCGACATCCCAGTCCTCCTCCTCGTCGGAAGCAGGCGCAATGGCGGGCGTGTTGACGGCGGTCTCCGGCGTGAGCACGACGGTCGAGAAATCGGCGCGCGGCTTCTCGGCCCAGGCCTTGTCGAGGCCGCCATAAAGCTTCGCGAGACGGCCGCGTAGATACATCCACAGCGCCGTGATTTCCTGCGCCGACTTGGATTCCGGCTGTATGTCGCCAACCGTGCGGCCGTCGATCATCGAGGCGGCGAAATCAACCCTGTGATGCAGGGTAACCGGCGCGACAACGCCGTGTTGCGACAGCGCGACGGCCGTCTCGGAGGTGATGCGGGCGCGCGGCGTTGCCGAGTTGACGACAAACACCAGTGCCTTGTTGAGGCTGTCGGCGATGTCGACCGTGGGGCCTACAGCGCGAAGATCGTGAGGGCTAGGGCGCGTCGGCACGACCACCAGGTCGGCGCGTTGCACCACGTGAGCGATCGTCTGGGTGACTGCCGGGGGCGTGTCGATGACGATCAGCTTGAAACCGATGCTCTTGAGGTGATCCAGGCAGGCGTCCAGCTCCTCGAGCGAGGCCTGCGCAAACGCCGGCGTGGAAGCCGCCCGCGCGTTCCACCACTTGGACAGCGACCCCTGCGGGTCAGTGTCGATGAGCGCCACCGGACCATCGCCCATGCGCTCCGCCTCGACGGCAATGTGCCCCGACAGGGTGGTCTTCCCCGACCCGCCCTTCTGGGACGCGAACACAACAACCCGAACGCCGTCCGTCATAACCCTCTCCCGGCCTCAATCCCGAGGCTGCGCAGCAAGGCGCGGCTCTGGGACGCTTCAAGGGTGACGGCAGGCGTTTTAGCGCTGGCCTAGCGCGATGGTTAGGATTTGGGAGGCGGCGTTAAGAGGCGTGAACGTAAACGCACCTGCGGCGGCAGTCCCCGGAAAGACCCGCCGCCGCAGGCGTTTTCAAGGTTTATGTACCCGCCGTAAGCATCGTTAACGCCGCGGACGCCAAACGAAGATTTACTTCTTTTCTTGAGCGATGGCGTGGCTATCCGTGCGAGATGAGCCCTGCGACGGCAGTGACAAACAGTCCAAGGATTATCGGGAAGCTCACGAAAAATAGAACCCGCGCGATGCGGGACCATCGCGTGACGATGTCATCGTCAAGTTCGCAGTAACGGCCCGTGATCAACCAAATGAGGCCCCGAAAGCCATCGAATGGATGGAATATATCCGGCGCAGCCAAAGCTCGACCTTGGCGCTTCAGATGCCGCACTCTCCAGTCCAGTCGGAGCACACTAAAGACATAAGCCATCACAACGAGCCAGACGACCAGAAGGACTACAGTGAATGTCGCTTCTGGCATCGCCCCCGCCCGACTGCCTTACGCCTTCGGCTTCTCGTGGATCCGGATGCCCAGTTCCCGCAGCTGCTTCAGCGTCGCCTCACTCGGAGCGCCCATCAGGAGGTCCTGGGCCTGCTGGTTCATCGGGAACAGGGTGATCTCGCGCAGGTTCTGCACGCCGCAGACGAGCATGACGATGCGGTCCACGCCTGCCGCCATGCCTCCGTGCGGCGGAGCGCCGAACTGGAACGCGCGATACATGCCGCCGAACTGCGCCTCGACATCAGCCTTGCTGAGCCCGGTCAGCTCAAACGCCTTTACCATCGTCTCGGGGCTGGCGTTGCGGATCGAGCCCGACGCGATCTCGTAGCCGTTGCAGACCATGTCGTACTGGTACGCCTTCAGCGTCAACGGATCTGCCGTACCGTTCAGCGCCTCCAGCCCGCCCTGCGGCATCGAGAAGGGGTTGTGCGCGAAGTCGATCTTCTTGTCGTCCTCGTTCCATTCATAGAACGGAAAGTCGACAACCCAGCAGCACGCAAACTGGTCGAGCTGCGTCAGGTTGAGCTCCGAGCCAACGCGGTTCCGCGCCTCGCCCGCAAACTTGTAGAACGCCGCCGGCTGCCCCGCGACAAAGAAGCAGGCATCACCAACCTTGAGCCCGAACTGCTGGCGGATGGCTTCCGCCCGCTCCGGACCGATGTTCTTCGCGATCGGGCCCGCACCGCCCTCTTCGCCTTCGCGCCAGAAGACATAGCCAAGGCCCGGCTGGCCCTGCTGCTGCGCCCATGAATTCATCTTGTCGCAGAATGCACGGCTGCCGCCGCCCGGCGCAGGAATGCCCCACACCTCTACCTTGGCGTCCTTCTCCAGCATGCCCGCGAACACCTTGAAGCCCGATCCGCGGAAGTGTTCCGAGACGTTGCCCATCTCGATCGGATTGCGCAGGTCCGGCTTGTCCGAACCGTATTTCCGTATTGCGGTATCATACGGAATGCGCGGGAATTTCTGCGTGACGGGCTTGCCGTTGCCGAACTCCTCGAACACGCCGCGCAGCACCGGCTCCATCGTGTCCCACACGTCTTCCTGTGTGACGAAGCTCATCTCCAGATCGAGCTGGTAGAACTCGCCCGGCAGACGGTCGGCGCGCGGATCCTCATCACGGAAGCATGGCGCGATCTGGAAGTAACGATCGAAGCCCGCCACCATCAGCAGCTGCTTGTACTGCTGCGGCGCCTGGGGCAGCGCGAAGAACTTGCCCTGGTGAATCCTGCTCGGCACGAGGAAGTCGCGCGCACCCTCCGGCGAAGAAGCCGTCAGGATTGGCGTCGAGTATTCCGTGAAGCCGACCTCATGCATGCGCCTGCGCATCGAGGCGATCACCTGCGTGCGCTTCACGATGTTGGCGTGCAGCGTCTCGCGGCGCAGGTCGAGGAAGCGATACTTGAGACGCACGTCCTCCGGATATTCCGGCTCGGCGAACACTGGCAGCGGTAGCTCTTCCGCCACTTCGGAGATCACCGTCATGTCCTTGACCTTGAGGTCGATGTCCCCGGTCGCCAGCGCTGGGTTTACGGTGCCTGCATCGCGCGCAACCACTTCGCCCGTCAGCGAAATGACCGACTCCACCCGGATCCGCTCCAGCTTGGCGAAATGGGGGTTGGAGGGCGTAATGACGCACTGGGTAATGCCGTAATGGTCCCGCAGGTCGATGAACAGCAGGCCGCCCAGGTCGCGTTTACGGTGAACCCAGCCGGAAAGCCGGACGGTATTGCCCACATCACCCGCGCGCAGCTGGCCGCAAGTATGCGTCCTGTAAGCATGCATGGGGGCAAGACTCCTGCTTTTCCCGCGAAATCGGGGGGATTTGGCTTGATAGATCGGCGGGACAAGCGCATGTCGCCGTCAAGCTTGTCAATATCGGCCGGCGGCCGAATCGGGAGCCTGAGGTTTTGAGCGACGACGAGACCGGCGAGATCCGGCTGATAACCGACACGGACGAGCTGGTCGCAGCCTGCAAACGCCTGTCCGAAGGCGATTTCCTGGCGGTCGACACCGAGTTTCACCGCGAAACGACGTACTGGCCGCAGGTCTGCCTGATCCAGGTCGCCAATGCCGATTACGATGTACTGGTCGACCCGCTGGCGCGGGGGATCGACCTAGCTCCCCTCGTTCATCTGCTGGCGGATGAATCGAAGATGAAGGTCTTCCACGCGGCCCGACAGGACCTCGAAATCTTCACGCGCCTTATCGGCCATACGCCCAAGCCGATCTTCGACACGCAGATCGCCTCCATGGCCTGCGGGCTGGGCGACTCCATCAGCTATGAAAACCTCGTCAGTCGCGTGCTGAAGGGTACGGTCGACAAGTCCTCCCAGTTCACCGACTGGGCGCGCCGGCCGCTGTCGGAGAAGCAACTCCGTTACGCCCGCGGCGACGTCGTCTACTTGCGGAAGATCTACAAGATCCTGTCCGACAAGCTGGCCAAGCAAAACCGCACCGACTGGGTTGCCGACGAGCACGACGCCCTCCTCGATCCGGAAATCTATGCGTTCGAACCTGAGAGCGCCTGGAAGCGCCTCAAGATTCGGAAGTACCGCAACGACTATCTCGCCGTGCTGGCCAATGTGGCCGCATGGCGTGAGCGCGTGGCGCAGGAAACCGACAAGCCGCGCGGTCGCATCCTAAAGGACGACGCCATCCAGGAGATCGCCCAGCAGAAGCCGCGTTCGGCTGATGCGCTGGAGCGCATGCGCGCCGTGCCAAATGGCTTCGCGAAGTCGAAGCACGGTCAGGGCCTGATCCACGCTATCAATCAGGCGCTGGACGATCCTGACAAATACGCACCGGCAGTCGAACGGCCTGAGTCCTCAGGCCCGCCGCCCGGCGCGGTTGGTGAGCTGCTCAAGGTCCTGCTGAAGCAGGTAGCTGATGATGCCGGCGTTGCGACGCGCCTGATCGCCAACGCCGCCGATATTGAGCGGCTGGCCCGTGAAGCCGAGCCGGACATCGCCGCGCTGAAAGGCTGGCGCCGCGAACTGTTCGGGGAAAAGGCGCTGCGACTGAAGACCGGGAAGGTCGCGCTTGCCGCCAGTCCAAAGGGCGTGCGGATCGTCGAGGTCTAGCTCGTCAGCGCGTAATCCATGTCGAGTTCGTCGGCGGCCTGTTCGAGGCGGCGCTCAACGGATTCCGACACCAGCGCGCGATAGGGCGGCGCAACCTTCAGGCCAAGCGTATCCCCATCGCAGGTCAGACGGGCATGCTTCAGCAGCGCCGCCGAACGGCCCGAGAAATCCGCAGCCAGACGCATCAGTGCGCCCAGCGCTCGCGCCTTGCCCGCAGTCAGCGGATCGAGCAGCTTTTCGCTGACATCGTTCTTGACGCCCCTCTTGAAGCGCGAGGCCACCGCGAGAGCAAGCGCCGCGCGATCCTTGTGGCTCAGGCCCGGCAAAGGCGCGCGAGCGACCAGATCGAAAGCGAGATCGGCGCGATGGTCCGGGTGCAGCAGTGCCCCGATGTCTACGAGACGGCAGGCAGCCGACGACAGGCGTGCATTGAGCGTGAACGGCGCCGCCTCGGTTGCCCATTCCGCCAATGCCCGACCGAATTCGGCGGCCTGATCGTCGGCGATCAGGGCCTCAATGCCGGCCTCCAGCGGGTCTTCGAGACGCTCCGCCGCATCGAGACTGTCGAAGATGATCCCCTCGCGAACGCCGTAGGAGGAAATCATCACGCTCTTGAATTTGCCGATCTCCAATACGGTCTTCAGCACGGCGGCGGCGTATGGGATGGTGGATGCGCGGCGCTTGGCGACATCCTGCACCAGGCCCGCGTGCTTCTTGCCGCCGATGATATCGTCGAGCAGTTCCGAGAGCTGCTTTGCATCCATCTCGTAATTCTGCAGCATATGCAGCGGCGCGCGCGTCAGCTCCATGTGCAGCGTGCCGATCGATCGCCAAGCGCCGCCGACCGCGAAGAACACGTCTCCGGATTTCTTCAGTTCCGGCGATCCCGACAGAACGTCTTTTACCTTGGCGAGAACCTTGTCCTCGTTGAACGAGCCGCCGGTGTCGAGCGCGAGAGGTCCGAGCGGATAGGTGGATCCGCCCTCGTATCTACCGCCAGCGAGGCGGGCCAGCTCAAGGCTCGATCCTCCAAGATCGCCGGCAACGCCGTCGATTCCAGGTGTTCCGGCCAGAACGCCTTCAGCCGCAAACCGCGCCTCGTCGCCGCCTGACAGGACACGCAATGCGACGCCGGTCTCCTTCTTCACGCGCTCGACGAATTCCTTGCCGTCGGAAGCTTCGCGCACCGCGGCAGTCGCGAACGGGAACAGCGCTTCGACCTTCTGCGCGCGCGTTATCGAGGCAAAGCGCGCCAGCGCGGCGACGGCGATCTCCACGCCTTCCTTGCTGAGCTTGCCGGTCGAGTTCAGGCCCCGGCCAAGGCCTGCGAGCACCTTCTCGTTGAAGCGGGGCTGCATCGCCCTGCCCCGCACGTCGTAGACAACCAGACGAACCGAGTTGGAGCCGACATCCATCACGCCGATCCGCTTCCATCGGACGGGCTTGCCGCCGGTCCGGGATCGGGTTGCTGATGCTGCCGTCATACGCTGGCCTCTGGTCCGTCACTGACCGAAGGCCGCCCGGGGTGCTACGCCCGGATCAGCCTCGCGGCTTGAGCTGCGGCGGGGTCGTGTGCCGCAGGGCGCTTCCCCGACCCGAGAGACTCGGGTTCTCGAGAAAGTAGTCATGCGCCGAGAAGGGCTGTCGGCCCTTGGTCGGCGCGTTCCGGACATAGCGCCCATCGGGGCGCAACGTCCAGCTTTGCGCGCGATCGTTGAGGTTCGCCAGCATCACCTGATCGAGGACCTGGTTATGCACAGTCGGATTCTTGATCGGCGTCAGGGTTTCAACACGCCTGTCGAGGTTACGCTGCATCCAGTCCGCCGAAGCGATGAATACCTTGGCCTCGTCCGACGGCAGGCCATGACCGGCGCCAAAGCAGACGATTCGCGAATGCTCGAGGAAGCGGCCGACGATCGAGCGCACCTCAATATTGTCGGACAGGCCCGGCACGCCCGGCCGCAGGCAACAGATACCGCGGACGATCAGCTGGATCTGCACGCCGGCCTGGCTCGCCTTGTAGAGGGTGTCGATAATCGTCTCGTCAACCAGCGCGTTGAGCTTCGCCCAGATCTGTGCGGGGCGTCCCGCTTTCGCGTGGGCGATCTCGTCATTGATCAGGTTGATGAGTGTCTGCTTCAGGTTCAGCGGCGAGATCGCCATCGCCTCCATGGCGTTGGGTTTCGAATAGCCCGTGACGTAGTTGAACAGGCGGCCGGCGTCGCGGCCGATCACCTCGTCCGCCGTGAAAAGCGAGAGGTCGTCATAGATGCGCGCCGTGATCGGGTGGTAGTTGCCAGTGCCGACGTGGGTGTAGGCGCGCAGGTTGCCCTGCTCGCGCCGGATCACGAGTGAGACCTTGGCGTGCGTCTTCAGTTCGATGAAGCCGTAGACGACCTGCACGCCGGCGCGTTCGAGATCGCGCGCGAGGCGGAGGTTGGCCTCTTCATCGAAACGCGCCTTGAGTTCGACGAGAGCCGTGACGTTCTTGCCTGCTTCTGCCGCCTCGATCAGCGCTGCGACGATCGGCGAGTTCTTGGACGTGCGGTAGAGCGTCTGCTTCACCGCGACCACGTCGGGGTCGCGCGCGGCTTGGCGCAGGAACTGCGCGACCACGTCGAAGCTCTCGTACGGGTGGTGGACAAGGATGTCCTTCACGCGGATGGAGGCGAAGATGTCGCCATTGTGCTCGCGGATGCGCTCCGGGAAGCGCGGTTCGAACGGCTCGAAGACAAGGTCTGGCCGGTTGTCGACGATCAGTTCACGCAGCTGGGCCATGCCCATGATGCCGTCGACTTCGACGATATCGATCGGCTCAGCGCCGATTTCCTCGATGAAAAAGGCTTTCAGGTGCTCGGGCGCGCCACGGTCGATCTTCAGGCGCACAATGCGGCCGCGCCGGCGCTGCTTCAACAGGATCTCGAATTCGCGGACGAGGTCTTCCGCCTCTTCCTCGATCTCGATGTCGCTGTCGCGGATGACGCGCAGCATGCAGCGGCCCTTGGACACGCAATCCGGGAACAGCGCATCGAGGAACATGGTAATGACGTCTTCGAGCGCGATGAAGCGGCGACCTTTCGGGCCGGACGGCAGCTCCATGAAGCGCTCGACATGGGTCGGGATCGGAACCAGCGCGCGCATCTTCACACCATCGCCCTGACGATGCAGGGCGAAGCCAACGGCGAAGCCCTGGTTCGGCAGGAACGGAAACGGGTGGGACGGGTCGATCGCGAGCGGAGTGAGCACCGGGAAGACGCGCTCGAGGAAACGTGCGCGCAGCCATTCCGTGTCAGCTGCGTTGAGATCATCCTCGTCCACCACCGCAAGGCCGGCTCGTTTCATCTCCGTACGGATTTCCTTCCAGATGCGCTGCTGCTCGGCCATGAGCTTGCCGGCTTCTGTGTGGATCCGCTCCAGCTGCTGGACCGGCGTGAGGCCGTCCTGGCTTGGGCGTGTGATGCCGGTCCGCGCCTGTTGGCGGAGACCAGCGACACGCACCGAGTAGAACTCGTCGAGGTTGGAAGCCGAGATCGAGATGAAGCGGAGGCGTTCGAGCAGTGGATGGCGCTTGTTCTCGGCTTCCTCGAGCACGCGCATGTTGAACTTCAGCCACGAGATCTCGCGATTGAAGAAGCGCTCCGGCGACATGGCGAGCTGATTTGCGGTCGCCTGCACGACGTCCGCTTCCTTCCCCTTTGAGGAAGAGGTGTCGCGCGCGCGTTCGCTGCGGTCAGCCATGTCCGCTTGGTCCACCATGATCGCCCAGTCTTCGCGGCTGGTCTGACGCCAGCCATGAAAACCTGCATAACACCAATATATTACGGATGTTTTTCAGCCCGAAGCCCGTTTAGCCGGGGTCCATGCCCAGGGCCGTCAGGACCGCCCGGGCAGCCCTTAGGCTCTCGGCTCGGCCGGGGGTTCGCTCGATCTGGTCCGCCACGAGGCCGATGGCGGCCCATGACCGCTCCATCCGGTTCGCAAGGTAAACCACGGATTCATCAGGCAAAATCAGGTGCCGGAGGGCGCATTCCTCGCGCAATCGTAAAGCAAGGGTTTCATCGTCCGGCGGCTCGATATGAGCGACCGGCATGGCGGCCAGCCGGGACTTAAGGTCGGGCGGCCGGGTGAACCAGCTGGCGGGCTCAGCAGCCCCGGACAGGAGGACGGGCGCGCGTCTGTCCCGGCAGAGGTTGAGGGCTGCCAGGAGGCCCAGGGCGGCCTCGGGATGGTCAGCGTCGTCGATGGCCAGGGCGGAGACCGAGAGCCGGGCGATCTCGTCCATTTCGGCTCGAGCCAGCGCCTCGCCCGTGACCATGGCCGCGCCGGCGTCGGCGGCCCACAGCTGAAGCAGGCGGGTCTTGCCGGCGAAGGGCTCGCCCACAAGCGCGAGCTGGCTACCGGGCCAGTGCTTCCAGCGGCGGATGGCGCCGAGTGCGGCGGCGTAGGAGCCGTCTTCGATCAGCGGACGCTGGCCGGGGTCGATGCGGGGAAAATCCAGAAGCAGTTGGCCGCCGGCCGCGGGCCTGTTTCCCGCGGGGTCGCCGGTCGTCATTGCTGCGAGGCCACCCTGAGCACCCAGCCGCCATTGTCGCCCGTGAGATCGATGCCGCGCGAACGCAGATCGGCGGCGAGCTGATCAGGGCGGCCGGAATAGGTGAAGCTGATATCGGCGCCGGCGACCGAAAGGGACTCGACATTCAGATCCTTCACGAGGCGCGAGCCTTCGAGACCCTTGCGGATCTTCACCCACTCCTGGAGGTCAGCGAACGTCGCCGTGACTGACAGATTGCTGGAGCTGGTTGTGCGGACGATCGAGGCGACTTTCCACGCCCGCTCAAGCGCCGCGATCGCGCCCTGCTGGGCCGAGGACAGGTTCACGAACGGTCCCGCCAGGCCGAGGTTCGGATCAGGAACATTGGCGCGCATGTCGATCAGGCGGACGTAGTATGGCGCGCCCTGCTGATAGACTTCGGCAATGACGCCGCGATCCGCACGCACGCGGGTGAGCTCGTCCTGGATATCCATCCACGCCGGGCGGCGGTTCCATGACTCGGTCGATGCAATGTAGGGTGTGAGGACGGTTTCGTCCGACTTGCCGACTGTCTGGCCGGCGGCGTTTGTCGTCGTCCATTGCGCGCCCCACTGGGCGGTGTCGATGCCGACGGCGACCGGCACGATCATCGCGAGCGCGGCTTGGCTGTCGACATAAGGGACGCCGGACGTTTCGAGATACTTGCGGATTTCGTCGTCACGGTAGGTCCACGTGACGGACCCTGTCGCGCGGAAGCCGCCGCCGGGCACGGCGGATGTCTTCTCGCCCTGCGAGGTTGAGCTGCGATAAGAACGCGCAACGACGCCGGCGTCGAGCGGCGTGCGGGCGTTGGCGCGATCCTCCGGCAGGGTCAGCCGGTCGATCAGCCGCTGCGCGCCTACGACGCGGGCATCGTTCCGCGCCTGCTGCAACGCCTCGGCCGCGGTGGCGCCCGTCTTGTCGATGGGCAGGTCCTTGACCTTGTAGACCGGCGACTGCGCGAAGGCTGCGCCTGCGAGGGTCAGCGAAGCGGCAAAAAGGGCAACGAATCTGGTGATTTGCTTCATGGCGGCGGACCGTATCAGCGGCTCCCGGCCTTTGTAAGGCAGGTTGTGCATGAACGTCTCGTTACGCTGGTCCAGAGGATTTCCACATGTTACTGGCGCGGCATGAGCGGACCGGATTCCTCCAAGCCCCTGACCTATCGCGACGCGGGAGTCGACATCGACGCGGGCGAGGCCTTGGTCGATGCGATCAAGCCAATGGCGGCCTCGACGCGGCGCCCCGGAGCGGACGGCGCGCTGGGCGGCTTCGGCGGCCTGTTCGATCTCAAGGCGGCCGGGTTCAAGGACCCCGTACTTGTTTCCGGTACGGACGGAGTTGGCACCAAGCTGATGCTGGCGTTCGCCACCAACCGCCACGAGACGATCGGCATCGACCTCGTCGCCATGTGCGTCAACGACGTGCTGGCGCAGGGCGCGGAGCCGCTTTTCTTCCTCGACTATTTTGCGACAGGAAAGCTTGAGACCGGCGTGGCAGCGAAAGTGGTTTCGGGGATTGCCGAAGGCTGTCGGCAGGCAGGCTGCACACTGGTGGGCGGCGAGACAGCCGAGATGCCGGGAATGTATTCGGCAGGTCACTATGACCTCGCGGGCTTCGTCGTCGGCGCGGTTGAGCGGACCGACGTGCTGCCGAAGACCGGAGAGATGAAGGCCGGCGATGTGCTCGTCGCCCTGCCCTCGTCGGGACCGCACTCGAACGGTTATTCGCTGGTGCGCCGGATCGTGGAGCGGACGGGGCTCAAGTGGGATGACTGCGCGCCGTTCGACGAGAAGCTGAAGCTGGGCGAGGCGCTGCTCGCGCCGACGCGCATCTACGTGAAATCCGTGCTGGCGCTGACGCGCATGAAGCGGATCAAGGGGCTGGCGCATATCACGGGCGGCGGGATCACCGAGAATGCGCCGCGCATGTGCCCCGACCATCTTGTTCCGAAAATCGACTATCAGGCCTGGAAACTGCCGCCGGTGTTTGACTGGCTTCAACGGGCGGGCTCGGTTTCGGACGAGGAGATGCGGCGCACGTTCAACTGCGGCGTTGGCATGGTGATGGCCGTTGAGCCTGCCGTGGCGCAGCCGTTGATGGAACGGCTCATCAATGAGGGCGAAGCGCCCTTCGTGATCGGCGAACTGGCGAACGCGTGAGCCGGAAGAAACTCGGCATCCTGATTTCCGGACGCGGCTCCAACATGGAGGCGCTGCTGAAGGCGGCGCGGTCTCCCGACTGGCCGTGCGAGCCGGTGATTGTTCTTGCCAACAAACCTGATGCCGGCGGGCTCGAGAAGGCGCGCGGGTTTGGGGTGAAAGCCGTTGCCGTGGACCACAAGCCTTTCGGCAAGGATCGCGAAGCATTCGAGCGGGCGATGGATGCGGAGCTGAAGGCGGCGGGTGTCGAACTGATCGCGCTGGCCGGGTTTATGCGGGTGCTGACGCCGTGGTTCGTGAATGAATGGGCCGGACGGCTGATCAACATCCATCCGGCGCTGCTGCCGAAATATCCAGGGGTGGACACCCACAACCGGGCGCTGGCGGCAGGCGATCGCGTGCATGGATGCACGGTGCATCAGGTGACGGCGGGGGTGGACGAAGGTCCAGCGATCGGGTCGGCCGAGGTCGATGTGGTTGCAGGGGATGATGAAGCTTCGCTGGCGGCGCGGGTGCTGAAGGCGGAGCATGTGCTCTATCCGCGGTGTCTTGCGGCAGTGGCGCGCGGTGATGGCGCGCGGGTGCGCGAGGATGTCGTCGTGGATGGCGTGACTGTGCGACTGTTTGCGCCACGGGCGTGAGGGCGCGTTCCCGCTGGTGGGCGGGTTTTCCAGATTTGAGTTTGGCGCCGGTTAGACCGGCGCGGGATTTGTCCTTCCCCGAGCGGGGGAGGATGGGCGTGCGTAGGCGTTGACGCGTGCGCGGTCCAGGTGGGGGACGGTTTGTCGGCGTGAACTGATGGCGAGGGCGGTCCCCCACCCGGTCGGTGATGACCGGCGTTTTGTGCGCGTTGCGCCTCCCCCGCTCGGGGGAGGAGACATGTCCACGGGTTGCGCCAGCGTGTCGCCGGCGGCAATGAGCACGCCCTCGTGGTTCGACGAGCGCATGGCTTTCGCCATGCTGCTCACCATGAGGGCTGAAGGGCTATCTTGCGGGATGGCGAGGTTGTTTTCCTGATGTTGAATGTCGCTCTTCATTCGAGGCAGAGACGCGTGCGCCGATCCCGTATGCCAATCACGGGAGCGGCGGTTGCGTTTCATCTGGAAGGTCGAGACGACGTTTTGCACAATGACCACGAGCGCGCGCAGCATCGCTGTCAGCAACAGCTGAGGAAGCGATGGGATTACCAGCCCGTTTGCGCGTGTTCGTGCCTGTGTCATGCGGGGCATCTTACGCCCGCAATTTCCCCGGCCGGATCCGGGGAGCTCTATCCCACGATCTTTCTGGCTAAGGCGCTGGATTCCCCGAAGAAGATTTTCGGCCCTCCCACGAATTTGCTACAAGATGCACCCTACGGCTGTGAGGGGCGTAAAACAAAAGGCCCGGCTGAAAACAGCCGGGCCTTCCTTGTTCAGTCAGCCGCCGCCTTAGTGCGGGAGCTGGGCTTGCGGGATCTGGCTGGCGCCGCGAGCGAGGTCCGCGCGGTAGGCGGCTTCCTCGGCTTCGCTCCACTGGATCGGGGTCAGCGGGCGCACGAGGGCGCGCGCGAGGACCTGTTCGATCGTGGAGACCGGGATGATCGTGAGCCCTTGCTTCACGTTGTCCGGCAGCTCGGCGAGATCCTTCTCGTTCTCCTCCGGGATCAGCACCGTCTTGATGCCGCCACGCAGGGCCGCGAGCAGTTTCTCCTTCAGGCCGCCGATCGGCAGAACCTTGCCGCGCAGGGTGATCTCGCCGGTCATGGCGATATCCTTGCGGACCGGGTTGCCGGTAAGCAGCGAGGCGATCGCCGTCGTCATGGCGATACCCGCCGACGGACCATCCTTGGGCGTCGCGCCATCCGGCACGTGCACGTGGATGTCCGTGTTGTCGAACACAGGCGGGCGGATGCCCATCTGCACCGAGCGGGACCGGACGAGCGACTGGGCAGCCGAGATCGACTCCTTCATCACGTCGCGCAGCGAGCCGGTGACCGTCATGCGGCCGCGGCCGGGCATCTGCACGGCTTCGATGGTGAGCAGATCGCCACCGACTTCCGTCCAGGCGAGGCCCGTGACGACGCCGACCTGGTCCTCGCGGTCCGCAACGCCGTAGCGGAACTTCCGCACGCCGGCGAACTTGTCGAGGTTGTCGGCGTTGACGGTGACGGTCGTCGATTTCTTCAGCTCGATGTCGCGGACCGCCTTGCGGGCGAGGCGCGCCATCTCACGTTCCAGCGAACGCACGCCGCTCTCGCGGGTGTAGTAGCGGATGAGGTCGCGGATCGCGCTCTCTTCCACCACAAGCTCACCTTCCTTGAGCAGATGGTTCTCGATCGTCTTGGGCAGCAGGTGCCGCTTGGCGATCTCGACCTTCTCGTCTTCCGTGTAGCCCTCGAGACGGATGATCTCCATCCGGTCGAGAAGCGGCTGAGGCATGTTCAGCGAGTTGGCCGTGGTGATGAACATCGTATCCGACAGGTCGTAGTCGACCTCCAGATAGTGGTCGTTGAACGTCACGTTCTGCTCAGGGTCGAGGACCTCCAGCAGGGCCGACGACGGGTCGCCGCGATAGTCCTGGCCGAGCTTGTCGATCTCGTCGAGCAGGAAGAGCGGGTTGCCGCTCTTGGCCTTCTTCATCGACTGGATGATCCGGCCCGGCATGGAGCCGATGTAGGTGCGGCGGTGACCGCGGATCTCGGCTTCGTCACGCACGCCGCCGAGCGACACGCGAACGAAGTCGCGGCCGGTGGCTTTGGCGATGGACTTGCCAAGCGAGGTCTTGCCGACGCCCGGAGGGCCGACGAGGCAGAGGATGGGACCGCGAACCTTGTCGCCCCGCGCCTGGACGGCGAGGTGCTCGAGGATGCGTTCCTTGACCTTCTCGAGGCCGTAGTGATCGGCGTTGAGAACGTCTTCGGCGTGCTGCAGGTCGCGCACGACTTCCTTCTTGCGGCCCCACGGCAGCGAGACGATCCAGTCGAGATAGTTGCGGACGACAGTGGACTCCGCCGACATCGGCGACATCTGCCGCAGCTTCTTTACTTCCTGCTCGGCTTTCGCGCGGGCTTCGTCAGACATCGGCGTGTTGGCGATCTTCTCTTCGATCTCGCCAATCTCGTCGCGCTCGGCGCCGCCTTCGCCATCGCCAAGCTCGCGCTGGATCGCCTTCATCTGTTCGTTGAGGTAGTACTCGCGCTGCGTCTTCTCCATCTGCCGCTTCACGCGGTTGCGGATCTTACGCTCCATCTGGAGCATGCCGATCTCGCCTTCCATCAGCGAGAAGACCTTTTCCAGACGCTCGGTGACGTCGATGAGTTCGAGCAGCTGTTCCTTGTCTTCGAGCTTGATCGACAGCTGCGCCGCGACCGCATCGGCCAGGTGGCCCGGGTCGGTGATCGCGGAGACGGTGCCGACCTGCTCAGCCGGAATCTTGCGGTTGAGTTTCACATAGCCGTCGAACTGCTCGATGACGGCGCGCATCAGGGCGGACGACTCTTCCGAATCGACCTTCTGCTCTTCGAGCTTGCCGTATTCGGCAGCGTAGTAGTCGCCCTTGTCGATCAGCTTCTCGACGCGGGCGCGATGCTTGCCCTCGACCAGCACTTTCACGGTGCCGTCGGGCAGCTTCAGGAGCTGCAGGATCGTCGCAACGACGCCGACAGCATAGAGGTCTTCTTCAGCCGGGTCGTCGACGCCGGCTTCCTTCTGGGCGACGAGCAGGATTTCGCCACCGCCCTTTTCAACTTCTTCGAGCGCGCGGACGGATTTATCGCGGCCCACGAACAGCGGCGCAACCATGCGTGGGAACACCACGATGTCGCGCAGCGGCAGCACTGGGAGGACGTTCGCCATAACTACTTTCTCCTTTCATCGCCGCCATCGCCTTCTCTGAAGCACGCTGGCGGGAGGAAGGCCGGGCCATGCCAAAAGATCGGACCGGACATTCACTTGAACATGAAAGTGGCCCGTCACCAGCCAAGGTTCAACCCATGCAGGTGATGCACGAAAAATACAGGGCAAAATCAGTTCTGGTGAAGAACATGGCGCAATCGGGCCTGTTGTCCACAGTTCATCCGGGAGCGGCAAATCGGCGCGTGAGTCGTTGCGGCCGGATGCAAGAAGACCCGCCTTTCGGGCGGGCCTTCGGGAACCTGTCTGGTCAGTGAGCCTTACGAAGCGCTGGCCGAAGCCTGGCCTTCGGAGGAGTGGACGTAGAGCGGACGGGCCCGGCCTTCGACCACTTCGGCGTTGATCGCCACCTCTTCGACGCCGCGCAGGTTGGGCAGCTCGAACATCGTGTCGAGCAGGATGCCTTCCATGATCGAGCGGAGGCCGCGGGCGCCCGTCTTGCGCTGGATGGCGCGCTTGGCCACGGCCGCGAGCGCATCCTGCGTGAATGTGAGCGTGACGTTCTCCATCTCGAAGAGGCGCTGGTACTGCTTGAGCAGCGCATTCTTCGGCTCGGTGAGGATCTGGATGAGAGCTTCCTCGTCCAGGTCTTCCAGCGTGGCGATGACAGGCAGGCGGCCGATGAATTCCGGGATAAGGCCGAATTTCACGAGATCTTCCGGCTCGCATTCCTCAAGGATACGGCCCGTGCGGCGATCTTCCGGGGCGACGACGTTGGCGCCGAAGCCGATCGACGTGCCGCGACCACGGTCCGAGATGACTTTGTCCAGCCCCGAGAACGCGCCGCCGCAGATGAAGAGCATGTTTGTCGTGTCGACCTGCAGGAATTCCTGCTGCGGATGCTTGCGACCGCCTTGCGGGGGAACCGAGGCGACGGTGCCTTCCATGATCTTCAGCAAGGCCTGCTGGACGCCCTCGCCCGACACATCACGGGTGATGGAGGGGTTGTCGGATTTGCGGGAGATCTTGTCGATCTCGTCTATGTAGACGATGCCGCGCTGCGCCCGCTCGACATTGTAGTCGGAGGCCTGCAGCAGCTTGAGGATGATGTTCTCGACGTCCTCGCCGACATAACCGGCTTCGGTGAGCGTCGTGGCGTCGGCCATCGTGAAGGGAACGTCGATGATGCGCGCCAGCGTCTGGGCGAGCAGCGTCTTGCCGCACCCTGTGGGGCCGATCAGCAGGATGTTCGACTTCGACAGTTCGACATCGGAATTCTTCGCAGCGTGGTTGAGCCGCTTGTAGTGGTTGTGCACCGCGACCGAGAGGACGCGCTTTGCCTTGGCCTGGCCAATGACGTAGTCGTCCAGTACGTCGCAGATCTCGCGGGGCGTCGGAACGCCGTCGCGGGATTTCACGAGGGCGGTCTTCGACTCTTCACGGATGATGTCCATGCAGAGTTCGACGCATTCATCGCAGATGAATACGGTCGGGCCCGCGATCAGCTTCTTCACTTCGTGCTGCGACTTCCCGCAGAACGAGCAGTAAAGGGTATTCTTGCTGTCGCCGCCTGAAGCGTTCTTGTTCATCGACACCTCAACAACACCCGGGGGTGGTAACCCGCGAGCGCAAACCCAAGACGCCCGAACCTTGATTCCTATATTTCAATCGTTTCCGATAGGTTCAAGGCAGGCCCATCCGACCATAGCAAGGTAGGCGCCGCAAGGTCAGCGGCTGCGCATTCCCGGCCCGGTTTGGGCCCGAAACTGCTGAAATCCCGGGATTAATCGTTCGGGACGGCCCGTTTTTCGTAAACCTTGTCGACGATTCCGAAGGCCTGGGCCTCTTCGGCGGTCATGAACGAATCGCGGTCCAGCGTCTTTTCAACAACTTCAAGGGGCTGGCCGGTGTGCTTCACGTAGATCTCGTTGAGGCGCTTCTTGATGGCCAGCATGTCCAGGGCGTGGCGCTCGATGTCCGAGGCGACGCCACGAAACCCGCCCGAGGGCTGGTGAACCATGATGCGGGAGTTCGGGGTGGCGAAGCGCATCCCCTTCTCGCCGGCGCACAGCAGCAGGGCCCCCATGGACGCGGCCATGCCGATGCAGGCGGTCGAAACGGGGCTGCGAATGTATTGCATCGTGTCGTAAATCGCGAGGCCGGAATGGACGTGGCCGCCCGGGCTGTTGATATACATGGCGATCTCTTTCTTGGGGTTTTCGGACTCCAGGAAGAGAAGCTGGGCGGTCACCAGGCTGGCCGTAACGTCGTCGATCGGGCCCGAAACGAAGATAATCCGGTCCTTCAGCAGGCGCGAGAAGATGTCGTAGGCCCGCTCGCCGCGCGACGACTGTTCAAGGACAGTCGGGACCAGGTTGATAGCCCGGGTAAGATGATCGGACATAAGCGGTTCTTCTGTTCTGCAGGCCCCAACGGCCCTACCGGCGTCGAGACTCAAATCACGGGTGGGACTGACAATATCCGAACGCTAACCGTCCGGCGCAAGTCCCCCTGCCCGGCTGGCCCGTATTCAGCTGTTTATCCTAAGTCCAGGAAGGATTTCGGCGGCTACTCGTCGCCGATTTCCTTCATCAGCTCTTCGCGGGTGACGGTCTTGTCC
Source organism: Hyphomonadaceae bacterium (assembly GCA_044224605.1). Classification (GTDB taxonomy): domain Bacteria; phylum Pseudomonadota; class Alphaproteobacteria; order Caulobacterales; family Hyphomonadaceae; genus UBA7672. The sequence continues at coordinate 97,967 of JBGAKC010000006.1, forward strand.
GTCACGGTCGCCTTGCCGAGGATGTAGTCCACCACCTTTTCCTCGTAGATCGGCGCACGCAGCTGGGCGAGCGCGTTGGCGTTCTGGCGGTAGAAGTCGATCACCTGGCGCTCCTGGCCAGGATAGCGCGAAGCTTCCTGACGCAGGGCGTTCATCATCTCGTCATTGGTGATCTGCACGTCGGCGCGGCGGCCAATCTCGGCCAGCACCAAGCCCAGGCGAACGCGGCGTTCGGCGATCTTCTGGTATTCGGCGCGGAGCTCTTCGTCCGACTTGCCCTTGTCCTCTTCGGACAGACGCCCAGCGGTGCGTTCCTGCTCGAATTGCGCCCAGATCTGGTCGAACTCGGCCTTGACCATCAGCGGCGGCAGATCAAACGAGTGGCGCTCGTCGAGGGCGTCGAGGAGGACGCGCTTGACCTGCTGGCGAGTGGCGAAATTGAGATCGCCCGAGAGCTGGCTCTTCACGGCGCCTTTCAGGGCGTCGAGGTTTTCCAGGCCGAGCGACTTGGCGAATTCGTCATCGATTTGGGAGTCCTTCGGGGCCTTCACCTCGTGGACTTTCACCTCGAACAGGGCAGGTTTGCCCTTCAGCGTGTCGACGCCGTAGTCCTCGGGGAAGGTCACGTTGACCTTCACGTCGTCGCCGGCCTTAGCGCCGATCAGCTGTTCCTCGAAGCCCGGGATGAAACGGCCCGAGCCGATCACCAGCGTGTGGCCTTCGGCGGAGCCGCCGTCGAACTTCTCGCCGTCGATCGAGCCGACGAAGTCGATGACGACCGCGTCGTCCTTCTCGGCGGCGCCTTCCTTGGCGTCGTACGACTTGTTGCTGTCCGCGATGCGCTTGAGGTTCTCGGCGATCTCTTCCTCGGTCGGCTCGGCGACCATGCGCTCGAGCGTGATCGTGGTGACGTCGGTCGGCTCGAACTCCGGCATGACTTCGACGTGCATGTGGTAGTCGAGGTCGGCCTCGCCCGAGACGACGGCATCCGCGGCAACGTCGAGGTGGATCGACGGACGCGAGGCGGGACGCAGCGACTTCTCTTCCAGCGCCTTGGTCGACGTCTCGTTGACGATGTCGTTGACGATGTCGCCCATCATCGACTTGCCGTACATCTTCTTGATGTGAGCCGGTGGGACTTTGCCCGGACGGAAGCCCTTCAGGTTAACCTTGGGGGCCATTTCCTTGATCTTGTCGTTGAGCTTCGCGGCAAGTTCGCCCTTGGGGACGGTGACGCGGAATTCCCGCGAAAGACCTTCCGATTTCGTCTCGGTGACGTTCATCAGGGAACCCCGGATGTATTGAATGGTTGGCCCCGCCAGCGGCTTGCGCCGGGCGGGAGGAGGCGCGTGTCTTACACAGACGTTCGGACCGTGTCCATGCAAGGATTCCGCCGTTTTCCGCCCGGAAACGGGCATTTTACCAATGCTGGCGGCCTATCCGGCCTGCCGGGTTGCGGCGCAGGGCGAAAAGCCTGGTGCGGGTGGAGGGACTCGAACCCCCACGGGTTGCCCCGCTGGAACCTAAATCCAGTGCGTCTACCAATTCCGCCACACCCGCGTGAGGCCGGGCGACAGATAGGGCGGTCCGGGCGAGAACGCCAGCCGCCCGTTACGGCGTCTCGTCCTTGAGGTTCAGGACCAGGTGCTCGCGTGGGGCGATGTAGGTGTTGAGGACCTTGAGGCTGAGGCTGAGCTTCTTCGGGTCCGTCACGTTCCTGATGAGCAGCGTGAAGGTGGAACCGGACTTCACCGTGAAGACGTGACCTTCGTCATAGGCGCCTTCCGGGCCCATGTTCTCGAGCATGTAGTCGACCGGGCTGTCGTTGATGATGGAGACGCCCTGCACGGTCGTCTTCGGCAATGCGTCGCCCACTTCCATCTTCAGCGTGCCGCGGACGACGGCTTCGACGTTGGCTTTCTTGCCGATCAGGTTGTCGTTGTAGATCGCAACCGTGTCGCCGGCTTTCAGCGCGGCCTTGAGGCCATCGGCGGTCTCGTTCTTGGTCAACACCAGCGTGGCGGTGCGGTGACCGCCGTGCTCGAGGTCGTAGTCCCAATCGATAAGGCCGTGGATGTCCGACGTGCCGAGGATGGTGAGGTTGTTGTCGAGCGCGATCTTGAACGCCTCGTCCGACATGTCGGCGCCGTTAGCGACTTCGATGCCGTGCAGCAGACCGTTCTTGATGAACTCGGCATGGACCGGATCGAGCGTGGCGACGCCGTTCGGCGTCTGCGACGTCCAGTAGGGATGGTTCCAGAAGGTGAAGCCGCCCTGGGCATTGGCTTCCTTCAGCTGTTCACGTGCGGCGTCGGCTGGAGCAAGACCAGCCTTGGGGAGGAGCTTGTTCGCATCGGTGATGAAGACCGCATTCATGTGTCCGGGCTGGATGACCAGCTTGGTGATCTCCGAGCCGTTGATGACGATCAGCGGCTGCTTGTCTGCGCCTGTGGCGTCGGGCTTCACCGTCGCGGCTTCAGCGGCGACCTGGTAGGAGCGGTTGCGATCCGGGTGTGGGATGTCGGCGGCCTTGGGCTGGTATTCGAGGTGTTCGGAGACGGCGAGCGCGAAGAGGCCGTCGCGCTTGGCTTCCTCGACGCGGACGCTGGGCCAGACCATGCCGTCGGAGAAGACGCTGTGGGTATGCAGATCGACGGCGAGAACGGAGCGGCCGTCCTTCAGCTTGGGGAAGTTGATCTTGCGGGCGGTGGCGATGTCGGGGCCATCGTGCGCCATGGCGGGCGCGGGCGCGAGGATCGCGAGAACCAGGACTGAAGCGAGCAGTTTGCGCATGGACCCCTCCGTGAATGTGGGGTCTGAATGCACCTTCTAGATAACAGTCCCATGACGGTGCGCGCAGAGATCGCCGATGACGTCGCGGAGCGACGCATCGAGATCTTCCGCCGTGAGGCCGGGACCGATGCGAAGGCCAGCATCGCCGTGCATCCAGGCGCCGGCGCAGGCGGCGTCGAACGGGTCGAGGCCCTGTGCGAGCAGGCCACCGATGATTCCGGCGAGGACATCCCCTGCCCCAGCGGTCGCGAGGAAGGGCGTGGCGTGTGTGTTGACGACGGCGCGGCCGTCGGGCGCGGCGATGGCGGTGTCAGGCCCTTTCAGGAGAACGACACAGCCCGCTCGTTTCGACGCGGCACGGGCGGCTTCGATCTTCGTTGATGACGAGGCGAGCAAGCCCGGGAACAGCCGCTCAAACTCGCCGGTGTGTGGCGTGAGGATGGCGGGCGCGGAAAGGATGGCTCGGAGCCTATCAGCCTTGCTCTCGAAGACTGTAAGCGCGTCGGCGTCGAGCACGAGACTGCGCCCTGCCCGTGCGAGCGCTTCGACATTGACGCGCGTGGCGTCTGTGACGCCGGCTGCGGGGCCGATGACGACGGCGGTGGAGCGTTCGGTCTGCTCGACGAGGTCCTCGGCGCTGACAAAGCTGTTGGTCATGACGGCGGTGACAGAGCCTGCAACGACCACCAGGGCTGCAGGCGGGCAAAGCAGCCGGACCAGCCCGGCGCCGGAGCGAAGTCCGGCCTGCGCGGCGAGGCGCGCCGCACCGGTGTTTGCGAGACCGCCGGAGACAACGGTGAGACGGCCGCGCTGGTGCTTGTGCGATGTCGCGGTCGGCCAGCGCAGGGCGTGAGACCAGAGCGCTGGCGCGTTCTCGTTGAGACGGTTGCCGCCGATCTCGGCGACGAACTTTCCGAAGCCGATTTCCGCGGGGATTACCTCGCCACACTGCGAGGCGGCGGGCTGCAGCACATGTGCGGGCTTCTTGCAGCAGAAGGTGACGGTGACGTCTGCGCGGATGGCAGGGCCGGTGATCGCACCCGTGTCGCCGTTGACGCCAGAGGGGACGTCGATGGCGACAACTTTTGCGTCCGAGGCGTTGACCTGTTCCACGGCGAAGGCGGCTTCGCCTGCGAGGGCGCGCGAGAGGCCGGCGCCGAACAGGCCGTCGAGCACGATATCATCAGCTTGGACGCGCATGTCTTCCAGCGGTTGCCGCGCACCCGTCAGCGCGTTGAGTGCGTTCTGACCTTCCGGCGTGCGCTCGCCCTTGGGCGCCAGATCGTAGAGCCAGACATTGCGGCCGAGGTCGCGCAGGCGCTGGGCCGCTACAAAGGCATCGCCGCCATTGTTGCCGGGACCGGCGAGCACGATGACGCGGCCGTCGGGAAACTCGGCGTGCAGCACGTCGGCGCACGCCTGCCCGGCTTTCTGCATCAGGGCCCAGAGGGAAACGCCAGCCTCGACAGCGCGCTGCTCGGCGGCGCGGACTTCGTCACATGTGAGGATGGCGGTGGTCATGTCAGGTCACGACAGTTGCAGCTTCCGCGCCGAGTTCGGCGACGACGAGCTTGCCGCCGCGCCGTTCCAGCTTGGTGATCGAGGCGTGGCCAGGTTTGAAGACGACGACGCGATCGTCGCCCGTCAGCAGCCCAGCGATCACGTTGATGGCGACGAAGTGGGAGAAGACGGCGGTGTCGGCTGGCAGCTTCTCGACCGCAGCGAAGACGGTCTGACGCCAGGCCTGGAGGGCCGGGTCGGTGTCGGACCATTTCCCCATCATGACGCCACGGAGCCATTCGGAGCGGTCGGCGATGTTGTCGGGGGTAATCACCTCGCCGACGCCCGACTCGATGCGGGCATGGGTTTCCATCAGCTTTTCGTACTGGGCGGCGGTTTCGCGGGAGCGGGCCAGCGGGGACGTAATGGCCCGTTTGGCCCCGAGTTTCGCCAGCTCCTCGGCCGCGGCGAAGGCTTGGCGGGTTCCGAGTTCCGTCAGTCCGGGGTTCGGATGCGCCCCCCAGCTGGCCGCCGGTTCGCCATGCCTGATCAGATAGATCATTGGTCAAGATGCCCGTGATCGCTGCAGTTTCGGCGGTTCTAGCATGCCGGAACGGCCCGCGCCTGTGGATAAGCCTGAAGCCAAGCGCCTGATTTTTTGGCGCCGATGCACAGATATGTGGCACCACTTCCCTCGACGCACGATCTTCAGGCGCCTGAGCTACTCGCGCCCCGGTTCATCGTGCATGAGCGAGGCAGCTCCCCGACGCCCAAAAGGCGCCTCTCACGGAACACCGCGATGAAAAAAATCGAGGCGATCATCAAGCCGTTCAAACTGGACGAGGTGAAGGAAGCGCTTCACGGCGTCGGCCTGCAGGGCATGACGGTCCTGGAAGCCAAGGGCTTCGGCCGCCAGCGGGGCCACACCGAACTCTATCGCGGCGCAGAATACATCGTTGACTTCCTGCCCAAGCTGAAGATCGAGGTCGTCGTTTCGGACGCGCAGCTCGAGCCTGCGCTCAACGCGATCACCAAGTCCGCCCACACTGGCAAGATCGGTGACGGGAAGATATTCGTGTCCGAGATCACGGAAGTTATCCGCATCAGGACGGGCGAGACGGGCGATCAGGCTATCTGATCGGCTGAGTTTATTTTCAATAGGATCGGTCTCGCCGGAGACCGGGGTGAAACGGAGGGACCAGGTGTCCGACGCTATCTTCAAGACCATCAAGGAAAAAGACGTGCAGTACGTCGACCTGCGCTTCACCGACATGCGCGGGAAGATGCAGCACGTGACCTTCGACCTCTCGATGGTCGACAAGAACCTCTTCATCGACGGCACGATGTTCGACGGTTCGTCGATCGCCGGATGGAAGGCCATCAACGAGTCCGACATGCTGCTGATGCCGGACCCGTCCTCGGCGCGCATCGACCCGTTCTTCCAGAACACGACGCTCGCCATCATGTGCGACATCCTCAACCCGAACGACAACACGCCGTACAACCGTGACCCGCGCACGATGGCCAAGAAGGCGGAGATGTACCTGAAGTCGGCCGGCATCGGCGACACAGCGTACTTCGGCCCGGAAGCAGAATTCTTCGTGTTCTCCGACGTGAAGTGGAACACGGACCCGAACAACACGGGCTATTCATTCGACGATCCGGAACTGCCGTTCAACACGGGCCGCTCTTATGAAGGCGGCAACATGGGCCACCGTCCGGGTCCGAAGGGCGGCTACTTCCCGGTTCCGCCGGTCGACTCGCTGCAGGACATGCGCTCGGAAATGCTGACGCTGATGGCCGAGATGGGCCTCCAGCCTGAGAAGCACCACCACGAGGTCGCGCCGGCGCAGCACGAGCTCGGCATGAAGTTCAACACGTTGGTCCAGATGGCCGACAACATGCAGCTCTACAAATACATCGTGCACAACGTCGCGCACTCATACGGCAAGACGGCCACGTTCATGCCGAAGCCGTACTACAAGGACAACGGCTCGGGGATGCACGTCCACCAGTCGATCTGGAAAAACGGCAACCCGCTGTTCGCCGGCGACAAGTATGCCGACCTCTCGCAGGAATGCCTGTGGTACATCGGCGGCATCATCAAGCACGCCAAGGCGATCAACGCCCTGTCGAACGCCACGACCAACTCGTACAAGCGTCTCGTGCCGGGCTATGAAGCCCCGGTTCTGCTGGCCTACTCCGCCCGCAACCGCTCGGCCTCGGTCCGTATTCCGTGGACCCCGTCGCCGAAGGGCAAGCGTATCGAAGTGCGCTTCCCCGACCCCGCGTCGAACCCGTACCTGACCTTCACCGCGCTGATGATGGCTGGTCTCGACGGCATCGCGAAGAAGATCGATCCGGGTCCGGCCATGGACAAGGACCTCTACTCGCTGCCGCCGGAAGAGCTGAAGAACATCCCGACCGTCTGCGGCTCGCTCCGCCAGGCGCTCGAGAGCCTCGACGGCGACCGCGACTTCCTCAAGGCCGGCGGCGTGATGGACGATGATTTCATCGACGCCTACATCGACCTCAAGATGGAAGAAGTGCTGCGCATGGAAACCCATCCGCACCCGGTCGAATTCGACATGTACTACAAGTCGTGAGGAGCCGTGTCGTCCCCTTAGGGGACGGCTGGGAGCTAAGGCGGCGCTGGAGCAATCCAGCGCCGCTCTCCGTTTGGGTGATGATCTAGAAACGTCTCGCGACGACCTCCCGTCCTACGTCGTCATACGCGGTGACGAAGTCGATATTCCAGCCGCAGGCGGTGGCAAAATTCTCGCAAACCCATAGCGCTTCCGCTTCCGACGCAACATCGAGATAGCAGGTCGGCCGCTCATCAAAATCGGCGTGCCAAGCGCAGATGCGCACTACGCCTGCCGGCGCCGCGATTTCTCCCGCCGGCGTACGATCAAAGGTCAAGCCGCGCGTCTCCAGCAGCGGGTCCTTGACCCAGCCGATCCAGCGGCTCCGGTAGCTTTCCGGCAATGGAAACGTCACGCGCGCCAGTTCATCACGGCAGCACCGCCCATAGCCGGATCGCTCATCGTCGGCTTGCCGGCGTCAAGGCGGCCGGCGTAGCGGCGGGAATAGCCCGGTATGGCGGCGCACCTGACGGTGAAGTCGTACCAGCCGCCCGTCGCTTCGAGATCCCACATGTGTTCGATGCGCTTCATGGCCGGGAGTTTTGACGACCATGCCATGACCTTGTCGGCGTAGGCGCTGGGCGTGACTGTTATCTGGCGCTCGACACTCTCGCCGCTGACCATGGCGAGTTTCAGTTTTTGGCCGACGGCAATGAGGCTGACGGAAGGGTCGGGACGCTGGCCTGCGCCTGTGAAGCGGCGATGGAAGCCGTTCGGACCGAGCACGAAGATGTCATACGGGCCCGCTGGCCAGTCAGCATCGAGACGCTGGCCGGGCGTCACCGTGAATCGCTGCGGCCCCGCATCAAGACGCAGGCAATCGTAGACATGCACGACGGCGCCAAGCGAGCCCTCGTTGGATACGCCGATGCGTGTCTTCGCGCCTGTGTCGACGCTTGCGGTAAGCCGGTATTCGAGCGATCGCGAGCGCCGGACGCCGGCGGCTTGCTTGGGCGCGACAGGCTGGGACGGCGTCGGCGGCTTGGTGCGTCCGGGCAGCGCCGCGGCGCGGCTAGCGACTTCTGAGGTAGCGGGCAGCTTCGCGACGACGTCGTTCGGTGTCTTGAAGTCGAAGCAGCTGGTGAGGTCGCCGAACACGGCCCTGCGCCAGGCCGAGATGTTCGGCTCGATCACGCCGAAGCGCGCCTCGCAGAAGCGGATCACCGACGTGTGGTCGAAAACCTCCGAGTTCACCCATCCGCCGCGTGCGAAAGGTGAGACGACAAAGAGGGGCACGCGCGGGCCCGCGCCATAGGGCCTGCCCATCAGGTCGTCCCGTTCGGCCGTCTTTTCGCTGGGGTTAGTGGTGAGGTGATGCTCACCCGCGAGATCGACGCTGGAGCCGCCCAGCAATTTGCCGTCGGCCGTACGCGAAGGCGGCGCGGGCGGCGGGACGTGGTCGAAAAAGCCGTCGTTTTCGTCGTAGTTCACGAGCAGAACCGTGCGCGCCCAGACGTCCGGATTCGACGTCAGGGCATCCAGCACGCGGGCGATGTAGTCGGCGCCTTGTGCGGGGCTCGACGGGCCGGGATGTTCGGAGTCCTTTGAAGGCGCGATCACCCACGAGATCGACGGCATCTTGTCCGCCATGACGTCGGCGCGCAGGACATCGAGATGCTGGGTCGAATGGCCCTTCGCGGCGAGCGCAGGATTGCTGCCGGGCGCGTTGGCAATGCTGTCGCGGAAGGACTTGAAGCCAACGAGCGGGTTGTCGCCAAAATTGTCGGCCATGTCTTCGTAGATCTTCCAGCTGACACCGGCCGCTTCGAGACGCTCAGGATAGGTCGTCCAAGTGTAGGGCTCTTTCGCCTGCGGCGCCTTCTCGGGCAGCGTGTCGTGCGAGTTGGAGATTGACGGGCCGCCGGCCTTGCCCTCGCCGTCGTTCGTGCCGGTCCAGTGGAACAGGCGGTTCGTGTTGGTGCCGCCCTGGAAGGAGCAGTAATAGGCGTCGCAAAGCGTGAAAGCGTCGGCGAGCGCCCACTGGAACGGGATGTCGGATTCCACATAATAGCCCATCGCATGGGGCTGCTTGTGATCTGGCCAGTTGCTCATGCGGCCTTCGTTCCACGCATACTGCGCATCGGCCCAATTGTGCGGCGTGCCTTCGACACGCATGTGGGCGAAGGTTTGCGTCGTGTTGAGCGGGAATGGCGCGATCTCGGCGGGCTGCCCCTTCGTGTACGCTTGCCGCCAGACAGTGCGCCCACCAGGCAGCGGGATCGGGAAGCGATCGCCGAAACCACGTACGCCGTTCATCGTGCCGAAGTAGTGATCGAAGGAGCGATTCTCCTGCATCAGGATAACGATGTGATCGACATCCTTGATCGTGCCGGTCTTCACCCTGGCGTCGATGGCCCACGCCTTTTCGATGACAGCAGGAAGAGCCAGCGAAGCGGCTCCGAGGGCTAGCAGGCGACGGCGATCGATGTTTGTCATGGCGACAGGCTAGCGCGTTCGCGTGACATGGTCATGTCCATACGGTCTGAAGGCGCTTTCCGTTTGGGAATGGGCCGTTAGGGTCGCCAGATGCGAGTCTTGCTGTCTGCCCTTGTTGTGTTTGCACTTTCCGCCTGCACGTCGCTGTCGGAGCGCGCGGCCGGCATGCTGGCCGCACCCGGACTGGAGGGCGCCCGCTTTGGCCTTGTCGTGATGACGATGAATGGCCGCGAACTCGTTTCCATCAATCCGGACCAGCGATTCCTGCCGGCGTCGAACACGAAGGTATTTACTGTAGCGGCGGCATTCCACCGGCTGGGTGATCTCACCCTGCCCGATCCGCGCTTCGGCACATCCGTACGGCTTGTTCCGCGCGGCGATAGCGAGGCGCCCGATGTGGTTCTCGTCGGCGCTGGAGACGCGATGTTGCTGGATGCGCCGGACTGTGAACGCGACTGCCTGTCGGCTCTGGCCGACGCGGTGGTCACGAACAAGATCACCCGCGTCAACGACATCATCGCGGATGATCGCCTCTTCCCGAACCAGCCATGGGGACAGGGATGGAGCTGGGACGATCTCGTCACGCGATCGGGCGCGGCGATCTCTGCGCTGACGATCAACAGCAACGAGGTCCGCCTCATCATCAAACCGGGCGAGAACGCGGGCGACCCTGCTGACGTGCAGTGGCGCGAGATGGACGTGCTTGGCGGCCAGTATTTCTTCGCCCTGCAAAACGAGATCATGACCGTCTCGCCGGGCGATGGCGTCGAGGATATCTATTTCATGGAACGGCTTCCCGACACCAACACGTTGAGCCTCTATGGCCACATCGTGCAGGGCGGAATCACGCGCAACCTGCCTGTTGCAGTCGCCAGTCCGGCAGACGCAGCGGCGCGGCGCTTCCAGCACCTGCTCGAGCAGCGCGGCGTGAAGATGGATGGAACGACGGTCGTCGAACACCGGCCGGTTGGAGCCAATGATCATCCAGACCTGCGCAAGCGTACCATTCCGCCCTCGATCGAACAGAAGGGCGTCGAAATCGGACGGTTGCTTCCTCCACCACTGATCGAGGATGCGACCTTCTTGATGAAGCAGAGCCAGAATCTGCATGCTGAACTGCTCTTGCGCAGGCTGGGCCTGCTCCAGGGCGCTGGCTCAGCGGAAGATGGTCTCGCGATCGTGGGCGCCATGCTGACGGAAACGGGCGCGCCGCGTTGGGCGTGGGATTTCTCGGATGGGTCCGGAATGTCGGTCTACAACCGCGTCACGCCGCGCTTGGTCGCGAACTTCCTCCGCTGGACATCGCAACGTCCGTGGGCGCAGGCCTTTCGCGACACCTTCCCTGTCGGTGGCGTCGACGGGACGTTAAGAAGACGTTTTACCGGAACCTCCCTCGAGGGACGCATTTTCGCGAAGACCGGAACACTAGCGGGAACCAACGCCCTCTCCGGCTTCATGCTGACGAAGAGCGGCCAGACGTTGATCTTCTCCGCCTACGCCAATGACCGGCCGTCCTCGGCCGAGAGCGCGATTGCGGCGCTCGACGCCACACTCGTTGAAATTGCGGAAACGAACTGAATATAGTTACTGCAAGAGCTTGGAGCGACCTTAACCACGATCGGTTATACGGCGCTCATGGGCCGCAACCTCGCCGCCATATCCTTCGTCGCAGCGCTCCTCGCGAGCGCTTGCGCCAGCGCGCCTCAGCCGTCGAACGCCGAGATCGCGGATGCGTGCCTGCTGCTCCAGCAGAACAAGCCTTGGCGTGACACGCTGCGCGAAGTCGCCCGCCAGTGGGGGGCGCCGATGGGCTACACGCTCGCGGTGGTGAAGCAGGAAAGCAGCTTCGACAGCCGGGCCCTCGCTCCGCGCGGCGAGCGCCAGTGGTTTGGTCTCGTCGAAGGCAAGCGCGTCTCGTCCGCCGCCGGTTACAGCCAGGCGCTGGATGGGACGTGGGAGATGTACAAGAAGGCCACCGGCAGGTGGGGCGCGAACCGCAACAACTTCCAGGACTCGTCCGACTTCATCGGCTGGTACTACAACACCAACGGCCAGCGCGTCGGCATCGGCCAGTACGACTATCGCGCGCACTATCTCGTCTATCACGAGGGCGCGACGGGCTATCTGAATGGCTCGTGGAAAAGCAAGGGCTGGCTGGTTGGCGTCGCCGACAAGGTCGCCAGCCAAGCGGCGCGCTATGAATACCAGATCAGCAACTGCTCGGCCCTGAAGCCGCAGAAATTCCTCGGCATCTTCTAGGTCGGCGGATTGTCGCGCTTCTTCCGTTCGGGATGGGCCATGAGCCATCCCAGCAGCGCCGAGAACACGATCGCCAGAGCGACCAGCTCCGCGATCATCGGAACGTCCGTGATGCCCGGCCAGATCAGCCAGAGCAGCACGCCGCCGACGATGAAATTGCCCGCGCCCCAGAACACGTTGCGCACCGCTCCGTCGAGCGTGCCCGCTCCGCCCGAGAACGGCGTTGGAAACCTCTTGCCCGAGACGCCGTGCACATAGTGCGGCACGCCGTTGACCAGGAACGCCATCGCTGGGATCGCCACGAGATAATACCACCACGGGTTCATTGGGCCCTCTCCGCCGGCGCACCGCGCGAGGCCCGAAACTGCGCTCTGCGCCTCAACCAGACAATATGCCTCAACCGGTGCGCATCCGCGCCCTGTTGCTGTGGATCACGCACTGCGCGAAGCGTTTTGAGGCTGCAACAGAGGCGGATTACAAGGGTTTCTTAATAGCCGGAATTGTCCACTTGGCGGGCTTCAGGCTAGTTCCGAAGCTCAGATTCCGGCATTGATTCGGACTTCAGGAAAACGATGGCGAAGAACAACCAGGCAAAGCTGTTTGGCGGCGAGAAGTCGGACTCGTCCGACTACACAGCCAAGGACATCGAGGTCCTGGAAGGCCTGGAGCCCGTGCGGAAGCGCCCGGGCATGTATATCGGCGGCACCGACGAGCGCGCCTACCATCACCTGTTCGCCGAAATTCTCGACAATGCGATCGACGAGGCCGTCGCCGGCCACGCCAGCAAGATCGACGTGACGCTCGACAAGGACGGCTTTGTCACCGTGCGCGACGACGGTCGCGGCATGCCGATCGATGCCCACCCGAAATTCCGCAACAAGTCCGCGCTCGAAGTTATCTTCACGATGCTGCACTCGGGCGGCAAGTTCTCGAACAAGGCCTACCAGACGGCCGGCGGCCTGCACGGCGTCGGCGCCTCGGTGGTCAATGCCCTTTCGGACAAGATGGAGGTTGAGGTTGCGCGCGACCGCAAGCTCTATCGTCAGACCTATTCGCGCGGGAAACCGACTTCGAAACTCTCACCCGTCGGCGCGGCGCCCAACCGGCGCGGCACGCAGATCAGCTTCCATCCCGATCCGGAAATCTTCGGCGACAAGCTGCACTTCAAGCCTGCCCGCCTGTTCGGCATGGCGCGCTCGAAGGCCTATCTTTCGCGCGCCGCCGAGATCCGGTGGAGCTGCGATCCGAAGCTTCTGAAGGACGACGACAAGACGCCGGCCGAAGCAACGTTGCACTATCCCAACGGCCTCGCCGACATGATGAAACTGGAATCCGAAGGTGCGAGCCTGGTGCTGCCGGAAGCTTTCACGGGCCGCGTCGAGGTCAATGGCGGCGGCGCCGTCGAATGGGCGGTCGTGTGGTCGGCCAACGGTTTCGGTGAAGCCGACGGCTTCTCGCGGTCGTACTGCAACACCATCCCGACGCCGGAAGGCGGCACGCACGAGGCCGGCATGCGCTCGGCTCTCACCAAGGGCCTGCGCGCCTATGGCGAGATGGTCGGCAACAAGAAGACCGGCATCATCACCGCCGACGACGTGCTGGAAACGGCTGGCGCCCTGCTCTCAGTCTTTATCCGCAACCCGGAGTTCGTGGGCCAGACCAAGGAGAAGCTCTCCACCACAGACGCCTTCCGCGTCACCGAAAACGCGATGCGTGACCACTTCGACCACTGGCTCACAGCTAGGCCGAAGGATGCGACGCGCCTGCTCGAATGGTCGATCGGACAGGCCGAAGACCGCATGCGCAAACGGAAGGACAAGGAAGTCGCCCGCCAGTCCGCCACGCGCAAGCTGCGCCTGCCGGGCAAGCTGGCCGACTGCTCGGACGGCTCGGCGCAGGGCACCGAGCTCTTCATCGTCGAAGGCGACTCGGCCGGCGGCTCCGCCAAGCAGGCGCGCGATCGCGCCACGCAGGCGGTGCTCCCACTGCGCGGCAAAATCCTTAACGTCGCCAGCGCAGGCGACGACAAGCTGTCGAACAACAAGGAACTCTCGGATCTCGCGACGGCGCTCGGCACGGGCCTGGGCCATCGCTTCCGCGTCGAAGACCTGCGCTACGAACGCATCATCATCATGACCGACGCCGACGTGGACGGCGCACACATCGCTTCGCTACTGATCACCTTCTTCTTCCGTCAGACGCCGGGCCTGATCGATAGCGGCCGTCTCTATCTCGCGATGCCGCCGCTCTACCGGATCAGCCACAGCGGCAAATCGGTCTATGCGCGCGACGACGCGCACCGTGACGAACTGCTGAAGACCGAGTTCAAGGGCAAGAAGCCGGAGATCGGCCGCTTCAAGGGTCTCGGCGAGATGATGCCGGCCCAGCTCAAGGAAACGACGATGAACCACAAGACGCGCACGCTCGCGCGCGTCACGGTTCCGAAATCTGGCAAGACAATCGAACAGCTTGTCGAAACCCTGATGGGCAAGAAGCCGGAACTCCGCTTCAAGTTCATCCAGGACAATGCCAAGTTCGTGGACGAGCTGGACGTCTAGCGCACCGGTATCAGCGGCAGATTGATGGCGGACGGTGTCCCGCCGCCCGCCAGGATCGTGACCGGCGGCGGCTGGTCGCGCCGCTGAGGATCTGCGAACGTCAGCGTGACGCGCAGACTGTGCCCTGCCTTGAAGATGTAGGACATTGGCAGGAGATCAAATTTCAGTTCGACAGGCTGCCCGGCCGGAACCGGCTTTGCATCGGCCTGAAGGTGCGTCTGCCACGGCAGGTTGAGATAGTTGTAGGGCGGTGTCGCCGGCTGGCGATGCGAGGCCCGCAGTCGACCGATCATCTGATAGGATCGCGCGCTACCGTCAGGCGCGATATCCTCAAGCCGCGCCGTGACGTCGGCATCGCCTGCATCCGTCCTGAGCCACAGGGTCATGACAGGATGGCCGGTGACTTCCATGTCCTCGGCGAGCGCTGCGGTCTCATAGAAGGCGCCGCCAGGCGCGGCCTCGATCGCCGTCGTCTGCGCGGCAGGCGGCGGGCTCATCGGCGTAGAGCGTTCGGATTGCGCGCTTGCCGGCGCCGACGCGAGGCCATCTGGCGTCAGGAAGAAGTTGGTGCGCCGCTCGGTCTTCAGCGGCCATGTCTCGCTGGTCCGCCACTGCGTTTCCTTCGGTGCGTTGTAGGTGAAGTAAGTCACGGCCGGCTCGTCCATGACGCCGTTCTTCTTCCCCTTCAGCCAGTAATCGAAGAAGCGCAGCTCCTCGGTGACCAGATCGAAGCCTGTCTCATCTTTCACGGCGGTCCATGCGCAGTGCGTCGCCGGGCCGACGAGCAGCTTGGTGTTCTTCGCCGGCATGTTGTTGAACGTGAAGAACGGGCCGTGGCGCGTGCCGGCTTCATCCCAGTTGGCGACAGACAGCACGCCGATGTCTGTCTTCTTCAGATCGGCGAGATACGTATGCGGGCTCGACTTCTGCCACCAGACCAGCCCCGTAGCGGGAGATATCGAATCCTTGAATGGCGCAACGCCAACGCTTTCGATGTTGTCACGGTGACTGGCAACCGCCGCCGCGAGAGCAGCTGCGCCCTCGGCTCCATCGACAGTCGCCGCGACCTTGTCGCGCGCAGCAATCGCGGAAGCGTCGCCGGATTGACCGGGCGGCGCGATGCGGCCGGGGCCGGAGACGCCGCCCAACGTCGTGAACGAATACGCGTCGAATTCCGCGCTCATCGGGATTACGGCTTTCAGCGACGGCGGCCGCGTCGTCAACGCCTGCATCTGGCTGCCGCCCGTGGCCGAACAGCCCCACATGCCGATGCGGCCATTCGACCAGGGCTGTTTCGCGAACCATTCGGTGATGTCATAGGCGTCGAACTTCGCGGCATCGACCCATTCGCCGCGATTGTAGCCGATGTTCTTGCCGTAGCTCGCATAAACGCCGCGGAAATCGACCACGGCAACGTTATAGCCATAAGGCGCCAGCTTCAGCGCGAACCCCGGATAGGTTTCCGCCGCCTCCCCGCCGCGATATGTCCGCCGGTTATAGGGCGAGTGCATCCAGACAACCGGCAGCTTTTCACCTGCAACGGCGCCGCCCTTTGTTGGCCGGTAGAGATCGACGGCTAGCTTCGTTCCATCGCGAACCGGAACGTAGAACGACGTGCGTACGTAGCCGTCATACGCCTGTTCGGACCAGCCCGCGTATTCGCTGGGCCGCGAAATCCTGTCTCTTCCGTTGGAGGCGTCCGACGCACAGGACGCAACCGCGAGCGCGCCGAGAACGGCCAGACCGGCAATACGCATGGATGTCTCCCCGGGACGGCGGCTCTGCGACGGCTCGCGCGCGTAATCATTCATCGCGACTTCCGCAAAGGCAAGACAAACCGTCAACTCTGACCGCTATTTCCGCTCCAAGGCGGAGACCGATCTTTCCTGTTGGCCTCCCCGGCGAAACATGCACAACCAGCGGAAACGAACGTCAGGATCAGGATCTCATGGCCGGCGACGCGCCCGAAGGAATGTCCGAAATCACCAGCGATTGGCCAAGCGAGATGGTCTCGCTCATGGTCGCCCACGCGCCTTACTCCGCCGCGCTTGGCATGCGCTATCTCTCGTCCTCTCCCGGACGCGGCTCAATTCTTCTGCCATGGCGCATCGACCTCGTTGGCATAGACGGAACCGACATATTGGCGCCCGGGGCCGTCACCGCCCTCATCGACCACACCTGCGGTCTCGCAATCATGGCCGGACTCGGCATGATGGCCGGTCCGGCGACGCTGGACTTGCGGATCGATCACATGCGGCCGGCCGCGCCCCGCGCCGACATCACGTGCTCGGCCCACTGCTACAAGGCGACACGCACAATCGCCTTCCTGCGTGCCGAAGCATGGGATATCTCACACGATGATCCCATTGCGACCGCGCAGGCTGCGTTCACGCTCACCCGGCGCACGGTGTAGTCATCATGGTCAACGCCCACGAAATCATTTCCGGCTCCCCCTTCGGCCGCTACATGGGAATTCAGACGCAAGTCGACGAACGCGGCGTACTGGCTATCCTGCCCGCACGCGACAGCCTGATCGGCAACACTATGCTGCCCGCCCTGCACGGTGGAGCTATCGCGGCCTTCCTCGAGATCAGCTGCCTGCTGCAACTCGCGCACGAGACTGGCACCACCGCCCCCGCGCGCACCATCGACTTCAGTGTTGAATATCTGCGTCCGGGCCGACCAGAGACCACTTACGCCAGAGCGAAGATCCGCCGCATCGGCCGTCGCGTCGCGACTGTCCATGCCGAAGCCTGGCAGCGCGACGAGTACATGCCCGTCTGCCTCGTCCAGTGCCACTTCCGGCTACCGGGCGGAGGCTGAACGCAGACCTAAACAAACAGCATCGGAACAGATCCATGCCCACCAACGAGCAGATTGTGCGTGACTTCATAAAGGCCTGGTCGACGCTCGACGTGGACAGGATTGTCAGCTTCTTTGCCGATGATGGCGTCTATCACAACATGCCGATCGCTCCGGTCTCGGGGAGAGCCCACCTTCGCGGCTTCATCGCTGCATTTGTGAAGGACTGGTCAGCGACCGACTGGGAGATCATAAACATCGTCGCTGCGGGCCCAGCCGTGTTCGCTGAGCGCATCGATCGGACGAAGATCGGCGACAAGGCAGTCGAGCTTCCCTGTTGTGGCGTGTTCGAGTTACAGGACGGCAAGATCCGCGTGTGGCGTGACTATTTCGACATGAACACGTACACGCGCGCGCTGACCGGCTGACGCGCTTACTTCTTGCTGGCCCCAGCGCTCGGTCTCGCAGCCACGCGATCGAACCACGCCGCAATGTTTGCATTGTCGCGATTGACGGGCTGGCCGACCGTTGCTGCGAAATCCATCGTGCAGAACAGCAGGATGTCGGCAAGCGTGAAGCGCGGGCCTGCGATAAAATCCCGCCCTGCGATTAACCCGTCAAGCCAGGCGATCTTCTCCTGCGCAAGGGCTTTCAGATCGGCGGCCGCTTGCGGCAGCAGGCGCATCCGGTCCTTGAAGAAATTAAAGCCTTCGGCGGCGCGGAACCCGGTCAGCATCGGCTCGACGATGTAGAGGTCAACGCGGCGCGTCCACATCCGTGTCATCGCCCGCTCCTCGGGGGTCGTTCCTATCAACGGCGGGTTCGGAGATTTCTCCTCAAGGTATTCGCAGATCGCCGTCACCTCTGCGAGGTAGCGGCCATCGTCCAGCTCAAGCGTGGGCATCTGACCGGACGGATTGCGGGCGATATGCGCCGGCTGGCGGTTCTCGCCGGCACGCAGATCGACCTCGACACGCGGGATGTCGAGCCCCTTCTCGGCCATGAACATCTTAACCACGCGCGGATTGGGTCCAATGGAATTGTAGAATTTCATGAGCGACTTCTCCCGACCGAACTCTGATCCAATTTGCACCACGTTGCCGTCAGGATTGCCAGCTTCGCGCGTCAGGAGAGTACATTTCGCGCAAAGGGAGGGTCACTGCACCTTCGCACCTGCGCACGATACTTGCATCCGACAGTTCGATCGCGGCTGGCAGCTGCTTAACGCTATTTAAAGTTGCTGCAGCCCGCTACATTTGAAATTGCGAGGGAAGGGTGAGAGGGGCGTTATGCTTCTTCATCGACGCGACATCGATGGGCTGCGAACACTCGCGGTCCTGCCAGTCATTCTCTTCCACGCCAAGATTCCGGGCTTCTCCGGAGGCTATGTTGGCGTCGACATCTTCTTCGTCATTTCCGGATTCCTCATCACCAGCGTGCTCCTTCGCGAATACGAGGAGCAACGTTTCTCGATCTTGAGCTTCTATGATCGCCGCATTCGCCGGATTCTTCCGGCGCTCGGCTTCATGCTGCTGGTCATTAGCATCGCTTCCGCGTTGCTTATGCTGCCGACTCGACTGGCTGGCTATGCGGCCAGTATGGGGGCTGCGGCTCTTTCGGTTTCCAACATCTGGTTCTGGCATTCGGTGGACTACTTTGCGCCGTCGTCGGAACTCAATCCGTTGCTGCACACCTGGTCGCTCGGCGTGGAGGAGCAATTCTATGTCCTCCTGCCCCTTATGATCTGGGGCTTCATCAAGCTGGGGTTGTCGCGCCATCTATTCTGGTTGTTTGCGGGTGTCGGCCTGCTCTCGCTCGGCCTTGCCCAATGGCTGGTGGGAGAAGACCCGGTCGCCGCCTTCTATCTCCTACCGACGCGGGCCTGGGAACTTCTGCTCGGCTCCGCGCTTGCGGCAAGTCGGCCGTGGAAGCTATCGCGCAATCAGGGCGAGCTGCTGGTATGGGCTGGCGTCATAATGATCGGCGTTTCGATCGTCTCCTACGACTCGCAGGCTCTCTTCCCCGGGATCGCGGCGCTGCTGCCGTGCGCGGGTGCAGCGCTTGTGATCCAGGTCGGCCGCAACCAGGAAACATCAATGAGCCGGATCCTGTCGCTTCCGGCGCTGGTTTTCATCGGCCTGATCTCGTACTCGCTCTATCTCTGGCACTGGCCGCTGTTGGTCCTCCCGCGCGTCGTGCTGCTGCGTGACCTTACCCCTGCGGAAATTGTGCTCAGCCTCAGCGCGACACTGGTGATGGCGGTGCTTTCCTGGCGCTACGTAGAGCAACCCATCCGGAAGAAACCCCTCCGCCTGCCTCATCTTTCGCCGCCGTTGACCAGTGTCGCCGGCGCTGTGGCGGGCATGATCATGTTCGTTGTCGCGGCCGCCGCTCTGCGCACCGGACTTCCCGACCGCGTTCCGGACGCTGTCGAGCGGCTCGACGCAATGGGCGGGGCACGACTTGATGAGCTGGTTTGTGATCGCGGACCTCATTGCGTAAAGGAGATCGTCGGCAGGCCGAAGATCGTCCTGTGGGGAGATTCACACGCGCTTCACTACACAAGGGCGCTGGAAGACGTTGCAACGCGCCAAGGCATATCGCTATCGTTGAAGGCGGCGCCGGGGTGCGCGCCGCTGGTTGACGTCGTGCAGCGCCAGCCCGACGGCCGGACCGAGGATTTATGTTTCACCGAAAACAGGCAGATCCTGGAAGACATCCTCAAGGATCCGCTGATCCGCACCGTCGTCATCAGCGCCCGCTGGACCCGCTTCTTCTTTGACAACGACGACGGCGAATGGCGCGGCCTGAGCATGTCGGACGGCGAAACTGATCCCGCGAAAGTCATAACCAGATCGCTGACATCGACGGTCGACAAGCTGTCGCAACGCGGTCTGCGCGTTGTCATCCTCGGACCGTCGCCCGAATTCGATCGACTGCTGCCTGCCTGTCTCGCGCGAGCAATCTGGCTGCACTGGCCGGAAACCAGATGCACCTTCAAGTCAGGCACCGAGCCCGGCAATTCCGCCGACGTCCTGATGCAGCAACTGGCCGACGGCGGCCTGCGGGCCCACGTACTACGCCCTTATGACGTCTTTTGCCCGCAAGGGCAGTGCCTGCGCAGGCTTGGGGCCCAACCCATCACGATCGACACTGACCATCTATCTCCTACTGCCGCTGATCAGGTGCTCAAGGCGCTGCATATCGACGGGCTGGTATCCGAACAGAATTATTCCAGCACCAGCAGCAGGGTCGTGCTGCGTTAAGGCCGGAAAATGCCCGTTTGACCTGCGGAAACTGAGGTCCATGCGTCTTGGAATCACCCTATCGGTCACGTGACAGGTTGCGGGATTGACTAAGGCGTGGGCGGGCCTATTGGTCCCGCCTGCCCCGAAAAGCGTGCGTTTCCGCTCGCGGTCCGGCCGATCGAGCCCACGAAGACCAATTTGATGACGTTTGACGAGCTCAGTCTCGACCCGCGAATTCTGACAGCCGTAAAAGCCGCTGGCTATACGACCCCGACGCCTATCCAGGAACAGGGCATTCCCGCTGTTCTGGGCGGGCGCGACGTTACCGGCATTGCGCAGACAGGCACTGGCAAGACGGCCGCTTTCGTCCTGCCGATGATCCACAAGCTGGGCCAGGGCCGCGCCAAGGCGCGCATGCCGCGCTCGCTGATCCTTGAGCCCACCCGCGAACTCGCCGCCCAGGTCGCCGAGCAGTTCGAGAAATACGGCTCAGGCTACAAGCTCAACATGGCGCTACTGATCGGTGGCGTCTCGTTCGGCGACCAGGAAAAGAAACTCAACGCCGGCGCGGATGTGCTGATCGCAACGCCTGGCCGCCTGATGGACCATTTCGGGCGCGGCGGCCTGTTGATGACCGGCGTTCAGATGCTGGTGATCGATGAAGCTGACCGGATGCTCGACATGGGCTTCATCCCGGACATCGAGAAGATCTGCACGCTTCTGCCGAAATCACGCCAGACTTTGCTGTTCTCCGCGACGATGCCGCCGGAGATCACCAAGCTGGCGAAACAGTTCCAGAAGGAACCGGTACGCATCGAGGTTTCCCGGCCGGCGACCGCCGCCACGACGATCACGCAATATGTCACGCATTGTCCCTCGAACGAAGACACCGTGAAACGCGCCGTGCTGCGCTCGATCATCAAGGCGAAATCGACCGATCAGGGTATTGTTTTCTGCAACCGGAAGACGGAAGTCGACGTTGTCGCGAAATCTCTGGCCAGCCATGGTTTTGACGCAGCGCCAATCCATGGCGACCTGCCGCAAAGCCAGCGCACCGCCACGCTCGACAAGTTCCGCAACAAGGAGCTGAAGCTGCTGGTTGCATCGGACGTGGCTGCGCGCGGCCTCGACATTCCGGAAGTCAGCCAGGTCTTCAACTACGCCCCGCCGCCGAACTCGGACGACTATGTCCACCGTATCGGTCGTACGGGCCGGGCCGGACGTTCGGGCGAAAGCTTCACGATCGTCTCGCCGGGCGACAGCCGCCTGTGGGACGCCGTGCTCAAGCGCATCGGCAAGGATGTGACGCCGTTCACGCCGGAAGGCATGGACGAAGCCGTAGGGGAGGCCCGCAGCCGTGGCCCCGCTCCTGGTCGTGACCGGTTCGAGAAGGGTCGTGGGCGTGGCCGTGGCGGTCGCGGCCGTGACCGGGGTGATCGCGGCGAGCGTCCGCAACGTGAGGAAAGCCCGCAGCCGGAGGCAGCCGCCCCCGTCACGGCGCCGGCCTTCATACCGCCCCAGGTCGAGGATCTGGAACCGGAACCCTCAGCCGTGATGGAAGTCGAAGCGCCGGTCCGCGAGAGCCGGGATGAGCAGCCGAAGCGGGAGGGCCGCGATCGCGGTCGCCGTCGTAGCGGACGCGACAGGGAGCGGGACCGGGATCGTGGCGGCCGGAATCGGCGCGGCGAACTCACCCCCGGCGACCCGCAGGGCGGCGATGAAAATTTCAAGGGAATGGGCGACCATGTCCCCGCCTTTCTCTTGCGATCACTTGGAAAACGCGAAGAAGCCTAGCAAATCAGGGCCTTCAACTAAGCATAACCTAATGGAAAGCCCCGAATTTTAGCCAATCCGTAACGGCTTCTGTTCACTACTTCTCCGAGACACTGGGGCGGCGAACGCAACCGGTTTCGAGGGGCGTGATCGTGATGCTGAATACCCAGCTGCTTGGGCCGGAAGGCCAGGTGCTTGGCCACCGCACGGTGGACGAAATGGGCCGTCAGTCGCTGCCCGTCAGCCCACAAAACTACGAAGTGTGGCTCAACTACTTCACACACGCCTCACCGGACCTCCGCGCCGCGCTCGACAAGCTGCTCGCGTCGGGCAAGCCGATCACGAACGACGACATGGAGCAGATGTACGAGCGATTCTTCTCCACCACCCATCTGTCGACGCAGGTGATGGAGACGGGCTCGCGCATCGCGCACGAGATCGCCGATGCGCTCGACGCCCTGAAGAAGGCCGGCGCGACGACCGAACGCTATGGCGCGACCCTGAATGTCGCCGCCGATAGCCTGCAGAACACCGCCATTGACGGCGACGCGCTCAAGCGCCTGATCAACGTCCTTGCTTCTGCGACGACCGAAATGTCCAAGCAGAACGCAAGCCTCTCGACCAAGCTCGCACAGTCTTCGCAGGAAATGGAAAAGCTGCGCACGTCGCTGCGCCAGGCCCGCGCCGAGGCGCTCACCGACGCCCTCACCGGCATCGCCAATCGGAAGCTGTTCGACGAGACGCTGCGCCTGCGCAAGGAAGAGGCCGACAGCGAGAAGACCGAGCTATCGCTTCTCCTCTGCGATATCGACCACTTCAAGTCGTTCAACGACACGTGGGGCCACCAGACGGGTGATCAGGTCATCCGCTTCGTTGCTTCGGCCCTCACCAAGTTCGCCCTGCCGGACCATCTCGTGGCGCGTTATGGCGGCGAGGAATTCGCCGTGATAATGCCGCGCACCTCGCTGCGCGACGCCGGCCGCATCGCCGACCAGATCCGCAGCGCCATCGAGGCCAAGCGCCTCGTCCGCCGCTCCACCAACGAGACCATCGGCGCCGTCACGGTGTCGTTCGGCGCAGCGCTCTACGCTCCGGGCGAAACAGTCGGCCAGATGATCTCCCGCGCCGACGAGTGCCTCTACCTGTCCAAGCGCAACGGCCGCAATCGCGTCACGCTGGAAACCCAGCTCCCGCCGGTCTCGGCGACGAACGCGGCCTAGAGCACCACCGCCATCAGGAAGCCGTCATAGCCCTTCATGCCGACCGTCTGGATGGCGGTCGCTGAAACACGCGGCTCCTGCGCGATCATGTCGAACATCCGCCGCACACCCTGCGCCTGTGCATTGCCGATTGGATCGGTCACGCGCCCCTCGCGAACAACATTGTCGACGACGATCACCGAACCCTTCCGCGACATCCGCAGCGCCTGCACGAAGTAATCCGCATTGTCTTCCTTGTTCGCATCAATGAACGCGAAATCGAATGGTCCGTTCAGCGCCGGCAGCAGATCGATCGCCGGCCCGAGCTTGACCTCAACTGATGCAGCAGGCTTCGCTCGCGCTATATTCTCTCGCGCCACCTCTGCATTCCGGGGATCGATTTCCAGCGAGATCAGCTCGCCGTCCGCAGGTAACGCCCGCGCCATCCAGATCGCCGAATACCCGCCCAGCGTCCCGACCTCGAGAATCCGCTTCGCCCCGATCGACAGCGCCATCAGGTGCAACAACTTCCCTTGCGCCGCCGACACGGCGATCGCCGGAAGCCCCGCCGCCGCACTGTCGCGAATGGCGGCGGACAGCGCCTCGTCCTCCGTCACCAGCCGGTCCTCGATATAAGAGTCGACCTCGCGCCAGATCCGGTCGCTCATTTCTTCGCCCTCGATTTCGCTGCTGCCCTGGCTGACTTCTTGACCGGCGCCTTCTTCGCTGCCGGCCTCTTCTTCGGCTTGTCCTTTGCCGCCTGTACTGAGATGGCGAAGGAGCGCTTCACCAGCTCCACGGCTTCATCGGGATCGTCTGCGGCTGTTGCCGGCAGACTCCAGTAGGCAATGTCCCGCACCGTCCCGTCCTTCTTCACGGAATAGACCCAGGGCTTGCAGCCCAGTTTCTTCAGTTCCGCGCCCAGCGCCGCATCCGCCTTCAGAAAGAACGTGTCGTCGTCGAGGATGGCGAAGCCGACTCCATTCCGCGACAGAGCCGCGCCGCCGAACATGCGCTTCACATCGACCTTGCCGAACCCGGCGATCAGCTCGGTCGCGTAGTCGATGAAATCGGGCGACAGCGGCATCGTGACCTCCGTGGACGCGTTAACGCTATCCCTTTCTGGCGTCCCGCCAAGGGTCTGCTAGAAGGCTCACATGCGCCACTACCGGATCAATTCACGTCTCGACACCCACGCGCTGTCCCGCCGATTCGCCGAGGCCGGCCGCCTTCAAATTCAGGATTTTCTCGAGCCGCCGGACGCCAAGGAACTGGCGCAGAGCCTGGACAGGCTCGAATGGCGACTGGTGCTCAACAGCGGCGCACGGCACGTCGACATTCACGTCGCCCAGCTCGCCCAGATGGAGCCGGCAAAGCAGGCCGCCATTCGCGAGGAAGTGCGCAAGAATGCGACCCACGGCTTCCAGTATATCTATGAAAATTTTCCGATCACGGACTTCGACGAAAAGTGCAATGTCGATCATCGCGAGCTGGAGACCATCTGCGCCACCATGAACTCCGATGCGGTGCGCGGTTTCCTGCAGCAGGTCACCGGAGAGGCCACCGACTTCTGCGACATGCAGGCGACGCGCTATTCCGCTGGCCACTTCCTCACCGTCCACTCCGACGATACGCCTGGGAAGAACCGCAAGTTCGCCTATGTCCTAAGCCTGACCGACAACTGGTCACCGACCTGGGGTGGTCAGCTCCAGTTCCTTGATGACAGCCGCCGCAATGTCGCGCGCTCCTACGTTCCGCGCTTCAATGCCCTGTCGGTGTTCAAGGTGCCCGCGCCGCATCACGTCAGCCAGGTCTCCAGCTTCGCTCAGGGCGGCCGCGTGTCGTTGACGGGATGGTTCAGGACGAAGGGCTGAGCCCTACTCCGCCGCCTGAGCCGGCACGATCGTCACGCTCTCGCCGCAACCGCAAGCGTCGGTCTGGTTTGGGTTCGTGAACGTGAATTTCGAGTGCATGGGCGTCACTTCGTAGTCGATCACCGAGCCGAGCAGGAACAGCACGGCCTTGGCGTCGATGATGATGGAGACGCCATTGTCGTCCACGCGCTCGTCCATAGGGTCAGCTGCGTCGGCATAGCTCATCGTGTATTCCATGCCCGCGCAGCCGGCGTTCTTCACGCCCACGCGCAGGAAGCCCGCGCCCTTTTCAGCCATGATCTCGCGAACCTGCGCCGCTGCGGCGTCAGTCAGGGTCACAACCTTGGGGCGAGGACGTCTGGCCATGGCTCTTAAATGGATACCGTGAAACCTGCTTACAACATGTTGAGCTGGAGGCGGGCCTCGTCGCTCATGCGCGAGGCGTCCCATGGCGGGTCAAAAACGATGGTCGCCTTGGCGGTTTTTACGCCCTCGACCTTGCGGGCTGCGTCTTCCACCCAGCCGGGCATCTCGCCCGCCACCGGGCACGCCGGGGCCGTCAGCGTCATCTCGATATCGACGTGCCGGTCGTCATTGATGTCGACCTTGTAGATCAGGCCCAGTTCATAGATGTCGACCGGGATTTCGGGGTCGTAGACCTTCTTGAGCTCCTGGATCAGGTCGTCCGTGATCCGGTCGAGCTCTTCCTGCGGGATAGCCGACGGCTTATCCGCGTCCCCGGCTTGGGGGGCGGGCTCGGCCATCTGATGCTTCAGGTCGTCAGCCATACTTACCTATGACAGCATCGCTCGGGCCTTGGAAAGCGCCTCCACGAACACGTCGACTTCCTCGAGCGTATTGTAGAGAGCAAAGCTCGCCCGGGCAGTAGCAGTAACACCTAAATGGGACATCAAAGGCTGGGCGCAATGATGCCCGGCGCGAATCGCAACCCCTTGGCGATCAAGGATCTGGGCGATGTCGTGCGGGTGGGCGCCTTGCAGCGAAAATGACAGCACAGGGCCCTTCCCGGGGGCCGTCCCGTGAATCCGCAGCCCATTGATCGCGCGCAGCGACGAAACCGCGCGGTCCAGCAGGGCCTGCTTGTGGGCGCGAATGGCGTCCCGGTCGAGGCTCTCGATCCAGTTAATTGCGGCGCCCAGCCCGATGGCCTCAACGATCGGCGGCGTACCGGCTTCGAAACGATGCGGCGGCGCGTTGTAGGTAATGGCGTCGCGCGTGACGGTCTCGATCATCTCGCCCCCGCCCTCGAACGGCGGCAGCGCCTCCAGCTTCCTGCGCTTGCCATAGAGCACGCCGATGCCGGTCGGGCCGTAGAGCTTGTGGCCTGTGAAAGCGTAGTAGTCGGCGTCCAGCGCGCGGACATCGACTTTCATGTTCACGATGGCCTGGCAGCCATCCAGCAGCACGTCCGCGCCCACAGCATGCGCCATGGTGATCGCTGTCCGCACATCTGGGACCGTGCCGAGCACGTTCGACATGTGTGTCAGCGCCAGAATGCGCGTCTTCTTCGACAGCTGCTGCTCAAGACTCGCGAGGTCCAGCGAGCCATCCGGCAGCACCTCAACCCATTTCAGCACTGCGCCCTTGCGCTCGCGCAGAAAATTCCACGGCACGATGTTGGAGTGGTGCTCCATCACCGACAGCACGATCTCGTCGCCTGGTTGGATCGTCGCGCCGATCCCGGCGGCCAGGATGTTGATGGCCTGCGTGCCGCCCTTGGTGAAAACGATCTCTTCAACCGACGCCGCGTTCAACAGCTTCCGCGCCGCCTCGCGCGCACTCTCATAGGCCTGCGTCGCCTCGTTCGCCAGCGTATGGAGCCCACGGTGAACGTTGGCATAGCTGTCGCGCATCACCTCGGTCATCGTCTCGATGACCACGTTCGGCTTCTGCGCAGAAGCAGCGTTATCGAAATAGACCAGCGGCTTGCCATGCACCTGCCGGCCAAGGATGGGGAACTGCACTCGGATAGCCTTGACGTCGAAGGTCATGCGACGCCTCTGAGCCATTCATCGATCCGCGCCTCAACGCTGGCGCGCACCACATCGTCCAGCCATTCCGGCAGCGCCTCGATCAGGAAGGCGCGCGTGATCATCGCGCGGGCGACTGCATCGGGAATGCCGCGCTGGCGGAGGTAGAAGATCGCGTCCTCGTTCAGCTGCCCCGCCGTATTGCCGTGCCCGCACTGCACGTCGTCGGCGTAGATTTCCAGCTCAGGCTTGGCGAAGACCTCCGCGCCTTCTTCCAACAGCAACGCATTGTGCTGCATCTCGGCGTCCGTCTTCTGCGCCGCGCGCTCGACCAGGAATTTGCCCTGAAACACGCCCCGCCCGCCCTTGCGCGCGACACCGCGCACAAGCTGGCGAACTTCGGCGCCCGGGGCGCCAAGTTTCACAAGGCTGGTCAAATCCGCATGACGGCCCTTCGCCACCATGTAGACGCTGTTCAACTCGACCTTCGCGTTCGATCCGGCAATCTCGATTTCGGTCTCGATGCGCGCGTAACGCGCGCCATCACCAACAATGAACTGCCGAAACGTGGCGCCTGCGCCGAGCCGCACTCTACGATGCGCGAGCGCTATGTCGCCACCGCGCTGGAGTGTAACCAGCATCAGCGTGCCGCCCGTCTCGACATCGATCTCGGTCGCCTGCGTGTCCTGAACTTGCTCGCCGACGTTGTGCGCCTGCACGACACTTTCGCCGGCCTTCACCACGAGACTCTTGAACTTGCCTGCCCCTTCCGCGAGCCGCGCGATCACGTTGCGCTCGCCGGCTGCAACCGGCGGGTTCTGCCCAGCCAGCGCCGCGCTGAGGTCGCTCCAGCGCCAGCCTTCGACACGACGGTTCGGGAGGCCGTCCGCCGCCATCACCCCACCCCCACGACGCTTTCATATCCCGATTTCTCAAGCTCGAGCGCCAGCTCCGGCCCGCCCGATTTCACGATGCGGCCAGCCGACAGGATGTGGACCCTGTCCGGCTTGATGTGGTCGAGCAACCGCTGGTAGTGCGTAATCACCAGCATCGAACGCTCGGGCGAACGCAGCGCGTTCACGCCATCCGCCACCACTTTCAGCGCGTCGATATCGAGGCCCGAATCGGTTTCATCGAGGATCATGAAGCGCGGTTCGAGCATCAGCATCTGGTAGATTTCCAGCCGTTTCTTTTCGCCGCCAGAGAAGCCGACATTGAGGGGACGCTTCAGCATCTCCGGATCAATCCGCAGCTTTTGCGCCGCTATCTTCGACAGCTTCAGGAAATCCGGCGCCGAGACTTCCGGCTCGCCACGCGTCTTGCGCTGGGCATTCATCGCCGCGCGCACGAACGTCATCACCGGCACGCCCGCGATCTCCAGCGGATACTGGAACGACAGAAACACGCCCCTGGCCGCCCGCGCCTCCGGCTCCATGGCCAGCAGGTTCTCGCCATCAAGGGTCGCGGTTCCGCCAGTCACTTCGTAGCCGTTCCGGCCGGTCAGCACGTAGGACAGGGTCGACTTGCCCGAGCCGTTCGGCCCCATGATCGCGTGCACCTCGCCCGCCGGCACGGTAAGCGAGACACCCTTCAGGATGTCGCGCGCCGGGCCCTCCTCGGGAACGACGCGTGCCTTGAGGTCATTGAGTTCGAGCATCAGACGCCTGTATTCGCGAGGCTTTCGTCAGCCCCTGCAACCTCTAGATAGGCGGTTCGCCCGCCCTGTTCGAGGGTTCTTTGGTCCTGTGCCCGTCGATTGTCCAGATAGCCTGGCTAGATCGTGTCCGAAGGCCGGAACATGAACCCAAACGGCCGAATTCCGGCCACCCAACGCCCCACTACCGAGAGGACAGACTTGAGCAGTGTTCGGACCGCAGGTTCCGCCAGAAGCGCGACCGTAAACGCTGCCATCAGCACGATCACGATGGCGACGTGCAATGCCGTGTAGGCGGCGCTGAGCACCGTGAGAACGCCTGCCGCGGCGGGCAGCAAAGTGCAGCGCCTGAAGATCAGTGTCACGAAGATGAGGGCGTAGAATAATGTCGCGACCGCGAGGGACCAGCAGGCGCCGTCGATCCAGGGGCCTTTTGACCATAACGTTATCGTACGCAGGTATGCCATGGCGCTGAGCGGGCTCGGCTCGTACGCAACGATCAGGAGCATGATAAGCGTCAGCGTCGCGCATATCCACGCCTCCGGACACAGCCGCAACCATCGCCCACGCAGGAACGCAGCAGGCGATACCCCGTTTGCTGAGTTAGCAATAACGAACCTTGAGATGACGAAGAAGATCTCGACGACAACCCAAGCCGAACCAGTTGAACGGCGTCAGCGGTGCGAACGAAACAACATGACCGAAGGCTTCCGTTGTCGTGGAACCAAACGACGTCCATGAGTGGAAGCCGAGATGAAACACATAGACCAGCATCGCCGCCGCAAAGCGCAGCGCATCAAGCCCGCCCGACCTGCTTTTCCAACAAGCGAACAAACCAAACTATCCGATGCTACGGGCTATTGCGGTTTGGCTCCACCGAAAGCGTGACCTGACGGCACGAAGGGGCTGGGCCAACCCGTATTGAGGCTATGGCTACGGCTTGAAAATATTCGCCACGACCGGTTCGGCGCAGAACTGGGCCTTGGCTTCATCTGCCGTCAGGCCAGTGGCTGCAAGCCCGCCATCGTCCTCGATCAAGCAGTCGACGCCGGTGATCTTGTCTAGCTCGCCCTGCGCGACGACGTTCACGGTGAGAATCGGTTGTAATTGGTCCGCGTCGAGCTTGTAGAACGATACGTCTGACTCATTTGCGGCCGACCGCGCAGGCGTTGCAATGTAACCGCTCGCCGTCTTCTCGATCGACACGCCGTTCGGCTCCCCCACGCGCACAAACTTGCCGCCGTCAACCTGGCGCCACGCCGCCCACGTCGTGTTCACGTTGCCGGTTTCGAGCGGCACAAGAATGTCGATCTTACCGTCCTTGTCGAAGTCTTCCAGCGACGGCGCGTTGAACGTGTTGCCCATGCGCTCGTCGATCGTCTGTACCGTTGCATCGCCCCTGGCGACGACACTCACGGTGATCTCGGTGGAGTCATCCTCGGCCGGCTTGTAGCGCGCCTCGATCGCCATGCCCGATTGGTCCGCGAACATAGCGCGGCAATCTGGATGCTTCCATCCGTCCGCGCCCTGGTCGACCGCTTGCACACTCGCGCAATCCTCCAGCGGCAGACGCTTCTCGGCTTTGCCCGCATCCGCATCTTCCGTCGGCGCGGGCGAGCATGCGACAGCGGCGAGCGCAGCAACGCAAAGTGCGAGATGATGTCTCATGTCCGTGCCCCTGAATATTCGGCCCGGCATAAACCGGAAGCCACCCTGGCGCCAGCTTACGCCGCTGTAATCAACGAGCCGCTCGGGAAAGCTCTTGCTCGAGCACATCGACAAACTTGGCGAGGCTGTAATTCTCCGCGACCCACACATTCGCCCACACGACCGTTTCACCATCGTCCTTCAGCACGCCTGGATAGAGCTGGTAGGCATCGGCCCCGACAACAACTGCTTCCCACGCACTCTCTGGCGTCGGGAATATCGTAACCATGGGGCCGTAGCTGAACACTTCAGCTTCATGCAGATCGAGATCGGCGCAGGCGCGCTGCACGCAAACGCCGAGCAGACGCGCGACATCGTCCGGCGTCTCCGGCGCGTTGGCGCCCGACATCGCATTCATGAACTGTTCGAGCACGGCCATGCCGCATTTCGTCCATGCTTCGCGCCGTTCGTCAAAGCGACCAGACACCGCGCCGCTGACGCAACGCCCCGCGCGTGTAACAATCATTCTGCGCGCGTCAGATCGCGACACCCAGATACAAATAGAGATCGGTGCGCACTTTAGAGATGTCGTTGTCCCAGTCGCCGTAGATTTCCAGCGACGTCCAGATCCGCTTCAAGCTCTTCGCCTTTACCTCGGCGTGCAGTACATCGTACGTGCTGCGCATGTTGGCGTAGTCGCCCCAGTGCGTCGCCGTGATCACGCGGCCGCCCGGAACGTGCGCGGCCTTCACATCCGGATCTGCACCGCCGGAATGGCGGTCCAGTACGCCGACGAGAAGCGTGCTGCCTTCTTTCGTCTCATCCTTGTAGAGGATGAAGTTGTGGCCGTGGCCGGGCGCGAGCGCACCCGGCTTAAAGAGGCGGTCGAATGTCTGACGGATCGTCGGAGCAACATCTGGCCAGCGCGTATAGACCTCGATCCCGGCGCCGGCTAGCGGCTCAAGATCAATGATGCGCGTCTCGGTCAACACGTGCTGCTGCCAGCCATCGTCGTGGAAACCCGATGCTTCCCGTTGGCGTAATGCATCTGCACAGAAAAGGCGCTGCCGTGATCGCCCCAGCTGGAAAACATCCAGCTCTCCGCACCGTTCTTGGCGACCGCTGACTCGGTCGTGGGCTTTCCGCGTTTGGATGTCTCACGCTCGACAAGCGTGAGGTAATCGGTCAGCGTCGAGCCCGTTGTCCGTTCGATGTAGGCCGCCTTGCCTTTGCAGAGTTCGACCATCGTCTCGCCCAGATATAATATGCGCTGGTTGTGATTGCTTTCGACCGGAAGGTTGGTGGCGCCGGGCAGCGCCGCCATGACCTTGGTTTCGCTATCGCCGATTGTGACCCCGGCAAGGGTCTGCGCGGACGCAAGCGGCGCGGAGACAGCCAGCGCAAGACCCGCGATCAGCAATAGCGCCTTCATTCCACACCCCATGGAGACCAGCTCCACAGGCTTCTACGCCTCCGGCTCAGATCTTTCCACCTGCATGGTCATCAATAGCGTACGGATGCTCTGTTGAGCGTCAACTACTTAGCGCGACCTTCAATCGCCGCGCAGCAATGCGGTCCAACTCATCAAGCTGTGTTATCCTTGAAGATGTCAGATCATTGAGCTCTCGCGCCGCGGCCTTCGACGCTTCACTATGTACCTCGCGACCTTGTTCGTTGTGCGTTTTTACGGTCTGCAATTCGGGGTACCTGTCCATCGGAAAGGTCTTCACGGAGATCGCTGGCACCAGTCTGTCAATTTCCTGCTTAAGAGGAGTCCACTTCCTTTGCAGCGACCGGTCCAAAAACTCGGCTGATGCGCCCTTCCATTCGCTAATTTGGAAAACCCCGCCAAACGCTTCAGCTCTAAACGCCACAGCCATCTCGTGGCTACGAAGTCGTTCTCGTTCGGCGGCACCGATCGTGCCTTGGATTTTCTGAAACAAGCTTACGTCGTGCGCGCGTGGCGCGATCATCCAGCCATTCGACGGCAATCCAAGTCAGCAGCGCGATCCCGAACGCCGCCGACCTCGCAATATCCAGCTGCGCGGGCGCCCATGGCCAAAGGCCAACCGCCAAGGCACTCATTGCCGTTAGACCAGCGATGAGGCGCGTAAATCTGCTGCTCAATATTTCGCGCACATTCCCCCCAACCGTCATGCCGCTATCCCACACTCCCCTCGAGGCTCACTTCCAGCAGCTTCTGTGCTTCAACCGCGAACTCCATTGGGAGCTTCTGGAGAACGTCGCGGACAAAGCCGTTCACGAGTAGCGCCACGGCCTCTTCCTCGCCCAGACCGCGCTGGCGGGCGTAGAAGAGCTGGTCGTCCGAGAGCTTGGTGGTGGTCGCTTCGTGTTCCAGCTGCGCGTCGCCACGGCGGTTTTCGACGTAGGGGACAGTGTGGGCGCCGCAGTCGTGCCCGATGAGCAGGCTGTCGCACTGCGTGAAGTTGCGGGCTTTCGAGGCCTTCGGATGCACCGAGACGAGGCCGCGATAGGTGTTGTTGGACTTGCCGGCGGAGATGCCCTTCGAGATGATCCGCGAGCGGGTGTTCTTGCCCAAGTGGATCATCTTCGTGCCGGTGTCGGCCTGCTGGCGGCCATTGGTGACGGCGATCGAGTAGAACTCGCCCTGGCTGTCGTCGCCGCGCAGGACGCAGCTGGGATACTTCCAGGTGATGGCTGAGCCGGTCTCGACCTGCGTCCATGAAATGCGTGAGCGGGCGCCGCGGCAGTCGCCGCGCTTGGTGACGAAGTTGTAGACGCCTCCCTTGCCCTCGGCGTCGCCCGGCCACCAGTTCTGCACGGTGGAATACTTGATCTCCGCGTCCGCCAGCGCGACCAGCTCGACGACAGCGGCATGCAGCTGGTTCTCGTCACGCATCGGCGCGGTACAGCCTTCGAGATAGGAGACGTAGCCGCCTTCATCGACGATGATCAGCGTGCGCTCGAACTGCCCTGTGCCCTTGGCGTTCATGCGGAAGTACGTCGACAGCTCCATCGGGCAGCGAACGCCCTTGGGCACGTAAACGAAAGTGCCGTCTGAAAACACGGCCGAATTCAGTGTCGCGAAGAAGTTGTCCGTCACCGGCACGACCGAGCCGAGATACTGCCTCACCAGATCCGGAAATTCGCGAATGGCTTCCGAGATCGACATGAAGATCACACCGGCCTTCAGCAGCTCCGCGCGGAATGTCGTCGCCACGCTCACGCTGTCGAACACGGCGTCGACAGCCACGCGCGGCGTCTCGCGAGCGGCGGCGGCCGTCTCCATCGCACCTTCAACGCCGAGCAGCACTTCCTGCTCCTTCAGCGGAATGCCGAGCTTGGCGTAGGTGTCGAGAATTTCCTTCGGCACGTCGTTGATCGACTTGTACTTCGCCGCGCCCTTCGGGGCGGCGTAGTAGTGCGCGTCCTGGTAGTCGATCTTCGGATAGTGGATCATCGCCCAGGTCGGCTCGGTCATCTCCTTCCAGCGCTGGAAGGCGTCGAGCCGCCATTGCAGCATCCACTCCGGCTCTTCCTTCTTGGCCGAGATGTAGCGGACAGTGTCTTCGTTCAGACCCCTGGGCGCGAGTTCCTGCTCGATGTCAGTGATGAAGCCTTCGGCATACTTGTCCGCTTCAAGCGCACGGGCAGCTTCGACCGTTCCCAGGTCGATGCCTTCCTTCACCGTGATTTCCTTGCCCTCAGACATTCGCTTCCAGTTTCACCAGCTGCGGCCGCGCACGGGCCGCCATCTTGATCCACGCGCCCGCCAGAGCGTCGAACTCTTCCGCCTGCGAAGCCCAGCCGAAGCTGGCCCGAATCGACGACCTGGCGGCCGTATCGCTGAGGCCCATGGCGGTCAACACACGGCTAGGTTTCACCTTGCCGGAAGAGCACGCGGAACCCGCACTAACCGCGAAACCCGCCAGATCCAGACCCATTACTTGGGTTTCCGACGGCAGACCTTCAACGCCGAAGCATGAGACACCCGCCACCCGTCGGGCGGAGGCGCCGTGAATCTGGAGGGCGTGAGCAGCGGTCCTGAGCCGCGTTTCCATCCGGTCGCGGTGCGCGGCCAGCGCCTGATAGTCGCCCAACCCCGCGATCGCGGCCTCCGCCGCCGCGCCGAAGCCGGCGATGGCGGCGACATTCTCCGTACCTGCCCGGCGTCCGAACTCCTGCCCACCGCCGGTCTGGATCGCGCCAAACGGCGCGCCCGGTTTGACATAGAACGCGCCCATCCCCTGCGGCCCGCCGATCTTGTGCGCCGACAGCGACAGGTAATCCACGTCGAGTTCGATGATCGACACTTCGGTTTTGCCAAGACCCTGGATCGCATCGCAGTGGATCAGGCCGCCGGCCGCGTGAACGATCTCAGCCGCTTCAGCCACCGGCTGGATCACGCCCGTCTCGTTGTTGACGAGCATGAGCGAGACCAGCGGACGCACGCCGGAAATCGATGCTGCGCCTTTCATCGCGACGCTGAGGAAGTCGAGATCGACATAGCCATCGGATTTGACGGGCCAGGTGTTTGGGGACACAGCTCCAACTGCCACACCTTCAGTTGCAACTTCCATACGCGCGCGGTGTTCAGGACCGTCGGAACTATTCAGCCACGAATTCATCGCAGCATCAGCGACTGCGTTCTTACGTTTGAGCTCAAGTGCAACTGAAGTCACTGCATCGTGCTCGATCGCCGACGCCATCAGGCTGACACCGCTTCCGACAGCGTTCAGAGCGCCCCTGATAGACGCCCCCACTGCCTCGGTCCCGCCGCTCGTGAACGTGATGTCGTCCCGGCAGGCGCCGATGGCCGCCGCCACCGCCTCGCGCGCGCTCTCGACCAGCGCCCGCGTCTTGCGGCCTTCGGCGTGGACCGAGGATGGGTTGCCGGTCAGCTCCAGCGCAGCCGTCATCGCCGCTTTCGCCTCGGGGCGCAGCGGGGCGGTCGCATTGTAGTCTGCGTAGATGCGATTGCCGGGGCTCATGCCCCGGGCTCTTACGCCAATTTGGAGGGCGCCGACAGGCCGCCATCCCTGCCGTTCGGCATGGGAGGGTTAATCCGCCCCGCAATCACGTCGGACACGGAGACACCTTCCAGGAACTCCCGGATATGTTCATCCAGCGCCGCCCACAGGCTGGTTGTGGCTCCGCCCCCGCTGGTCCAGTTCCGGCTGCCTTCCGAAGGATTCCCGGTTTCCTCGACAGCTCGGAACACTTCCCCGATCGAAATCTCTCCGGCATCCCGGCCCAGCTTGTACCCCCCGCCAGGCCCCCGCGAGCTCAGCACCAGGCCAGACCGCCGCAACATGGCGAACAGCTGTTCGAGATAGGACAGCGAAATCTGCTGCCGCTCAGCCACCTCGGCGAGTGCTACCGGCCTTGCCCCCGAATTTTGCGCCACATCCACCAGTGCGATCACCGCATATCGCCCTTTGGACCCTACTCTCATGTAACACCTTGTTTTTCTGCCCTTCAGGGCATTTTCCCGGTCCTCCGAGGGGTCTTACGGGCCGGATCGACGGGCGGATCACACGAAATGCTTGAAATCCGACTCCGAAATGGTGTTTGTCGCCGCCTTGGGCGTTCAGCCCCGAAACGGCCGTTACGCGGCCCCGACCAAGCGAGCACAGCATGGGCGAACTGATCATCTCCGGACCCGCAGGCCGGATCGAGGCGCGGTACAATCAGGCGCCGGGTGAAAACCCGCCCATCGCCCTGATCCTCCATCCCCACCCGAAAGCCGGGGGCACGATGCAGGACCCGGTGACGATCACCCTGTTCGAGATGTTCTCCGCCCACGGCTTCTCGACCATGCGCTTCAACTTCCGGGGCGTCGGCCGCAGCCAGGGCACGTTCGACGCCGGCGTGGCCGAACTGTCGGATGCGGCCTACGTGCTTGACCACCTTGAATCTCTGAATGAAGCCCCAAGCCAGTGCTGGGTCGCGGGCTCCTCCTTCGGCGCCTACATCTGCC
This sequence comes from Hyphomonadaceae bacterium, assembly GCA_044224605.1. Taxonomy (GTDB): domain Bacteria; phylum Pseudomonadota; class Alphaproteobacteria; order Caulobacterales; family Hyphomonadaceae; genus UBA7672. Next base: position 134,308 of record JBGAKC010000006.1, read on the forward strand.
TGCAGCTGCTGATGCGCCGTCCAGAGATCGACGGCTTCATCGCCGTGGCGCCACCGGCCAACCATTACGACCTCTCCTTCCTCGCGCCCTGCCCGGCCTCGGGCATTATCGTCGCCGGCGACAAGGACGTGGTCGCCCCGCCGGCCGACATCGACCGCTCACTGACCAAGGTGCGCGTGCAGAAGGGCGAGATCATCGATCGTGCCAACGTCGCCGGCGCCAACCACTTCTTCCAGGGCAAGCTCGACGATCTCGAGAAGACCGCCGCCGCCTATCTCAAGCGCCGCATGAAGGCGTTCGAAAAGGCGCAGAAGGAAGCAGCCGAGGCGAAAGCCATCAAGGACGCCGCCAAGCTTCCGCCCCCCAAGCCGGCCTGACGCTCGCCCTCAGAGGATAGGCAGGGGATATAATGGCCATTAACGATGCCACAACCGTCGACGCGCTCGACATCGAGCCGGGCACGGGCAGTGCGCTTCTGGTCATCGTCGACGATCTGGACTGGTCCGATCCGATTGCGCACATCGATGCGCTGCAAGCCAAGATCGGCGCCTATGCCGGCTTCGTGCATAGCGGTCTGATCGAGAGCCAGCTTCCCGAGGCCAAAGGCTGCCCTCGCAAGATCGGGATCATCCAGCAGTTCGAACCGCCGGAGAACATGCTCCCCATCATCGACAGCCTCGGCCAGCAGCTGACGGCGCTCGGCATCGAGTTCGGCTACGACCCACTGCCGGAAGGCTATCAGGCGAGCTGATCGAAGCGCGTGATGTCCGAGACACCCGAACCCTTCTTCCACCGTGACGGCGACACGTACACGCCGACGCTGATGGCCAATGGCTGGTGGCGGCCGACGGGCAATCTGCATGCGCGCGTGATGATCGGCCTGTTCGCCCACCTCATCGAGCGGCAGTACGGCGAGCCAGACCTGCAGCCCTCGCGGCTTACCGTCGATCTCTATCGCCTGCCCGATCTCTCCCCCATCACGGTCGCGACTCGGCTCGTACGACAGGGCGGACGTATCAAGGTGGTCGAGGCCGAGCTGTTCTCGGGCGGTGTGTCGTCGGCCCGCGCATCCTGCCAGTTGCTTCGCCGTGGGCAGCAGCCGGAAGCGTCGCTGTGGTCGGCGCAGCCGTGGGATGCTCCGCCGCCGGAGCAGGTTCCGCCGCCGCCCAAGCCCTTCACCGACAAGTGGGAAATGCGGCCCATCCTGCCGCCTGGCTTCGTGGTCACCAGCGACCTGCGCGCGCCGGGGCCGCGCCGCACCTGGCTGCGCGAAGTGCGGCCTCTCGTGGGCGGCGAGCCCTTTACGCCCTTCAGCCGCGTCGCCACCGGCATCGACTTCACCAGCCCCACCGCGAATAGCTCTGAAACCGGCCTCGACTTCATCAACTCCGACGTGACGCTCTATCTGCATCGCCTGCCCGTGGGCGAGTGGATCGGCTACGAAGTCACCGACCATCAGAGCGCCGACGGCGTCGCGCTAGGCCATTGCAGGCTGCACGATGCGCAGGGCCCGATCGGCTTTTCCTCGTGCGCGGCGCTGGCGCAGAACCGGCGCTGAGCATCGACTTCCGCTGATGCGCGTACCCGCCTTTGGCGGTCGCCGAAGAGTTGCTCTAGTTCGCCGGCTTGCTCGGTATTCAGTATGCGCCTCAGCATCCGCACCCATCTTGTCTGCCTTGCGGTTTGCTCTTCCGGAGCCATTCGACCAGCCAACGCCTGCTCGATTGCGAAGCCCTTCTGACTATGGGATGAATCGGATCTTCGTCGGACCTTCGCCGAACGTACAGTAAAGCGCTCCGACGACTTCGTCTTTGCAGGCCACGTCCAGACCTCAATGAGGTTACCTGATCGCCAAGACGACAACGGCGCGACTCTCAGAACCGAACTGATTGAATTCGAGATCGTGGGTGTGATGAGAGGGAAGCTTCCCGCGCGAGTGCAGCTTCTAAATATTTCAAATAACTACGACGATTGCCCTGGCATGACCACGCCCGAGAACGGCAAGCTGGCATTCATCATGGCGCGAAGACTACCGGAAACAGGGGAACCGCAAGCAACAATGTTTGCTGTCGATTCCAATGCGTTCAGCTTGCTTATCGCCTTCTCAAACGCCGGGATGAAGGCGAAGCCGCCAAAACCTGCCCAGTAGTCTCGCTTGACGTCCACCCCGCGTAACGGATACGTCAACCAAATGTCGCACCGCGCCACCCACCTCGCGTATTACTACCGCACGCTTTCATAGCGGGCGGTGCGACCATGCATGCCGCCCAAACCGGCGGCGATGTGAGATGGCCTCCGGTCAGACAGACCACTAGGAGCCTCTCGTGACCCTCGATGCATCGAAAGTCCAATCGACATTCCTGCGGGAAATGATCGGCCGCGGGCACGTTTACCAGATCACCGACGAGAGCGGGCTCGACAAGTACGCGACCGGCAGGCCGATCGGTTACATCGGCTTCGACTGCACGGCGAAGTCGCTGCATGTCGGATCGCTGGTGCAGATCATGAACCTGCGCCGGCTGCAACAGGCGGGCGGCAAGCCGATCGTGCTGATGGGTGGCGGGACCACCAAGATCGGCGACCCAACAGACAAGGAGAAGTCGCGGCCGATCCTGACGGTCGACGAGATCGCGGCCAACATGGCGGGAATCAAGAAGAACTTCGAGCCGTTCCTGAAGTTCGGCAACGGCCCCACCGACGCGATCATGATCGACAACGCCGAATGGCTCGACCAGATCAAATGGATCGAATTCCTCCGCGACTACGGCAAGCACTTCACGATCAACAAGATGATCGCACAGGAGACCGTGCGCCGCCGCCTCGACAATGAGGAACCGTACACGTTCCTCGAATTCAACTACATGCTGCTCCAGTCCTACGACTTCCTGGAGCTGGCGCGGAAATACGACTGCCGCATCCAGATGGGCGGATCCGACCAGTGGGGCAACATCGTCAACGGCATCGACCTCACACGCCGCATCATCGACAAGCAGGTCTTCGGCGTGACGACGCCGCTGATCACCACGGCCTCCGGCGGCAAGATGGGCAAAACGGCGGAAGGCGCCGTGTGGCTCAACGCGGACATGCGCTCGCCCTACGACTACTGGCAGTTCTGGCGCAACACCGAGGATGCCGACGTCGCGCGCTTCATGCGGCTTTTCACTGATCTGCCGGAGTCGGAGATCAGCGAGCACGCCAAGGCGCAGGGCGCGCAGATCAACGAGGCCAAGAAGCGCCTCGCGGATGTGGCGACGGCGATGCTGCATGGCGAGGAAGAAGCGAAGAAGGCTTCGGCTGCGGCCGAGGCTGTCTTCCACGGCGGCGGCTCGGCCGAGGGCATGCCGACGTTCGAGGTGGAGCGCCCGAAGCTGGCGGCGGGGTATCCGGTGGTGGACGCGCTGCTGGCGGCGGGGCTCGTGGACTCCAAGAGCGACGCGCGCCGACAGATCGCGGGCAATGCAGTGAAGCTCAATGGCGAGGCCGTGACCGATCCGGCAGCAACCATTGGCGAAGCGGCGCTCGATGGCGAGAGCACGGCGCGCCTGTCGGTCGGCAAGAAGCGGCATGCGCGACTAAAGGCGGTGTAAGCGCTTTGCGCCGCGGAATAGGCAGTGGGCAATGGGGTTCTTCCTGTTGCTTGCATTGGTGAGCACGCCCTCGTGGTTCGACGGGCGTACGCGCGATTGGTCGTTCAGGCCGGTGGTCACCGCCTGGGATGCTGCAACTCGTGGCCCCAAAGACGGGCCGGGGAGGCGCGAATGGCCCGCAGGTCTGGCGTCTGCTCATGCGAGCAGTGCCGGCAGATAGGAAGGATGCGGCTTCCCCGCGTCCCCGCGATCGTTTGGTCGCCAGCCCCGGAGCGGGGAGATTCTCTTTCCCCTGACCTGGCTCGCCAGCGGCGGTAAGAGCCGGCGGTGTTCCCTGTCCGGTCCTCTGTGCCCTCATCCGTCCCGGGAGTTGAGGCGGTCCCAGAAGCACCCCCCGGCTTGGCTGCATCTGCGCAGCGTTCCCCGGAACCTGCCCGCCCGATCGCATCACCTCCGCGTCGTTGAACATCGCGACTGCCCGCCATGCGGAGACGATGAGCGGAGTATCGCCCAGGTTCGGAGGGGGATGGTCTGAGGGTTGCGTTTCGCACGACTGTTTTCTTCGTTGAGCGTTGAATTGGCTGGTGAAGATTTTTCTGCTGGCTTGTTGGATTCGTACGAATTGCGCAGGTCACTCTTCCCCCGCTGCGCGGGGGCAGAGGAAGATCGAGCGCATCGCGCGCTTTCTCCTCGCCGCCAAAGCAAAGGGCCCGGTGTTGCCACCGGGCCCTTCTTTGTTGGGTCAGAGACAGAAAGAGTTAGATCGACTCTTTCAGTTCTTTCGCGGCGCGGAAAGCCACTTTCTTCGAGGCCTTGATTTGCACCGGCTCGCCCGTGGCCGGGTTGCGGCCCATGCGGGCGGCGCGCTTGCGCACAACGAGAACGCCGAGACCGGCCATGCGGATGCGGTCGCCCTTCTTGAGGTGCTTCGTCAGCATCGTGACGAGGTCGTTCAGGATCGCTTCCGATTGCTTCTTCGGCATCTCGTGGTTCTCGGCGAGAGCCGCCGCCAGGTGCTTGAGGCTGACGGTGTTCTGTTTGGCTTTAGCTGCAGTGGCCATGGTCTTTCGACTCCCTAGGTTCAGTCCGGCCCTCTGAATACACGTATTTTGGGGGTCCTGAAGCCCGAAAAACGCGATTTACAAGGGAAAAAACCACTTTTCACAGCAAAATACCCCTAAAAATGGGGGTTTTGGTGAATATCGACTTCAGGAGACCCCGGAAAATAAGCCTTTCCTGCGAATCGGGCGCAGCCTGAGTCGAAGCTTCAGGGGGCGTCTGCGAGGCCTGGCACACGCAGCTTGAGCATCGGGCCAAAGCGGCGGACCGCAGCGGCGAGAAGACCGGCGCAGAAGAGAAGATAGATCGGTTCGATGGTGTAGCGCATGCGCGCCTGCTCGCCGCCATTGAGGAAGTGCGAGGCGAGCGTGAAGTACGCAACGATGCCGAACAGCGAGAGATAGAGCGGCGGGTTCGTACGGGTCAGCTTGAGGCCGACATAGAGCAGCACGAGATACCAGAGCGTCATCGAGATGCGGCTGATCGTGCCGAAGCTGTCGGTGAGTCGTTCGGCGGGACCGAAAATGGCGTCCCAACCCAGCGGGTCGGCGTTGTAGTTGGACGGCGGCAGCTGGTGCGTGCCGACCAGCACGTTGATGCGGTAGGCAAACCAGCCAATCGGGTCGTGCAGGATGACGTTCTTCGTCATGTCGAGGCAGCGCTGGCTCGTGGCGATCATGCCGATGTGGTTCATGTTCGGCGCGCCGGGGCGTTTCCAGGTCTGCGTCAGGAGGGCGTTGTCGGTTGGCAGGCCGGGATTGGCGGCGATGGCTTCGCGGTGGGCCGTGTCGAAGTCGCAATGGACGAACTCGCCGGTCTGGCCGCCCGGGATGGTCTGCGCGAGGTTGAGGCCGATCCAGGTCGAAGCGGACGGCACGCCATAGATGGCAAGGTTTTTCAGCGTCGGCAGCGCGCAGACGCCGGTGGCGAGGATAGCGATGGCGATGACCGGGCGAGCGGCTCGGGCGAGGCTCCAGCCGCGACTCCACCATAGCAGGGCGGCCCCCGCGATGGCGACAAAGGCGGGGTGGAAGATCGCCCAGGTGAGCGACAAGGCCGTGAGCACGCCCAATGCACCAGCGACGGGCCAGAGCGCACCGTCGCGCTTCACTTGCATCAGCAGCCACAGGAGGAGCGTGACGAGGAAGAAGGTGAAGTGCGGATAGAAGATGTAGGTCTCGAAATAGAGGATGTTCGGGGAGAGGATCGAGACGCAGATGAAGATGGTCGCGACCAGCTGCGAGAAGCCGAAACGGCGCAGGATGTCGAGGAAGAGCAGCCCTGCCCCGGCCGTGAGGACGAGGTTGAAGCCGTACATGACGGTGGTGACGGCGTCGCCATCGGGGCCGACCATGGCGACCGCGAGCGCGAGGATGGCGTTCCACAGCGGCGGCTGAGTGTGCAGCGCCCAGAGCGACCCGATGGGGTCGCTGGCCAGGAAGCGCAGGTCGATGTGCTGCCAGTGGTCTATGACAATGGCGGGATCGGGCATCAGGCCCAGCGCGTAGGTGATCAGGCGCGAGACCAGCAGGACGGCCAGCACGGCGAGCTGCGGCGTGTATCTGGAGGCGAGCATGCCCTTCCCCGAGCGTCCCTGGTGGGGTTCTCACTAGCGGAATAGCGTTAAGGATCTCTGTTTCTGCGGGTTTCGTGGGGGAGCCGGGACAGCGCGGGCCTTGTGAATCAGGCGCTGGCAGCCGACATTCGGATCATGGTCCACGCTCACCTTGCCTGCGCTCCCCTAGCCCTCAGCGACAGCCTGAAGGAAGCCGAGATACTGTGCGAGGAGCGCGGTGGTCGACTGACGCCGCTGCGCAAGAAGGTGCTGACGCTGCTGCTGGAATCCGGCGGGCCGGCGAAAGCGTACGACCTCCTCGAACAGCTGGGCGATGATGGCGCGGCCAAACCGCCCTCGGTCTATCGCTCGCTCGACTTCCTGCTGGACATGGGACTGGCGCACAAGATCGAGAGCCTCAACGCCTTCGTGGCGTGCGGGCACTGGAAGCATGGGCACGCCGCGGTGTTCCTGATCTGCGACAAGTGCGGCACGGCGGGCGAGCTGCACGCGCATGACAGCGTGAAGAAGCTGAGCCAGGAAGTGGAGAGCGTGAAGTTCCAGATGCGCAGCGCGGTGATCGAGATCCGCGGCCTGTGCCGGAAGTGCGCGGGCTAGCCTTCCGGAAATTCAGAGGGAGCCACCGTGATCGAGGTCTATCGCGGCAGCATCAACACCTGGGAATGCGACGAGATGGGGCACATGAATGTGCGCTTCTACGTCGCGAAGATGATGGAGGGGTTGGCGGGAGTCGGCCATGCCGTGGGGCTGCCCAATGCGTTCCGGGCGCGGGCGCTGTCGACATTGCAGCCGCGCGAGCAGCACATACGGTTCATGCGCGAGGCGAAGGCGGGCGAGCCGTTCATGATGCACGCTTGCGTGCTGGAAGTCGCCGAGAGTTCCGTCCTGCTCTACCAGCAGATCGACCACATGAGCGGGGAGCCGTGTGCAGGCTTCCGGACGTGGGTGGATCATGTCGATGTGGCGACGGGCGCGATATTCCCGTGGTCGGCGGCGACGCGGGCGAAGTGGGAAAAACTGAAGGGTGAGGCCCCGGCGGCGTGCGCGCCGCGCTCGCTCGATCTGTCGGTGAGGGTGCGGGGCTCGGCCACGATGGCGGAGGCCGATG
>JBGAKC010000049.1:0-30940 GCA_044224605.1 Hyphomonadaceae bacterium
CCCTCGGAGACAAATTCGAGGGCGGTCGAGAAGCCGGTGAAGTCCGGCTCCTGCAGCAGGTGGCGGGCGACCGTTCCGGGCTGCATGAAGATCTCGCCGCCATCAGCTTCGATGGCGCCAGCGATGATGCGCATGAGGGTCGACTTGCCAGCGCCGTTCCGGCCGACCAGCGCCATCCGTTCGCCGCGCGCAAGCTGGAGGTCGACGCCCGAAAAGAGGGGTGTCGCGCCAAGCGTGAGCGTCACGCCGCGAAGAACTGCAATCGGTGGTCCGGCCATGGCGCGCATGGACCCGAACCGGGCCGGAAGGTCAAGTGACGTAGCTGATTATCCAGCGCCCCGGACAAGGCTTGGCCGGTTTAGGCGGGATTGAGCGCGGCAAGGCAGTTTGTGCGTTTCAACAGCGGGTCGAGCTCGGCGCGCCCCGAGGCTGGCAGGGCAGCGTAGCGGGCGCGGAGGGCTTCGAGGCATTTACGCTGATAGGCGAAGGCGCCTTGTTCGTAGGGCATGCCGAGGGCGGTGAAGGAGAAGGTGGGCTTGCCGTCGGCGATGGCGCGTGCGTTGGCGAGCAGGAAGGGGAAATAGACTTCACCGGCGACGGTGAGCATCTGTTCGATCAGCGCGGGGCGCGGTTCGCCGGGTTTGCGCCACTCGCCTTCGAGGCCGGACATGTCGTCGAGTTGTTCGAGCCAGCGGAATGTCAGGGGCGCGATCTCGCGCATCAGGCGGCTGGGCGTCGGGTCGCTGGCGAGCTGTGAGAACTGGCCCATCCATGCGAATTCGGCGAGGGAGGGGCGGGCGCCGAACCAGAACTGCTGCTTCTCGAGATGGGATTCCATGATGCCACAGAGACGGCGCATGGTGGCTTCGATCAGCGGCGCATTCTCCGGCGTGCAGCCGACGAGGGCCATGCGGCCCATCTGGCGGTCGCGGAAATATGCGGCGAACTTGCGCATCTCGTCCGAGCCATTCCTGAAGCGGTCGAAGGCAAGCCAGGTGGAGAGCGCCTTCTGGTCGTCCTCGTAGAACCAGCGATAGTGGAACATCAGCTTGGTGGCCCACTCATCGCCCATGTCCTCGATGAGGCAGGCGAGGAACTGGTCGGCGGGATTGGGCGGTACGATGGAGCGGTCGGCGTGGCGCTGTTCAAGTTCGAAGATCATCGGTGTTGAGTCGTTGCGCCATTCGCCGGTGGGATACTGGATCACCGGAATCACGGGCGCCTTCACGTTCTTCATGACGCCTTCCGTGTCGGGGCCGAGCGGCTGCCAGACATAGGGAATGCGCCGATAGCGCATGATCGCACGCATCTTCATCGAGTAGGGCGAGCCCAGGCCGCCGACGATCCGGTAAGTTTCGCTCATGCCATTTATTCCCCGGGCTGGCTGGACGATGACGCGTAAGCAGTCGTACATATTATACTGAATGGTAACAAGTTGCCGCCGCTAGAGCGGCAGGCCAACGGGAGGGACAGGGATGAAACGGCTTGCGATGGCTGTCTGCGCGGCGGCGCTTCTGGCGGGCTGCGGCGAACAGAAGGCGGAGCAGGCGGCGGCGCCTCAGACGCCTGCAGCGGCCGAGCGGCCCGCGGCGAACCCGCTGAAGAACGCCTACTTCGGCGATCTCCACCTCCACACGCGCAACTCGTTCGACGCGTACATCTTCAACGTGCGGGCGTCCCCGGATGAAGCCTACACCTACGCCAAGGGCGGCACGATCAAGCACGCGGCCGGCTTCGACATGAAGTTGAATTCCGGCCCGCTCGACTTCCTCGCCGTGACGGATCACTCGGAATATCTGGGCGTGCTTCCGGCCATCAACACCGACGGCGATCCCTATTCGAAAGTGCCCTACGCGAAGGACCTGTTCTCGACGGACGGGGCCAAGGTCACGGCGGCGTTCCGCAAGTTCGCGGACACGCTGGACGAAGGCAAGCGCATGGAGGAGTTCAAGGACCTGCGCACGGTGAAATCGGCGTGGCACGACATCATCGAGTCGGCCAAGCGCAATTACGAGCCGGGCAAGTTCACGACGCTCGTGGGCTATGAGTTCACCTCGGCGCCGGGCGGGCGCAACCTGCACCGCAACGTGATCTTCCAGGGCGACAATGTTCCGGAGCTTCCCTACACGGCGCTCGAATCCCAGAACCCGGAAGACCTATGGAACTGGATGGAGCAGCAGCGCGCCAACGGCATGGAGGCGCTGTCGATCCCGCACAACGCCAACGGCTCCGACGGCACGATGTATGAGCGCACCAAGTGGAACGGCCAGCCGATTGATAAGGCCTGGGCCGAGATGCGCCAGCGCAACGAGCCGCTGACGGAAGTCACGCAGGTGAAGGGCACGTCGGAGACGCACCCGCTTCTGTCGCCGAACGACGAACTCGCCGGCTTCGAAATCATGGAATGGTATATCGGCCAGACCAAGAGGGTGACGAAGTTCCAGGGCGGCTATGTGCGCGGGGCTCTGAAGGACGGTCTTGAGCTCGAGGCCAAGGTTGGCGTGAACCCATACAAGTATGGCCTGGTCGGCTCGAGCGACAGCCACAACGCGGCAGGTTCGTACGAAGAGAACAACTACCATTCGAAAGTCGGCATCCGCGATGCGACGCCGGAACTGCGTGGATCTGCGCCGCCCGCGGGCAAAACGTGGGCGGATTACAAGATGCCGGATGGCATCGCGCGCTTCTCGACGTGGGGCGCTTCCGGCCTGACCGGCGTATGGGCGCCGGAGAATACGCGCGAGGAAATCTATGCAGCGCTGCGCCGCAAGGAGACGTTTGCAACGTCTGGCCCGCGCATCCGCGTGCGGTTCTTTGCGGGCTACGGCATCGGCGCCAGCCCGCTGACGTCGGATGAAGGCGTGAAGAACGCCTACGCCAATGGCGTGCCGATGGGCTCGGACCTCGTCGGCAAGGCTGACGGCAAACCGGACTTCCTCTTCATGGCGATGCGGGATGCGAACTCGGCGCCGTTGCAGCGTGTGCAGGTCGTGAAGGGTTGGCTCGATTCCAAGGGCAAGGCGCAGGAGAAGGTGTTCGACGTCGGGTGTTCCGACGGGGGCAAGATCGATCCCAAGACGCAGCGCTGCTCGGACAACGGCGCATCGGTAGACGTGAAGACCTGCAAGTTCACGGATGACAAGGGCGATGCCGAGATCAGCGGCGCGTGGAGCGATCCGGAGTTCGATCCGAAGCTCAACGCGTTCTACTATGCGCGCGTGATCGAGAACCCGACTTGTCGCTGGTCGACATGGGATGCGATCCGGTCCGGGGTCGAGCCGAACCCGGCGCTGCCCAAGACAATCCAGGAACGCGCTTACACCTCGCCGATCTGGTTCGTGCCCACGAAAGCGTCGTGACGTGGCATCTGGACGGGCGTTGAGCGTAACCGGGTTCTTCAAACGCGCGGTTCGTGAGCCGCTGGTGCATTTCCTGGCCATAGGGGCCGCGCTGTTCTTTGCGAACGCGCTGATCCATGGGCCGGGAAAGAGCGCGACTGGCGACCGGATCGTCATCAGCGAAGGCCGCGTGAACCAGATCGCGGAAAGCTTCCTGCTGCTTTCGGGGCGCATGCCGAGCCGCGAGGAGCTGGCGGTTCTCGTCGACGACTATGTCAGCGAGGAGGTCGGCTATCGCGAGGCCGTGGCGATGGGGCTCGATGCTGATGATACGATCGTGCGCAGGCGGATGCGGCAGAAGCTGGAATTCCTGATCGAGGATGAGGCGTCGAGCAACGAACCGACTGAGGCGGAGTTGCAGGGCTGGCTCGATGCGCATGCGGCGGAATATCGGCTGCCGGAGCGTCGCTCGTTGCGGCAGGTGCTGGCGAGCGGCGACAAGCGTGGCGGCAAGGCGAAGGCTGATGCAGAGGCCTGGCTGGTCAAGCTGAAGGCGGGAAGTGATCCGGGCAGTCAGGGCGATGCGTCCATGTTGCCCGCGGCGATGCCGTTGACGACGGAGGACGGCGTTGCCGCGCTGTTCGGCGGCGACTTTGCTAAGGCCGCGTTTGCTCACAACAAGGGCGGATGGTTCGGGCCGGTGGAATCGCCATTCGGGCAGCATCTGGTGATGGTGATCGACGTGGAGCCGGGGCGCGCTGTGCCGCTGGCAGATATTCGCGACAAGGTTCACGCCGACTGGATCGAGAACAAGCGCAACGAAGCGCGAGACAGGTTTCACGCCAACCTGCGCAAACGGTACGATATTCACATTGAGTGGCCCGAGCCGTGGAAGGGCCTGCCCGACACACCTAATCCCGCCCCTAAGACAAAGCCGATCCCTGAGGTCGGCGAATGATGTGGGCGGTGCGGTTGCTGGTCTGGCTCTTGGCTGTGATCGGAGTTGCGCCGGCGGCGCTGGCGCACGAGATACGCCCGGCCTTCCTGCAGATCCGTGAGGTCAAGGCCGGGACGTATGACCTGCTGTGGAAGACGCCGGCGCAGGGCGACATGCGGCTGGCGCTCAACATCATCCTGCCGGAAACGTGCATGGATGCCGCCGAGCCGCGTGCGACGATGGTCGACGGGGCCGTGATCGAACGCTGGCGCACGACGTGTGCGGGTGGGATCGTCGGCAAGACGATCGGCATCGAGAACCTGTCCCAGACGCTGACCGACGCGATCGTACGGTTCGAGCCGCTGGACGGGCTGGCCAAGACGCTGCGCGTGACGCCGGACAAGCCGGAGTTTGCAATTCCGGAGAAGCAGGCGTGGACCGAAGTGGCGCAGACCTATTTCGGGCTGGGCGTCGAGCACATCCTGTTCGGCTTCGATCACCTGATGTTCGTGCTCGCCCTGCTGATCCTCGTCAGCCAGCTGAAGCGGCTCCTGCTGGCTGTGACGGCGTTCACGTTGGCGCACTCGCTCACGCTGGCGGGAACGACGCTGGGCTGGGTCGCGCTGCCAAGTGCGCCGGTGGAGGCGACGATCGCACTGTCGATCATGTTCGTCGCGGTCGAGATCATGCGTGTGCGAGAGGGGCGGCCGAGCCTGACGGCCATGATGCCGTGGCTGGCCTCGTTCAGCTTCGGCCTATTGCATGGCTTCGGCTTCGCGGGCGCGCTGCGCGAGGTAGGGATACCTGAGGACGCTGTCGGAACAGCGCTGCTGTTCTTCAATCTCGGGGTGGAGGCAGGGCAGCTTCTGTTCATCGCGGCAGTGCTGGCCGCTGTGTTCGCCTGGAAGCGGATGAAGGTCCCGACGCCGCAATGGGCGTGGCAGGCGCCGGTCTATTTCATCGGCGTGTGTTCGGCCTACTGGTTCATCGAGCGGACGTTGGGTGTGCTCGCGGGCTGATCGCTACATGCCGCCGGCGCGAGCCTCGACCGCAGCGAAGGCTGACGAGAGGCGCCTGTAGAAGTTCAGGCGGTCCATGTCCTCGGTCGAGAGGTATTCCTCCGCCGCCTTGGCGCCCGGGAGCGGCACAGGCGTGAGGCCTTCATGTGCGGGGCGCATCATGTCGGCCCAGATGCGAGCGGACATCTCGCCGCCGGTGACCTTGGCCATAGGCTTGTCGTCGTCATTGCCGACCCAGACGCCGCCGACATACTTGGCCGTGTAGCCGAGGAACCAGGCGTCGCGCCAATCCTGTGAGGTGCCGGTCTTCCCGGCGACATCCCAGCCGGGGATCTGTGCGGCGCGGCCGGTGCCGCCCACGACGACGCGGGTGAGCATCGAGTTCATGTCGGCGGCGAGGTTTTCGGGATAAAGGCGCGGCGACTTCACTACCGGATTCGAATAAAGCAGGTCGCCCTTCGAGTTGCGGATTTCCTCGATGATGTACGGGTTCATCTGCAGGCCGTTCTTGGCGAGCACGCCATAGCCCGTGGTCATGTCGAGCAGCGTGACTTCGTCCGAACCGAGCGTGATCGAGGGATAGTTGTGCAGCGGCGACTTCACGCCGAACTCGTGCGCGAGGGCGGTCACCTTCTCGACGCCGATCTCGGTGCCGATCTGGGCGGAAATGGTGTTGAGGGATTCCGCCAGCGCTTCGGAGAGGGTGACGGGGCCGCGGTATTCGCCGCCATAGTTGCGCGGGCGCCAGTTGCCGATGGTGATCGGCATGTCGAAGCGCACTGTGCCGGGCGTCATGCCGTCTTCCAGCGCGGCGGCGTAGACGAACATCTTGAAGGACGAGCCGGGCTGGCGGCGCGCTTGCGTGGCGCGGTTGAATTGCGATTTCTGGTAGTCGCGGCCGCCGACCATGGCGCGGATGGCGCCGGTATCGTTCTCGATCAGCAGCGCGGCGCCCTGCGAGGCGCGGCGGTCCTTGCCCATGGTGGCGATGCCGTTGTCGACGGCTTTCTGGGCGGCGGCCTGCAGCTTCAGGTCGAGCGAGAGCTTGATGACAAGATCCGGCGGCGGGTTGGGCAGGAGATCGTGGACGCGCTCGACGGCGTAGTCGAGGGCGTGGCCCGAGAAGCCGTCGGGCGTGTCCTTCGCGAAGACGAGGGCCTGACCGTAGGCCTCGTCGGCCTGTTTCTGCGAGATGAAGCCGGCCTCGACCATCTGGCCGAGAACATAGTGCTGGCGATCCTTCGCCTTGGCGGTCTGGACCTGGTTGGCGAAACGCGTCGGCGCCTTGGGGAAAGAGGCGAGCATGGCGGCTTCCGCCAATGTGAGATCGGCGGGCGCTTTACCGAAATAGGTACGCGATGCGGCATCGAGGCCGTACGCGCCGGCGCCGAGATAGATGCGGTTGAGATAGAGGTCGAGGATCTCGTCCTTGTCGAGCAGGCGCTCGAGGTCGCCAGCGAGCTTGGCTTCCTGCGCCTTGCGCTTGAGCGTCTGGTCCGGCGTGAGGAAGAGGTTCTTGACGAGCTGCTGGGTGATGGTCGATGCGCCTTGCACGGTGCGGCCGGCGCGGGCATTCTCCAGCGTGGCGCGGACGATGGCCCAGAAGTCGACGCCGGTGTGTTCGCGGAAGTGGCGGTCCTCGGCGGCGAGGAAGGCGTCGGGGATATGCTTGGGCAGTTCAGCCGCCTTGACCGCGCGGCCATAGCGCGGGCCTCGCACGGCGATGGTGTCGCCCTTGGCGTCGATGAATTCGACGGCGGGTTCCCGGTTGAAGGTCCACAGCGATTCCTTGTCGGGAAGCGCGGGCATCTGGGCGAAGAGCGTGTTCCAGAGCAGGCCGAAGGTGACGAGACCGGTCGCCGCGGCCGTGCCGATGACCTTCAGCGCGGGCGGACCCCAGCGCATCAGGAAGCTCGAGGGCGCGGACGTGTCAGTCGTCATTCCGAAATCCCGCCAGCCTCGTTACGGTTCCTGCCCACGGGCTCCCCTCATCGGGAGGTAGACCGCTGCATGCCCCCAGCACAATGAAATAGCAGCAACACGCCCCGCGTCACGGGCTGGACCTCAATCCCGCGCCGATTCTTTGCTAGGATAACCCGGGCAGGCCGCAACCGCTAATTCGGGATCTGCTGGTATTTCGTCACGGGTTGCGACGGCGGGGGTGGCGGGGGCGGCGGTGGAGGCGGCGGGGCCGAGAACCGCTGCTGTGGTGGAGGGGGCGGTGGCGACGGCGACGGCGACGGCGACACGGACGGGGTCTGCGGCTGATACTTGCCCGGCGGGCGACCGCCGCCATCGGAATTATTGCCGCCATTCTTCCACAGACTGGGCGGGGGTGGCGGAGAAGCTGCCGGCGGCGGGGACGGGTTCCCGCCATTTCCACCGTTCCCGCCACCACCATTGCCGCCGCCGTTCTTCTTGCCGTCCTTGAACAGGGGCGGATAGGTGTTGTGGTCGTCGCGATCGTTGTGGTGGTCGTCATCACGGTCGCGCCAGCGCCAGCCATGATCCCAGTCGGAGTTCCAGTAGCCCCAGTTGCGGCCGCCACGGATCCAGTCGATCCGGTAGAATGCCGTGTCATACCAGATGCCCCACGGATACATGTTGCGGTAGTTCTCGTAGGCCCAGATCTGGTCGATCATGGCGGCGTATTGCCAGGCCTCGTAGTCGCGCTGGCGCAGGTCTTCCATCGCTCGGGCGGCTTCGATGCGCCATTTCCCGTAGGGCTGGCTCTGCAGGTAGAAGTCGTAGGCCGTGACCGTGTTGTCGGCGAGGGCGCGGCGCCAGGCCTCGTCATCGCGCAGGACGATGAGATCGAGTTCGCGGCGGGCGTCGTTGACATAGTCCGACTTCGGCCAGGCGTTGATGAAGGCGCGCAGTTCCGCCGGCGAGCCCGAGCGAAGGGCGCGGACGAAGGCGCCCTGGTCGGTGCGCCACATGGCGTCGAGCTTTACGCGCGCTTCGGCGGCGTGGGCGCCTTTCGGCCAGTCTTCAAGGAAGGCTTCGTAGATCTCGATGCGGCCTGACTTGCTGACCTCGTCCCATGCCCGCTTCTCTTCGGCGGCAAGGCGCGGCGCGGCGAGCACGGCGCGGCGGGCGTCGGCCTCGGCCGCGTGAGCGCCCCACGGGAACTTGTTGAGGAAGCCGACATAGGCGTCCTCGGTATCGATCCGCTTAGCGGTGGCGTAGCTGTCGGTCTCGATGACCTTCAGCTCTTCCATGCGCTGCTGCGCCATGACGACGTACTGGCCGTCGGGGTGCATCCGCATGTAAGCGGCGTAGGCGGGCGGCGTATCCATCTGCGCTGCGTTCTGCCAGTCCATCTGCGCGATCTCTTCCGGCGTCGGGCCGGTTTCGCACGCGGTCAGCAGCGCGAATGCGGAGACGGCCGCGAGAAAAGCGCCGCGGCGTTTGAGTGCGGATTTCAGCGTCGACGAGCGTGCAGCGCCCATGGGTCAGTCCTCCCGAACCTCCCAGATATATGAGGGATTATGAACGGGAACGGAATGGGCGATGTGCCAATCCTGGATAGGGTTTCACCGCCCCGTGAAGCGGGGAGAGCGCTTTTCGACGAAGTGGGCGACGCCTTCCTTGAAGTCTTCCGACTTGAACGAGGGGGGCATGTCGGCGTTGGCCGAGTCGATGGCCTGGCCGAGGGTCTGGAACTGGGCGTTCCAGATCTCGCGTTTCATCTCGCGCAGAGAGCGGGGCGAGACTTCGGTGGCGAGCATCTTCGCGTAGGCCATAACTTCCCTCTCGAACTCCGCCGCCGGGATCACGCGGGAGACGAGGCGCAGGGCGTGCGCTTCGGGCGCGGTGATTACGCGGGAGGAGTAGAGCAGGTCTGCAGCGGCGGCGAAGCCGATGAGGCGCGGGAGCAGCCAGGAGATGCCGTGTTCGGCGACGAGGCCTCGGCGCGAGAAGGCGGTCGTGAACTTCGCATTGTCGGCGGCGAAACGTATGTCGCAGTAAAGCGAGATGATCAGGCCGAGGCCGGCGGCTGCGCCATTGATGGCGGCGATGATCGGCTTCTTGACGGCGGGGAGCCAGGAATACTGCTTCTGAAAGTTCTCGTTGGAGGCCGGGTCCCAGGGCTTGCTGACATCTGCACTGCGGGCGTTCTGTCCGCTGCTCTGGATGCCCTGCAGCATGTTCATGTCGGCGCCGGCGCAGAAGCCCTTGCCCGCGCCTGTGAGGATGATCACGCGAACCGCCTCGTCGTCGTTCGCCTCGCGCATGGCGGCGCGGACATCGCGCTCCATCTCGCCGCGCCACGCATTCAGCTTGTCAGGGCGGTTAAGGGTGATGACGGCGACGCCGTCTTCGACGCGGTAGAGGATGTCCTCATAGGTTTTCGCAGCGGTATCGGCCATGGCGTTTCTCCCTTAAACCAAGCGTACGCCCTGGGCGGCCGCTCGGCTAGCGCCTGGCGTTGCGGACGAAGAAGACGAGGCCGGCAATGGTGAGGGCTTCTGCCGCCATCACGCTGAGCGCTGCGGCGAGCGGATAGGGCTGGATCCCCCACGCCACGGCGAGCGGCGAGAAGGCGAAGCAGCCGATGAGCGGGGCGACGATCACGACCAGGCCGATCACGAGCAGAACCGCGCCGCGCAGGGATTTCTCGAGGCCGCCGGGTCCGAGCATCAGTCTTCCTTGATCCAGCCCTGCGAGGTCAGCAGCACCGAGAATCCCCAGGTTGCGAAAAAGCAGGCGACCACGGAGATGCCAAAGGCAGGCCAGAAGGCAAGACCGAACTTCTGGAGGCCGAGCAGGCCGACAAAGAAGATCAGGCCCGGCCAGAACAGGATGAAAGTCTTCAGCGCGAAGGCGTTGGCGACATCAGGGCCGCCTTTCTGCGCATCCGTGGCGATCATCGCGACAGTGAGCATGGTGGCGAGGGGGAGCGCGACGAGCGCGGCGGCGAGCCAGGTCGACCGCTTGGCGACTTCCGACAGGACGACGATGAAGGCCGCAGTGGCCGCGCCCTTGCCAAGCGTTCCGAGGAAGGCGGCGGACGTGATCGTCTTCATGAAGCCTTCGAACATCCGAGTCCCTCCTGCTTCCCCGAGGGAGAGTGGCCGGGGGCGGCGCCACAGGTCAACCTTGAACGCGTGACGGCCGCAGGAACCGTGCTGGCGCATTGATTTTTCCGAACTGAGATGGGCGCGCGGCGGCGATCTCATAAGCTGGGGTCTGAGGCGGTTCGGGCTGAAATCGGAGCAAGCTGAACTGCGGTCCGCGCGAAGACGCGCAGCTTCCTTGAACCTTCGCTACGCCTCGGCGCGACAGGCCGCCATGCGCATGGAGGCGCATCGGATTGTTGATGCTCGCGAGATCATCATGGTCGGGCGTGAACGGGGCTGCGGCGAGGCGCGCGGCCGGGATGGCCTCGTCATGCTTGCGGCGGAGCCTTGCAGCGCTCAGGCGAGCGCAGCGCTCGGCGTCCTCGAAGCCGAGGATGAGGCGGTGGAAGCGGCGCCAGAGGTCGCCCAGCGTGCGGTCGGCTTGGTGGGGATGGCGGCAGGACTGGAAGGTGCGGCCCAGGAAAGGAAGGCCGGCGATCTTAAGAGCGCGAAGGTAGATCGGGAGATCGACCTTGCGGTGGGCGTCGAAGCGGGCTGCCGAGATTTTCGCACGGGCGGCGGGGCTGTCCTCAAGCTCGCAGCGGGCGTCTTCATCCTCGAACGGGGCGAAACCCTTGCTGATGATGCCCACGAGGTTCGCCTCCACCGCCATGGCTGGGCGGCGGCGCCCGAAGATCGCGAGGATGATCAGCCAGAGCGCTTGCATGGGCAGGCGTATACGCGGGCGGCGAGCCCGGCCGGATCTGGAGGGCTCTGTCCTAGGTCTTGCGGGCTGGTGGGTTGAGATCGGGCGGGATGTTTTCTGGCCGTCCTACGAAGTCGCTACCCCTCTATCCCACCTTCTCCCCTTCGCAGGATGCATTGGAGCGGAGCGGACGTGCACCGTCTGTCGACGTTGCCCGGTGCATCAAGATGCATCCTACGGTTGGGAGCCAGCTCTCGTGCGGCGGCTGTCGGCCTTGCCTCTCTCCCTATCTTCGCGCATGTCGGAGCATTGCTTTCCGGAGGATACATGTTCACGCACGTGATGGTCGGGACGAATGATCTCGAGCGGGCCAAGAAATTCTATGACGCGACGTTCGCAGTGCTGGGTGTGAAGCCGGCGACGATTGACGGGCATCGCATGTTCTACCGGTCGAAGACGGGATCGTTCGGCGTGGGCAAGCCGATCAATGGCGAGCCGGCGTCGATCGCCAATGGCGGGACGATCAGCTTTGCGGTCGAGACGACCGAGCAGGCGGACGCCTGGCACGCGGCGGGGATCGCCAATGGCGGGACGGCGATCGAGTCGCCGCCGGGCATCCGCGGCATGGGCGCCGTGCAGCTTTATCTCGCCTACCTGCGCGATCCGGACGGCAACAAGCTCGCCGTGATGAAACGGCTCTGACTGGCGTTTCCCGGGCATGCTGACAGGTAGCTGTCAGCATGCCCGGGATACCGTCTTCCTGTTCCGGCGTTATGCCGATGCAGGAGGCTCACATGCTCAAATTTTATCATGCGCCGTGGTCGCGCTCGTCGAACGTGCTGTGGTTGCTGGAGGAGCTAGGCGTCGAGTACCAGCTCGAGCATGTGGACATCCGCCAGCAGGGCGGCGTGCCGGAGAGCTATCGGAAAATCCAGCCGAACAAGAAGGTGCCGGCGATCGAGCATGATGGCGTGGTGATCACCGAACGCGCGGCGATCGCGGCGTATCTCTGCGATGCGTTTCCGCAGGCAGGACTGGCGCCGAAGATCGGCGAGCGGGATCGCGGGCCTTATCTCTCCTGGCTGGTCTATGCGGATGCGGTGTTCGATCCGGTGGTCGCGGCGCATGCGCAGAAGTGGACGTACGAGGGCATCGCCTTTTCGTTCGGATCGTATGACGACATGGTCGCCAATCTCGAGCGGCGGCTGTCGGCGTCGACCCATATTGCGGGCGAGCGGTTCACCGGCGCCGACGTGCAGATGGCGGGAAGCATGGCTTATGTGCTGAAGCAGGGCTGGCTGCCGGCCAAGGCGGTGTTCAAGGACTATGTCGCGCGGGCGACAGACAGGCCTGCGGCGCGGCGCACGGATGAGCGCGACGTCGCGCTCGCCATGACGGTTCCCGCGTTCGCGGAGATGTTCAAGCAGCGGTGACGCCGCTCATTTCTTCTTCGGGTGCGCGACCTTGTCTTCGAGCCAGGCGACGGCGGCCTTGTAGGTCCTGTAGTCGTCGCTGTTGAGATCGAGCAGGTGGGGGCGGTGGTCGGTGTCGAAGACGTAGTGGCTGTCGACGTGGCCGGCGAGGTAGAGCAGGAACGCGCCGGACGAGTAGCGCATTGTTGGATCGGACTGGACGCGGGCGTTGCGCATCAGCTGGTTGAGGATGGCGGGCGTCTGATGTTGCTCGCAGATCTGGTAGAGGCGATCCGAGGCGCCGGACATGCTCTCCATGTGCTCGAGCATCTCGATGACGCGCTTTTCGATGGCGTCGCTCCAGCCGCCGGTTTCGATTTCGGAGAGCAGCGCTTCGGCGCCGGCGCCGTCATGCTGGCGTTCGGCAGCTTCGCCGACGCGCTTGATCGCTTTCGGCGTTCCCAGGGCGCGGAGGGCTTCGACGTCGCGCCAGTCGAGCGATGACTTCTCGCAGATCTCGTCGGTGAGTAGGTTGCGTTCGTCCTCTGTGACATCGGAGAGAGCCGCGATGTCGTAGGGCTCGCCGTCGCGCCACTTGCCGTAGTCGATGTTCATCGACGCCTTGAAGCGCGTGTAGGCGGGCGAAGGATTTTTCGGGGCCAGGTTCTTTGGAGATGGGGCCATGGCGCGTACGTGCGGCTGTTGCTGCGCAGGCGTAGCGTTCCTAGGCCTGGATGTCGACGAGCTGGCCCGCAACGGCGGGCTCGGGTTTCGGATCGGGAGCTTTCACGGGAACAGGGTGATCGGCCTGCTTCGGCGCCTCGATCTTCGCGTCGACGGGTTCGGCAGGTTTTGTCTTGGCGGACTCTGCGCTCGCGGCGCGTTCGGCGGCGTCGGAGGCGCGCGCGGCTTCCTGTTCGGCCGCCATGCGTTGCATGGCTTGCGCGAAAAGCAGCTCCCGAATTTGTGCGGCGTAGCGGACCGAGACTGGACCGACTGCGCCTGTCGCACCGGCGCTCATGATAGACTCCAACACTGGGCATTATCTGCCGGTGCGGTGAATCGCACGTAAACGGAAAAGGGAGATTTCGGCGCTTTTAAAGGGCGAAATCGTTAACGCGGATTGCGTTCTGATTCAGAAACAGGGCGGTTTCGCTAGAATTTTCCGGCGAGCTGGAGCGTATAGGAGCGGGTTCCATCGGAGCCGCCCTTGTTGGTGCGCCGCTCGGTGCGCTGGATGACGCCGCTGCCGCGATCGGGCGTGTAGAAGGTGCGCTCGCGCACTTCCTGCGGCGAGAAGATGTTGCCGAAGCCGATGCGGATGGTGAGGCCTTCGATGGCCGTGGTTTCCCAGTTGATGTCGAACCGCTCGCCGCGGCTGAGCGAGATGTGCTCAAGGCGCTTGTACTCCTCGCGGTCGGCATTGCGGGCGAGGCTGACCGAGAGAGCTGACTTCAGCTCGGGAATGTCCTGGCGGAACGAGGCGATATAGCCCCAGTCGCGATTGCCGACGGCGAGCGGCGGCGGGCCGCCGCCAGCGCCGCCGCTGCGCGGGGCGGGTGAAACGCTATCGCCTGACGAGAAGGAGCGGGTCTCGCCAGTCAGCGGATCGGTGACGCGGGTTTCCTGGAAGACGCCCGTGAAGCGCAGCTCGGCGCCGGGAAGGCCGTAGTTCTTGAGCGGGAGCGAGCCTTTCAGCTCGACGCCAGTGCGCGTGCCGTCGCCGATATTGCCATAGGCGTCGTTGGCGCCGATGACGACGAGATCGCGCACATCCTGCACTTCATCATGGAACAGGCCGAGCGTGAAGGCGCCTGCGCCGGCGGCGTGGTGTTCCCATTCCAGCTTGGCCTTCCAGGCCTTCTCTGGCTCGAGATCCGGGTTGCCGACGATGGTGGTGACGTCGATCGCGTTGAAGGAGGAGGCGAACTCCGCGAAGTCGAGCTGGGCGATGTCGCGGCGGAGGCTGGCGCGGAAATCGTCGGAGGCGCCGGGCGTCCACGACGCGGTGAGTTGCATCTTTGGGTAGTTGAATTCGCGTTCCTTGCTGGCGTCGCCCGTCTGCGTGATGCGGGAGGCCTCGAACATGACGCCGGTGGTGAGCGAAAGCTGTTCGGAGATCGTCCAGGTATCGGAGACGAAAGCCTCGCTGCGCAGCTCCTCGACGCGTGTGTCGGCGACCGGGAAAACGACAGGCGCGACCGGGCCGCCTGGGGCCTGGTTGGTGAGGCGCAGACTGGTCTCGCGGAAGTTGAAGGCGCCTTCGCCGCCGAATTCGAGTGTGTGTTCCCTGTTGATCTTCCAGGTCGCGGCGGCGCGGCCGACACGTTCGCCTGTCTCCGCATTCGAGATCAGTGTTTGCGTGTTGTAGAGGCCGGTGGGCAGCCATGTGTCGAGGCGCTGGGTCTGGTCGATTGTGGAGGCGGTGGCGAGGGCGACAAGCTTCACGCGAAAGGCGTCTGAGAAGGTGTGTTCCCAGTCGCCGCCAAGTTCGGCTCGCTGGTTGGTGGGGTAGTCGGCGCGGCCGAAGGTCTGGCTCTTGACCGTCGAGACGGGCGTCAGGGCGATGGAGCCGATGCCGTTACTGTTGTCGGTGGGGTAGAGCAGCGCGTTGAGGTTGACGCGGTCCTGCTGGCTGGCGCGCCATTTGAGGTTCGCGGCGAGCTGGATGCCGTTGTAATTCGGCTGCGTGTATTGCTCGCGGTACTCGGTCAGCGTTCCATTGGCGAGGCGAACGGACTCGAAGGCGACCGTGCGGCCGCGGATGTTCGGGGCCTGCAGGTCGAGGGCGAGTTCGACGTTCTCGCCGAGGCTGAACGCCTTCGAGAGCTGCAGCGTGTAGCCGAGGCGGTTGGAATACTGGAGATGCCGGGCGCCGGCAATCCAGGTGAAGGGAGTCGAGGAACCCGCGTTCGGCTTCAGCACGACGTTGGCGACTCGGGACTGACCGCTGACATCAGCAGAGCCGCCGCCGGAGATCAGCTCGACGCGCAGCACCGCAGCGGCGGGGATGCGCTTGAGCTGGTCGGTGATCGTGGCCTTGGAACTCGGGCGTTCGCCATTGATGAGGACGTTGCCGCCGGTCGCGCCGAAACCGCGGCGATCATCGCCGTCATTGATCTCGAAGCCGGGGACGCGGGACAGCATGTCGGCGGCGGTGAGCGGATTATAGACCGTGAAGAAGGCGGCCTCGTAGACCTGCTGGGCGGCGGCAGTCGGGGTGTCGCTGATCGGACCAGAAGACTGCTGAGCAAAGGCCGGAAGCGCGAATATGCCCGATACCATGAGAGGCCCGAGCGCTGCGCCGAGCGCCAGCATGCGTCGCTCGCGACACGGGAGCGTCCCCACTTGCGGCATAACAAACAACTCCCCGGACACTCCCGTCGGGAACCTGCTGTAATTGCTTGTTGTCGAGCGTCAACCACCGGTTGATCCATCAACGCCAAGCGTATGGCAGTCGGTCAGATTTTGCGCGGGCCGGGAGGGCGTTGCCCGGGAACGCTCGCGAGGCGTTGAAGCTGGTGACAACGTCAGGATCGGAATTCCTTTTGCGCGCCCGATACAGCTGTGACAGGGTTTCAAAAAACAGAACAGCAAAAGGGGGAAATGGCTGTGGCCGGATTTCAGCCCGATGGCTGGCGAACCGTGACGCCGCGGATTTTCACGGACGATGTGAGGGGTCTTGTTGCTTTCCTGAGAACGGTGTTCGGCGCCACGGGCCGCCAGCTGGCCAACCGGCCGGCGGAGATGCGCATTGGCGACAGCATCGTGATGGTGAGCAGCGACGAGGTGCGCGAGGCGATGCCAGCGTGCCTTTATGTGTACGTCGAGGACGCGGACAAGATTTACCGGAAAGCGATTTCGGCCGGGGCGAAGTCGGTCGAGAAGCCGCTGGATACGCCTTATGGCGATCGACGCGCGGTGGTGAAGGACGCCTGGGGCAACACCTGGCAGATTGCGACGCGTCACCAGGCCGTGGCGCGGGTCCGCTGAAGCCGCGACAATCTGTCATCATTCGTTTGAGCGGTGTCAAACCGGCCCCACCCGAGCCAACTCACAAGTATGCGGGGACCATTCGAGGGTTGGGCGAGGATGCCTGTTCAGAAATACGCCGCGGCGAGAGCAGAGCTCGACGATACGGAAACGACTCTCGATGAGATCGGCGCGATGATCACGCGCGTCGCCAATGCGCTGGTGCTGTCTCCCGACAACATTGTGATCGCCTCACGCGACGATGCCGACGTCGCCGATGAAGCGGACGGCCAGGTCCACATCTGCGCCGAGGCGTGGCCCACTGGTCAGGAGATCATTGTGCTTCTGGAGAAGCGCAAACTCCTGCGTGATTTTCTTCGGGAAGGAAGGGGTCTGGCCAACCTAGGCGAGAAGGTCAACAAGGCTTCCTGAATTGTTGCTCCGCTCGCCGCGGTGGCCGCGCTCAAGCAGGTCGGCGACGTTACGCGCCTTCTGTACCTTGCGGTCGGAGCGCTGGGCATCGAGGTAGATGGCGTGCTGGCGGGCCATCGCGGGGTTGACGGCGAGGACCTGGGGCGTGGTCTGGAGATCGAAGGACATGGCGGGCAATCCTGCTGCCGGTTTTCCGGCGACTGCAGCAGGATGACAGACGCGCATGAAGGGCGCGTGCGGACGCGCGCGGTGATTGCGTCGGTAAGGTTAGTGCGGCGGTAAGACTTCTGGCTAAGCCAGAACGTCCAGCAAGCGCGAGCCGGAGCTGGGGCGCTGCGGTTGTTCGGCGGCGCGTTCGGACACGGTGGGGCGCTGCGCCTCGGAGGCTTTGGCTTCCTCGATGCGCGTGTCGCGGCGGGCGTCGGCCTGCGCAAGCGTGTACTGCACGGCGGCCTCACGGCCAGCCTGGCGCTTGCTTTCTTCGGTCGCACGGACGGAGAGCGGGGCGTCGATCGACATGGTTCTGATCCAGGGGACCGCAACGCGCGGCCCGATGGGCGGATAATGTGGGAAACAGGTGTAGCAAGTTCGTAGGACGGCCGAAGAACTTCACGCAAAGAAGCAGGGCGTTGCTAACCAAAAAGGGGGATGGCGCGGCTCAGATCCGACCGGAATCCGCGCCAAGGGTATTCTCCTGGAAGATCGACAAGTCGGTCAGCGCGAGGCGCGGGGTCGCACATTGCGACGAGAACAGCACAGCGACGTCTTCGCGCGAGCTGCTTGTTGGCCGGATCATTCACAACACGATGCTGGAGAGGTGATGAGACGGCGCTGGAAGCGCGAGGCGAAGTCCGCTGCGCCGCTGACGGCGATTGCCGACCTGCGGGCGGCGCAGTGGTCGGGCATGGGGCAGCTGGCGCGCGAGGGGTTCGAATAGAACGAGGCGGCGTATCGCTGCGCGCGCATGAGCGCGGAGGCGGCAGGGAGTGTCGGGTTCCGTGCGGTCGATGGCGGCGTGGCGCGGTCCTTGAACACGCGCCGGGGTTCCAGTTGGAGCGAGCAGAGCAATGGGCGCGCATTGATGCGGCGAGCTTCTTCCCGGTGGAGGAGAAGCGGCGGATGGCTGGAGTGGGTGAATAGTAAGTGGTGAGTGGTCAGTAGTCAGCTACTCACCACTTACTATTCACCATTCACCCGGTCGCGCGCTTCAGCGTCAGTCCCAGTTCGTGGGCGCGTTCGAAGACCTGTTCGGGCGTACGCGAGAGGCGTTGGGCGATGTCGCTTGGCGAAGTATTGGCGCGCGCGAGACGGCGGAGTTCTTCTTCCTGCGCGGTGGTCCACGGATGGGTGGAGGTGCGGATGCGGTTCATCGGGATGCTCCTTCTGGACAAGGCTGCGTGTCCCCCAAGGACCTGAGGCTGATCTGGGGCTGTGCGCCGGGATTTCAACCGGTGGGCGCAGCCGGCCCCCTCCCGTTGCGGGGAGAGGGAACCGTTCGTTGCGATTTTGGGTGATGGGCGCGTGTGCGCCGCGAGTCGGATCAGGCCAGGACGGAGAGTGACATCAGGCCGATGAAGAGCACGGCCAGGAGAATACGCTGCGCCATAGGAACAGACATAAGGACAGACTCCTACTGGGAACTCGGTCAGGTGTGGTCGGGGTCAATTGCAGGCTATTCGGCCGCTACGCGGTAGCGAGCGGCGGCAGGCACTGGCTCGTCGTTCCACACATTCTGCGTGGGGGCAGAAGACGCCGGCCAAGGTGTATGGGAGGCGGCCGGTCTTGGTTCGGCGACGGACCGCACCACCGAGGTATGGTGGAGCAGGAAATCCACGATGTTGTGAAGATCGTCGGCCGAGTAATTGCGGAAAGCGTGCTCCATGAAGCGCGCGGCAAGCAGGAGCTGCTTGGGTGAACCGAGTGGCGCAGACGGCGGCAGGCGCCGCGTTGCTCCAAGCGGCAGGATGAAGTGCGCGAACCAGGCGTGATCCTCAGGCGCAAGGCGCAGGCGAGGCTCGGGCGGGCGGCCGATGGCGCGGCGCACGAGAATCCGGTCGATGCGATTGCGCTCGGCGTTGTTGGCCGTGCGGTCGCGCGCGAAGGCCAGGAACATGGCGATGGTGACGAGGCGCTGCTGTCCATCGAGGAGTGTGGAGACGCCGTCGCTCTGCGGGCTGACGGTTATGGGACCGAGGTAAAGCCGCTCTTCGGAGACGTCTTCCTCGTCCAGTGAGTCATGGGCCGCGGTTTCCAGATCGACCAGAAGCTGGGCGACCTGCTGCGGGCCCCAATGGAAGCCGGGCCGTGCAGGACCGCATCTGAATCGGGAAGAGCCGGAAAAGAGGCTGCGAATGGAGACGACGTCCGCCCGCTTCATGCCTGGGATTCTCCCGAACACGCTTACGCGCCGCCCAGCCCGAGAGTGAGGATCTTGTAGCAGAGGATTTCGAGATGATCGATAGGAAAATTACGTTCGCGCTCATTCTTGCGATCGTTGTTGAATCCGCTGGCGTCTTTGCATGGGCCGGCGGCGCTGCGGAGCGTCCCAAGGAAGTCGAGAGGCGCGTTGCAGCGCAGGCGGAGATGGCCGAGCGGCTCGCGCGAGTCGAGGTTCAGCTGGAACTGGCGGCAACACATCTCGATCGCATCCAGAGCAAGCCGGTCAAGCGACAAACACGGATCATCTCGCAAGCCCAACGGTGCGGCGGGATATGGCGATCAAGGAAAATGAGGTGGCTGCGATGCCGGCGGAAGCGCTGGTCATCGAAGGGTATGCATCACTGGTCGGGGTCGTGGACCTGGCGGGCGGTGCGGTGCGGGCGGGAGCGCCGGCGTGGACGCTGCGGACAGGTCGGAACGTGCCGATGCTTCTGAGCCATGTCGGCGAAAAGCTGGCGGGGCCGTGGGCGATGATGCGCGAGGATGGGCGCGAGCTATTTGTGCGGCGGCTGGTGACGGCGGAGACGCCGGCGGGGTGCGGCGCTGAAGCTGATTGGCGATGGGACGATGGACGGGCTGTCGATCGGCTTCATCGCGACAGACTGGTCGCCGCCGGTGAATTGGGGCCGGGATCTGCGGGAAATCGACAAGCGGGAGATATCCCTGGTGACGTCGCAGATGCTGCCGGGCGCAAGATTTGCGGCCGCCGGAACCTTCTCTCATAAGCGTGTAGCGGCCTGACGCTGCGTCAAGCTTTCCGTGAGGGTAAACGGGGCGTAAGATGTCAACAAAGGATCGGCCCCTGTCACTGATCGACAGAGCACTGCTCGGCAGGATGGGCGGCGCGTGAGGAGGAACGCCATGAAGACCAGATTGCTGGCTGCGACCGCGCTTGGATGCGCCGCGCTGCTGGGCGCGAATGCTTTCGCTCAAACACCTGCACCGACGCCGCCGGCCACGCCAGTCGCGGCGAAAGTGTCGAACGCCAATGACGGGCAGCGCTCCGAGCCCGGCTACAAGGTGCCGCGCACCGCTTGGGGCGTGCCGGACCTGCAAGGGTACTGGAACAACACGTCGATCACCTCAATGCAGCGTTCGCCGGATGCCAAGCAGCTGGCCGTCTCGCAGAAGGAAGCGGACCGCCTGGTGAACCGAAATGTGCTGATCGTGCTGTCGAAGGAAGACCAGTCGACCAACGGCCAGGACCCGAACAACACCAAGCTGCTCGAGGACAAGAACAACGACCGTGGCTACAACTCGTTCTGGATCGATCCGGGCACGAAGCTCGCGTCGGTGAAGGGTGAACTGCGGACCTCGTGGATTACCGACCCGCCGAACGGCCGCATTCCGTACAAGCCGGGCGCGGCCCGTGGCGGCGGCTATGCGATCACCAATTTCGATGGACCGGAAACGCGTCCGCAGGCCGAGCGCTGCGTGCTGGGCTTCTCAGGCTCTTTCGGACCGGTGATGCAGAACGGCATGTACAACAACACGATGCAGTTCGTGCAGTCGCCAACGCACGTCGCCATCGAAGTGGAGATGATCCACGATGTACGCGTCATCCCGATCGTGGCGAGCAAGGATGGCAAGGTGACCGAGCGCTTCTCGCGCTGGAACGATCATCAGATCCTCTACACCTTCGAGGTGGATGATCCTTCGCTCTACAGTCAGGTATGGAAGGGCGAGATGTCGCTCAACGCATCCGATACGCTGTACGAATACGCCTGCCATGAAGGCAATTACGCGATGCCCGGCATTCTCGCCGGCGCGCGCGAACTCGAAAGCCAGGGCAAGGTTCCGGGCATGGGTCCGGGCATCGCCGCGGGCCTTGTGCTGCCGCGTGACGAAGGCGGCGGCGAAGGCTTCAACTAGAGCTTTTGGCGGGACGGGACCAGAAGAGGGCGCGGCGATGGCCGCGCCCTCTTCGTCTCGCATTTGTACGGCTCCTTCCCATGCGGCAGCATTGCGCGGGTGCTTGCTGCGTGTGAACGATGCGTGCAGAGCATGCCTCGAAGCTCGGAGATCAGCCTTGGAGGTCAGCGATGATGCGGAAACTAGCGGCCTGCACAGCACTGGCAGCCGTTCTCGCGGGAACCGCCGCTGCGCAGTCGGCGCCGGGCTACACGCCGCCGAAGACGTCGTGGGGCGTGCCTGACATCCAGGGCTTCTGGAACAGCACGTCGATCACGAGCCTGCAGCGCCCGGCCGGTGTCGAGAAGCTGACAGTGACCGAAGCCGAAGCGCGCGAGATTGTCGAAGACAATCCGCTGATCATGCTGACGCGGCAGGAAGAAGCGTCACAGGGGCGCGATCCGAACAACACGGAGATCCTGTCCGACAAGAATGCGGATCGCGGGTACAATACCTTCTGGATCGATCCGGGGACCAAGCTGGCGACGGTGAAAGGCGAACTGCGCACGTCATGGATCGTGGAGCCTGCGAACGGGCGTATTCCGTTCAAGCCCGGCGCGCAGCGCTGGGGCGGCAGCGCACCCGCCGCATCAGGCATAAATTTCGATGGACCGGAGACGCGGCCCCTGTTCGATCGATGCCTGATGACGGAGACGATGGGCGGGCCGATCATGCAGAACGCGATGTACAACTCGACGCTGCAGATCGTTCAGACGCCAGAGGCCGTGATGATCGCCGTCGAGATGGTGCATCATGCGCGCGTGATACCCATCGTCGCAAACGCGGCGGCGGCGAAGCACGGGCCTGATGTCATTCCGAAATGGACCGGAGACTCTGTCGGTTGGTACGAAGGTGATGAACTTGTAGTGGAGACGCGCAATGTGCATCCGTTGCAGCCAAGCCTGATTTCGCCGACGGGCACGTTGATCGAAAGGTTCTCGCGCTGGAATGACGGGCAGGTGCTGTACGCGTTCAAGGTGGATGATCCGTCGCTCTATACTCAGCCCTGGCGTGGCGAGATGGCGTTGAATCACTCGCAGCCGATGTACGAATTCGCCTGCCATGAGGGCAACTACGCAATGGCCGGGATGCTAGCGGGCGCGCGCGTGCTGGAGTCGAAAGGCATCACGCCGAAGCTGGGGCCGGGGATTAACGCTGGTCTCGTACCGCGCAAAAAGAGCTGATGGCTCGCGCCTAGAAAACAAGCCTAGACTGTCGGAAGGCGCATCGGGGGGCACACCTTTCCTATTTTTGGCCGTGCGCCACGCTTCGCTGCGCCAGTAATTGACTGACGCGATGCTTCAACAGGGAACACATGACGGGCGATGGCTCGAACAAGCCGAAGGGCTTCCTGAGCTGCGACATGATCGCGGATGCGAGCCATGCGTGGGACAAGATCGGTTTCATCCTGTAGGGCGGCGCGGGCGCCTTTGCGTCGAGCAATCCGGCGACAAGCTGATCGACCTGGTCTATGCGCTGAAGAGCCAGTTCAGGCCGAATGCGCGGTTTCCTGATGCGCGAAGGAGGGCGCCTGGATGCGTGGCAGGCGCCCTTCATCGACCGGATCAGCCCGGCGAAGCCGAGGCCTTTGGTTTGGTCAACGGCGCGTTAGTCGGAGGCATCGGCTTGGGCTTGAACGGATCAGCCGACACGGCAGGCTTTCCCTGGCCCAGTATTGTAAGGTCCTTGCCCGCGGCCATTCCTGCGCGGGGAATAAAGCCCATGCAGTCGCCGGAGTTGTCGCAGGCGACGAGAATGCCGTTGTTGGGATTATAGCAGCCATAGCCGCCGCTCTGACCCTGGACCTTGAAGCCGCCAACGGCGTCGCACGCTGAGTTGATCTGTTCCTTCGAGTGCTTGTCCTTGAGTGGAACCCTTTCCTCGGCCGACGCAGGCGACACGGCGAAAAGCCCGAGCGCCAGAACGGCAGCCAGAGCGGGTGAAACGACACGGAATGCGATTTTCGACATGTTGTGACTCCCCACAATGTCTGCACGATTCTCGTGGCGGCGCTCCTCGTCAAGTCTGAGTGCAGATTTCGTCTGCGCCATGCGAACGTGGTCGCAGCAAACCACCTCGACGGTCGCGCCGGCGTCGCCTAGCTTTCTCAGTGTAGCAGGAGATTCCTTATGGGAGCGTCAGCGCCAGAAGAGACTGCGGGTCTTTTCATTGCGCGGTTCAATGCGAAGGACGCGGCGGGTTTCGCACAGCTTTACGCCGAGGATGCGATCTTCACCTATGACGGCCAGGAGAAGGCTGTCGGGCGGAAGCAGATCGAGGGCGCGATCGCGGGCTTCATGATGGCCGGGCTGAAGATGCGCGGGCAGAATGTTTCGCTCTATGTTGTGGGCGAGATCGCGCTGACGCGGTTCAAGTGGGAGTTATACGACGACGCGGGCGCGACGGTCGCCTCGAACATCTCGACCGAGGTGCAGAAGCGCGGTGCGGACGGATTGTGGCGCTTCATCATCGATGACTCCGGTGGCGGGAGCCGGACCTAGAAACGCTTGATCTTCGTTTGGCGATCAGGATTATGCCGCGACCAGACAGGGGAGCCGATGATGGGCGTGACGTCGCCGGACGAGATGGCTGCAGCGTTTGTGCAGCTGTTCAATGATCGTGACGGGGCGGGACTGCTGGGCCTGTATGCGCCGGATGCCGTATTCACGTTCGATGGCGTGGCGTTCGCGCGTGGCGCGAGCGAGATCAAGGCAGCGCTGGACGGGTTTCTCGCTTCGCCGATGAGGCTGAAGGGGAAGTATGAGAGCGTGGTGGAGGCGGGTGACATCGCGCTGTGCAGCCTGCGCTGGGAGATGCTGAACGCCGAGGGCTGGATCGAGCAGGATGGCGTGTCGGTCGAAGTGCTGAAGCGTGGCGGCGATGGCAAGTGGCGGTTCGCGATCGATGACGCCACAGGGGCCTCGCGCGGGCGCGACTAATTACCAGTATCCGGACATCAGGTCCTGCGACCATTGCGGTTCGCGGATTTCGTCGCGCGGAGCGAAGCCGGACATCCAGGGCTTGAGGTCGAGCACGGGTGTGCCGTCGATGGCGTCGAGACCGGAGACGTGGAGCGTTGTGCCTTCGACCTTGAGGACTTTGCAGATCGTGAGGCCGATGCGGTTGGGGCGGTTCTTGCCGCGCTGAGCGAAAATGCCGACGAGCGGCCAGGCTTTGTTGCCGCGCGGGTGGCGGGCGCCGAGTGTGGGCGTTGCGGCTTCCTCGCGGTGGAACCAGTAGACGACTTCGACGTGGCTGAAGCTGTCGAGGCTCAGAAGGGCGTCGGCGGTGAAGCGGGATGTGTCGAGCGCGATGCTTGTGGTCTCGGCATCCCAGTTGTCGTCGGTAGGATCGGCGCGGGTGGTGCAGACGTAGCCGATGGGAGTGAGTTCGATCTTCATGAAGGGGAGGCTCCTTGCAGCCGGTTCCCGGTATCGGATTCGCCGCGAGCGACTCTAGTGTCCGTCCTTGTAGGCATCGATCAGGTCCTGCGGAACAGGACCGCAGTACTTGTTGTGTTGATTGGGCCAGTTGCCGTAGGTCTGAGTGCCATCCGCATTGCGAACGAGGTCGTATACTGTTTCGCCACCGGTTCGGAATTCGCGCCAGCATTTGCCGGTGACGCGAATGCCCTTTCCGTGGGGCTCGATCTTGTCGATGTAGCAGATGTCTTCACCGGCCCGTTCGATCCACGTGGCTCCCATCATGTAGGTCACGTCATCGCATGAGCCTTTGATTGCCCAGACGCCCTGATAGGCAGGATCGAGCCTTGCTCTGTCGGACTGCTGGGCTGACGCCACGAGTCCAAAAGCCAGCCAGGCCGCCATCAGGAAGCCTGAGCGCAGCATGGGTTACCGCGGCTGCATGCGGATGCCGCCGTCGAGGCGGACGGATTCGCCGTTGAAGTAGCCGTTCTGGATCATGGTCATAGCGAGGTTGGCGTACTCGTCCGGGTTGCCGAGGCGTTTGGGGTTGAGGACGGTGGCGGCGAGGGCCGCTTTGACGTTCTCGGGGGCGCCAGCAAGCAGCGGCGTGTTGAACAGGCCCGGCAGGATGGTGTTGACGCGGATGGCTTCGGTCGAGAGGTCGCGGGCGATGGGTAGCGTCATGCCGATGACGCCGCCTTTCGAGGCGGAGTAAGCGGCCTGCCCCATCTGCCCGTCTTCGGCGGCGACGGAAGCGGTGTTGACGATCGCGCCGCGGTCGCCGTCGGGCAGGACCGGGAGCGTCAGCATGCCGGCGGCGGATTTCGCGATGCAGCGGAAGGTGCCGACAAGATTGATCTGGATGATGCGATCGAACTCGGTGAGCGGGAAGGACTTGATCTCGCCGGTCTCCTTGTTGCGGCCGGCGGTCTTGAAGGCGTTGCCGGTGCCGGCGCAGTTGACGAGGATGCGTTCCTGTCCGTTGGCGGCGCGGGCCTGGGCGAAGCCGGCGTCGACGGAGGCTTCGTTCGTCACGTTGACGTTGCAGTAGACCGAGCCGGTTTCGGCGGCGAAGGCGGCGCCCGTCTTCTCGTTCATGTCAAAGATCGCGACCTTCACGCCCTGTGCCCGTAGCGCCTTCACAGTCGCGCCGCCGAGGCCGGAGGCGCCGCCGGTCACGATGGCGGAGATGGAGCTGTCGAGTTTCATGGCGGTTCCTCACGCAGGTCGTTTGACGTTTGCGGAAGGTCATAATCCCCGGAAAAGCGCAGGGCTAGTGTGACGTTAGGGCAGTAGTTTTGCGTCAGGCAGGCGGGCCGGTGAGTTCGATCGTCACGCCGTTGGGATCCTTCACGAAACACTGGCGGCCGAATCCGCCGGGAATGTGGGACCAGCGATAGGGAATGCCGAGCTCGTCGAGGCGCGCGAGGGCGGCGTCGAAATCCGGGGCGGTGAAGGAGATGTGGTCGAGCGCACCTTCGGGATCGCGCGGTTGCGGGCGCTCGACGAGATGGATGACGGCCTGGGCGCCCGCGTAGAGCCAGGCGCCGCCGAAGTTGAATTCGGGACGCGGGCCCACCTTGAGCCCGACGACCTGCACGAAGAAGTCGATCGTCTCCTGCAGCTTCGCTGTCGAGATGTTCGCGTGATTGAGGCCGGTGATCATCGCCGTCTCCCGTCTGGGCCTTCAGCCTAGAGCGGAATCCAGAAGGACAACAGGAATGATTGTAACGACGCTGGCTGGGCCGGCGGCCGAGCCTGTTGGTTTGGCCGAGGCGAAGGACTACTGGCGCATCGCAAGGGATGGCGAGGATGGGCTTGTTGGGAGCCTGATCGCGAGGGCGCGCGAGAGGATCGAGCTGCTGGCCGAAGTCGCGATGGTCTTGCGGACCTTGCAGGTGACGATGAGCGGGTGGCCGCGTGGGGCGGTGGAGCGGCGGATTGTCGTTCTGCCGGTGAAGCCGGCGGATGAACTGGTCGCGGTGCGGGTGTTCGATGCGCAGAGCGAGGCGCGATGCAACGCGGGAGAAGGTTGGGCTCTGGCGCGCGTTGCTGAGGCTGAAGGCGGTGGTTGAGAAGATCTAGATCCTGTCGGCTTTCGACTTGGTCCAGGCGTAGAGCCACCAGACCATGACGAAAAACGCGACGATGCCGGCGAGCATCGGCCAGGGCGCGACCCAGAAGCCGTCTGTCGGGACGAAGCCGAAGGGGGCGCCGTTGTTGGTGGCGACGATGAGGCCGGCGAGAAGCACGTTGAAGAGGCTCTCGCCGACGATCAGGCCGGACGCCATCAGGATGCCGAGGCGGCGCGCGGGTTCCGGGTTCTTGCTTTTCTTCGCGACCCAGCGGTCGTAGACCGTACCGATGATCGCGCCGATGGTGACCGTCGTCGTGACGGCCATGGGCAGGTAGATGCCGATGCCGACCGCGAGCGGGGGCAGCTTGTATTTTCGATTGGTGGTGCGGACGAGGATCTCGTCCACCGCAATGATGACGACGCCGAGGGTGGCGCCGTAGCCGATGAGGTCCCAGCGTGGATCGCCGCCGAGGACGCCGGCCGCAAGGGTGGAGATCAGCGTCGCTTGCGGAGCGCCCAGAGGTTGCGTGCCGGCGACGGTGGCGGGCGGGCCACCGTTGAAGCCGAAGGCGCTGTTCAGGAGGTTGAGCAGGAACGGGATCACCAACGAGCCTGCGACGACGCCAACGATCAGGGCGGCCTGCTGGCGCCACGGCGTGGCGGCGACGAGCTGGCCGGTCTTCAGGTCCTGCAGGTTGTCGTTCGAGATGACGGCCACGGCGAAGACGATGCCCGTGATGAGCAAGGCGAAGGCGACGACGGACTTGTCGGCGGGAATGTTGAACAGCTGCAGCGCGCCGAGCATCAGCACGGAGGCTACGAGAATGGCGAGAATGCCGACGCCGGATACGGGGCTGTTGGACGAGCCGATGAGGCCGGCCATGTAGCCGCAGACGGAAGCGACCACAAGGCCGATGACGACCACGTAAAGAACGCCGCCGGCGACGATGGCTGGTGCGCTCGAAGCGAGCGGGGTGCCTTGCGTGAAGGTCCACAGCAGGACGCCGATGGCGACGAGCGTGACGGCCGATATGATGCCGACGAGGCCGATCGGGATATCCTGTTCGGTGCGGTCGAGCACTTCGTGGGCGCTGCGCTTGCGCTGGGCGGCGAGGGCCGAAGCGATGCCGCTAACCAACGGGCCGATGAGCTTCAGGAGCGTCCAGATGGCGGCGATGCCGATGGCGCCGGCGCCGATGCGGCGGACCTGTCCGCCCCAGACGGCGCCGGCGGCTTCCTCCGCGACGCCTTCCGTGCCCTGCATGGCGGTCATGATCGGAACGAATACAGCCCAGGCGATCAGCAGGCCGATGAACATCGCGAGGCCGACGGCGAGGCCGACGAGGTGGCCGGCGCCGAGCAGAGCGAGCTGCAGGCCCCCGCCTATGCCGGTTGCAGCCGGTCCGATGCGGAAGAAGGCGGCAGCTTCGCCGGCGAAGGCGCGGGCGGAGACGAGGAATGCGAACAGGGCCGAGCCGATCGAGCCCATGATGACGGTCAGCAGGCCGGCCTTGTTCTCGCGGACGGCGCCTTCGGTCTGGTCAGCGCCACGCGAGCCGACCTTCAGCACCTCGGCGGCGGCGACGCCTTCCGGGTAAGGCAGGTCGGTGTTGATGACGAGGGCGCGGCGCAGCGGAATCGAGAAGGTGACGCCGAGGACGCCGCCGAAGACGCAGATGAGGAAGGTCTCCCAGAACGGAAACTCCTTCCACCAACCGATCATGACCAGGCCGGGAAGGACAAAGATGATCGAGGACATCGCGCCGCCGACCGAGGCGACGGTCTGGACGGTCATGTTCTCCCAGATGGTCGAGGTCCTGAAAGCCCGCAGCACGGCCATCGAGATGACGGCGGCCGGGATGGCCGAGGCGAAGGTGAGGCCGACACGCAGGCCCAGATAGACGTTGGCCGCCGTGAACACGACGCCGAGCAGCGAGCCCAGGATCAGGGCACGTCCGGTGAATTCAATGCGTTTCGATGGCGCGCCTGCGGTGTCGGTCATGTGGCCCCTCAGCTTTGCGCGGAGGTAAGCCGACTATGGGGCCAAGGGCAATGTGCGGTTGCTAACGGCCGAGGCGGCCCGCGGCGTACAGGCCGCCGCCGCCGAGAAGTCCGATCAAGGCGAGCTGGGCCGTGAAGAAGGGGAGGGGCAGCTGATAGTAGACGTCCGGCCGGGCATGGACCATCGCGGCATAAAGGCCCGACAGGCTGCCAACGATCAGGCCGGCGGCGCCGATGATGATGGCAAGCGTGCGCACTGTCGCGACTAGGTTATGGCGGCGCCGGGCGCTGCGGCCGAGGTATTTGCGGTGAACTTCCTGACGCTGGCCGGCGATGAGCCATAGGCTGAAAACAACGGCGAGAGCGAATGCGACGAAACCAGCAGTACCCAATGAGGACAGGCCGGAGGTGTAGATCACGGCGACGATCGGTCCCTCCGTCGCCGTCCCCGGCGCGGGGCGCGTGAGGCCGAGCAATGCCGGCAGTCCGGTGAGGAGCAGCAAAAGCGTGGCGCCCGAGATTATGCGAAGGCGCTTTGGTCGCG
This sequence comes from Hyphomonadaceae bacterium, assembly GCA_044224605.1. Taxonomy (GTDB): domain Bacteria; phylum Pseudomonadota; class Alphaproteobacteria; order Caulobacterales; family Hyphomonadaceae; genus UBA7672. Next base: position 29,277 of record JBGAKC010000049.1, read on the forward strand.
AGAAACGCATGGACGGCCCCGTTGGAAGCGGACACTAGGCACAAGATAGTTAAGGTCCTCTTGGGCGGGGCGTGTCGATTTGGCGGATCGCTTGGGGGTGGCCGAGCGCCATCGGGAGGGAATAATGAGCGTCGGCTCACGTATTTCTTGCATTTTGAATCAGCGATCTGCGAAGGTTGAATCAGCCATCAACCTGCACGGACGGACCCCGCATTTGTGACTCATGACTCGCCGCTGATCGCGCTTCTTTCGGTGGGCTTCGCGCTCGCCTTCGTATTTGGCGCGATTGCGACGCGGCTGAAGTTGTCGCCGCTCGTGGGATATCTGTTCGCAGGTGTTGTGATCGGGCCATTCACTCCGGGCTTCACGGCTGACGCAAGCCTGGCGGGAGAAGTCGCGGAGGTCGGCGTCATCCTGCTGATGTTCGGGGTCGGGCTGCATTTTTCGCCCAAGGATCTTCTTTCCGTGCGGGCGGTGGCCGTTCCGGTGACGCTGCTGCAGATCGCGGCGACGATTGCGGCGGGCGTCGGGCTCGCGCTGGTGTTGGGATGGGGCATCGAGACGGGTGTGGTGCTTGGATTGGCGCTGGCGGTTTCCTCGACGGTGGTGGCGCTGAGATCGCTGCAGGAGCGGCGGTTGATGGCGACGGAGCGCGGCAAGCTGGCTGTCGGCTGGCTGGTCGTCGAGGATCTCGCCATGGTGGCGGCCATGGTGCTTCTGCCGACATGGGCGCACATCCGCAGCCAGGTGGTGAATGGCGAGGCCATCTCGATCCTGCAGATACAGGACATCGGGCTCGCGTTGTTGCTCACAGTCGGCAAGGTGGCGGTGTTTGCGTTGATCATGTTGTTGGCCGGCAAGCGGCTGGTGCCGTGGCTGCTGCATCGCGTGGTGCATATGGGATCGCGGGAGCTGTTCAGGCTTGCTGTGCTGGCGATTGCGCTGGGCGTGGCGGGGGCGGCTTCGGCGTTATTCGACATCTCGGTGGCGCTGGGCGCTTTGTTCGCCGGGCTGATTATGGCGGAGAGCGAGCTGTCGCAGCAGGCGGCGAACGAGACACTGCCATTGCGGGACGCATTCGCGGTGCTGTTCTTCGTGTCGGTGGGTATGCTGTTCGATCCGATGATCGTGCTGGAGAATCCCTGGCCGCTGCTGGCGACGGTTGGCGTGATCATCGTGTTCCGAACGATCGTCAGCGTCGTACTGCTGAGACTGTTTGGGCAATCGGGAGAGACGACCGCGACAGTGACGGCGAGCCGGGCGCAGATCGGGGAGTTCTCATTCATCCTCGCGGGGCTGGGCCTGCAGTTCGGGCTGATACCGGAAGGCGCGCGCGACCTGATCCTTGGCGGGTCGATCGTGTCGATCGTGCTGAACCCGCTGGTGTTCGCGATCCTGGACCGCGTGGGGAAGGAGGCGGCCGCGGTTGAAACCGTACAACAGGTTGCGCCGGATCCTGCGCCGCCGAAGAGAGCGGTGCTGGTGGGCTATGGCCGGGTCGGGTCGCTGATCGGGCGGGCGCTGGACGATGCCCGGGCGACCTATTCTGTCATCGAGGATCGCGAGGATCTGGTCGAGTTGCTCCAAGAGCGGGGCGTTCCCGTTGTTGCTGCGAACGCGATCGAGCCGGGCGCCATGAAGAAGGCCGGTGTTGCGGAGGCGGA
>JBGAKC010000050.1:0-30678 GCA_044224605.1 Hyphomonadaceae bacterium
TTCGCTGCCCTTCACGCCAACGCCGGCCAGCGTGACGACGAAGGCAATCGTGGGATCCTGCGCGGCAAGGCGCGGACCCGTGACGCCGCCTTCGCTGTGGCCGATGACGCCGACGCGCTTCGGATCGATCTCTGGCCTGGCGCGCAGCATTGCGATGGCCGCCGCCGCATCGGTGACGAACTGGGGAATGAGCGAGGAGTCGCCATAGGCCGGCATCTTCACATAGTCACGGTCATCGCAGCGGAGCACGGCGATGCCCTTGCGCGTGAGATGATCTGCGAGAACGAGGAAGGGCTTGTGGCCGAGCAGCGTCTCGTTGCGGTCCTGCGCGCCCGAGCCGGACAGCAGCAGGGCGGCGGGATGCGGCCCGGCGCCTTGCGGCACGGTGAGCGTACAGGGGATGTGGACGCCGGGGTTCTGCGGATTGTCATAGCCGGTTTCGATTTCGGCGTAGGGATAGGGCCTCTTCGGCTCCTGTGGCCGCTCCTTCATCACGGCGGGCGTCATGTCCTTCGAAACGAACTTCAGGACGAGGTCGGTTGCTTGGCCCTGGGTGAACTTTCCGGTGATCTTGTCGCCTTCGGGCGACAGCGTACCGGTGAATTTCGCCATGATGCTGGGCATCTCGAACGAGACGGTGGAGCCGTCGCGCCGGAAGGTCGGGACCGTCATGCCGGAAGCGCCCTGAAGCGGCGAATCCATGACGACGACCGTGCCGTTGGTGTCTGTGGCGACCCGCATCACTAGCGGCAGCATGTCCATCACCTTGCCTTCCCAGCGTCCGTCGAGACCGGCGACCGCGGGGTTTGGCGGCAGGGCGGGGAGCGGGCCGGGATGGAAGACCATCGGCAACGTGCCCATCGGCGAGGAGTATTCGCCGGCCCAGGCTTTTTGCGCTGGATCACATTTTCCGGTCCATGTCTGCGACTTGAGCTTGAAGGTGAAGATGCCATCGGCGAACGACACGGACTCCATCGGCGTGCTGGAGACGCCCTGATCCGGGCTTGCGACCGTACCGTTGAACGCGCCGGGCGAAGATTGCTCGACATGAATTCCCATGCGCAGCTTCGCTCCGGGTGGGACTTCGAAGAGGCCGTGCCAGTCGCCTGCTGGGGATTCGCCGGCGCGGGCGTCTGCGACGGTGACCGTTTCGGGTTGCTGTGCGGCGGGCGCGGCCGGCGTTGTGACGCAGCCAGCAAGGAGGGTCGTTGCAAGGAGGAAGGTCGTCAGCGAGCATTTCGTTGGGGTCATGGGGGTGCAGTCCCTTGTCATTTCTCTGGTAGTCGCTGCACGCGCTTCTTTCTTACGGCGCGTTTCAGTTCTTATGGAAAATCTCCTCGATCGACAGCTTGAAGATCTCAGCAATCTTGAACGCCAGCGGCAGCGAGGGGTCGTACTTTCCGTTCTCGATCGCGTTGACGGAATTGCGCGAGACCTCGAGCCGTTCGGCGAGATCGGCCTGGGTCCATCCCCGTTCGGCGCGCAACACGCGGATGCGGTTCTTCATCGCCGCCTCACCGCTTCGAGATCGCGCCGAGGATGAAGGCGGGTCCGGCCGGATCGGGCGGCGATGAATCCGGCGAGGCCAGCACCGTCGCGATCCAGTCGAGCATCGGCGTAAGCAGGCCAGGTTGTGTGACGAAGGGCAGGAGGGCGAGCGAGCCCATCAGGCCGAACAGTCCGCCGAACACCCACGAGAATTTCTGCGCGGCGCGCTCGAACTCATCCTGCGTCTTCCACGCCTGCAGCGAGAAGGCGGCGAGCCAAACGCCGGCGGCGTAGGCGATCAACAGGCCGGTCGTTCCCCGCAGCATCGCGGCCATGGCGATCAGCGCCCAGAAACCAAGGGTGGCGACTATGCGCCAGGAACGGGCGGAGAGGTGATTCATCAGTACCGCTCCGCCTTTATGCCGCGCAATTTCAGGCGGGACTGCAGGCTGTCTGGCCCGACAAGATGAAGCGCGCCGACGGCGATGAGGGTCACGCCCGAGCCTTTCAGCATTGTCTCGATCTGGCCGGCCCAGTTCTCGTTGCGGTTCAAGAGGTCGAGGCCTTCGATGTCACCGGACATCTTGTTGAGCTGGGCCATCGCCTCAACCAGGTTGGTGTCGCCTCGCGCCCAGCCGACATAGGCAAGATCCGCAACGCGTGTGAGGCTGGCTTTCAGCGTTGGCTTATCGGTCAGCCGCCACTTCAGTTGGCTGAGCTGGACTTCTTCCGGCAGCTCCATCAAGGGCCCGACCTGAGCCTCGAGCGTCTCCAGGCCCTTCACCGGAATGCCTTCATTGACCGCCATGCGCGCCAGCGCGCGGTCGATGCCGTTCTCTTCGTGATAAGTGGGGCCGACATCGTGAATGCGGCCCGTTGCGTAGATGGCATAGGCCGGTTTCATCGACTGAACGCGCTTGACGACATCGGGCGGTAGGCGCGCCTGTTCCAGCGCATGGTCGAGATTGGCGTTCTCTTCCCCAGTCAGGAGCGAGGACAGCGGCGGCCCGCTGGAAACCAGCTCGCGTTCGTAACGCGACAGCACGGCGGCGTTGAGGCCTTCAGGGGCGGCGAACTCGGCCAGTTCGAGCCAGACCTCCCTCGCTTCGTGGAGCGCATTGTCGAGCTTCTCGCTGCGCCACTCGACGCCGTCAGGGAGCAGGTGAACGGTGCCGGTGAGATAGATTGTCGAATCCGCATCGCGGATCACCCACATCGGCAGTCCCTTTGGGGCGGAAGTGGGGGATGCGGAAATGTTGCCCGCCGCCGAGACCGGAGAGGTCTGGGGAGGGGCGGCGGGCGTCTGGGCCGTGGAGGCCGGCGTGGCCGTCAGGACGACGACAAGGCCGGTCACGGCGCTCTGAAGCAGGGAGGGAAGGCGGACGCGTTTCATGTTCGCCTCAATACCGCACGGCTTCGATGCCGCGCATTTTCAGGCGCTCAAGCAGATTGTCTGGTCCGACGACATGGCCAGCGCCGACGGCGACGAACGCCACGCCTGACCCTTTCAGCATCGTCTCGATCTGACCCGCCCAGGTCTCGTTGCGGTTCTTGAGCATGTCCTCCATCGAGGCGCCCGCGAAGGAGGCTTCGGATTCATCGGAATTGGCGAACATCTGCGTAACGCCGTCGACATCGCCATTGGCCCAGGCGCGAAAGACCGCCTCGCTGCCTTCACCCGCCTTGCTGACTTCCTCGTCGCTGGCCTTGAGCGCGGCGCGCAGGGCTTCCATCTGCTCCGCGTCAGTGCCGGACGACAGCATCTTCGCCTGGAACTCGACGGTCTCGAAACCCTTGATTGCATCGCCGTCGTCCTCGGCCATCTTTGCAAGTTTCACGTCGATGCCTTCGTTTGAATCGAAGCCCGCTCCGATGAGCGGCGAGATGCCGACGAGAAGCGCGGCGTACCACGGTTTCAGCACGTTGACGGCCATCGCCATCTGCGGCGGCGCGCCGGATTTCGCGATGGCGGCGTTGAGCTTCTTCATCTCTTCCGGCGTCAGCCGGCTCGACAGCGGCGGCCCGGACGACAGTGCGTAGCGGATGAGGATCGGCGCGGACTCGGCCGCGAACTTCATCGGGTCGGAGCCCATGGGTAGTTCGAGCCAGAGCTCCTTCGACTCCCTGATCGCCGCCTTGAGCTTGTTGCTGTCCCATTTCACGCCGTCGGGCATCATGTGGACGGTGCCGGTGACGTAGATGGTCGAGTCCGCATCGCGGATCACCCACATCGGCAGGCCGGGCTCCTTCGTCTGCGCAATGGCAGCAGGCGCGAAAAGCGCCATGGCGGCGAGCAGCGCGGCGATCGACTGTCGTATGGTTGGCATGACGTCCCCTCTCATGATCCGGGTATTCAAGACCGCGCAGAACGCCGCCGCAATGCGATGATGATGAAAGCCGCAGTCCAGAACATTGCCGGGATCAGGAGTTCGGCGCGTTCCAGCGTGTCAGAGCGACGCCAGAGGACGATCAGCAACACGATGAGCAGAGCGGCGATCGCGCCATAGACCCTGAGCGGCAAGCGCGTCTGTGAACCCTTCCGGAGCATGACAGGCCCCCTTTGCAAAATGCAAAGTAAACTTGTCACTCGTTTTCAGCCGAGTCAAGCGCCTGGCAACAGCAGCCTGACGAATTCAGGAGCGGATGCTTCTCAGATACGCGATCAGGGCGTCGGCGCCGCGTACGTCGAAATTGAACAGCGGCATTTCGTTGTGGCCAACCCGCATGCCCTCGATGAAGCGATAGGCGAGCACCTCGTCATCCTCGTAGCCGTTGAGGACTTCCCGCAGCGGAGGCGCGCCGTCGAGCGGGCTCTTCGTGCTTGCGCCGATGGCGTGGCAGGCGGCGCAGTTGCTTTTGGCGATCTCCTCGCCCGCGCTGACCAGTGTGGGATCAGCAGCAGCGACGCCCTTCCATCCGGCAGCCTCCGCCTTGCCTGCTGGCGGTTCACCCACGCAGGCGCAGAGCAGGATGGTTGCGCTGGCGATCGTCAGTGAAATGCAATGCGAAAGCTTCATGCGTGAAGCCTATCAGCCTTCTCGAGCGACGAACACTAGTTCAGCTTCAGGTTTTTCAGCGCTGCGAACGGGTTGGAATCGTCCGACGATTTCACGGGGCCGGCCGAGTAGCTCTGCGGGCCGGATTTCTGCGGCTGCTTGCCCTGCGATTTCGGCGGAGCGCCGTGGGCGCCCTGCGTGCCGGAGACTTCACGCTTCATGGAGAGGGCGATGCGCTTGCGGTCAGCGTCGACCTCCTTCACGCGCACGTTCACCACGTCGCCCGCCTTCACCACGTCATGCGGGTCCTTCACGAAGGCGTCGGCCAGTTCCGAGATGTGGACGAGGCCGTCCTGGTGGACGCCGATGTCGACGAACGCGCCGAACGCCGTGACGTTCGTCACCGTGCCTTCGAGCTTCATGCCGACCTTGAGGTCGGAAATCTTCTCGATGCCGTCCGCGAAGGTCGCGGTCCTGAATTCCGGGCGCGGGTCGCGGCCGGGTTTCACGAGTTCGGCGATGATGTCGGTGACCGTCGGCACGCCGAAGGTCTCGTCAGCGAAGTCCTTCGGGTTAAGCGTCGAGAGGAACGCCTTGTCGCCGATGATGCTCTTCAGCGGGCGTCCTGATTTCTCCGCGATGCGCTCGGCCACCGGATAGGCTTCCGGATGGACGGCCGAACCGTCGAGCGGGTTCTTCGCATCCATGATGCGCAGGAAGCCGGCCGCCTGTTCGAACGCCTTCGGTCCCATGCGGGGGACTTTCTTGAGGCCGGTGCGCGCCTTGAACGGACCGTTCTCGTCGCGATAGTTGACGATGTTGGCGGCGACCGCCGTGTTGAGGCCTGACACGCGCGAGAGCAGGGCGGCGGATGCGGTGTTCACATCAACCCCCACGGCGTTCACGCAATCCTCCACCACGCCGTCGAGCGAGCGGGCCAGTGCGTTCTGGTCGACATCGTGCTGGTACTGGCCGACGCCGATCGCTTTCGGTTCGATCTTCACCAGTTCGGCCAGCGGATCCTGCAGGCGGCGCGCGATGGAGACGGCGCCGCGCAGTGACACGTCGAGATCGGGGAATTCCTTGGCGGCGAGTTCGGACGCCGAATAGACCGACGCGCCAGCTTCCGAGACCATCACGCGGGTGAGTTTGAGTTCCGGCATCTTCGACGAAAGCTCAGCGACCAGCTTGTCCGTCTCGCGGCTTGCCGTGCCGTTGCCGACCGACACCAGTTCGACGCCATGCTTCTTGGCGAGAACCGCCAGCGTGGCGAGGGAACCGTTCCAGTCCTTTTTCGGCTCGTGCGGATAGATCGTCGCCGTCTCGAGCAGCTTGCCCGTCGCATCCACAACCGCGACCTTGCAGCCCGTGCGGATGCCCGGATCGACGCCCATCACCACCTTGTGCCCGGCAGGCGCCGCGAGCAGCAGGTCCTTCATGTTGCGCGAGAAGACGCGGATCGCCTCGGCGTCGGACTTCTCCTTCACGCGCTCGATCAGATCGTTGTGCGTCGAGCCGGAGAGGCGCGTCTTCCACGCCTGGCGCGCGGTTTCGGCCAGCCACTGGTCGGACGGGCGGCCTTTGTCGGCGATGTTGAAGGCCGACATGATGCTGGTCACCGCCGGGTGACGCTGCTTCTCGTCATGCGGCAGGTCGAGGTCGATCTTGAGGATGCCTTCCTTCTCGCCGCGCAGCAGGGCGAGCGCGCGGTGCGACGGCATGTTGGCGATCGGCTCGTCGAATTCGAAATAGTCGGAGAACTTGGCGCCTTCGGCTTCCTTGCCCTTGACGAGGGCCGAACCCAGGCGACCGCCGCCCCACACCTTCTCGCGAATCGCGCCGACGACTGCGGGCGTTTCCGCCATACGCTCGATCAGGATGTTGCGCGCGCCTTCGAGTGCAGCTTCCGCATTCTCCACGCCCTTGTCGGTGGAGATGTATTTCAGCGCCTCGGCGACCGGATCGAGCGACGGGTTGGCGAGCAGGCGATCGGCCAGCGGCTCGAGGCCCGCTTCCTTCGCGATCGACGCCTTGGTGCGGCGCTTTGGGCGATAGGGTGCGTAGAGGTCTTCCAGCTCCACCTTCGTCTGCGCGGCGCGGATCTGTTTCTCCAGCTCCGGCGTCAACTTGCCTTGCTCGCCGATGGAGCGCAGCACGACTTCGCGGCGGTCATTCAGGATAACGAGATATTCGAAGCGTTCGGCCAGAGTGCGCAGCTGCGTGTCGTCCAGCCCGCCCGTGCGCTCCTTCCGGTAACGCGCGATGAAGGGAACAGACGCTCCTTCCTCGATCAGCTGGATTGCGGCGGCCACCTGGCCTTCGCCGACCCCGAGCTCCTTTGCGATGATGCGGGCAATCTGGGCGACAACGATCGGATCTTTGCCGGACATAGCTACTACCTCATCTCGCAGTTTTTCGGGTCAGTGCAGCGCGAAGCTATGACCAGCCGTTGCGCGTGTCACGGTGTGGCGCGGCAATGGTTAGCGAGAGGTTAGAATGGCGATCGCTTCACGGTTTGTCGCATGATAGCTGTGCAGAACCTGTCGGGAGAAAAAAGGCATGTCTGCGGAGAACGTCGCTGTCATCAAGGGGATCTACGAGGCATTCGGACGAGGCGATGTCGGCGCCGTGCTGGGCGCGATGAGCCCGGCAATCGTCTGGAACGAGGCGGAGAATTTTCCCTACGCCGATCGAAATCCCTATGTCGGCCCGCAAGCCGTAGCCGAGGGCGTGTTTGGCCGCGTACTCGCGGATTGGGAAGGCTTCCAGGTCGCGCCGGACGAGATCCTCGACGCTGGCGACACGGTGGTCATGCTCGGCCGCTATCTCGGCGTGTGCAAGGCAACCGGCAAGCCGCAGCGTCCTCAGATTGTCCACGTCTGGCGCGTTAAGGGCGGGAAGGCCACGCAATTCCAGCAATACGCCGACACACTTCATGTCGCGCGTGTGATGAACAAGGTCGGCTAGAAAGCCTGCTTCTTCGTCGTCACCGTCACATCGCTGCCGTGGATGCGGACGGCCGTGTCAGGCCGCGCATCGGTCAGCGGCTTGGCGTCGGGCGGCAGTTGCGTCCAGACGCCCTGGATCAGCCAGTCGGGTTTCTTCGCAGCGGCGTCCTTCGGAGGTTCAAGTGTGAAGTCGAGCGCAGCGCCGTCCGCGGCTCGGCCGACGATCTCGACGATGTAGAAGCCATCCTGCGGCTCGCGCATGGCAATGGGCCTGTCGCCATAGGACAGCTGCGTGGGATGCGCCGCCGCCGGGATGCGCAGCCGGATCACGCGGGCGCCCGGCGCCGCGAGCTGCAGCTTGAGGCTTCGCTTGCCTTCGGCGGTCGTCGTGTCGCTGACCGGCGTAGCAGTCGCCGGCGTGGGCGGCGCGAACGCAATGGCTTTTGCGGCGAGGTTGGGCGCACCGCCAGGCGGAGAGGGAATTTCACCGACCGTAAGCTGGTCCTTCACCGCCTTCGGCAAAGCGCCCGGGCGAGCGCCGGCGAACAGGGCGGCCATGTTCGTGTCCATGTCGTAGTACGCAGTGAAGTTGAGTGGCAGCGGACGGTCGACCGAGTAAGCCGGCAGGACGGCCGTCGCGACGAGCCCGGCGGCGAACACCACCCCGATGGCGCCGAGCACGAGCCCCTTGCCACGCTGGATGCTTCCCACCAAGGCCAGCAGCGGCGCAAGCACCATCGCCTCGATCACGCCGAACATCGCGGCCATGGAAAGGCCCATCATCACGTCGAGCAGGTGAAGCAGTGGGAAGAAGATCAGCATGAGCATGGCGCTGGCGACGCCATAGGCGATCAGCTGGAAGCGCGGCAGCAGCCATGCGACGGCGGCCGCGATGACGAACACGACGCCAGGCATCAGATACATCATCGAGAAGCCGGCCTTGGCGAAGCTCAGCCCCATGCCGACAATCAGGAACCAGAACCATCCCGAGGCGAACAGCGCCTCGCGCTTCGAGTTCGGCGCGAGGAAGGACAAGGCCAGGGCGCCCATCAGCACAACGCCCGCGAAGATCGCCATGTTCAGCGCCTGCGGCCAGGCGGTCCAGAAGGTCGGCTCCGGGCGGAGGAGCGAGATGGCGAACTGCGCAACGAACGCGATCAGGCCGCCGCTGATGGCCAGCACGGGCGGCAGGATGAAGGCGCGCCAGTCGAGCTTCTGCCAGCCGCCGGCGCGGGTCGGGCGGACCAGCAACATGGCGGAGATGCCGAAGCACAGGCCGAGCAGGATCAGCGAGAACACCTGCGGCAGCGACACGAAGATGCGCGAGGCGATGTCGGAATAGGCGATCTCGCCGCCATCCTTGTCCATGCCCCAGTCCGCAGCAAGGAAGGCGCGCGCGGCGCCGAGCGCCTGATCGCCCATGTGTTGCACGCTGGCGCGATCCAGATGCGCGAGGTCGTCATGATTGGTGTGGTAGAAGTCGAGCCCGTCGGCGATCGCGATATTGATCCCGTTGGAGCCGTCGCGCAGATGGACTGTGAGGTCCGTCGAGTTCGGCAGTAGCTCATAGACCGCCGTCATCATCGAGTTGGAGAAGGGCCGCGCGCCATTCTTCGCCCAGTCGGAAACGATGCCGGAATTGGGATGGCCCGTCTCGAACATCATCGCCGGGCCACGCACGCCACGCGCCTCTAGGTTGATGATGCGGCCGACTTCGACGCCGTAGTCCGCCTTCGCGTTGACGAAGGCCTGTGCGCCGAGCAGGGCGGTTTCCTCCCCGTCGGTGATGAGGAACATCACTGGCTTTTCGGGCGGGTGGTCCTTCAGCAGCTTGGCTACTTCGAGCCAGACGGCGACGCCGACGCCGTCATCGCCGAAACCGGGGCTGGCGTCGACGCTGTCATAGTGCGCCGTGAGGATGAGGGCGGGGCCGGTCCTGGGGCCTGCGGTGAAGAAGATGTTCTGCACCAGCGCGCAGCGGATCGACGAACCCGAGATCGAACCGCGGCAGGTGTTCGAGGCCTTCACCTGCGGCTCATAGCCGAGCGTCACGATCTCCTGCAGCAGGCGCGAGCGCACGGCGTCGAGCGGCGCTGAGTCCACCGGATGCGGCGCGCCGTCGAGCACCTTGCCCAGACGCTCGATGGCGCGGGTTGCGTCGAACTGGTCCGGCGCGTTGGTGTCGCGCAGCGGATCGAGCGTCAGCGGTACGGCGCGGAAGAAGAACAGAACGAAAAGGAGAGCGAAGACGCCCAGCGCCCAGAGTGCGCCTGAGCGTGCCGGCGTTTGCGGCGATCCCGTTTGTTCGGTGTTCATTGTACGCCCTCCGCCGTTTCTTCCCTGGCCGGGACGATAGGGGAGGTCCGCGGTCAGCGCCAGCGCAGCGTCTGGCTGGTTTCCTCGGCAGGAGCTGGCGCGAAGCGGCGCACGGCCATGGAGGCGGCGTAGGCGCAGAGAAGGCTCGCCCCGCCTACCTCGCTCGAGCCTGAGAGCTCGAACGCCAGCAGCGCCGCCGTCACGGGCGCATCGAGCAGGACGCTGATCCCCACCGCCATGCCCAGGAGGCCGAAATAGATCTGCGGTGCTGCAATGCCGAAGGCGAGGCCGGCAACCACAGAGAGGCTCGATCCCACCATCGCGCCGACGAACAGCGCCGGCGCAATCGGGCCGCCGCCCCACCGGAACGAGAATGTTACCGCCGCCGCAGCGATCTTCGCTACCGCCAGCACCGGCATCAACTCCGCGCCGTAATTGCCGCCCAGCGCCGCGGCCAGCGGTTCATAGCCGATGCCGATCACCTGCGGGAAGGCCAGCGCGATCACGCCGAGAACGATGCCGCCGAAGAAGGGCAGCAACCACAGCGGCAGTCTGATCCGCGCAGCCGCGGTCGCCATCATCATCGGCGCACGCGCCCAGATCACCGTGGCTGTGTAAGCGAACATGATGAAAAGCGGCAGCGCAACCAGCGCCGCGAGATGCGCTTGCGGCGCGATCACGCCGACAGGCGGTATCTCGATGATGGGCCGGCCGTTCATCTGCCACTTCGCGAACGCCCATGCCGTGACCGAGGCAACCACGACCGGGCCAAGCTGCGTGAGGCGCAACTGCTTCAGCACCAGCTCGCGCGCCAGGAACACCGCCGCGATCGGCGCATGCAGCGCCGCTGCGATCGCAGCCGCAAGCCCCATGCCGAGCAGCATCCGCCGCGCGCCCAGATTGAGTCCAAGCACCCGCCCGGTGAACAGGCCAAGCGCCGCCCCAAGATGGCCTGCCGGCTCCTCGCGTCCCGTGCTTCCGCCCCAGCCCAGCGAAACGATCGCGATCAACGCCGACAGGAAAGCGTCACGCAGCGACAGCGTTGTCGAGCGGATCGTGCCGCGCAGCCGCCTGTGCTGCACGACATCCTGCAGCCCGTAGGGCCGCGGGGCCGGTCCCCAGCCCATCGATATGCCAAGCCGTAGCAGCAGGCAGATGATGGCGCCGCCGACGATCGGCCCAATCAGCCGGTTCCACCACGCCATTCCCACAAGCGTCGACGACAGCCGCCCGACTGGCGCGCGGAATGCCAGGAACTGCACATAGTCCACGACATTCAGGATCAGCACGAAGCCGAATGAGGCGAGCACGCCGACCACGATGGCCAGCGCCCACATGTACAGGCCGCCCGGCCGCGGACGGCCGAGGATTTCGCCAGATGGACGATAGATCGCACGCGACATCACTCCGGACTTCTCCGGTCGGATCGCTTCGGGTCAAGCCGGACCGAACCCCCGTGGACAAAAATTCAGTATCCTGACGGACGGGAAATCTCCTTGCGCGCGAGGCGCCTTGTGGAGTGGACAGCCGAACCGGCTTGCGACAGCTTCCGCCCGCGCGATGGAGGATGTGGATGCGTATCGTGCTTTCGGGTCTGGCGCTGGCCGCCCTGACTGCCAGTCTGGCGGCATGCGGCGGACCCAAGGATGCCGCTGGCCCCGCCGCCGCGCCTGAAGCGCCCGCCGCTTCCACGCCCGCGATCCGTATTCCGGCGACTGCCGCAGACAGCCTCACCGTGCTCTGTGGCCCGCCTTTTACCCCGGATGCGACGGCCGCCTCGCTGATGCAGGTCTTCGGCGCCAAGGCCGTCGTCCCCGAGACGCGTGACGGTCCGGAAGGCGAGAAGATCAACGTGACGGCAATCTATCCCGCCGACGCAACGATGCGTGTCGAGGTCGCCTTCGCCAACGAGGAAGAGCGCACCGGCCTGATCAGCGTCACTATCCGCGGCGACACCTCCCAGTGGACCGGCCCCGCTGGCCTCAATCTCGGTGACGGCATCGATACGGTGCAGAAGCTCAACGGCGGCAAGGGCTTCACGCTCTCCGGCTTCGGCTGGGATTATGGCGGCTATGTCACCGACTGGCAGGGCGGCCCGCTGCAGGAGCCTGTCCCGCGCTGCCGCACGGTCGTGCGCTTCGGCATCCCGGAAGATGTCACCGACACGTCGGTCATGGGCGAGGGCCTGCATTCGTCGGACGAGCCCGCAATCCGAGCCGCGACGCCGTTCGTGCAGGAGATCGGCATCCACTGGCTCAACCCGCACGAACCCTGACGCGATTGGCCCTGATCAGGGCTTTTCGCGCCCGAGAATGTCGCCGGGCTCACAGTCGAGATAGTCGCAGATCTTCGCCAGGGTATCGAAGCGCACGCCCTTAACCTTTCCCTGCTTCAGCAGCGACAGGTTGGATTCCGTGATCCCGACATGTTCTGCGAGGTCCTTCGACTTCACATTGCGCTGCGCCATCACGACAGCGAGTGTCACCTTGATGGGCATCAGACGAACTGCCTGTTTTCTTCCTCGATCTCGGCCGCGTGCGCCATCACGGACGAGACCAGCGCGATCGCGCCGCTGAAGATCAGCATCAACATCAAACTGCCGCTCATCGCGAATTCCAGCGTGAACGTCCCGTGCTCGAATTGCGTCATGTAGAGCGCGCTCGCTGCTGTGCGCGCCACCGGCGCCACCGTCATGTAGAGCAGCACGGCCAGCGCGAAGTTGCGCACGCCGAGTATGGAGCCTTTGGCAAAATACTCCCCGCGCCCGATGCCGACGAACACGCGCCGCGCGCTCCACAGCGCCCACACGAACAGGCCGATCCCGATCAGCAGGGCGAGGCGATAGAACAAGTCCTCGCGCAGCGCCTCGGTTGCATTGGGATGCGCCGGATCGTTCACCGCGATCGTGGCATTGATCAGGGTCGCCTCGGTGCTCTCCCTCACGATCCAGCCTTCGGGAAACGCCTGGAAAGTCGCAAGCACGCCGATCACGGCAACGCCCACGATCCCGAGCCAGCACATCCACTCCATGATCCGCGCAAACCAGACCATGCGCACCGAGGGTGGCTTCAGCGCCGGCAGCTCATCCGCGGCCATGGCGGCCTCCTCAAGAGATTTTCGTCACGCATATAATAATTGCTGTTTTACAGCAATAAAATTCTGCATTATAGACAAGTTTCCAGGTAGACAAGGTAATGGCGATGAACCGAACGGTCGGGTCCTTTCAGAGACTTGGCGTGGTCGTGCTGCTGGCGACGCTCGGCGGCTGCGAGCTGATGAAACACGTGCGCATCCAGACGGACGACCGGAATCCCAACTCCTTCATCGATGCCCGGACCGACAATCCGCGCGGCCGGCAGAACCGGATGGAATTCGAATTCCGCCTCTGGCCGCATGAGGAGGACAAGTAGTCCTCACGCAGCTGCTACCGGCAGGTGGTGGCGGGCGCTCGCGATCCGGTTATCCTCTCCAGAACGAACCGGCCGCAGAGTCGGATTGAGGGAGAGACACATGCCAACCCGCAGGGAATTTGCCGCCGGCCTGGCCGGGGGCGCCATCCTCGCCGGTTGCTCGACGCTGGGCGAGGCCGCGGGCCCAGCGCCAAAGCTCTTCTATCTCGGACAGGCGAAGGTCTTTACCCTCGATCCAGCCGCGACAGCGGCCACCACGCTGGTCGATGACTCGCCGAAGGACGGCTTGCGCGCGCAAGGCGTCAATGACGGCATCGCCATCCATGTCGCCACCGGCCAGATCTTCTGGACGAACATGGGCCGCGCAGCCGAACGCGACGGTTACATCATGCGCTGCGAGAAGGATGGTTCGAACGTCACGACCATCGTCCATCCCGGCGACACGTTCACGCCGAAGCAGCTCAAGATCGACGAGGCGGCAGGCAAGCTCTACTGGTCCGACCGCGAAGGCATGGCGATCCAGCGCTGCAATCTCGACGGCTCGAACCTCGAGACGCTAGCCGTCACGGGCAATCCCGTCACTGACAAGGGCGATGAAACGCGCTGGTGCGTCGGCATCGCGCTCGATCCCGCGCGCGGTCACATCTACTGGTCGCAGAAAGGGGGCGACAATGCGGGGCAGGGCCTCATCCGCCGCATGAACATGACGATGCCTGCCGGCTCCACGCCCACCAACCGCCGCGACATGATCACGCTGTTCTCGCGCATGCCCGAGCCGATCGATCTCGACCTCGATCTGACGACACGCACGCTCTACTGGACCGATCGCGGCGACAACACGCTCTCGCGCGCGCCGATGGACCCGCCCGCGAACTACGATCCCGCCACGCGCATGGATCGCACCGTCCTGCTCCGCGATCTCGGCGAAGCGATCGGCGTCGCCCTCGACCTGCCGCGCAAGCGCATGGCGTGGACCAATCTCGAAGGCACGGTCGGCGTCAGCAATCTCGATGGTTCCGGAAAGCAGATCCTGCTCACGAAACAGGGCATGTTGACGGGCATCTGCTGGGGCTGACCCCGTTCGAGGCTGACGAACTAGCCCGTACGCAGGTTGGAGTAGGGCACGATGTCGTCAGCCGAGCGGATTTCGGACTTGCCGCACTGAGAGCAGGACAGCAGGAACCGCTCCATCGGCCTCCCGTCGAGTCCGATGGCGCGATGACGGATGCGATGGATCTTGCCGCACATTCTGCACCAGATGATTTCGGGAACTGCACGCGTCGGGGACTGGGTCTGCATCATGGCCTTATGGTCTTGTTGATGTTGCGCCTGCGTCCCGACTCACCCACGCGCGTTGTCCTGTTTCTTTGAGCTATCCGCTGACAGGAAGAAGTGAACAGCGACGATGAAACTCCCCATGGCGGGTAGCGCCAGTCATGGCCGCATCTGCAACAGCTTCTCACTTGCTGTTGCGAACCGGCGCTTCACGGGAGTGGAATTGCCAGATGTGCATGAGGCTCATTGCGCGCGCTTGTTTCCGAAACCGGGTACGCGATGATGTCCTGCAGGTAACTCACTTCGGTGAGGCCGCATCCGAGACAGGTGAACCTGAAGAAAAGCGCCAGTCTTCCGCTTAAATCGCGCGGCAATTCCTTCACGCGATGCAGCTTGGAGCAGCTTCGGCATCTCAGTGCGTGGACTTTTGCATCGCTGTGACTTGCAGAATTCTGATCCATGCGCTCCCCGTCACCCCGCTAAACGACGGCTAGCGCGGCGCCGTAAACGAAGGTTTCCGAGCAGGTGACTACCTAGAGCGCGTTACCCCAATTTGGGTATTCGCAGCGCATGTCGCATGTCGCGCCGCTGCGAAGGCGACTACCCAAACTGGGCGATGCCACAAGGGCGACGCGACAAGGAGCGAGTCATGCGCGAACTTCGCTCGAAGGCCTTTGCCGGATTTGAGTTGCTGCTCGATCTGATGCACGAGCTTCAGATCGGTTTCGATCTGGACCTTGAGAGCATTCTCATCCTCGCCTGCATCAACGAGGCGACGATGCGTCCGCTGCTGCTCGATCCCGCCACTCCGGCTTTTGCGAAGGCGATGCCGGTGGCGCCCGAGGAGTATCGCGGTTCGATCTCCATGCTGCTTGTCTCGGAGCGCGTGAGCCTTCCGCGTGAAACCGTGCGGCGAAAAGTGCAGGGCCTGATCAAGCGCGGCCTCGTTTTTCGCGATGACAAGGGGCGGATACGGGCCGTCTCGACGCTCGCCCAGCCCGAGGCCCAGCGCATGGTGAGGGAGAGCTTCGCCGCCGTGAAGCGGTACGACGCCCGCCTGCGGCAGCTCGGCCTCGCCGGCATCACGCGCCCGACGCCGCGCCAGGCCTAAGGACTATAACTGCAGTTTTGCGCGCGATTTCGGGTGCGCCCTTGTCTAGCAGCGCCTCATCGTGACAGTGGGCGCGCCAACAGATTCCGGGGAATGACATGCGTTTGAGGACGATCGCCGTTTCGCTTGCTGCTGTAGTCGCCATTACACCTGCGGCGGTGTCGCAGCAGCAAGACGCCGGCCGCACGGCGTTCCGCGCCATCTACAAGGAGATGGTGGAGACGGACACGTCCGCCGGAACCGGCTCGTGTACGAAGATGGTCACGCTGATCGAAGGCCGCCTGAAAGCGGCTGGCTTCGCGGGCGACGACGTCCAGCTGGTGATTCCCGAAGGCAAGCCGGATGACGGCAACGTCGTCGCGCGCATCCGCGCGCCCGGTGCGACCAAGAAGGGCGTTCTGCTGCTTGCCCACATCGACGTGGTCGACGCCCACCGCGAGGACTGGGAGCGCGATCCGTTCAAGCTGGTCGAGGAGAACGGATTCTTCTACGGCCGCGGTTCGAGCGACGACAAGGCGATGGCCGCCGTCTTCCTCGACCTGATGATCCGGCTGAAGCAGGAAAAAACCTTTAAGCCGAAGCGCGATCTCATCATGGCGCTCACCTGCGGGGAGGAAACCTCGAACCGCGTCAACGGCGTCGACTACATCGTGCAGAACAAGCGCCAGCTGATCGACGCGGCCTTCGCCATCAATGAAGGCGCGGGCGGCCTCCTGTCAGACAATGGCAAGCCGCTGGTGCTGCAGGTGCAGGCGGGCGAGAAGATCCATCAGGTCTACCAGATGGAGGTCACCAATCCCGGCGGCCACTCCTCGCGTCCGGTGCCAGACAACGCGATCTACCGCCTGATGGGCGCGATGGACAAAGTCTCGAAACTGTCCTTCCCGATCCAGATCACGCCGGTCGTGCGCGAATATTTCCGCGTCACCGGGCCGCTGATCGGCGGGGAAACCGGCGCGGCGATGACGGCCGTGGCCAAGAATCCGAGCGACCAGGCAGCCCTTGCCACGGTCATGAAAGATCCATCCTACAACGCCGCGGTCCACACCACCTGCGTCGCCACGCAGATCGAGGCGGGTCACGCGCCCAACGCGTTGCCGCAGCGCGCCACCGCCACGCTGTCCTGCCGCGTCATGCAGGGCACGACGCCGGAGCAGGTGAAGGAAACGCTGGAGAAGGCCGTTGGCGACACCGAGGTGAAGGTCTCGATCGTCAAGCGCCGTGACGGCTCCTCGCCGCCGGAACTCACCGACGAGATCATGAACCCCGTGCGCGAGACGGCGAAGAAGATGTGGCCGGGCGTTCCGATCGCGCCGCTGATGACGGCCGGCGCCACCGATGGCCGCTTCCTCATGAACGCGGGCATCCCGACTTACGGCATGAGCGGCATGTTCTCGACGGCAGGCGAGACCAACGCCCACGGCCTCAACGAGAAGATCCGTGTGAAATCCCTCTACGAAGGTCGCGACTTCCTCGAAGCGGTAGTGCGGGCCTACGTGAAGTAAGCCGGACCGCCGGGCGCCTGCCCGGCATGGTCTCTCAATCAATCGCGGAAGTCTCGCTGCTTCGGAGCAACTGCCGGGCATGCGCCCGGCGGTCCCATTACTTCGCCTTGGCGTCGAGAACACGCGCGCCTTCGAGGATATGCCACAGGGCATAGTTCCCCTCGTGGCACGCGTACTCGTACACGGGGCCGTTCGACGGCGTGAATACCATCACGCCCTTCCATGGCTGCGTATAGAAGCCGGGATCGTTCACCTCGAAGCCATAGGTTATCTCGTCCTTGCTCGTGCGCGTGAAGCGCTCTGTCACCACCGCCTTTTCTGACAGGTAGACCGGCTCGTAGTCCCCGTGCCAGCGGTTCCAGTTCCTTGTCACGACAACGAGCGTATCGCCTTCCCAGTGACCAACGCTGTCGCCCAGCCACTGCTTCAGCGCCTCGGGCTTCTGCTGCTGGTCGATCCGGACGATCCGCGCATCGTGCATCATCTCGACGTCGATCATCACGTGCGTCGGCGTCTGAACGATCTGGTACGTGTTGTTGTAGATATTGTTCAGCATCGGCGGACCGCCCGAGCCGCGGCTGCCAACAAGACAGCGGTCGGCGGGGTTCATGCCTTCGGGACCGTCTTCGCTGCGTTTCGCCAGGATGGCGCTGATCCGCTTCTGGCCGTCGGCCGAGAATGGCATCTTTCCGTTGGGCGGATCGGTGATCCAGGACGAGCGCGCCTGTCCCTCGACGACGCCTACCTTCGCGCCGCGGTCGATCCAGAAAAGATTGTAGCCGCCGATATTGCCGCCGGCCTCGGGCGCCTGTTGCGTTTTCGTCGGCGCGGCGTCTGCGGCGGCCTGCTGCGCGCGCGTGTCTTCCATGCGCTTCACCTGCTCGGCGTTCAGCACGAGGGGCAGGGAGGCGTTGGTTCGCTCCAGCGTGGTGATGCTCGAATTGGTCCACATGCCTTGCAGGTCCGGCTTGCCGTCCGGCGTGCGCGGAGGCTCATACTTCGCCTGTGCGGCTGCGGGCAGGGCCATGAACGCTGCAATGGCGACCGACAGGGCAAGGGCTGTTCGTTTCACACATCACTCCGCAAGCGTGCGCTGCGTTCTGGCGCCTCTTCTTGGTACATCGTGCGCAAACGGCGTCCAGTGCGCGCAAGGGCGATGGTCGCTCTTCGCGCAAACGCGCGCAGATTTTGCGCAAATCGCCTTTCGCGCGGCGTGGAAGGTGCTTGATGTGACGAGCGTTTGTGCGCGTGCGCTCAACGCCTCACCAGCGCGTGAACTGAATCGGCTTACGTCGCGACGATCGCGCGTTGCGATGTGGTGCGCCGCGGTGAAGCTGTCATAATCCTGTCTGCGATAGGAAAAATTCGCGTCGGGCGGCTGCGTGCGCAGCGTCGCCCTGTTGACCGTTGCGCCTGCCGGAAGCGGGCGCCCGTCAATCCGACAGCATCACGATTTGGCGCGTCGCAAATGCGGTTCGACTTTCACCGTGCGCATCGCGATGACCTTATCGTCACAACGAGAAGACCACCGGGAGGAAAGAGGAGAACAGAAACACAAGTCGGGGACGACAATGAAATCGAGACTGATGTATCGGGGGATATTGAGCGCGGTCGTCGCAAGCGCCGCGCTGGTTGGCGGGGGCGCAGCCTATGCCCAGAGCGCGCCAGACACGAGCGGAGCAGACGCCCCGACAGCGCCATCTGAAGAGAAGCGCGATGTCATCATCATCACAGGGACGCGGACGACTGGCCTGACCGCGGCTGACAGTCCGGCGCCGGTCGTCGTGCTCGATTCTGACAGTCTCTTGAGCACCGGACAGCCGGACCTGCGGATCGCCTTGTCCCAGAATGTGCCGTCCTTCACGGCGCAATCGTTCGGCGGCGATACGGCGGCTCTCACCCTGTCAGCCAAACTGCGCGGCCTGAGCCCCAACCACGCGCTGGTGCTCGTCAACGGCAAGCGCCGGCACGGCACATCGAACCTCGCCGTGCTCGGCGGGGCGTTCCAGGGCGGCGCGGGCGCCGACCTCAGCTTCATCCCCTCGGGCTCGATTGATCACGTCGAGGTGCTGCTCGACGGGGCGGCCGCACAATATGGCTCGGATGCGATCGCTGGAGTTATCAACATCATCCAGAAGACAGACTCTTCCGGCGGCAAGGTGTCGCTGGATGGCGGCCAGTATTTCGACGGCGGCGGGGAGAGCTATCACGTCTCGGCCAATACGGGTTGGGCGCCCTTCGACGGCGCCTTCATGAACCTGACCTACGACTCGAAATTCCGTGATGACAGCTTCCGTGGCGAATTCGATCCGCGCGTCGTCAACGGCCCTTGGAACGCCGGAGCCGTCAACAGCCCCGCCCGATCCTACCCGCAGGTCGTGACTGCGCCGGGATGGCCCTATCTCAACCGCATTGCCGGTGATCCGCAGATCAGGGTCGACGTATTCAACTTCAATGGCGGCTACACGATTTCCGACGCGCTCGATTTCTATACGTTCGGTTCGTACGGCTTCAAAAAAGGCGAAGCTCACGAGAACTACCGCCTTCCCAACGTCGTGACCGGCAAGGCGGTCGACGGGGCCGGCAATCGCACGGACATTCCGTTCCCGCTCGGCTTCGATCCGCGCCAGCAGTCGGTGGAGCAGGACTACTCGTATGGCGCCGGGTTCACCGGAAGCATTGGCGGCTTCAATTGGGACTTCGGCTCGGTCTACGGCGAGGACAAGGTCAAGGTCACCGTCGTCAACACGGCCAACGCCGACTACTATCGCGACACATCCGTCCTCGCGACGTCCACGACAGCGTACAAGCCTGGCTACACGCCACGCGACATCCTTGCGGGCACGTTCAATTCCAGCCAGTGGACGACAACTTTCGACGGAAGCTATGAGGTCGATGTCGGTTTCGCCGAGCCGGTCACGCTCGCCGGCGGCGCGGAATATCGCATCGATGGTTACAAGCTCAGCGCAGGCAACCCGATCAGCTATTACAAGGGTGGTTCGCAATCCTATTATGGATTTGCGCCAAGCGATGCGAGCGACAATGAACGCGACAGCTGGGCGGTCTACTTCGAGGCTGACACGAAGCCGATCTCCGGCCTGACGCTTGACGCTGCTGTTCGCTATGAAAAATATAGCGACTTTGGTGACACCACGATCGGCAAGCTCACCGGTCGCTACGATTTCAGCGACGCCTTTGCGCTTCGTGGCACGATTTCCACGGGCTTCAGGGCGCCGACACTGGCCGAAGGCTACTATTCGGGCATTAACGTCGGTCCTTCCAGCATTAGCGGCCAGCTCGCTCCGAACTCTCCGGGCGCGAAGCTGCTGGGCAGCAACGGTCTCAGCCCCGAAGAATCCACCAACTACAGTCTTGGCTTCGTCGCCCACCCGATGTCGGACCTGTCGATCACGCTCGATGTCTACCAGATCGAGATCGACAACCGGATCATCGGATCAAGCAGTCTTACGGGGGCGTCGTCCAACACCAGCCCCAACGTGACCAAGCTGCCGGCGGTCGTGCAGGCGATCGCGGCGAACGGCGTGCAGATCGATCCGACCATCTACACCAACGCTTCGTGGAGCATAGGCGCGTCGATGTTCATCAACGGCATCGACACCGAGACACGCGGCGCCGATCTCGTTATCACCTATTCTACCGACTTCGACGAATGGGGCTCGGTCGACTGGACGCTGTCGGGCAACTATACCGAACAGCACGTCACGCGAATCGCCGCGCCTCCGGCGGCGCTCCTGGTTGGCGCGACCGGCCCAGAGCCAGCGCTGTTCAGCAAGACGACCGCCTACAACTTCGAGAACTCATCTCCGACGTTCCGCTTCCACCTCGGCGCCCGTTGGGAGATCGGGAAATACACGGTCAGCCTGACCGAAACGGTCAACGGCCCGGCCCGCTCCATCGGTCAGTCTCCGCAGACGGCGACCTGGTACGCGACCGAACTCGACACCACGCTCGTGACCGATCTCGAGATCTCCTATGACATCGACGACAGCTGGAACTTAGCGATCGGGGCGGACAACCTGTTCAACGAGTATCCGGCCAAGGCGCCTGCCTGGGTGACCCAGGAATCGCTAAACCTGAACTCCAATGGCTATGTGAACCAGTGGTCGTCGCTGTCTCCGTTCGGATTCAACGGCGGCTACTACTACGGGAGACTGTCCTACTCCTTCTAGGACGGAGGGCCACGCGGCGGCGCATTGCCGCGTGGTCGGCCTTGAGGCGCGGACGCTGCAAATGGCGGCGCCCGGCAGGGTTCGGAGGCTCTGTGGCCTTCCGAACCTTGCCCGCCTCCCGCGAGCAGCGCGAAGTCGCCTGCATTCAACAACGGCATTCAGACCGGAAAAACTGGCGTGGCGCTGAACGACATGGCGGAAGTTGCGTCTCAACCTGACTGGCTAGGCGCGGCGTTCCAGCAATACGGACTTCTCGTTGGCTCCATGCTCCTCGCCGGCCTGTTCGCGGGCTTTGTGGCGGGCATGTTCGGCATAGGTGGGGGATTCGTGGTCGTGCCGGCGCTTGCTGCAGTGCTCACCGTGCTGCCGCACGCCGGCGGCAACGAGCACATCATGCACGTCGCCATCGGCACGTCGCTGGCGACCATCTTCTTCACCTCGCTTCGCTCCGTTCAGGCGCATGCGAAGAGGGGAGCAGTCGACTGGAATATCCTGAAAGGCTGGCTGCCCTGGGTGGTGGCGGGCGTCATCGCCGGTGTCGCGCTCACCAGCTTCATGGACGGCAACCAGCTCAAGATCGCCTTCGGCGTCTTCCTGATCCCGCTTGGACTTCAGTTCATCTTCCGCATCCTTGGCCGCAAGACGAAAACGGCGGAGAATCTCCCGAAAGGTCCTGCCCGCGCTGCGCTCGGTTCCGGCCTCGGCGCGTTCTCGTCGCTCCTCGGCATCGGCGGGGGCACGCCTGCGATCCTCATCATGACCATGAGCGGGGTAAACATGCATCGCGCCGTCGCCACCGCGGCGGGTTTCGGCACGATCATAGCGGTGCCTGGCGCGATTGGCTCGATGATCACCGGCTTCGGCCAGCCCAACCTGCCGGTCGGCTCCATCGGCTTCGTCAACCTGATCGCGCTGGTCTCGATCACGGCCATGAGCGTGCTGACTGCGCCCTTCGGCGCCGCCGCAGCGCACAGCCTCGATCCGGTAAAGCTGAAACGGATCTTCGGCTGTTACCTGCTGGTCACGTCCTTCTTCATGCTGAAGGACACGGTCCTGGTCGCGTCCGCCTGGAAGGCGATGACCGGCGGCGCCTGACCTATTTCGGCAGGCTCGCCTTGTAGTCCTCGGCCGCTTTCAGCACGCGCAGTACGTTCCCGCTCCACATCTTCTCGAGGTCGGCTTCGCTATAGCCTTCCTTGAGCAGGCGCTCGGTGACCTTCGGCATGAAGGTGATATCGCGATAGCCGGTGAGGCCGCCGCCGCCATCCCAGTCGGCGCCGCCGAGGCCGACATGATCCACGCCGATCAGTTTGATCGCGTAGAGGATCTGCTTCATGTAGTCTTCGAAGTCGGCCTGCGGCGCCGGATAGGTCTTGTTCAGCGTTTCCATTTCATCGAGGTAGGCCGCGTATTTCTCGTCAGGCAGCGCCGCCGGCGGACCGTACTTGTCGTTGATCGCTTTAAGCCCCGCAATGCGCTCGGGCGACGCCGGCGGCAGCGTCTTCAGGAACAGCGTGTTCATCTGCGCCACGCCGCCCCTCGCTGCGAGCTTCTTCAGCAGCGCATCGGTCAGGTTGCGCGGATGATCGTTGAGCCCGCGCACGCCATGGTGCGAGAGGATGATCGGCGTCGTCGACAGGTCGATCATCTGCTCGATGGCGGCGTCCGAAGAGTGACTCCCGTCGATAACCATGCCCAGCTCATTGGCGCGCTTCACGAACGCCTTGCCCATGGGCGAAAGCCCGCCCCACTTGTTCCCCGCCGCGCCCGGGTTGGCCGAGTCAGCCAGCTGGTTGGTGCCGTTGTGCACCGGGCCGATCATCCGCACGCCGAGCTTGTAGAAGGTGTCGATGAGCGAAATGTCATCGCCCAGCTCGTACGAGTTCTCCATGGACAGGAAGACGACCTTCTTGCCGGCCGCATTGATGCGCGCGGCGTCCGTGGAGGTCAGCGCGATCTCGAACTTGTCGGGATGGGCCGCGACCATCTTGTGGATCGACGTCGCGCGGATCAGCGCCGTGTCGCGGATCTTCGCATAGCCCTCAGGCGTCAGCGGGCCCTGCGCCATGTAGATCGCCCAGAAGCCGCCATCGAGACCGCCCTCGTTCATGCGCGGCAGGTCGACCTGCGACCCGTCGCGATCGACATTGTGGCGCACCATGATGTCGTAGCCACGCGGCTGGTCGAACAGGGCAGGCGTGTCGAGGTGGGTGTCGAGCGTCAGGAGGCGTTGGTGAATCGCCATCGCGCTGGCGCTCACGCCGGTCTGACTCTGCATCGTCGTCGAACACGCGGTGAGCGAAACCGCCCCCAGCAGGGCAAGCTTCAGGAAAGTGCGGTGCGCCATGAAAATCCTCGATTAGTCCTGCAAGTTGTCTTTCCGCAACTCATGCACGCCGTAACGGAAAGCCTCAAGTTCAAGGGTCTTAGAGACGTGCAGTTGGGGCCAAACGCTCGCCTTGCGGGCGGTCACACATTTGTCATGGAACCGAAACGTGTAAAGCTGTGCCTGGCCGTTGGGCCAATCGGGGTCAGGAAAACTAGGAGACTTCATAATGTTGAAATGGGGCATCGGCGTCGCGGCAGCGACGCTGGCGACGGCGTTTGCCGGGGGGGCGGCGCAAGCGCAGCAAACTTATATCGGTCTCGGCGCAGGCTGGACGCGGATCGATACGGCGGACGTCGAGATCCAGAACGGCGTTTCGGCCGGCAATCCGATCATCATGTCGGTTGATCTGGACGATGACTGGAGCGGCCACGCCTCCTATGGCTGGGATTTCGGCTCGCTGCGCCTTGAGGGCGAGTTTGGCCTGACAGCGGCTGACGCCAATTCGTACAGCTCGACCCGCCCGCCGAACGTCACACGCCAGACCGACGGCACGATCAACCTCGTGAGCGGCATGCTGAACGCCTTCTGGGACTTTGACGGCATGCAGGGCATTACGCCCTTCGTCGGCATCGGCGGCGGTCCGGTGAAGGCGGAGGTCGAGGTTTTCGGTCCGCGCCCGACAGCGCCGAACGCGGGAGCGGTGTCGCTGATCGACAATGACGAACTCAGCTTTGGCTGGCAGGCGATGGCCGGCTTCTCCGTGCCGGTCGGCGGCAACATGGCGGTGACCGGGCAGTTCCGTTACTTCGACGCCGGATCGTTCGGCATGACCGACACGCAGGGTCACGCCACCAATGTCGATATCAAGGGTTCGAGCTGGGACGCCGGCGTGCGCTGGACGTTCTAGGCCATCGCGCCTCATCAATGCCGACTAACCGGGCGCGCGGTCCTCAAGGGATCGCGCGCCTTTGTTTTTGGGGCCTCGCAAAAATTGTGCATCTGATCATGTCCAGGAGGTGGCGCCGCCTCGCAAACCGGGAGAGGGTCCGCAGGTTGCGCGCTGTACGTCGGGAGGCCGGACGTGAAGCTGTCGATCCGCGAGGCGGTCGATGCGGATGCGGATGAGATCGCCGCGGTTCGCCGGGCCGCGGCGGCCGACCTGACAGAGAGGTTCGGCAAGGGGCTATGGTCGTCCGACGCGACAGAGAAGGGCGTCCGGTTCGCGATGAAGCGGGGGCGTGTGATCATCGCCGTCGACGCTGGCGCGATCATCGGCACGCTGACGCTGTCCACCCGGAAGCCCTGGGCCATCGACCCCGCCTACTTCACGAAAGTGAAGACGCCGATCTACCTCACCAGCATGGCCATCGATCCGGTGGCCCAGCGAAAAGGTGTCGGTCGCGCGCTTCTGGTGGACGCGGAAAAGCGAGCAAGAACCTGGCGCGAGGGAGCAGGCCAGGCGATCCGCCTCGACGCTTTCGATGCCGACGCCGGCGCGGGCGGCTTCTACGCGAAGTGCGGTTATTCCGAGCGCGGGCGCACGCTCTTCCGCACCGCGCCGCTGATCTATTTCGAGCGGCTGCTCGTGGCGCCCTGAGCAAAACCTGATCACGGCTGCGTTTTTCCTGCTATCTGCAAATGAGAATGGGTTGCAATCGCGAATTCTCTCGCGTATCGCTCGCCATCCGAAACGGGGTCACCCGTAAGGCGTCATGGGGCGCCCGGAATGGCATTGCGCGTGGGTTTCGATCCGCACGTCAGGGAGATTGATGGCCGAGGGGTCGGACATACGCACGAACGCGTCCGCTGACGCGGCAGCCGCCGAGAAGGCGGCGAAGAAGGCGCATCGCGCCAAGGTCCGCCGCCTCTTCTGGATGACGCAGGCCCGCATCTGGCACTGGATCACCGGCGCTGCGACGCTGATCGCGATGCTGTTGTTCGCGTTCACCGGCATCACGCTGAACCATGCCGGCCAGATCGAGGGCAAACCCGTCGTCACCCAGATCGAGAAGGTGATGCCGCAGGACCTGCTTGCGCAGCTCGGCGAGGCGCCGCCGGAAGGCCAGACGAAAATCCTGCCCAAGCCGGTCGCCGACTGGCTGGAGAAGGAGACGGGCGCGCCCGTCTCGCGCAGAACCGGCGAATGGTCGGACACGGACGTCTATGTCGGCATGCCCAAGCCGGGCGGCGATGCGTGGCTGTCAGTCGATCGCGAAACCGGCGACGTCACCTACGAGAACACGGATCGCGGCGCGATCTCGTGGCTCAACGACCTGCACAAGGGCCGCAACACAGGCCCGGTCTGGTTCTGGTTCCTCGACATATTCGCTGCCGCCGCCATCCTCTTCTGTATCACCGGTCTCGTGCTTCTCTGGATGCACGCGCCGCGCCGCCCGCCGACCTGGTTCATCGTCGGCGCGGGTCTTCTCGTTCCGGCGATCATCGCTGTCTTCCTGATCCACGTGTGAGTTTGAGGTGAGTATGCGCAACGTCGTCGCTTTCGCAGTTCCGGTCGTGATGGCGGGCGCCGCCCATGCGGGTACGCTCGAACTCACGGTCGAGATTCCGAAGCTCAACGTCTCCGAATACCACCGCCCCTACGTCGCCATCTGGATCGAGGATGCCTCCGGCAAGGTCGCCGCCAACCTTTCGGTCTGGTACGGCCTCAACATGAAGGAGGGGGAGGGCGAGAAGTGGCTGAAGGACATCCGCCAGTGGTGGCGTCGCACGGGCCGCGGTCTCGACATGCCGATCGACGGCGTCTCCAGCCCCACCAAGCCGCCGGGCAAGCACAAGCTCGAGTTCAAGACTGACTCAGGCCCGCTCGCGAACCTCGCGCCGGGCGAATACAAACTCATCGTCGAAGCCGCGCGCGAAGTCGGCGGCAAGGAACTCGTCGAAATCCCCTTCAACTGGACGCCCGGCGCCGAAGCGACCGCCTCCGGCAAGGACGAACTCGGCGCTATCACGCTCAAGCTGATCAAGTAATTCTCACCGGGAGACGTCACATGAAAACCTTGGCCAGACGCCTGATCGTCGCCACCACTGTCGCCGCGCTGACAATCGGCGCCGCCGAAGCGCACCGCGCGTGGATCGTCCCGTCGGCCACTGTCGTCTCGAGCGACAATGCCTGGGTCACGATCGACGCCGCGATCTCGAACGACCTGTTCTTCCCCGATCATCGCCCGATGCAGATCGAGCAGGTCACGATCACCGCGCCGGACGGTTCCGCCGTGAAGCCCGCCAACGCCACGGTCGGCCAGTACCGCACCACGTTCGACATCAAGCTCGACCAGAAGGGCACCTACCGCATCGCGCAGGCCAACACCGGCCTCAATGCGTCGTGGAAGGAGGGCGCGGAGACCAAGCGCTGGCGCGGCACGATGGCGGAATATGTCTCCCAAGGCATAGACAGGAAGCCCGGCGTCGAACTCACCCTCTCAAGCCGCCGCGTCGAGACCTTCGTCACCAACGGCGCCCCGTCCGAAATCAAGACGACCGGCAAGGGCCTCGAGCTCGTCGCTGTTACCCATCCGAACGATCTTTATGCCGGCGAAGCCGCCTCGTTCAAACTCATCGACAGCGGCAAGCCCGCCGCCAATGTCGAGGTCACCCTTATCCAGGGCGGCGACCGCTACCGCAACGCGCCCGGCGAAATCACCATCAAGACCGGCGCCGACGGCTCATTCAAGCTCAACGCGCCGAATGCCGGCATGTACTGGCTCGAAGCTGAATCGAAGGGCACGGCCACGATGGAAGGCAAGACGGTCAATAGCATGTCGACCTACGTCGCCGTGCTGGAAGTCCTGCCGGGTTGATGACGCCCGCCGATCGCCAAGATGAAGGAGCCGGTCCGCCCGCAGCAGGCCGGCTTCTGATTCCGCTCGGCATGAAGCCGGCGGATGTCCGCAATTCCCGCATCGACGCCCCCATCCGCCGCCTCTCCGGCGCCACGATGGGCACAGGCTGGTCGCTCAGCTACGCAGCGCCGGACAGCGTCGAGAACAGTGCGGTGGTCACGGCGCTGGAGGAGACATTCGTCCGCGTCATCCGGCAGATGAGCAACTGGGAGCCCGCCTCCGACCTCTGCCGCTTCAACCGCGAGCCCGGCTGGCACGATCTGAAACCGGAATTCTTCCACGTGCTCTCGAAAGCGCGCGACATCGCTGATCTCAGTGGAGGCGCGTATAACTTTGCGCTCGGCTCGCGCATGGACATGCTCGGCTTCGGCCCGCCAGCAACGCCATCGGGCGTGAACACATGGCGCGATATCAAGCTCGATATCCAGCACCTCCGCGCCTTCCAGCCCGGCGGCGTTGCGCTCGACCTGTCCTCCATCGCCAAGGGCTACGCGGTTGACCTCTGCGCGCGGCGCCTGTGCGCTCTCGGCATCCCGAGTTTCCTGATGGAGATAGGCGGCGAGTTCGTCGGGCAGGGCGTAAAGCCCGATGCGCAGCCCTGGTGGGTTCAGCTCGAACTCTCCGACATCGCCCCCGCGCCGGACGAACCCGCCCACACCGACATCGCCCTCGTGAACCTCGCCGTCGCCACCTCCGGCGACTTTGTCCGCCGCCGCGACGGCGTCTCCCACCTGCTTGATGGCCGCACAGGAGCGCCCGTCGGCAACACGCTCTCGGGTGTCGCCGTGATTGATGTGCATGCCGAGAATGCAGACGGCTGGGCCACCGCACTGTTCGCCCTCGGCTCCGATGAAGGCCTCGTCCTCGCGAACGGGCTGGGGCTCGCCGCCATCTTCGCAATCCGCACGCCGGATGGCGCCCGCTCGCTCCTCAGCGCGAAGGCGCAGGAGATGCTGGGCTGATCTTCCACTTCGCCAGCTGTTCGTAATGTGGCCGCGCCTCGTCCGCGATGCGCTGCAGGTGATCGGCCAGCTTGGGTTTCTTCTCCGCCTTCGGCGTCTCGAAGCCTGTCGACTTCTCGACCGCGTCATACCAGGCCGGCGCCCACACGCCGTCCGTTTCCCGACGCCCCGCCGGCCAGCTCAGCATCGCAGCATCCCACGGAATGCCCAGCGCCTTGCACAGCTTCACCAGCATGTCCTTCGGATCGCGCAGGATGTCCGCGCCTTCGATCACCGGCGGCGCATAGCCGAGCCGGTCCGCCTCGCGCCTGAAGATCTCCGCCTGCTGCACGAAGCCGACATCCTCGAGCGACACCTCCCCGCGCTTCACCGCGTAGGACGCGAGCACCGCCTCGGGATCGCGGATGAGAAATGCATTCCTGCACTCCGCCATCCAGTCGAGCCCGAAGCCTGACAGCATGTGATGCGTCATATGCTTCTGGTAGAATACGCTTCGCCCGCCCGGCGGCGCAGCCAGCAATTGCGGAACCACATCGCGCCAGTCATTCGGCTGGCTCGCCAGTGTCTCCGCCACCATCGGATGATCCGCGCCCGAGACCGCGAGATAAGCCGCATAGAACGGCTCATCCGCCACCCACGTATCGCTGCGCGCGCCAAACGACCGCATCATCGCCGTGGAAATGTTCCGCGGCCCCGACCACATCGCAATTCTCAACAGTTCCGCCATTCCATCAGCCCCTCGCGGTCACAGGTCTCGATGAAGCTCGGCATCGCACGCATCCGCACAACGTAACGGCCTAGGTTCGACCATGTCGTCGCCGGGTTCGGCATGTTGCGCGACCATCGCATCAGCATGGTTGCGAGCAGGTCCACCGTTGTCACTGCCTCACCAATCAGATGCGTCCGGCCGTCGGCTAGTTGTGTATCCAGTCTGTCCCACACGCCTTCGATCCGCTTGCGCGCCAACGCCTTCACCACACCGGCGCCCGCCGCATCGCCATCCTGCGCCGCATAGAACCAGTCGCGAAACGCCGGCAGTAGCGTGTTGGCCAGATAGATCATGATCGTCATCCACGCCTCGCGCTCCGGCGCGCCAACAGCCGGCGCCAGTTTCGCCTCGGGATGCCGCTCGGCCAGCAGCATCAGCAGCGCCGCGCTCTCGGCGAACGGCGCGCCATCGATAACCAGTGTCGGCACGCGGCCGGACGGATTGAGCGCCAGATAGTCAGCGCTCTTCTGCGCTCCGGCGTCAAAATCAACCAGCGCCAGCTCGAACGGAACGCCGAGCTCGATCAGCATCCAGTGCACGGCCATGCTGGCCGTTCCAGGCGAATAGTGAAGCACATAGCTCATGGGTTGCCCCGCATCTGCGCATAGAGCGCCTGCTCGTCCTTCAGCGCTTCGTAGAGCGCGCGCAGCCGCGCCGTCATCGGTCCTGGCGTACCCGCCGGGAAAACACGGTCGTCGACAGACCGCACCGGCGTCAGACCGCCGAACGTCCCCGTCACAAACGCCTCGTCCGCATCGTGCACGTCGCGCAGCGGGAAGAAATCCAGCCTGATCGGTATCTGGTTCGCATCGCACAGCCTGATCACGGCCCCGCGCGTCACGCCATTGAAGCAGAATTCCCCGGTCGAGGTCCGCACCTCGCCATCCTTCACCCAGAAGAAGTTCGTCGCATTGCAGCTCGACACGAAGCCGCCCGGGTCCAGCATCAATGCCTCGTCCCCGCCTTTCGGAATCACATCGAGCAGCGCGCGGATCAACGCCAGCCGCGAATGCGAGTTAAGTCGCATGTCGAACATGTCCGCCGGCGTGCACCGGATCGAGGAGGTCGCCACTGCCAGCCCGTTGGTCACGATGTCCGGGCTCGGGTCCTTGTACTCTGCTACGATCACCAAAGTCGCCGTCCCGAGCGCATTGCGCGGATCCTGGTTCACTGCCTTCTTCACCCCGCGCGTCGCCATCAGGCGCAGGTGCGCGCCGTGGCTCATGCCGTTGGCCGCCAGCGTGTCGTGTAACGCCTGTTTCATTTCATCGCGCGACAGGCCTAGATCGAGCGCGATGTCCTTCGCGCCCGCATACAGCCGCTCGAGATGCTCATCGAGGAAGAGCAGGGCGCCCTTGTGAAGCCTCAACCCCTCCCACACGCCATCGCCCAGCACGAAGCCCGCATCGAAGATGGACACGCTCGCCTGATCTTTGGGCGTGAGCTTTCCGTTCAGCCACACCTTCAGGTTGGCGTTGCGCGGGTCGGCTGCGAAGTCCTGGCTGCCGGGCATCTGTCC
>JBGAKC010000051.1:0-30519 GCA_044224605.1 Hyphomonadaceae bacterium
CGATCTCTGCTCGACTATGCAGCGTGGTGCGGGCATTCTTGTGAATGTTCACTCGGCGTACCTCCGAAGAAATTGACGTGTCGCAACATCAATCTCCTCGGTCCGCGCCGAGTGGACAACCTATTGAGAGACCACAGCTACTCACGCCAGGCGCAGAAGGAAGGCTTCCTCACCAACTATTCCGGACTTGAGACGGAAGGCGGCCGCAAGGACGATTCGTACGTCGAGGCTCAGCTCGAGTTCGACATCGGCGATGACATCGATCTCTGGATCCGCGGAGGCAGCCTGAGCTGGGATGTGCGCAAGGGCCCGCCCGGCGCGCGTACAGGCGCGGACGATCCCTATCCCTACGGTACGCGCTTCTTCAACTCGACCGCCGAACTCGGCCCCAACGGCTGGTTCGGTCTTGCCGATCCGGGAAGAGTTCAGGTCGGCACGCAGACCACGAATCCGGCGCTCACCGACCGGTATGCCTTCAACACCGACTTCACCAACTTCGCCCACCTGTGGCCGACGCAGGAATACGCGGTCGAAGCCGTCTACCACGCGCCTGCTTTCGACATCAAATATCTCGGCGGCTATGTCTGGTATCACTACAACCTGCAACAGGATCAGGACGGAACCGCGGTGAAGAGCTTCACCTGCACGCCGGCCATGTCGGTTTACGGTTGCCGGTCCGGCTACAACTACGCCACCGAGCGCGTCTCGGACTATAACGAGAACCGTGCGTGGTATTCGAACGAACTGAACTTCCTGTCGACCTGGGAGGGACCTCTGCAGGTCGTCGCCGGTCTCTACCAGTACCAGGAGAACTACAACCAGATCATCTTCGTGGATCAGCTCCGCGATCCGGGTGGTCCGATCTCCAACGCCCTGTCGCCCTACGCCTCGGCCACGACGATCCAGCCGTCCTGCACGGGACGCTATATCAACTCCGGCGCGATACGTTGCGGCGCGTCGCTGATGTTCCGCACGAACAACCAGGGCCTCAACAACGCCTATGGCGGGTTCTTGCAGACAGACTGGCAGCTGAATGATGAATGGAAATTGACCGCGGGCGTCCGGTGGTCGCAAGACAACATGACCACGCGTGAATACGCACGCGTGATCAACCACTACACGCTCGCCGGCCTTTTCGGTCTTCTTCCGTTCGGCATCAGCAGGATGGATGTGACCGGCACGCTCGGCGGCGCCGACCCGACCACGTACTCCGCATCGAACCCCTGCGGTTCGGCGGGCAAGGGCGTCGTCAATACAAACGAGACGACAGCCAACGGATCGATCGGCGGCACTGGTTGCGCCGCACAAGGCACCAACGCAGCAGACAAGAGCCGGTACGGGATCTATTACGACGCGTACGGCAACAGCTACCGCGATATCGTGGCGTCCTGGGAAGAAGTGACGGGCGTCCTCGGCGTCGACTGGACGCCGGATGACGACACGCTGATCTACGGCAAGTACAACCGCGGCTACAAGCCGGGCGGCCTTGGCTGCGCGGCGACGTTCTGCACGCAGGTTGCAACGCCCTACACCGACAAGGAGCTGGTCGACGCCTTTGAACTCGGCTTCAAGCGCGAGTGGACGGACTGGAACCTCACCACCAACGCGGTGCTGTTCTATTACGACTACAATGGCTACCAGGTCTCCAACACGATCGTGCCGGATGACCCGGACGGCTCGGGTCCGCTGCCGCGGCCGCCAGCATATTCTTCATACGTCAACCTGCCCAACACGAAGACGAGCGGCTTCGAACTCGAGACGATCTGGTATCCGACGGACAATTTCCGGCTCTTGTTCAACTATGGCTGGACGAACCCGGAAATCGGCGAGTCGCCGTCACTGGTTCATGCGCTTGACCCGTATGCACTCGACCCGGCGGCCCAGCCGCAGGGACCCGAGGCGTGCACGTCTACGCCGGCGGCTGCGAACCCCAACGTTCCCAACCCGAACTGCGTGGGCGTTCAGGGCCAGTCGCTGAACGGCAACATCCTGCCGTTCAGCCCGAAGAACAAAGCTGCGCTCAACGGCGTCTACACCTGGGACTTCGAGGATGGCTCGAAAGTTGACGCCTCGCTCAGCTACTTCTGGCAGGACATCTCGTTCAGCTCGATCTTCAACCGCAGCTACACCAAGATCCCGTCCTGGGATCAGGTGGATGGCCGCGTGAGCTGGACCAGCTCTGACGGCAACTTCACGCTGATCGGCTTCGTCCGGAACATGTTCGACGAGATCCAGTACGACAGCCGCGGCGCGGGTCTGCGCGAAGCTGGTGCTGTGGGCACGCCCGGTAACGGTCGCATCGTGTCGCCAACCGAGTGCTACACGACTGCCGCCACGACTGCCGCATTCGGCCTCCCTCCGGCGAACTCCTGCTATCAGGTCGGAGAAACGCTTCGTCCGCCGCGGACATGGGGTGTGGAACTCCAGATCCGGTTCTGACGACAAGGTTCTACCCTAGGAGCGACTCCCGCTCTTCGGTACTGGCGCCGACTCTTTTCCCGGAGTCGGCGCTTTCTTGTCTGGAGACGGATCAGAACTCGATGTCGAGTTCTTCGATTTCGACGGGTTCGGCTTTCGCGTCCTCGATCCAGCGCTGCATCGGGGACCAGGCCATGATGCGGTCGCGGTATTCAGCGGCCTTGCCCTCCAATGCGACGTCGTAGGTGACGAAGCGCGTGCAGACGGGAGCGTACATGGCGTCGGCCAGCGTCGGATGGTCGCCGAACAGGAAGCGGCCACGGTATTGTTCGAAGCACTCGTTCCAGATCGTCAGCACACGACGGATGTCGGCCTTGGCGCCGGTGAAGACCCGGAAGCCCGGATAGCGGGCGCGCAGGTTCATCGGCAGGGCCGAGCGCAGGTTGTAGAAGCCGCCATGCATCTCGCCGATGATCGAGCGGGCGTGGCTGCGCGAGACCTTTTCGAGCGGCAGGAGCCCCTTGTTGGGGAATTCCTCCTCCAGGTATTCGGCGATGGCGATCGTGTCCCAGATGCTCGCCCCGTTATGGTCGAGGCGCGGGGTAAGGACCGTTGGGGACAGAAGCAGGAGCTCGGCCCGCGCGTTGGGATCGTCCAGCGGGGTGCTTTCGACCTCCACCTCCAGCTCGGCCAGCTGGCAGAACAACCATGCCCGGAGCGACCAGGACGAGTAGTTCCTGCTCGATATTGTCAGTCTAGCGCCCGTCATCTCGGCACTTTCCTTGCCCTTAATCCTATTATGCAATGGTATGTCGCAGTGCAGTATGTCGGGAACTAGGCTTCGTTAAGGAAGCTGGATGGGTCACGCATCTGCCTAAGAATAGAGCGCGCCGGGATATGTGGTATCATATTTACGAGGCCCAGATGCAGGCTTCGGCGCCGTTTCGCGCTGCTGCGTTGGCTGCCTTGCAACTTCGCTCCACCCTTAACGGCTCGGCCGATACGCCCGCCTTGCGCCAGGTCATGGCGGCCCTCGAAATGGCGACCCGCGCCAAGCTGACGCACGTCTCCCAGCCCTTCGGCATCAAGTCGGTCATGGTGGAGAACCGGGAAGCGCTGGTCGTCGAGGAGACGGCGCTGGACCTGCCTTTCGGCCGGCTGCTGCACTTCCGGAAGGACATTGATGCGCCGCAGCCCAAGGTGCTGCTGGTGGCGCCGCTGTCGGGGCACTTCGCGACTCTCCTGCGCAATACCGTGAAAACGATGCTGCAGGACCATGACGTCTACATCACCGACTGGAAGAACGCGCGCGAAGTGCCGCTGGCGCAGGGCCGGTGGGGTTTCGAGGACTATGTCGACTACCTGATCCAGTTCCTCGAGCATCTCGGTCCCGGCGCTCACATCGTGGCCGTGTGCCAGCCCTGCGTGCAGGCGATGGTGGCGACGGCGGTGATGTCGGAGCAGAAACACCCGTGTACGCCGCGCTCGCTCACCCTGATGGCCGGCCCGATCGACTGCCGGATCAACCCGACTGCGGTGAACAACCTGGCGACGGACCATCCGATCGAGTGGTTCCGCAACAACCTGATTTCGACTGTCCCCTTCCCGCTCCCGGCCTGGGGGCGGCGCGTCTATCCGGGCTTCATGCAGCTGGCGGCGTTCATGGCGATGAATCCCGAACGCCATGTCGACGCCCACAAGACCCTGTTCCGGCACCTTGTTGAAGGCGAGGAAGATGAGGCGGAGAAGATCAAGACGTTCTACGACGAATACTTCGCCGTGCTGGATCTGACCGAGGAATTCTATCTCGAGACGGTGGCCTGGGTGTTCCAGGAGATGCGCCTGCCTCTGGGCCGGCTGAAGCATCGCGGCCAGGTGGTGGACTGCTCGAAGATCACGCGCACGGCGCTGCTGACCGTGGAGGGCGAGCGGGACGATATCTGCGCGGTCGGCCAGACCTCGGCGGCGCACGAGCTGGTGACCAAGCTCAGGCCGCACCTGCGCAGCCAGCACCTGCAGCCGGGCGTCGGCCACTATGGCGTGTTCTCGGGCAAGAAGTGGGAGAGGTTCATCTACCCCACGGTGCGCAGCGTGATCCTGTCGGTAGAATAGGCGTCCGCAGCCCTCGAATGCAAAAAAGGCCCGGCGAAACGCCGGGCCTTTTGCTTGTCGGCAGGACGGGTCCTAGGCCACTGCCACGTGGGCGATGTCGAGATAGATGGCGGTGAAATGGCAGGAGGCGGCCGCGATGACGAAGCCGTGCCAGATCGCTGAGTTGAACGGCAGCTTCTTGTTGACGTGGAAGACGACGCCGATCGTGTAGAGGATGCCGCCGGCCGCCAAAAGACCGAGGCCCAGCGGCGAGAGCGAGTGGATCAGCTTGTCCATGATCGACAGCGCGGCCCAGCCTAGCACCAGATACATGGCGATATAGACCTTGGGCGCGTTCCAGCGGACCAGCAGGTTCATGGCGATGCCGGCCAGGGCGACCGTCCAGACCACGCCGAGGAACGTCCAGGCCATCGGGCCGTCGAGCGTCGCCAGCATGAACGGCGTGTAAGACGCGGCGATCATCAGGAAGATGCCGGAGAGGTCGAAACGCTCCAGCAGCTTCGAAAGCTTCTGGTTGGTGTTGGAATTGTAGAGGGCCGAGCAGCCCAGCATGGCCAGCAGGCCGGCCGAATAGACGACCAGCGCGGCGGTAAGCTTCACCGAGCCCGAGTTGGCGGCGGTGATGACGAGGAGGGTGCACCCGGCGACCGCCAGAACGATGCCCACGGCGTGGACGATGACGTCGGCGAGCCATTCTTCGCGGCGCGCCTGCGGGTACCAGTAGGCGTCAACCGCCTCGGCTTTGGAGAGGGAAACGTGAGTGCTCATATCAGACCGCCCTTCTTGGCTGGGGCTTGTTGTTGAATGTCCGGACCACATGACGAGTTCCGATGCGAGCATCAGGCCACGCAACGCGGGCGGCAGTTCGTCCCGATTGCGGCGAACCGCGCACGGTTTGTGGAATGTAGGAACGCCTTTCGCCATCAGCATGAACCCGCATTCAGACGCGATGCGGATCGACAGCGGAGTGTGACTTCTGCGCAGCTGTTCCTGAACTTCCCGTCAGGAATTCCGCTGCCCGTCAGGAGCGTGGCGACCGCTCTTCCAACTCAGGATGGATGATACCGCAGGATGGTTGAAATCAGCTGGCGGGAATCGATGAAATTTGCCGGATCGGCACAGCCTCGCTCCGGACGGGTTGCGCAATCGCGGCAAAACCGTGGCCAACGAGACCTGTTCCGTATGCGGACACGGGCGTTGCGCTGAGCTTGCGCGCGCCGAAGCCCGGCCCTACTCCCGGCGCATGAGCGACCTGTCGACATGGACCAAGCGGCCGGCGCCGGGGGCGAAAGTGCTGACCGGCAAGCGGGTGCGGCTGGAGCCGCTGGACTGGGCGGCGCATGGCGCGGGCGTGTTTGCGGCGGTGGGCGGCGAGGCCAATGCCGATATCTGGACATGGATGCCGGTGGGACCGTGGGCGAGGCCGGAGGAGATGGGTGACTTCCTGGCCGCCAGCCATGCGAACGAGGGCTGGCGGACGATGGTGATCCGGGCAGCTGGCTCGGGCGAGGTGCTGGGCATGGCGACCTACATGCGGATCCGCGAGGCGCATGGCAGCGCCGAGATCGGCTGCGTCGCGTTCGGGCCGAAGCTGAAGCGGACGCCGGAGGCGACCGAGGCGCTGGCGTTGATGGCGGGGCACGTCTTCGACGACCTCGGCTATCGCCGCTATGAGTGGAAATGCAACGAGGCCAACGCCGCCTCGAAGCGTGCGGCGGAGCGATTCGGCTTTACCTATGAAGGTCTGTTCCGCAACGACATGGTGATGAAGGGAAAGTCCCGGGATACCGCATGGTATTCCATCACCGATGACGAATGGCCTGCCCTCCGCGGCGCCCTGGCGCAGTGGCTTGCGCATGACAATTTTGCGACCGATGGTGCGCAGGTAAGGACGCTTGAGTCCTTTCGGCGGGGCGCATGATCACCGGACTGGACCACGTACTCATCGTCACGACTTCGGTGGACGACGCGGAGAACGCCTATTCCGCCCTGCTCGGCCGCGAGCCGGACTGGCGCTCGACCGATCCGGGCGGCTCGGCGACGGTGATTTTCCAGCTCGAGAATACGGCGCTGGAGATCATGGCGCCGACGGGCGGCGGACCGCTGGCGCGGCGGCTTCATTCCATGATCGACCAGGACGGCGTGGGGCTGAAGTCGCTGATCTTCGCAACCGACGATCTTGCCGATGCGCGGGCGACATTCGACCGGCGCGCGCTGAAACCGGACGAGATCACGCCGGGCGAGAGCGTCGATCCGTTCTCGGGCAAGGCGCGCTACTGGTCGCGCTTCCGGCTGGACGAGCAGGCGACGCATGGCGTTCGCATCTTCGCGCTGCAGCGGAAGGCGCCTGACCCGCTGGTGTGCAAGCCCGCAAAGCCCGATGCCGTGGCCGGGCTCGACCATGTCGTCATCAACACGGCGAACCCGGAGCGGGCAGCCTCGCTCTATGGCGCGCGACTGGGGCTAAGGCTGGCGCTCGACCGGTCGAACCCGGACTGGGACATGCGGCTGATGTTCTTCCGCGCCGGCGGGCTGACGGTGGAGCTGGCGCACAAGCTGTCGGCGGGCGTCAGCCATGCGCCGGACAAGCTGTGGGGACTCAGTTGGCGCGTGCCGGACATCGAGGCGGCGCATGCGCGGCTGGAAAAGGCGAACTTCGCGCTGACGTCGATCCGGGCGGGGCGGCGGGCGGGCACGAAGGTGTTCACGGTGCGCGATGGCACGGTGGGCGTGCCGACGCTGGTGATTTCGGACGCAGGCGCCTAGCGCCCTGCACGGGCAGGGTCTTGAGAACTCCTGAGAAGATGCGAGGCTTGGCCCGTTCCGGAAGCAGGAGCGGCCTGAAGCAGGAGCGGCCTGAAGCAGGAGCGGCCTGAAGCAGGAACGGAAGGACTTGCGATGCGTGCAGCCGTGTTCAAGGCCATCGGACAGCCGCTCGAGGTCGAGACGATCGCCGATCCCAAGCCTGCGCCGCACCAGCTTCTGCTCAAGGTGCACAATTGCGGGATATGCGGGTCCGACCTGCACATGACGGAGGCGCACACGCTGTCGAAGATTCCTGCAGGCGCGGTGCTAGGGCACGAATTCTCCGGCGAGATCGTCGGCATCGGGTCGGCGCTGAAGGGCAAGTTCAGGGAGGGCCAGCGCGTGGCGGGCTTTCCTTACATCCAGTGCGGCGTGTGTCCGGCCTGCGTGCGGGGCGACACGACATTCGGGGCGTGCGCCAGCGCGACGAGCATCGGGCTTGGCCAGCATCACGGCGCGTACGCGGAGCTGGTGACGATCGGCGGCAATGGCGCGCACCTGTTGCCCGACAGCGTGTCGTTCGAGGAAGGGGCGCTGATCGAGCCCTTGTGCGTGGGCCTGCATACGGTCGATGCGGCGAAGATGGAGCGCGGGGCGAGCGTGCTGGTGATCGGCGCGGGGCCGGTGGGGCTTGCGGTGATGCTGTGGGCGCGCTTCCTCGGGGCGCGGCATGTGATCGTCTCGGAGATCGCGGAGATCCGGCGCGCGACCGCGGCGCGGTTCGGCGCGACGGATGCGATCGACCCCAGACAGCCGCTGACGCCGCAGGTACAGGCCATCGCCGGCAAGGGACCGGATGTGATCTTCGAATGCGTGGGCGCGCCCGGCATGATCAACAGCGTGATGATGGACGCCCCGCGCGGGGCGAAGATCGTGATCGCGGGCGTCTGCCAGCAGATGGACCAGATCCTGCCGATGATGGGCATCGTGAAGGAGCTGACGCTGCAGTTCGTGCTGGGCTACCGGCCGGCCGATTTCGATTACGTCATCGAGATGATCGCCAAGGACCGGATCGATGTGGCTCACATGGTCACTGACCGCGTTACGCTCGACCAGCTGCCCGGGGCGTTCGAGGCGCTGAGGAAGCCGACGACGCAGTGCAAGGTGATGGTGGGATTCTAGCGTTCCCAATCCGCGCCGGTCATGCGATAGCAGCGCCATGAAACCGTTCACGACCCTCACCGGAACCGCCGCGCCGCTGCCGATCGCCAACATCGACACGGACCAGATCATTCCGAAGCAGTTCCTGAAGACCGTCTCGCGCGAGGGGCTGGCGAAGGGCCTTTTCTACGATTTCAAGACCCGGCCGGATGGCTCGCCAGATCCGGATTTCGTGCTGAACAAGCCGGCCTACCGACAAGCCTCGATCCTCGTGGCGAAGGAGAATTTCGGCTGCGGGTCGTCGCGCGAGCATGCGCCGTGGGCGCTGCTGGATCAGGGGCTGACCTGCGTGATCGCGCCGAGCTTTGCAGACATCTTCTACAACAACTGTTTCAAGAACGGCCTCCTGCCGATCGTGCTGCCGCGCGAGGTGGTGGACCAGCTGATGGAACAGGCGGGCGGACCCAACCACATCTTCAACATCGACCTCGCCGCGCAGACCGTGACGGCGCCGGACGGCAAGGTGCACAGGTTCGACATCGACCAGGGCCGCAAGGCGAGCCTGCTGGCGGGGCTGGATGAAGTCGGCGAGACGCTGACGCATGCTGGCGCGATCAAGGAGTTCGAGGACCGCCGGAAACTGGCGCAGCCCTGGTTGGCATGATGCGCAGCGCCCTTCCCTTCGCTGTGGCCCTGATGCTCGCCGCCTGTGACGGGGCGCAGACGGAGACATCGAAGACGCAAGAGGCCGCCAAGGCGGAAGCAGCTAAGCCGATTGATCCCAAAGAAGCGGCGGAGGCGGCCGCGGCCAAGGCGCTCGCGGATGAGCTGGCCAAGCAGAAGCCGGAGTTCGATGCGGCGCTGGCGGCCAAGGACAACGCCAAGCTCGACGATCTCGCCGATGCCGGGAATGGCTGGGCGCTGCACTGGCGGGCGCAGGAGCGTCTGTCGTCGCAGGACTTCTCGCAGCAGCAGGGCGGCTTCGAGGACATGGAGGCGGCCGCCGCCAAGGGCATCGCCGAGGCGCAGCTGTGGGTCGGAACGAAAATGGCCTACGGTCAGGACGGCTATCAGCTGAAGCCGTCATCGGGTCTCAAGATGATGGAACGCGCTGCCAGGCAGGGGAATGTCGAGGCGATCCTCGCAGTAGCGGACATGTACGGCGGGGACATGTTCATGGCCGACAAGGCCAAGGCGCGCGAATGGTATCAGCGCGCGGCCGACAAGGGCTCGGACAAGGCCAGGCAGGCGCTGGAGAAGATGGGTCCGGCGCCGGAGGCTGCTGCGCCCTAGGACTTGTCGTCGTCATCCACGTGGAGTGCGTGGAGCACGCGGTGAAGGACCGGGGCGAGGACGACGCCCGAGGCGACCACGAAGACGAGACCGCAGCCCAGCGCATAGAAGCCGGCGAAAAGTTTCCCCGCTTCGGTCTTGAGCTCGGGCGCGACCGGGCCCATGCCGCCGAGCAGCATCGCGGAATTGAGGAAGGCGTCGATAAGCGACATGCCTTCGGTCGCCTGATAGCCATAAATGCCGATGCCCAGCACGACGGCGATGAGCACTGCGGCGAAGATGATGTTGACCAGCATCCGGCCCGCGAAGGTCGTACTCGAGGCCAGCGGGGCTTCCTTGTAGTCGAAATTGAACAGCGCCATCGGCGTCTTCCTCCAGTCCCCAAACAGGGCAGTCCCCAAATATGGCAGTCCCCAAGAAGCCGGAGTATCGGCCTCTTGGGGTGGGAGGTTCAAGCGCCCGTATCTGCAAGTATTCTGTCTAGGTTTTCTGGGGCGTGGCGGTTCGGGCGGGGCTGGTTCCCCGGCTCTTCTGTGGTTTGGGGACGATGGCGGCGCGGAAGGCGCGGACAGTCTCAGGCACGCCGACTTCGAGCGGGGTCGCATCGCCCCAGAAGCGGCGCGCGAACTTGGTCGCGTCGACATGGTAGGGGCGGTTCCAGGTGAAGCGCATCTCCGCGTATTCGCGGATGAAGGGGATGAACGCGCCGAGCACCGGAAGCAGCGGCGACGGGATCGCCATGATCTTCAGCTTCTGGCCGACGGCGTCGGCGCCCATCTGCAGGACTTCGCGAGCCGTGCGCGTCGGGGCGCAGGGGACGTGCCAGACCTGGTTGAAGGCGTCATCGCCCGCATCGAGCAGCGAGACCGCGGCGCGGCCGATGTCGGGGACGTAGGCGAAGGCGTGGGGCTGGTCGGGCTCCATCAGGAGGCTGGCGGCCTTGCCCTGCGCGACCATGGCGAGGCCGGTGTCGCCGATGTGGGAACGGCCGACGCCGGGACCGTAGAAGTCGGGCGCGCGCAGCGAGGCCCAGCGGATGCGGCCTTCGCGGGCCGCCTTCTGCCACATGCGGGTTGCTTCCGAGCGCGCAGCGGGTTTGACGCCGTAGGTGGTGAGCGGGAGATCCTCGTGCAGCGGCGCGGCGCTTTGCGGACCGTACATGTACATGTT
Organism: Hyphomonadaceae bacterium; assembly: GCA_044224605.1. Taxonomy (GTDB): domain Bacteria; phylum Pseudomonadota; class Alphaproteobacteria; order Caulobacterales; family Hyphomonadaceae; genus UBA7672. The sequence continues at coordinate 10,900 of JBGAKC010000051.1, forward strand.
GTCGATGTGGACGATGCGGGCGCGGGTCGCTTCGGCGGCGGCGATGAGATTGCCCATCGCTTTTGGCCATGAGGCTTTCCAGACCTTGCCGACATATTCGAAGCCGATGGTGACGACGGCCTGCCCGGCGCCGGTCATGGCGCGGAGAACCTGCTGGGCGTCGAGCACGTCGCACGGCATGAACTCGGCGCCGGCAGGCATGTTGGCGGGGCGCTGGCGCTGGACGATGCGGACGGGCGCGCCGCGGGCGATGAGGCGCTCGGCGGTGGCGATGCCGGTCGGGCCGTAGCCGAAGATCGTCACGAGGGCTTTCGGGTTCGGGGGCGTCGTCATTGGGGGCAGCTCCTTGCTCGTTGACAGCAAGCTAGCCCCGCGAGCATCATACCAGAAATGCATAGTTGGTATTATTGATATGCGCGACGTGAATTTAGCTGGCGTCGATCTCAACCTGCTCCCGGCGCTGGAAGCGCTGCTGAAGCGGCGGAATGTGAGCCATGCGGCGGAGGATGTGGGCCTGAGCCAGCCGGCGATGAGCAGGGCATTGGCGAGGTTGAGAGACGTGCTGGGCGATGCGCTGCTGGTGCGCGTGCCGGGCGGCGGCTACGCGCTGACGCCGCGCGCAGAGGCGCTGTCCTCGCAGCTGATCACGACGCTGGATCACGTAAAGGGGGTGTTCCGCGAGCCAAGCTTCGATCCGGCGCGCGTGCAGCGGACGATCAGGATCGCGGGCATCGACACGCATACGATCCTGCTGGCGCCGGCGCTGATGGCGCGGCTGGCGAAAGAGGCGCCGGGCATCGACATCCGTTTCGAGAATTATGGGCCGGACCTCATCGAGCGGGTGGAGACGGGGCGGATCGATCTGGCGTTTGCAACGGCTTCATCGCCGCTACCGCCGGGGGCGCGCAGCGAGAGCTATGCGCGCGACAGGCTCGCGCTGGTGCTGCGCAAGGGGCATCCGATGGCGAAGAAGAAGTGGACCATCGAGGACTATGGAAAGGTCTCGCATGTCGGGATTTCGATCTTCGGGGATGCGGGGTCGGAGCTCGATGCGCAGCTGGCGAAGGTGGGCGTGCATCGGCGAATGGCGCTGGTGACGCCGCATTTCATCGCGGCGCTGGCGGCTGTGGCTGAAACGGACATGGCGACGACGATGAGCCGTGTGTTCGCCAGCCGGTTCGCCGACGAGTTCGGGCTGGTGCTGAAGGAACCGCCGCTGCCGATCCTCGACCTGGAGCTGACCTTGGTGTGGAGCCATGTGCGGGCGGCGGACCCGGTGCTGGCGTGGGTGCGGGGCGTGATGAAGGATGTGGCGAAAGTGACCATGGATCTGGCGGGATCGCGGGTTTCCCGCAGGGCGGAAAGGCTCTAAGACGCCTCGCGACATAGTATGGGACGAGACGCGATGGCCGCCAAGAACACGCAAACCCTGCTGCTGCTGCCCGGCGACGGGATCGGGCCGGAAGTGACGGAGGAAGCCCGTCGCGTGGCGGCGCATGTGGCGCCGGACCTTGCGATCGAGGAGGCCTTCTTCGGCGGGGTTTCCTATGACCAGTTCGGCACGCCGCTGACCGATGCGGTGATGGACCGCGCCAGGAAAGTCGACGCCATCCTGATGGGCGCCGTGGGCGGACCCAAATGGGACAGCGTTCCGCGCGACAAGCGGCCGGAAGCGGCGCTCCTGCGCATCCGCAAGGAGCTGGACGTCTACGCCAACCTGCGCCCGGCCTTCTGCTTCCCCGCCCTGGCGAGCGCATCGGCCCTCAAGACGGAATTGGTCGAGGGGCTCGACATCATGATCGTGCGCGAACTGACCTCGGGTGTCTATTTCGGCCAGCCGAAGACGATCGAGCAACTACCCAATGGCGAGCGGCGCGGCGTGGATACGCAGAGCTATACGACGAGCGAGATCCGCCGCGTGGCGGCGCGGGCGTTCGAGCTGGCGCGCGGGCGCACGGGACGGTCGGGCAAATTCCCCGGCGTGCTGAGCTGCGAGAAATCCAACGTGATGGAATCAGGCCTGCTGTGGCGCGAGGAAGTGACGAAGCTGCACAAGGAACAGTACAGCGACGTTAAACTCGACCATATGCTGGCGGATGCGGCCGCGATGCACCTGGTGAAGGCGCCGAAGGACATCAACGTGCTGCTGGCCGACAACCTGTTCGGCGACATCCTTTCGGATGAAGCCTCGATGCTGACGGGATCGATCGGCATGCTGCCGTCGGCCTCGCTGGGCGAGCCGGGCGTGCCGGGGCTCTATGAGCCGGTGCACGGATCAGCGCCGGACATCGCCGGCAAGGGCCTCGCCAACCCGATCGCAGCGATCCTGTCGCTCGAGATGGTGATGCGCTGGAGCCTTGGCCGCGCGGACGTCGCGGATCGCATCTTCGCGGCAGTCGGCAAGGCGCTGGATGGCGGCGCGCGCACGGCCGACCTCGGCGGCTCGATGAGCACGCGCCAGATGGCCGATGCGATCCTGAAACATCTCTAGCCGCAGCGCCTGCCGGCGTCCGTCAGCGCGCCAGCACCTTGTCGACTTCGGCAATGACAACGTCGACGGGCGGACGGGTCTTGTAGCCCTCCTCCGCCAGCTTTGCCTGCACCTTGCCTTCTGGCGAGATCACGAAAATGGACGGCTGCGGAACGCCGAAGGCGAAACTGTCAGGCTTGTATTGCGGATCGCGCAGTTTGAAGGCGTCGATCATCGTCGAATTCCTGTCGGACAGGAGGGTGTACGGTATCTGACGCTGCTTGGTGAAGTTGGCGAGGATTTCGGGATCGTCATAGCTGATGGCGACCAGACCATAACCACGTTCCTTCAGCGGGGCGGCAGCGTCCCTGAGGGCGATGAGCTGGGCCTGGCAGTAGGGGCACCATTTGGCGGAGCGGAAGAAAACAAGGACGGTTCCCTTCTTCCCGGCGATGTCGGCCCAATGAACAGTCTTGCCCTGTGCATCGCGCGCTTCGAACGCCGGTATCTGCGCGCCAATCGCAGGGCCGACATCGAGCGCCATGGCGGCGGGGGCCAGTATCGTGACAATCGCGGCTGTCGCCGCCAGACCTGAATACCGCATGGAATGTCCGCCTCGCTGTTGCCGGCCGCGCTTGGTTGGGCGCGCTTGGTTGGGCCGGTCCTGTTGTCGACCCTGATCCTTCGTCCGGAACGACCAGATGGTTACAGGCCCGCGCGATTTTCTGACGATAAAACCGAGATCCGCCTTGCCGCAGCGGCGCGCAATGACTAGAACATAACAGGAACGATGGAGGCCGGGGATGACCCATCTCAAGATCAACTATGTGGAATTCGCGAGCGGCGACCTTGCCAGGAGCAAAGCTTTCTTCGCCAAGGCGTTCGGCTGGACCTTCCAGGATTACGGACCGGATTATGCGGCAATGACCAATGCCGGGCTCGATGGCGGGCTGCAGAGCGATCCGGCCGAAGCAAACGCCCTGCCCCTCGTAATCCTCAAGGCTGACGATCTCGAGGCGGCGCTCGAGGCGGTGACGGGCTCGGGCGGAACGGTGACGCGGCCGGTCTTCAGCTTCCCGGGCGGGCGACGCTTCCACTTCCGCGAACCTGGCGGAAATGAACTGGCCGTCTGGTCGGAAAAATAAGGCTCAGCTGTAATCGCAGATACGCGCCAGACGGTTGTCCCTGAGCTCGAAGATCGTCGCGCCGCGGATCGAGACATGCTCGCCGGGGCGGACATGATGGCCCAGCTCGGCGGCGGCGATGCCGGAAAACAGGGTTTCGGCGGCCGCGCGCTGGCCATCGACCAGGATGGCGACGACCTCGTGGCGGCGTTCGCGGAAGGCGCGGGTGGTCGCCTCGATGACTTCCCGCATCTCGTCCTTGCCGTTGAGCTTCAGGGAGCCGCCGGGGTTGGTGACGGTCTCAAACACCACGTCGTCCGAACAGCAATCGAGCATGCCATCGACGTCGTTCGCGTTATATCGATCGACATAGCGGCGAACGAGGGCGGCGACGTCGGACATTTCGGCTCCTGAGGGGGTCCGGCGGCCGCTGAATCCTTCCGCGAGGCTCTAGGCTGGCGGAGCGATTTGAGGCTACTGGACCCGGCATTTCGAACAAGGCGTTCCCATATCGGGGTCGCACGGGCTGTGCGGGGCACTAACCGCACGAATGTGACCACAACACGACCGAAGGTCCAGCGCGAGGACCTGAGATGGAGAGAGTCATGGCGCTAAAGGTCGCAGTATTGGGCGCCACCGGCATGGTGGGTCGCGAAGTGCTGGGTATTCTGGCCGAGCGGGGCTTTCCGGCCGACGAAGTGATCGCGCTGGCGTCGCGGAAGGTGCTCGGCGCGGAAGTGAGTTTTGGCGACAAGACGCTGAAGACGCGGGATGTCGACGATTTCGACTTTTCCAGCGTGCAGCTGTGCATCATGGCGACGGGCGATGCGCCGGCGCGGAAATACGGCAATGCGATCTCGGCCGCAGGTTGCCTGGTGATCGATACTTCGAGGGCCTTCCGCGCCGATCCACATGTGCCGCTGGTGATTCCCGAGGTGAACGCAGCGGCGATCGAGGGATATTCCAAGCGCAACATCATCTCCGTGCCGGACGGCGTCACGGCGCAGCTGGCGCGGGCGGTGAAGCCGCTGCACGATGCGGCCGGTGTCGAGCGCGTGGTGGTCGCGACCTATCAGTCAGTGTCGGGCGAAGGCCAGCGCGCGGTCGACGAGCTCTGGAACCAGACCAAGGGCATCTATGTGAACCAGTCGCCGGAGCCCAAGGAATTCCCGCGCCAGATCGCCTTCAACGTCATCCCGCAGGTCGATGACGTGATGGACGATGGCTATACCGAAGAGGAATGGCGGATCGCGGCCGAGATCCGGAAAATCATCGACAACGACATCCAGGTAGTGGCGACGTGCGTGCGCGTGCCGACCTTCGTCAGCATCGGCGAAGCGGTGCATATCGAGCTGGCCGAGCCGCTGCCCGCTTCCGAGGCCCGCGAAGTGCTGCGCCAGTCGCCTGGCGTCGTGCTGATCGACCGGCGCGAGGAAGAAGACGGCTATGAGACGCCGATCGGGGCCGTGGGCGAGTGGGCGACCTATGTCTGCCGCGTGCGGGACGATCCGACGGTGGAGAACGGCCTCGCCATGTGGATCGTGGCGGACGATCTGCATAACGGACCGGCCATGATCGCCGTCCAGTGCGCGGAATTGCTGCTCAACAAGGGCGCATTCAGCGCGGCTCTCAGAGCCTAGGAGAAAATCTCCGAGCGGAATCGCAAGTTCGGGCGGCAGGCGTGGTTACGTCGGCAGCCGAACCGCCCTATCTAGCCGCCATGCCAACCAACGCCGAAACACGCGCGGGCCTGTTTGCCGCCATGGGAGCCTACTTCCTTTGGGGCTTCCTCCCGCTGTATTTCAAATTCCTGGGCGAGACCTCGCCGACCGTTATCCTGGCGCATCGCATCGTGTGGTCCGTGCCGACGGCGCTGATCCTGATTGCGGCTGCGGGCAAGTGGCGTGAATTGACGGGACTGAGCAGGCAACCGCGGGTGCTGTTCACCCTTCTCGGATCAAGCATCGCGATCGCGGCGAACTGGACGATCTATATCTGGGCGGTCACGAACCATCGCGTGCTGGAAGGCAGCCTTGGCTATTTCATCAATCCGCTGATCAACTTCATGTTCGCGGCGTTCCTGTTCGGCGAGCGGTTCAAACCGTTGCAGCTGATCGCGCTAGCCGTCGCGGCGGCGGGCGTGCTGAACCAGACGCTGGTGGTGGGACAATTCCCGCTGATCTCGCTGTCGCTTGCTGTTTCGTTCGCAATCTACGGCGCGATCCGCAAGACAACGGCGGTCGACAGTCGCGTGGGTTTCGGCATGGAAGCGATCTGGTTGGCGCTTCCGGCGGCGGCCTACCTTGCCTTCTTCCTGCCGGCGGGAACGCGTGCTTTCGGCAGCGGCGAGCCGGGTTATGTCGCGCTTCTGCTCATGGCGGGACCGCTGACGGCCGCCCCGCTCATCCTTTTCGCCATGGGCGCGAGGCGGCTGAAATTCTCGACCATCGGCATCCTGCAGTACATCGCGCCCAGCGTTCAGTTTTTCCTGGCGCTTGCGATGGGAGAACCGTTCACACCTGGCCATGCCGTGACGTTCGGGCTGATCTGGACCGGTGCAATCCTGTTCACGCTGGCCGGCCGCCAGCCGCGCATCGCCGCGCCAGCTCCCGCCGCCGATTAGGCGAGCTGGTTTTGCACAAATTTCCAAACAAAACCCCGCCGCGCTGAGCGCCGGCGGGGTGGAGAAGTTTGCCATGCGAAGTCGCGAAGAGCGATTTCGGGACAAACGACGCAAGACCGGCGCCACACGAAAAAAGCTCAGTCTTAACCGGTATGATCCCCGATTCCTGCGATTTGCATGGGTCACTCCCAGCGGTTTCTTAATCAATCCGGACGAGGATCAGCGCGGGCAGAGGGACAACTGTCTTTTTTCGTGCACACGGAAAAATACACCCCCCGCTTCACGCGCAGGAAACCCTGCACGTGATCTACCGCGGCGCTCCGGCGAGCGTCGGATTGGGGCGCGTAGATTTCCGAGGTTGAGACAGGAACATGAGTGCAGCTGTTGACCCAACCGAATCCCCCGAATGGGAAGCCGCGCGAGCGGAATGGTGGAACCAGGCCAAGACCCAGCTCGCCGAGCTGCAGGACGCCGTGAATGGCGCCGCGCCGGGCACGCTGAAGCTCGAAACGATTTACGCGCCGATGCACGACATGGCGGGCCTCGCCGGCGTGCTCGGCTATCCCCTTCTCGGCAAGATCGCGCGTGCGCTGATCGAAACGCTGCGCAAGGGCGCCAACCCGCTGGACGACAAGATGCTGATGGTGGCGAAGGCTCACCTTGCGGCGCTGGTCGCCCTCCACGCCAAGGATGTGCGTGGCGACGGCGGTCCTGCTGGCGTCGCCGTGCTGTCGAAGCTGGCGTCGATCCACGCCTGATCGCTACCTGCAGACTTCCTAGAGACAGGAATAGAGCGCGTCGATGAGGCGCAAGCGGCGCGCGTCTTCCAGGAGATGCGTGCCCTGGCGGTTCATGATGTAGGCCGCGGAAAGCCCCGTCGCCGGATCGCCCAGCGCGCCCGAGCCGCCCCAGCCGGAATGGCAGAGCGTTTCGGGATTGGGCCCGTAGATCAGCGGCAGGTTGCGCATGACGCCTGCGCCAAAGGCAACACGGCCGGGCAACACGCGGTCCTCGCCCAAGACGCGCTCGCGCGTGAGCTCATCCCATGTCGCCGGCGCGATGATGCGCGTTTCGCCGATGCGGCCCTTCTGCGCGTAGGCGGAATAAAGACGCGCCATGGCGAGGGCCGTGCCGTGACCATTGGCCGAGGGGATCTCCGCCTTGCGCCATTCGGCGGCGCCGCGATTGGCGGCGGCCCACGGCGTCAAGAAGGCAGCGCGGGTCGCTTCATTGTTGTGCGGGAAGTGGGCGGCGGCCTTGGGCTTCAGTGTCTGCGCGACGCGGCCGTGTTCGCTTTCGGGCAGGCCGATCCAGAAGTCGATGCCGAGCGGCTGGCAGACATCCTCGCGCAGGATCGTTCCGAGCGAGCGCTTTTCGACGCGGCGGACAAGCTCGCCGGCAATGTAGCCCCAGGTGAGCGGGTGATAGCCCGAGCCTTCGCCCCTGCCCCATAGCGGCGGGATCTTTGCGAGCTCTACCGAGAGCGCCGGCGGATCCAGCCAGAGGCCAGGATCAATCTCGTTGATGAAGCCGGGGACGCCGGCCTGGTGCGACAGCGCTTCGGCGACCGTGTAGGCGCCTTTGCCGTTGGCGGCGAAGTCTGGCCAGTAGTGGGCGACGCGTGCGTCATAGTCGAGCTTGCCCTGCTCGACGAGCATGGCGATGACGAGGGACGCAATCGGCTTTGTCGTTGAGTAAACCGGGCACAGCGTGGTCTCGCCCCAGGGCGTTTCCCCTGCGCGATCGGCAAAGCCGCCGCGCAGATCGACGATCAACTCATCGCCGAGGAACGCTGCGAAACTCGCGCCCTGTTCGAGGCCGTCGGCGAAATTCTGCGCGAAGGCCGTTCGGACGGGCTCGAAGCCGGCTGCGGTGAAACCCGTGATGCTCATGCGCGAGACATCGTGCGGGAGGCGTTGCAGGTCAACCTCGATTGGAGTGAAGTCGGCGCCTGGAGGACGCGCCCATGGAAATCAACGGCATCGCCCACATCCAGATCACCGCCGGACGATATGATCTTGCGCGGGAGTTCTATCGCAAGCTTCTGCCCTTTCTCGGGCTGAAGCAGGTGATGGACAATGACTACGGGTATTACTGCGTTGGCGGGCGGACCGGCGTGATGGTCTCGCGGCCGGCGCCGGAACATGAAGGCGAACGGTTCGTGCAGCAGCGCGTGGGACTGCATCATGTGTGCTTTCGGGCGCGCTCGCGCGAGGACGTCGACGAGGCGTACGCCTTCGTGAAGACGCTGGGCACGCCGATCATCCGAGCGCCACAGACGGACGGGTGGGCGCCGGGATACTATTCGATCCTGTTCGAGGACCCGGATGGCGTGCGGCTCGAGATCAACTTCGTGCCGGGCAAGGGCGTGTTCGATACTGAAGAGAAGCAGGTGAGCCCGGGCTATCCGAACCCGCCGTCAGGGCAATAGGCGGACCGGCGCTGTGTGCTGCTTCGCGAGGACATCGCTGCAGGCGGCGAGGTTAAGCTCCGTGCCGGTCCATTCGACGGTCCTGGCAATGACGGTGTGCGTTGCCCCTGTTGCATCCGCCAGCGCAGCTTCGGCGCCATAGCCCGAGACGAGGCCGCCGGCGAAGCGGAGCGTGAGCAGGTCGCCCGTGCCGTTGGGGATCTTGCCTGCGATGCGTGAGGTTTCGGCGAGGCGTACGCCGCCATCGACATGGAGGACGCCGATACCTTGCGGCGACGGCACGGAGGAGATGAGCCAGCGGCCTCCCCTGCTCCTTGCCGCGCGCCCAACGTCTTCGGCCGTGCGGAGCGTCGAAAGGTCCGTGTCCATAAGCCGTGCGAACTCCCATAGATTGGGCGCCAGGATATCGGCGCGGGGGACGAGATCCGTCATCAGCGCGGTCGCGGTTTCGGGCTTGATGTAGAGGCCCGGCGCTTCATCGCCCATGACCGGGTCGACAATGACGAGCGGCTTCTCGGGGAAATGCGCGTGCGACCTGCCGCGTGGTGTCGCGCGGATGCGGTCGATGGCTTCGGCGGCGACGGCGACCTGCTCCGGCAGCGAAAAATGGCCGGTGACGACGGCGTCGACCAGGGAAAAGAGACTGTTGGCTTCCACGCCTTCGAGCATCTTCGCCATCGTCTCGGGCGCGACGGGGCCGCCGCCGGGCGGACCCCAGCCGGGATGGCGCCCGAAGAGGCAAGTGGGGATCAGGACAGGATCCACCTTCATCGGGCCGAGCACGTAGGGCGCTATGCCCCCGCCGACGCGGCTGGCGGCGACATAGGACGAAATCACGAGCACAAGGGGCATGAGCGTCCGTTGCTTCGGCGTGCGCGGCGAATTTCCGACATTAACCCAGCCTGAGACGCGCTCCAGCTTGATCTTGCGCCATCTTGATTGTGTATGGGCTCGGTCATCTGTCCGCATCCCAGCTTCGAGGGGCCGTCCCATGTCCGCCAGCACGTCCAATATTCGGCCGCGCCGTTCCGTGCTCTACATGCCCGGCGCCAACGAACGCGCGCTGGAGAAGGCCAAGACGCTGCCCGCGGATTCGCTGATCCTCGATCTCGAGGATGCGGTGGCCCCTGAAGCGAAAGTGGAAGCGCGCGACCGGGTGTGCGGCGTGGTCAAGACCGGCGGGTATGGCCCGCGCGAGCTGATCATCCGCATCAACGGCCAGGACACGGAATGGGGCAAGGCGGACCTCAAGGCTGCCGCTCATGCGAAGCCTGACGCGATCCTCGCACCCAAAGTGACAAGCGGGGACGATATACGCTGGCTCGACGAGGCGCTGTCGGAAGCGGGCGCCAGCGCGCAGCTGGCGCTGTGGGTGATGATCGAGACGCCGCTGTCGATCCTCAACATCAAGGAGATCGCGGCGACGAAAAAGACGACGCGCCTTGCCGGCTTCGTCATGGGCTCGAACGACCTGATCAAGGACTTCCGCGCCGAACCGATGCCAGGCCGCGAGAATCTCGCCGCCTGCTACACGCTGGCAATTGCGGCGGCGCGCGCCTTTGACCTCCTGGTGTTCGACGGGGTTTACAACGACATCGCCAACGCCGACGGCTTCGCGGCCGAGTGCCGCCAGTCGAAAGCCTTCGGCTTTGACGGCAAGACGCTGATCCACCCCAGCCAGGTCGAGCCGTGCAACACGATCTTCGCCCCGCCGGAAGACGCCGTTAGACAGGCCCACGACGTGATCGCCGCCTTCGCCGACCCCGCCAATGCCGGCAAGGGCGTGCTCAAGGTCAACGGCAAGATGACCGAGTTGCTGCATCTGGCGCAGGCGAAGCGTCTGGCGGCAGTAGCGGAAGCGATTGCCCAACGGGAGGCTGCACAGTGACCCTCAAATCCGATCCCGGGAATTTCTTCGAGGACTTTGTCGTTGGCGATGAGCTGATCCATGCGACGCCGCGCACCGTCACGGAGGCGGATGCTGCAATCTATACCGGGCTTACGGGCTCGCGTTTTGCGCTCTATTCGGCGGACACGTTTGCGCTCGATTGCGGGCTTGATGGCGCGCCGATCGATCCGCTGCTGGCGTTCCACGTGGTGTTCGGCAAGACGGTGCCGGACATCTCGCTGAACGCGGTCGCGAACCTTGGCTATGCCGATGGCCGGTTCCTCACGCCGGTCTATCCGGGCGACACGTTGCGCGCCGTCTCCGAAGTGATCGGCGTGAAAGAGAACTCCAACGGCAAGACCGGCGTCGTGTGGGTGCGCACGACCGGCTACAATCAGGAGAATGAAGAAGTCCTCAGCTATGTGCGCTGGGTGATGGTCAACAAGAAGGATGCGAGCGCGCCTGCGCCCGCCGCCGTCGTGCCGGAACTGCCGGGCGCTGTTGACCCGAAGGAGCTGCCCAGGCGCGCCTACAATCCAGGCGAATACAATTTCGTGCTGGCGGGGTCGCCCTTCGGATACGAGGATTACGAGATCGGCGAGAAGATCGACCACGTCGATGCGTTCACGGTGGAAGAGGCCGAGCATCAGATCGCGACGCGGCTCTACCAGAACACGGCGAAGGTTCACTTCAACCAGTTCGCGCAGGCGCAGACACCGCGCGGCAAGCGCCTGATCTATGGCGGCGTCGCCATCTCGCTGGCGCGCTCGCTGGCCTTCAACGGCCTCGCTAATGCGGCCGAGATCATCGCCATCAATGCCGGGAGCCATGTGAACCCGTTGGGCGCGGGCGACACGGTGTTTGCGTGGTCGGAAGTGCTGGACAAGGCCGATCTCGGCGACGGGCTCGGCGCCCTGCGCCTGCGTCTCGTGGCGACGAAGAACAGGCCCTGCACGGATTTCCCGTACAAGGATGGCGAGGGTAAACACCTCCCCGACGTCATCCTCGATCTTGATTACTGGGCGGCCATACCCAAGCGCGGGTAGGCCTCCCTAAATAGGGGTGATGTACCTGCCCGCCTTTACGCAAATGGCTGTCGCGTTCGCGATCCTGCTGTCGGTGGTGATCCGCTGGCTGCGCAATGATGCGAGCTGGCTGGCGATCGAGGAAGGGCGCGCGACGGCGGACACGTTGCGCGACCTGACCGGAATTCTCGAATACGACCAGCTGCAGGAGGCGTTCGGCCCTCCCCGGCTGCAGGACGGCGTGTTTCCCGTAACCAGGCGCGAGGTGCTGAAGCAGCGGACGGGGCTGGGCTATCTGTTCGGCGACCGGTGGCTCGACGGCGCGTCCGCGCTGATCGCCGTCGTGACGCTGCTGCCGATCTGGCCGCTATGGAGCACATGGCAGTGGCTCGAGACGCTGCTTATGTTCGCTGCCCTCTATCAGGTTGCGGGATGGATCGCCGTGTTCCGGCTGGTGAAGAAGCGCTAGCGGGCCGACTTCAGGAAATTCGTCATCCACTGGCCGACCATGGGCGCATCGCCCGGGCGCGCGAGCGAGGCGATCGCATGGTCAACCTGCGCTTCGGTCAGCGCCTTGCCGCGACGGGCGGACCAGAGATCGGAAACGAACGTGTCGGAAAATTCCGGATGGCCCTGGATGCTGATCACGGGCGCGCCCGAATAGGCTAGGATGGCATGGTCGGTATGGGCCGAGCGCGCCAGTGTGACAGCGCCATCGGGAGGTGTAATCACCTGGTCCTGATGGCTGACCGAGAGTGATACGGTTGCGCCTGCATCCTTCATCCACGGGCGCACATCCGTGACGTCATACGTGTGACGGCCAACGCCCCAGCCCTTGTCCGACTTTCGCACGTCGCCGCCGAGGGCGTCGGCGATGATCTGGTGACCGAAGCAGACGCCGATCATGGGCGTGGCCGCGGTAGCCGCATCGCGGATGAAGGCTCGCAACGGGTCCATCCAGGGCGGGGAATCATAGACGCCGAAGGGCGAGCCGGTGATCAGCACCGCCTCGCAATTGCGCGGGTCCGGCGGGGCGGCGCCGTCGACCAGCGCCACAGATTCGAAACGCAAGGATGGGTCGGCTTTCGAGAGGAGCGCGACGAACATGTCGGGATAGCGGGGATAGTCCTCGGACAATCTGCCCGGCGCCCGCCCCGTTTCCAGAATCGTCAGCCTCATACACCTGTAGATGGAGGACCTAAGCCCTTGAGCCAAGAGCCCTTCCCGCCGCGTTGACAGGGCCGATTCGAGGTCTATTACCGGGTCGCAACGCGCGAAATGCGCCCGGGGCAAGAGGGAGCAGGCATGTCCTCCTGGACTGACAAGCGGCCGATGTCGCCGCACGTGTCGATCTGGAAATGGCACATCACCATGGCCGGCTCGATCCTTCACCGGGCGACGGGCTGTGCGAATTATGTCGGGGCGGCCGTCATCGTCGCCTGGCTGTTCGCGACGGCGGCGGGTCCGGACTATTACGAGCCGCTCTCGGCCGTGACCGGATCGATCTGGGGCCAGCTGATCCTGTTCGGTTTCACGCTGTCGGTCTGCTACCATTTGCTCAGCGGCCTGCGTCACCTGTTCTGGGACGCCGGCAAGGGCTTCAATCCGAAATTCGCAAGCGTGATGGGCGCAATCATCCTGGTGTCTTCTGTGGCGCTTGCGGTTGCGATCTGGCTGCTCTCGGGCCTCGTACCAGGTGTTGATCCGCTGCACATGACGGGAGCTGTCTGATGGCCGGCAAGGAATCCATCCGCACGCCGCTCGGCAAGGTTCGCGGTCTCGGCTCGGCCAAGCACGGGGCGGGACACTTCATCACCCAGCGCGTCTCGGCGATCGCCCTGCTCTTCCTCGTTCCGTGGTTTCTGATCTCCCTGATCGGCGCGGTGCGCGGCGGCTATGACGGCGCGCTGGCCTGGATCGCCGATCCGGTCAATGCGGTGCTGACGCTGCTCGCGGTCGGTACGGCCCTCTATCACATGCGCCTCGGCATGCAGGTCGTGATCGAGGACTACATCGCCAGGCACGGCACGCGGAACCTGCTGCTGATCCTCAACACCTTCATCTGCATCGCACTCTTCGCCGCCGCCGCCTATTCGGTGCTGAAGATCGCGATCGCCGCCTGATTCAAGACTCCAAGGACGCCCTCGCATGACTGCGTACACCTGGAACGATCACACATATGACGTCGTGGTCGTCGGCGCCGGCGGCTCCGGCCTTCGCGCCGCGCTCGGATGCGCGCAGGCGGGGCTGAAGACAGCCTGCGTGACGAAGGTATTCCCCACCCGCTCGCACACGGTGGCGGCGCAGGGCGGCATCTCGGCCTCGCTCGGAAACATGGGCCAGGACGACTGGCGCTGGCACATGTACGACACGGTGAAGGGCGCCGACTGGCTCGGCGACCAGGACGCGATCGAATATATGGTCCGCGCTGCTCCAGCCGCGGTCTATGAGCTCGAGCACTGGGGCGTGCCGTTCTCCCGCACCGAGGAAGGCAAGATCTACCAGCGCGCCTTCGGCGGCATGACGAAGAACTATGGCGAGGCCTCGATCCAGCGCACCTGCGCCGCGGCCGACCGCACCGGCCACGCCATGCTCCACACGCTCTATGGCCAGTCGCTGAAATACGCCGTCGACTTCTTCATCGAATACTTCGCGCTCGACCTGATCATGGAAAACGGCGCGTGCCGTGGCGTGACGGCGCTCAAGCTCGATGACGGCACGCTGCATCGCTATCGCGCGCAACGCGTGATCCTCGCGACGGGAGGCTATGGCCGCGCCTACTTCTCGGCGACCTCGGCGCACACCTGCACGGGCGATGGCGGCGGCATGGCGTTGCGCGCCGGTCTTCCGCTGCAGGACATGGAGTTCGTGCAGTTCCACCCAACCGGCATTTACGGGTCGGGCTGCCTCATCACCGAGGGCGCACGCGGCGAAGGCGGCTATCTCACAAACTCGAAGGGTGAGCGCTTCATGGAGCGCTATGCGCCGAACGTGAAGGACCTTGCCTCGCGTGACGTCGTCAGCCGCGCCATGACGATGGAAATTCGCGAAGGCCGCGGCGTGGGCGATCACAAGGATCACATTCACCTGCACCTCGACCACCTCGATCCGAAGATCCTGCACCAGCGCCTGCCCGGCATTTCGGAAAGCGCCAAGATCTTCGCCGGCGTCGACCTAACGAAGGAGCCGATCCCGGTTCTGCCGACCGTCCATTACAACATGGGCGGCATTCCGACGAACTATCATGGCGAAGTCCTCACCAAGCGGGGCGATGATCCGGATGCGACCGTGCCGGGCCTGATGGCCGTCGGCGAAGCAGCCTGCGTCTCGGTGCACGGCGCCAACCGTCTCGGCTCCAACTCGCTGATCGACCTTGTCGTGTTCGGCCGCGCCGCCGGCCTGCGCTGCGGCGAGGCGCTCGAAGCCAACGCCAACCAGGCCGACCTGCCCAAGGGCGCGGGCGATGATCACCTTGCCCGCTTCGACAAGTTCCGGAACGCCAAGGGCGGCACGCCGACCGCAAAGCTCCGCAGCCAGATGCAGCGCGCGATGCAGGAAGACTGCGCCGTGTTCCGCACCGGTGAGACGCTGGCGCAGGGCGCCAAGCGCATTGCTGAAGTCCACGCCGGCATTCAGGACATCTCGGTCCAGGATCGCGGCATGATCTGGAACACCGACCTGATCGAAACGCTGGAGTTCGACAATCTGATCGTGCAGGCGGCGGCCACCGTGAACTCCGCCGTCAACCGGCAGGAAAGCCGCGGCGCGCACGCGCGCGAGGACTTCCCCGAGCGTGACGACGCGAAGTGGATGAAGCACACGCTGTCATGGGTCGACGGCAATGGCGCTGTGAAGATCGATTACCGCCCGGTGCACGCCTACACGATGTCCAAGGATGTCGAATACATCAAACCGAAGCCGCGGGTTTACTAGGTCCGCTTCCGACCGAACGTTCCACCCGGCGCCGCGCGGACCTGCGTGATCATGGCCGGAGCCGGGCGAGCCTGTTGCGCCTGACGCGCCTGATAGCCGGCCAGCGCACGTTTCACCGGATCATCGTCGCCCGCCGCCGGCTTCGCGCCCCCGAAACCCGGCATGCCTGAAACGGCGAGCGGATCGGGACCGTGGTCGTTCGGGCCGCTCTGGCCGGGCGTGATGGACAGCCAGGCGATGTTGCCGAGCACGCCCACCGCCGTAACGCCGAACAGCACCAGCGGGATTGCGCCAAACCTTACCCCGCCGAGGTCCTGGCCGACCATGAAGAGCAGCGAGTCCGTGTCGCCGAAACTCGCCGCGAGGGCGGGAAAAATGAACTGGATCGCCAGTGCAAGGACCGGCAGAAGCACGACGCCCGGGCGCAGCAGCTTGTAAAGCCGGCCCGGATCGCCGAGGTCATGCCAGCGCTTGATGTTCTGCGCGTCGGCGGTCGCGAGGAAGGCCATCCATGGCAGGATGACCGCGCTCGACGGCAGGGCGCCCGTCATCCTGATCGGGAGCGCGAACACCAGCGCGGTGAGGCCGAGCAGCACGACGAAGGGCGCCACGAACGTCTTGAGGTAGGTCCCGCGGCTGATGCGGCCGTCGGTGGAGATGAACTTGTTAAGCAGATCCATCGCGCTGTCCCCCAAGGACCCTTGAAAGATCGCAGAAGCCTCCTTCGCCTTGCTTAAAACCGTCCCGCAACTTTGGCCGATTCCGGGCTTCATTCCGCGCCCGCATCAGGTTCCTGCCGCAATCCGGGCGCCGTGGATTCAGAGCCGGTTCAGGGTGCGGCAAATACTGTCACACTTGCGTTGATGACAGTTGGCGCGGTTGACGCCCGCGCGCCGAGTAACAATACAATTTGCCATGCAGGACATCTGGGGTCGCCGGACCGAAACCGGCCACACAGGCGAGGAGTTCCGGGAAGAGGTGCAGCTGCACCTCACGCGGAATCTCGGCGAGCCGCATGTAGCGTTTTCCGATCAGGATGGCTGGGCCGGCAAGTCGAAGGAGCCTGGACCGCCCGTCGACGTTATGGTGATCCCGCCCGAGGGCGAGCGCCGTTTCGCCTATGTCTGCACCTATGGCTCCAGCCTCAAGAAGGGCGGCGACGCCATGGCGCCTGGCGGCAAGAGCCGCATCGAATTCGTGCTGGCGACGCCGCAGAAGGGCGAGCCCAAGGCCGACCTCGCCATGCTGAACCTGGCCGCCAACACGGTTCGCCAGTTCGCCAAGCTGATCCATATGCAGAATGTCCGTGTGAATGACGGTGAGACCGTACAGTTCGCCAAGAAGCCCAGGCCGATGTTCGAAGGCTCGAAACAGGTAGCCTTCGCCTTCATGCGCCCGCGCCTGCCGGCCGAAAGCTTCGCCAGGATGCGGATCGGCGATGGCGAAATGGTCGACTTCTGGGCGCCGGTGCCGATCTACCGCGAGGAGCTGGAAGCGGCGGCGGTCCATGGGCCTGCGAAGCTGGCCAAGGGCCTCGAGAAGGCCGGCGTCACCGAGATGCTGCATCTCGACCGACCTTCAGCAGCGCGCAAGGCCTATGGCCTGCGCCGCACGATCGTCTCGAAAATCCGCAATCTGTTCCGCCGCGACTAGGTCGCAGCCATTTCGCAGGCAAATATCTGATCCGGCGCGACTTTCCGGCGCTTGTGCTTGGCGCGACCCCGGGTAGATTGCGGCCACCTTCAGGGCCGCCGGGGAAGCTGGAAACTCATGGTCGAACTTACCCTTCCGCAGAATTCCAAGATCGGCCGCGGCAAGGAATGGCCCGCACTCGGCGGCGCGAAGAAGACCCGCACCTTCAAGATCTACCGTTACGACCCGGAAAGCGGGCAGAAGCCGCGCTGGGACACCTATCGCGTCGACATGAGCAAGGTCGGCCCGATGATCCTGGACGTGCTCATCTACATCAAGAACGAGATCGACCCGACGCTGGCCTTCCGCCGCTCGTGCCGCGAAGGCGTGTGCGGATCCTGCTCGATGAACATCGGCGGCAACAACACCATCGCCTGCACCAAGGGCCATGACGAGTTCTCGGGCACGATCACCATCTCGCCCCTGCCCCACCAGCCGGTGGTGAAGGATCTCATTCCCGATCTCACCAACTTCTACGCGCAGCACACCTATGTGCAGCCCTACCTGAAGACGACGACGCCCGAGCCGCAGAAGGAGTGGAAGCAGTCGGAAAGCGACCGCAACAAGCTCGACGGCCTCTACGAGTGCATCATGTGCGCCTCGTGCTCGACGGCGTGCCCAAGCTACTGGTGGAATGGCGACAAGTTTCTCGGACCGGCAGCCCTGCTGCAGGCCTACCGCTGGATCGTCGACAGCCGCGATGAAGCCACCGGCGAGCGCCTCGACGACCTCGAAGATCCGTTCAAGCTCTATCGCTGCCACACCATCATGAACTGCGCGCAGGTCTGCCCGAAGGGCCTCAACCCGGCGAAGGCCATCGCGGAGATCAAGAAGCTGATGGTCGAACGCGCGACCTGAGGGACCGCCCCGGAGCGGAGCGTTCGCAGCGGAGTTCCGGGCGAATGACTGTTCGGGAGGAAACCCGCATGAGCGACAGCTTTCCCGTCGTGATCCATCACAACCCGGAATGCGGCACGTCACGCAACGTGCTCGCCATCATCGAAGCGGCTGGCTACTCGCCGGTCGTCATCGATTATTTACGCGAAGGCTGGACGCGGCCGCAGCTTCTGGCGCTGTTCGCAGCGGCTGGCCTGACGGCCCGCCAGGCGCTGCGCGAGACCAAGTCGCCCGCCGCCGAACTGGGCCTCCTCGCCGACGGCGTCCCCGAAGACCAGCTGATCGCTGCGATGATCAAGCATCCCATTCTGGTCAATCGCCCGATCGTGGCGACCCCGAAGGGCGTTAAACTCTGCCGCCCCAGCGAGCTGGCGCTCGATCTCCTCGAACGCTGGCCCAAAGGTCCGTTCGTGAAAGAGGATGGTTCCCCGCTCATCGATGCGAGCGGACAGCGCGTGGCATGAGCGCGCCCATCGCCATACGCCCGGCGATGACGGCGGATCTGCCAGCGATCACCAGCATCTATGGCCATGCCGTCGTGCATGGAACGGCGAGTTACGAATACGACCCACCCTCCCTGTCGGAAATGACCGCGCGGTTCTCGGTGCTGATGAATGGCGGCTTTCCCTATGTCGTGGCGCAGGCAGGCGCCGATGTGCTTGGCTATGCCTATGCCGGCCCGTTCCGCACGCGGCCAGCCTATCGTTTCATCGTGGAAGACTCGATCTACATCGCGTCCACGGCGCAGGGGCGCGGGGTCGGCAAGCTGTTGCTGCGCGAGCTGATCGCGCGCTGCGAGCGGCAGGGCTTCCGCCAGATGATCGCCGTCATCGGCGATGGCGATGTGAACACCGCCTCGGTCGCGCTGCATGCGACGATGGGCTTCACGCACAGCGGGCGTCTCACCGGGTCCGGCTTCAAGCACGGCCGCTGGTGCGACACCGTCCTGATGCAGCTCGCGCTGAATGGCGGAACCTCAACGCTCCCCGCCTGACGCGCTGCAACGCCTCCACATCCATTCCAGACAAGGCGCGTTGCCGGCAGACGAACGCCGCCGCCTTCGCGCGCGATTTGATTACGCGCAAGCAATCGCCATAGCGAATTCAAGCAATCGTCCGGCATCGCCGCAATTCGACATGCGATCGCCGCAATTGAACGCGGCTCGTTTCGGAACCAGCTGCAAAACAACTGCGTTCTCAACAGTGGAACGACTTGGGGCTCGCCTCGGCGGATCACCATATTCCTTGAAGCAGACCACGGAGGCATGGGGCCAACCGGGCGTTTCAGAGGAGCGGTCAATGTACGCACATGCACAGCACTCAGGGCGCAGCACCAAGCTGGTTGGCGCGATCACCGCGGCAGCCATGACGGCCGGCGTCGCCTATTTCCTCGCGACGGGCATGAACCTCGTGCGCGAGCCTAAGGTCGACAACACCATGGAGATGGTGCTCATCACGCCGCCTGAACCGCCGCCGCCCGTGAAGGAGCCGGAGCCGCCGAAGGTGGACGCGCCGCCAACGCCTGCCCCGCCGCCGGA
>JBGAKC010000007.1:0-132493 GCA_044224605.1 Hyphomonadaceae bacterium
CGTGTCCTCACCGACAACGGCTCCTGCTACAAATCACACGCCTTCCGCAACGCCTGTCGCGAGCTGGGCCTCAAGCACATACGCACCAGACCCTACACGCCCCGCACCAATGGCAAGGCCGAGCGCTTCATCCAAACCGCCCTTAGGGAATGGGCCTACGCCCGGGCTTATGACACCTCAGATCAGCGCGCCGCGGAGCTGCCAGCATGGACACACCGATACAACTGGCATCGTCCCCACGGCGGCATTAAAGCTCAAACACCCATCAGTCGCCTCGGCCTCTCCGAGGACAACCTGTTGAGAGTCCACAGCTAGCTCGGGCCATCCGTCGGCAGGCTCGCATAGGCGATGCCGCCATCGACCGCGATCGAGTCGCCGACCACATAGTCGCCTGCCTTCGAAGCGAGGAAGATGGCCGTGCCGGCCATGTCCTCATCACGGCCGATGCGGCGCATAGGCGTTCGTGCGGCCACGGCGGCTTCCTGATCGCGCGCCGCCTTGTTCATCTCGGATGCAAACGGACCCGGCGCTATGGCCGTCACTACGATGTTGTCCCGCACCAGACGCGCCGCCATCCGCTTGGTCAGATAGAGCAGGGACGACTTCGAGGCGTGGTACGAATACGTCTCCCACGGATTGAGGCGGATGCCGTCGATCGAGCAGATATTGATGACTTTCGACGGTTTGTCCGGACTCGCAGCCTTCTTCAGGGCGGCATGCAGGGCCTGCGTCAGGAAGAACGGCGACTTTACGTTGAGGTTCATCACCTTGTCCCAGCCGGTCTCCGGGAATTCCTCGAAAGGTGCGCCCCAGGCGGCGCCGGCATTGTTGACGAGGATGTCGAGCTTGCCTTCGCGCTTGTAGATTTCCTCGGCCAGCATCTTTGCGCCTGCGACCGTGGAAATGTCCTGCGGCAGTGAGATGCATGGCGCATAGCCAAGCTTGGTCAGTTCTTCCGCCGTTGCATCGCACGCGTCAGCCTTGCGCGCGGAGATGTAAGTCTTGCAGCCGCTCTCGACGAACCCCTGCGCGATCATCTTGCCGATGCCGCGCGACCCGCCCGTCACCAGCGCAACGCGGCCCTTCAACGAAAAGAGGTTCTCGATCATCCCGTTCTCCCGAATATCACCTGCCTTACGGCGCGCACCCTAGCGGCGCGATCATGGAATGCCAGAGTTTTCGAAGGGACGGTATGTCGCCTCAGTCGCGCATCAGGTGATCGGCTACGGCCGCATACATCGGCAGCGACACCTTATCGAGAACGCTGTTGCCATTGGCCGCGACCGGATGGGATGCAAAGCGGGTAATGACGATGTCGGCCTTGGGTGCTATCCAGCAAACCTGGCCGTGGATGCCGCGCGCGGTGTAGGCGCCGAAGCGGTCATGGCTCACCCAGAACTGATTGCGGTAGCTCCATCCGGGCAGGGTCGTGTAGCCAGCCTTTGCAAAATGTTTCGGGTCCGCGCCGTTGGCGATGTCGTCGACAACTTCTTCGGGCACGATCTCGTTGCCGTTGAACACGCCGCCGAGGCGGAGCATCTCCCCGAAGCGGGCGAGATCGCGCAGCGTAAAATTCATGCCGCCGCCGCAAGCCGCCATGCCGGTGCGGTCGACGATGACGTATGCATCCTCTTCCACGCCGAGCTTCTGCCACAGCCGTTCCGACAGCAGCTGCGCCAGCGGCGTATCCGTCACGCGCTGCACCAGCCAGGCCAGCACCTCCGTGTTGCAGGTCTTGTAGGCAAAGGCCTCCCCGTGCTCGCCCTGTTTGCCCAGCGTGGCGAGGAAGCTAACGATCGAGTCCGCGCCTGTGTAGCCTTGCGGCGCGGGGCTGTAGCCCGCAGCTACGCCATAGGCGCGCACTTCGGCATTGGGGTCAGTATAATTCTCCGAATATTTTACACCCACCGTCATATCCATGACGTTCCGCACCGTGGCGTCGCCAAACGCCGTTGAAGACAGCTCCGGCAGATAGCGGGACACTGGCGCGCTTGGATCGATCCTGCCTTCATGCGCCAGCATGGTCGCCATCAGTCCCACGAACGACTTGGAAATCGAGAACGCGATATGCGGCAGGTGCGGTTCGAGCGCGCCACGATAGGTTTCATACACGATCGTTCCACGATGCAGGATGACAATCCCATCGGTGAACATGGCATCGAGCGATTGCGCGAACGTCATGCTCTCGCCGTCCATCGTCGTGAAGGTGACGGCGTCAATGTCCCTGCGCACCTTCTTCGGAAATACATGAGGCTGCGCCGAGCCACGGCGGATGCATGCCGTGGATTTCAGCTCGCGCTGGTGGCTGAAAGCCCATCGTGAGTTC
Organism: Hyphomonadaceae bacterium; assembly: GCA_044224605.1. Taxonomy (GTDB): domain Bacteria; phylum Pseudomonadota; class Alphaproteobacteria; order Caulobacterales; family Hyphomonadaceae; genus UBA7672. The sequence goes on from JBGAKC010000007.1 coordinate 2,327, forward strand.
GGAAAAGATGCGCCGGAAATACCGTTGTCCGACCGGACGATCAGGTCCGGCGGAGGCGGGAAGCCCTGCATCAGCTTGCGAGCCTTCGGATCGCTGTTCTGCGCATTCCAGTCGGCCATGCCGTTCTCCCGCTGGCTATTTGCCGAAGGCAGCCTATCCTTCGTCCCGGAAAACGCCAGCGCATGGAGGGCTCCTTGGTCCGCTTTCTGGGTACCTCGCCGCGACTGCCGATCCGCAGCCTCGAAGGCACATTGCGCTTCTATGAAGACATCCTCGGCTTCGAAGCTGGCGATCCGTGGCCGGAGGACGATCCGACCTTCGTCGTGATGCGTCGCGATGATGTCGTGCTTCAGTTCTCGCTCGCCCAACCCGACGAGGCGGTGGGCCATGTCACCCTCGCGCTCAACGTCTCTGACGCAAAGGCCGTCCACGCCGCCGTGAAGGATCGCGTGACGATCGAATGGGGCCCGCAGGTCTACTGGTACGGACGGCGCGAGTTCTCATTCCGCGACCCCGACGGCTATCCGATCATCATTTCGGAAGAGACCAGCGATCCGCCGGAAGGCGATTAGCCGGCCCGCCGGGCAGGAGCCCGGCGGGCCGAAATCAGTAGCCGCCAATCCGGGCGTAACGATCGCGGTGGAAGCTTTCGCCGCCATAGAGCGCCTCAAGCACGCGGGCGCGTTTCATGTAGAGGCCGCTGTCGTGCGCATCTGTCATGCCGATGCCGCCATGCATCTGCACCGTCTCGTTGGAAACGAGATGCAGCGTCTCGGCTGCGCGCGCCTTTGCGAGAGAGGCCAGCTCAGACACGTTGTTGGCGTTGCGATCCAATGCGTCAAGCGCCGCGCCGACGCAGGACCGGGTGAGTTCAAGCTCGGTGAACATGATCGCCGCGCGATGCTGCAGCGACTGGAACGAGCCGATCAACTGGCCAAACTGCTTGCGCACCTTGAGATACTCAACCGTCATCTCGAAGGCCGCATCCGAGGCGCCCAGCGCTTCGGCAGCAAGGCCGATACGCGCGCGGTCGAGCACGGCATCCAGCGTGTCGAAGCCGTTGTCGGCAGAACCGAGCACGGCGTCAGCGCCGACTTCGACATTGGCGAAGCTGATATTGGCCGCGGCGTGCGCATCGAGCGTCTTCAGCGGCGTGCGCGAAACGCCTTTTGCATTGGCGGGTACGAGGAAGAGTGTGATCCCGGTCCTGTCGCTCTCACCGCCCGACGTGCGCGCAGCGACGATCAACAGGTTCGCTTCGCCGCCATCAACCACATAACGCTTGTCGCCAGTGAGCGTATAGCCCGCTCCCGACTGCTTCGCGCTCAGCTTGATATGCGACGGCTCATGGTGCGGGCCTTCGTCGACGGCCAGCGCGGTGATCAGTTCACCCGCCGCGATCTTCGGCAGGTATTCTTCCTTCTGCTTCTGGCTGCCCGCGAGCATCAGCGCCGAGGCGCCAATCAGCGCGGTCGACAGCAGCGGCGAGGAGGCGATCGTGCGGCCCTGCGCCTCGAGGACCTGGCCGAGGCCGATATAGCCAAAGCCCGAACCACCGAACTCTTCCGGGATCAGCACGCCGGTGAAGCCGAGTTCCACCATCTCTTTCCAGGCGGCGCTGTCGAAGCCTTCGCCCTTCGCGCGCAGGGCGCGAAGCTGGCTTACCGGCAGCTTCTCGCTCGCGAATGACAGCGCACTGTCGCGCAGCATCTGCTGCTCTTCGGTGAGCACGAACGCCATGGAAGTCTCCCGCGTACCGGTTCTTCAGTTTTTCGAGGAGGGTCTTAGCGTCCCGCGCACCGCCCAATCAAGTGCATCCTCGAGCCGGTCATTTCCCCAGAACAATTCATGGTCTTGGGTTACGAAGCTGGGAGCGCCAAAGATGCCCAGGTCGGCCGCAATGGCCGTTTCCTCGCGGAGCTTGTCCTTGATGGGCTCGGACGTCATGGCCGCAAGGACTTCCAGCGGATCGAGCCCCGCCCGCCGCGCCGCGGCATGGAGGATCTGCGGGTCTGCGATATCGCGGTCGTGGACAAAATTCGCCTGATAGACTGCCTTCACGAAATTGGGCCGCTCTTCCTGTGGCAGGGACAGGGTGATGCGTGCCGCCATGAGGCCATTTTGGGGAAAGCGTCCCGGCCGCTTGAAGGGCAGGTTGTGCTTCTCGCAGATCCGCTCGACGTCCCGCCACATGTACGAACCCTTTACCGGCACGACGTTGAACGGACTGTCCTTCATGCCCTGCTGGGCGTGGAACAGGGGTCCAAGCAGGAAAGGCCGCCACTCCAGAGTCACGCCTTTCGACGCGGCCACTTTGTCCGCCCGCATGACGGCCGGGTAGGAGTAGGTCGAGGCGAATTCGAACCAGAATTGCAGTTTCACGACAGACCCCAGACCAACGATTCGTAATCCTAGCAGATTGCGCGGCCGAAAACGGCGCCCATATCGAGGGTCGGACGCCGCCGGGCCCTCTGGCGGGAACGAGGACAATCAAGGGAAAATTCGAATGCCGATCTCGATGTACAAGGCGAGTGCGCCTGTATTCCTGCGCATGCTGGGCAATCTCGACGCCCTCCTGGAAAAGGCCGTCGATAATGCGAAGCAGCGCGGTTTCGATCCCAACGTGTTGGTGACCCAGCGTCTTGCGCCTGACATGCTGCCGCTCTCGGCCCAGATCCAGTTCGCCAGCGATACCGCCAAGTTCGCTATGTCACGCCTCTCGGGCGGCGCAGCCCCGTCTTTCCCGGACACCGAGACCACGATCGACCAGCTGCGCACCCGCATCGCCAACACGGTCGACTATGTGAAAAGCGTTCAGGCTTCGGCCATCGACGGTTCGGAAGAGCGCGACGTCGTGCTGAAGACGCCAGGCGGCGATCTTCCCTTCAAGGGCCTGCAGTATCTCACCGGCTTTGCCCTGCCGAACTTCATGTTCCATGTGACCACGGCCTACGCAATCCTGCGCCATAATGGCGTTCCGCTGGGCAAGATGGACTTCCTCGGCCGCGGCTGAGGCCAAGTCGGGTCCTAAAACTCGGGACTGGCCTCGCGCCCCATCGTGCTGGAAACTGCGCTCCGACTCGTGGGAGCGGTTGATGACCTGGCTCGATGGCGGCGCGCTGGCATTCTTCCTGTTTGCGTGGTGGTTCCTCAGCTGGCTGATTGACAATTCGCCGCTGCATACCCGCACGCTTTCCGCCGCCATGAAGGCGCAGCGCCGCGAATGGATGCGCCAGATGGCGGCGCGTTCCGTGCGCCTCGTCGACGCCAACATCATTACCGGCCTGCAGCAGGCGACATCCTTCTTCGCCTCCACTGCGCTGATCGCAGTCGGCGCCGGCTTTGGCCTTCTCACGGCCGCCGACACAATCATCGGCGCCTTCGAGCAGAGCTTCGTCCATGTCGAGATCGACCGCGCGGCCTTCTATGTGAAGACCGCGTTGCTTATGGGGCTCTACGCCTACGCCTTTTTCAAGTTCGGCTGGGCCTACCGCCTGTTCAACTACTCCGCCGTCATGCTCGCCGCCACGCCCGAAGCCGGACAGCCTGGCGCGGAAGAGGCGGCCGACAGCGTCGCCGACATGAACATCGCCGCCGCGGGCCAGTTCACCCACGGCCTGCGCGCCTTCTTTCTCGCAATCGCCGTGCTCGCCTGGTTCATCACGTGGTGGGGCTTCGTGACCGCGACCCTGGTCATCGTGGCGTCGCTTGCCAATCGTCAGTTCAACTCCAAGGCGCGCTTCGTGGCGCAGGCGCAAATGAGCCGCTTGCAGGGCAAGCCCTGATAATGCAGCTTGGTGCGGGGTCGCATGCTTCAGGGGGAACCTGATGATGAGATTGCTTGCCCTCGTCGCGCTCGTGGCCGTGCCGGCCTTCGCACAGACGCCTGCTCCCGCACCCCAGCCGCCGCCGCGTTGCGAGACGCCCGCTTATCGGCAGTTCGATTTCTGGATCGGTGAATGGGACGTGTTCAATCCGGTCGGGCAGAAGATCGGCGAAAGCTCCATCACACGTGAAGAGTCCGGCTGCCTGATCGTGGAACATTGGAAAAGCGCGAAAGGCGGGCAGGGTCAGAGCTACAATTTTTTCGATCCCGCGCGCGGACAATGGCGGCAGGTCTGGGTCTCCGCGGCCGAACTCACTGACTATGCCGGCAGTCTCAATGCCAGGGGCGAGATGGTTCTCGAGGGCGATCTTCAGCAGGCGGGCGGCTATGCCGGCCGCTCGCGCGGAACGTGGACAGCGAACGCTGACGGCTCTGTGCGGCAGCGTTTCGAGAACTACGATACGGCCAGGAGCGGCTGGGTTGAAAATTTCAACGGACTATACCGCAGGAAAAGCTAGGACGAGGACGAATAGAACTCGCTCGTCGTCTCGGCGAACTCGGGATCGAACGATACGCAATGGCTCGTGCCCATCTCGACCTGCACGCAGAGCACGGGGACCGTCTTCGCGCGCAGGATCAGGTAGGCTTCGCGCGGCATGGGCGAGACGTGGAACAGGCCTGTTGGATCTTCAGGCCCATCCGAACCCTCTGGCCAATCGGGCGCCATGTCGGACGTTTCGATCCGGGCATTCTGGAACACGTCGGACAGGAATTTCTCCATCCCGGCTTTCGGATCCACGGCTTTGCTGTCGTCCGCCGGAACGAAAGCCCAGGTGTCGCTGGCCCTGACGGAGTAGGTCCAGAGCAGGGTTCCATCCGCCTTGTGCAGGGTAAGAACCAGGCTCGCCTTCTCGCAGCCCGCGCCGATGACCTGGGCCTCCAGAGTGTCTCTTGCGCCGGGCGCCGTTAGCTAGACTTCACGCTTCATGAGCGAAATGCACGCGGCGGTTGCCGACTCGGATGCCGCTGTTTCCGGTGCGGCAGGCGTCTTCGAATCGCACCCTGACGCCATCGCGACCGCTGCAAGCGCGATAATCGATGGTCTCATGATGCCCCTCCGCCCCCAGCCCTCAGCTTTAGCTTGAAACCGGCCGCCGCTCCGGGTCAACTCGCCCCGGGGCAGACGAGACTGCGCATGGACGGCCATACCCAGCATGTATCGGACGCGGAACGGCTGCTCGAGCTGCAGCGCGCCGCGCACCGGCGCGACAGCTCTCCAAACGCCAAGGTCCGTATCGACCGTATCGAGCGTCTCAACACGATGGTCCGCGAGCGCGCTGAAGCATTCGCTGAGGCGATCGCTGCCGACTTCGGCAATCGTTCGCGCTTTGAAACGGCGCTGATGGAGACGGCCGTGTTGCTCTCGTCGATCCGTCATGCGCGCAAGAATGTGCGCTGGTGGATGGAGCCGAGCTATCAGGAAGTCGATATCGCCTTCTGGCCGGGTTCGGCCTGGATCAGGCGCGATCCGCTGGGGGTGGTCGGCATCGTCAGCCCGTGGAATTATCCGCTGCAACTGGCGCTCTCGCCGCTGGTCGATGTGATTGCAGCAGGCAACCGCGCAATCCTCAAGCCCTCCGAACAGACGCCGCGATTCTCCGCGCTGCTTCTCACGGCGATCGCGTCCACTTTCAAGGAGGAAGAAGTCGCAGTGGTGACCGGTGGACCCGAAGTCGCCGCAGCCTTCACACGGCTGCCGTTCGATCATCTCGTCTTCACCGGTTCCACCGCGATCGGGCGCAAGGTTGCACAAGCCGCTGCCGATGGCCTGGTGCCGACGACGCTGGAGCTTGGTGGAAAATCGCCGGCGCTGATCTGTCCGTCCGGCTCGATGACCAAGGCGGTGAAATCCATCGCCTATGGCAAATTCGTCAATGCCGGCCAGACCTGCATCGCGCCGGACTATGTGCTCGTCCCGCGCGAGCGCGCCGTGGAATTCGCCGAGCACGTCCTCGCCGAGACCAAGCGTGCCTATCCTGAACTCGGGCCGGACTATACCTCGATGATCAGCGAACGCGCCTTCGATCGCATGGCGTCAGCGGTGGCGGAAGCAGAGCTGGCAGGCGCCAAGGTCATGCGCCACCCCACGCCATCTGATCGCGAGAAGCGGATCATGCCCCCGATCGTCGTGCTGGACGCTCCGCAGGACGGCATGCTGATGCGCGAGGAGATATTCGGACCCGTGCTGCCGGTGGTTGGCTACGACACGCTCGATGACGCCCTCGACTGGATCAACTCGCATCCGCATCCGCTGGCGCTCTACATCTTCGCGGAGGATCGCAAGGAGCAGGGCATCGTTCTTGACCGCACGCAATCCGGTGGCGTGACGGTCAACGCCACGCTGCTGCACATCGCGCAGGACGGTCTGCCGTTCGGCGGCGTCGGCGCCAGCGGTATCGGCGCCTATCACGGCCGCGCTGGCTTCGAGCGCTTCACCCATGCTCGCGCCGTCTTCCGCACCGGCTTCTTCAACGCCGCCAACTGGCTCGCGCCACCCTATGGCAGGCGTGCGAAGCGGTTGCTCAGGTTCTTGATGCGGTAGGCGCTACTGGTGATCGCGCAGGCCGAGCACGCGCTTGGCGACCACGTTGAGGTTCACCTCCGACGTCCCGCCCTCGATCGAATTGCCCTTGGCGCGCAACATGGCGCGGGTGGACATGATCTCGCCGGGCTTGAAGCCTTCGCCTTCCCAGCCAAGACCCTGATGGCCCATCGCCTCGACCTGAAGCTCGGTCTTGGTCTGGTTCATCTTGGCGGCGGCGTACTTGATGATCGACGTGCCGGGGCCGACATCCGCACCGGCTTTCGCCATCTCGGTGTTGCGCTGGATCGTCAGCATGAAGGCCTGCTCATACATCATCGACCTGGTGATGCGCGCGCGCAGGTCGCCATCGGCAATCGCGCCGTCCTTCGTGCCGGTGTATTTCTTGGCGATGTCGGCCAGCGTCGGGCCGGCATTGCGGTCCGCGCCGAAGCCGGTGGCCGAGATGTTCTGGCGCTCGTACTGCAGGAGGCGCTTGGCGATGTCCCAGCCCTTGCCGGGCGTTCCGACCAGCTGGTTCTTCGGAACCTTCACGTCGGTGAAGAATGTCTCGCAGAAGGGTGAAGAGCCGGAGATCAGCAGGATTGGGCGCGTCTCTACGCCCGGCGTCGTCATGTCGAACAGCACGAACGAGATGCCTTCGTGCTTCTTCGTGAAGTCCGTCCGAACGAGGCAGAAGATCCAGTCGGCGTAGTTGGCGTAGCTCGTCCAGATCTTCGATCCGTTGATCAGCCAGTGATCGCCCCTATCCTCGCATTTGGTCTGCAGCGAGGCGAGATCCGACCCGGCGCCCGGTTCCGAATAGCCCTGGCACCAGCGCGTGCGGCCGTGGACGATGTCCGGCAGGAATTTCTTCTTCTGCTCTTCGTTGGCGTATTCGAGCAGAACCGGCCCGAGCATCCAGAGGCCGAACGAGGCCAGCGGCGAACGCGCATTGATGCGCTTCATCTCTTGGTCAAGCACGATGGCTTCGGCCTTCGACAGGCCGCCGCCGCCGTATTCCTTCGGCCAGGCCGGCGCAGTCCAGCCCTTCGCGGCCATCCGCTCGAGCCAGACTTTCGAGTCCGGATTGACGAACTTCTGGTTGCGGCCGCCCCAGACGACCTCTTCCTCGACCATCGGCGTGCGCATGGAGGCCGGGCAGTTTGCTTCGAGCCAGGCGCGGGTCTCTGCGCGGAACTGTTCGAGGTCGGCCATGGCTTGTCTCCCGGGGCGGGTCGTTTCTCGCTCTGAATCAGGGCTAGCGAGGGCGGGCAGCAGGGTCAAGCCGAACGGCCTAGTAGCCGAGGCGATGACGGAAATTATCGCCTGTGTTGACGCCCATCAGGTTCACTGCATGGACGATGGCGAACACCAGCGCCATACCGGACAGCACCGTCACCAGAGGCCAGGATACCCAGCGCACATTTGCGCTGTCCTTCCGCGGCCGCCCGGACTTCCATGCCGCAAACACGGTCAGCGCCAGACAGGTGATTATCGCAGCGCCAGTGAGTATCCAGTCGATATCCATGGCCGCCAGACATGGCTTGAGGCGCGCAGGCAGGCAAGCAGGCGCAGTCAGCGGCGGCTAGGACGAAATGGCGCGGCCTCAGTCCGGTAAGGGGAATTCCAGCTGGATGACGTTGTCGGCTTGCGGCCTTGCAGCAACCGGCCCGCGGTGTCGTATTCGCCGCCGAACCGTGTTGTGTCTTCGCCCAGAACTGCGGCTTCAGCTTCATGTCGATCAGGGCCTTCAGCATCGCGAGGGATTGCGGGGGCCAGTAGAGTGGCGCCGTCAGCCGCGTTCCCAGTCGTGCGTTGAAGGCTCGCGCAGCAAGCGCTGCGACGAGCACACTGCCATAACCAACGCCGAACAGTGCTGCGCGCCAGAGTTCGAGTTTCTGGAAGAGGAACGTGCAGGCCACGATCCACAGGAGCAATGACGCATGCATTGCCGATGCGAGCAGGGATAAGCCGACGGTGAGTTGCGTTGCCGCATAGTGGCTGATCCCCATTTCTCCTGCCACTTTGAGCGGCCGCCGCATCACCGTCAGCCCGGTGCGGGCTGAGAGGTCTGGTCGCCATGACGACAGACCGTGGCTCGCCCTGCCGGATGCACGTGCGTCGGCAGGGCGTTGAGCGAGCGTCTCGTCCGCTCCCTCATCATGCTGAAAAGCTGACGCGCCTTGCGGCGGCCGTCCAATCCCTTCGAACGGCGGAAATTCCCCCAAGCCCCCCGTTTCACCCGCGAACATTATCCAATGGACACGGAAAATACGCGCCCCGGCAAATGAGTTGGCCTACGGGATTTCCCCTGTCGCCACGTTAGGTCAGGCGCGGCGGCGCAGATGCAGGACATTGCTGCCGAGGCGGGCAGATGGTTCCTTCTTGTCGACTTCCGACGCCGGCATTGGGCGCGAATAAAGGAAGCCCTGCACCTCGGTGCAGCCGAGGCCGGCGAGCACGGCGGCCTGCTGCTCGTTCTCTACACCCTCAGCTGTGACGCGCATCTTAAGGTCGCGGGCAAGCGAGATGATCGCGCGCACGATCGCCTGGTTCTCGGTCGAGGTGTCGATGTCATGCACGAAACGCTGGTCGATCTTGATCTTGTCGAACGGGAAGGCGCGCAGGTAGCTGAGCGAGGAATAGCCCGTGCCGAAGTCATCCAGCGCAATCTTTACACCCAGCTCGCGAAGCGCATGAAGCGTGCGGATGTTATGTTCCGTCTCGTCCATGAGGACGCTTTCAACGATCTCGATTTCGAGACGGCTGGGGTCCAGCTGGGCGGCCGCGAGGGCGCCGACGACGGTGGCGACCAGCGACGGGTTCTGCATCTGGGCCGGCGACAGGTTGATCGCGACGGGAACATCCTCGCGCCATTGCGCGGCTTCTGCGATCGCCTTGCGGATGACCCATTCGCCGAGCGGCACGATGATGCCGGTCTCTTCGGCGCAGGTGATGAACATCGCCGGCGATACCAGGCCGTGGCCTGGACGGTTCCAGCGCAGCAGGGTTTCGTAACCGGACACCTTGCGAGTGCGCGTGTTGACCAGCGGTTGGAAGTACACGTCCATCGCATCGTTTGCGAGGGCGTTGCGCAGGTCGGTTTCGAGGTCGGCGCGGACGCGGGCGTCTTCTTCCATGCCGGCTTCGAAGAAGCGGGCGCAACCCCGGCCCTGGGCCTTGGCCCGGTAGAGCGCCAGTTCGGCGTTCTTCATCAGAATAGCCGGATCTGTGCCATTCTCGGGGGCCATCGCGACGCCGACGGAACCGCCAGCGAGGATGACCTTGCCGTTGAGCGAGACGGGCGCGAGCAGGGCGTCGACGATCAGGTCGGCCAGCTCGCCGGCCTCTTCGACCAGCATGTCGCGATGCATCACAGCGAACTCGTCGCCGCCGAGGCGGGCGAGGAAGCCCTTCTCGCCGATGCAGTCGCGCAGGCGCTGGGCCACGACCTTGAGGAAGGCGTCACCAGTCGGGTGGCCCTGTGTATCGTTGAGAGCCTTGAAATTGTCGAGGTCGATCACGAACAGTGCGAAGCCTTCGCCGCGCAGTTCGGCGGCTTCCTGCGCGATCTCCAGCTGGCGCACCAGCATCGCGCGGTTCGGCAGGTCGGTGAGGCTGTCGTATTCGGTTACGTAGGCGATGCGGGCCTCGGCGTCGCGCGAGCGCGTGATGTCGGAGGCGACGCCGCGCCAGCCGCCGTCGACCGTCGGCTGGCCCGAGATAGACCACCAACCTTCGCGCGCGCCGATCTGCACGCGCAGCACTTCGTCGTGGAACGGCCTGTGCTGCTTTAGCATCACGTCGAGCTGTTGGGCGGATTCCGGCGCGAACAGGGCGAGGAAGCTGCCGCCTTCGAGGATGTCGGCGGGCAGGCCTGTGGCGTCGACAAAGCGCTGCGAGGCCTGGCCGAGGCGGCCATAGCTGTCGACGCGCCAAAGCCAGTCGGCCGAATGCGCTTCGAAATCCTTGAGGAGGATGCTCATCGTCTCCTTGGCTTCAGAAAGCGCAGTAGCGTCGAGGTGGCGCTGGACGAAGTTGTTGTCGCTGGCGACCGCGAAGCGCTGGAGCGCCATGATGCAGCCAAGGATCAGCAGCATCGAACTGCCTGCCCAGTTGTGGTTGCCGAGGGCCATGCCCAGGCAGGCGCCGGCGCCGACGGCCAGCGAATAGCCGAGGGAGGCGACGGGATAGCTTGAGTGGAGCAGGGCGCCGACGCAGAGGATGGCGGCGGTGAGGACGCCGAGGACCATGCCGTGTTCGGCATCCGAGGAAGCCAGCAGGGCGGCGATGATCGCGCCCCACACGGCGCCGCTCAGGATCGTATAGCGCACGATGCGGTTGTCTTCCGCGGTGCTGTTCTCGTCCGTGCCGCTGCGCTTGGCTTCGCGGACGCGGATGAAGACGAGGACGGCGGCGGTGTAACACCAGACGAAGACCAGCGGCATCGTCGGTTCGGCCCAGAAGGCGAAGGTGAGGACGACCGCGTTGAGGAGGGCGTGGATAGCGGCGAGGGGGGCATTCGCATGGAAAATCCTGCGTCGCGCGGCGCCGATGGCATCGCGGTGCTCGCCCGGAATATCGACGTCACCGACGAAGATTGCCCTGAGGGCCTGAAGTCCCATACCCATCCCGGCTGTCCCTGCCGCTTTGCCCCGGACGTACTCCGGGAACTGCAACAGAAGATGACAGGTGAAGGTTAGTTTTCAGCTGAGATGGATTGCTGAAATTGCATGGATCGCAACGGAGCTGCCGATTCAGATTTGATTCATCCGACACTTGCCGCCAGGTCAGCGACCTCTTCTTGCGTTGTCGCCCAGGAGCAGACGAAGCGATGGGAATCGTCCGGCCACGGATAGAATGTGGCCCCCGCGTTTGTGAGACGGTCAGCGGCGCCGGGCGGCAGCTTGGCAAACACTTCGTTACCGTCGACAGGGTGAACGAGTTCGGCGCCGGCCTTAACGAGAGCCTGCGAGAGAGCCTTCGCGGCGGAGTTGGCATTCTGTGCGAGCCGCAACCAGAGGCCGTCCTTCAGGTAAGCTGTCATCTGGGCGCCGAGGAAGCGCATCTTGGGCGGCATGTGGCCGGCGCGTTTGGCGCGGACCTGGAGTTCGTGGAGGCGCGAGCGGGCGGAGCCGAAGAGAATTATGGCTTCGCAGCCCGCACCGCCATTCTTGGTGGCGCCGAAGCTGAGAACGTCGACGCCAGCGCGCCAGCTCATGTCAGCGGGTGTAGCGCCGGTGGACACAAGCGCGTTGGCGAGGCGGGCGCCATCGAGATGCACGGCGAGGCCGGCTTCGCGGGCGAGCGCCGCGCGTTCAGCGATCTCGGCGACGGTGTAGGCCGCGCCGCTTTCGGTGAGGTTCGAGAGTGAGAGGACGTGCTGCGGCGTCTCATGGACGAAACCGGGATTGTTGTAGGCGATGCGTCGTTTCAGGACGGCGAGGTCGATCTTGGCGTGCGCGCCGGGGAGGAGAGAGAGCTTGCCGCCCCCGGTGAAAAATTCGGGCGCTCCGCGTTCGTCGCGCTCGATGTGCGCTTCCTCGTGACAAAGCGTTGCGCCGTGGGGCGGGCAGAGGATGGAGAGGGAGAGGGCGTTTGCCGCCGTGCCTGAGGAGACCAACCAGGCGTCGAGGTCGGTCTCGAACACTTCGCACAGCGCATCACGGGCGGCTTTCGTCCATGGGTCATTGCCGTAGCTGGGGGCCGGGCCTTTCGCGGCGGCGACCATGGCCTCAAGGATGGCCGGGTGCGGGGGGGCGGCGGTGTCGGACGAGAAATTCATGGATGATCTCCCGCCGCCTCCTCTGGAGCGGAACGCGGCGGCGTGCAAGGTATCCGGTCCATGAGCGATCTTTCCGGCATACGCGCGCTGACCTTCGACGTCTTCGGCACCACGGTTGACTGGTGCACGGGTATTGCACAGGAGGCGGAGGCGCTGCTGGAGCCGAAGGGCCATCGGCTGGACTGCGTCGCGTTCGCCAACCGATGGCGGAAGGAATATCAGCCGGCGATGGAGCAGGTGCGGAGCGGCGAGCGCGGCTATGTCACGATGGACGTGCTGCACCGTGAGATGCTGGAAGTGGCGCTGAAAGAGTTCGGCGTCACGGATCTCACGGCTGAGGAGAAGGACCATTTCGCGCTGGCGTGGCGGCGGCTGCCGCCATGGCCGGATACGGTTGCGGGGATGACGCGGCTAAAGCGGAAATTCACGCTGGTCGCTCTGTCGAACGGGAACATCGCGCTGATCTCGGAGATGGCGAAGCGGGCCGGGCTGCCGTGGGACGTCATTCTCGGAGCGGACATCGTGCAGACCTATAAGCCGATGCCGGCGCTGTACGACAGCGCGCCGCGCCTGCTCGATCTCAAGCCTGAGCAGGTGATGATGGTGGCGTGTCATGCTTGGGATCTCGATCATGCAATGAAGCGCGGATTGCGGACGGCGTATGTGCGGCGGGCCGACGAGTACGGGCCGGGAGCTGGACTTCCGGAGCCGAAGGCCGGGACGTATGACGTGCAGGTCGGGAGCTTCGTGGAGCTGGCTGAGGCGATGGGGGGGTAGGGCGATTTGCGCGGGGCAATCGGCAATGGGCAGTCGGCAATCGTTGTTCCCCCTCAGGGTCATCCTCGGGCTTGTCCCGAGGATCTCCGTTGTGGCCGTGCGGGGATTATCCCGATGACGCTCGAACAGGGATTCTCGGCACAAGCCCGAGAATGACCCCGTCTGGGGAGCGGCGCACGCAAACTCTCGTTCGGACCGGCAGAGCCGTCCGGGATGCTGTTGTCTCTCCTTCGAGATGAGGGAGCGGGGCGCGTGAAGACGCGCCTTGGGTCGTCCAGTGCTGATCTTGCGATCAGCGGGGCGCGTTCTCACGCGCCCTTTATCGACCGTATTTCCCGGCCGGGACTTCGCGGAGTTCTCGAGCGCGCCAGGCGGGGACGCATTATCCCCGCCAGGGGGCCTTGGCTCCTGGTCCCTCAAGCCGGTTCAGTCGTGCGGGAAAGCTCCGACAAACCTCCCCGGGCCCTCCGGTTTCATGGCCCCGGAGGCAATGCAGCGGGATACGTTCAGCCCAATACGACTCTGCGTCGCCCAGCCCCCGCCCGTCTCGGCGGCGTCGAGAACGCGCGCGCGGCGCACATATGGTGGGCGATTCAAGTCTGCGCCCGGGCGACCGGAAACAAGCTCAACGTGCCCATCAACGCGTCATTCGCCATCCACGTCACAGACCAGACTGGCGCCCAGACGCTGCCGCCAAACTACAATCCCATAAAGCGCTCGCGGTCCGCGGGTGTTGAGGGCAGGCCTTCTGTGTTCTACGACGCCCGCCCAGCGCCCGTCGCACCGCCACGCAATGGCGGGCGTTGTAGAACGCTATAGACTTCCTGTCGTTGCGCCGTCGGTCGCGAACGGCCGCATGGGAGCGATCCAGGCGCTGAAGGCAGCAGATGATCTAACGCAGACATAACCATCCACCTCGCAGGGGGGAGGTGGACGGATCGTGGAAATGAAAAGGCCCGCTCGGTGGAGCGGGCCTTTCCGTGTTGATGGACCTACTACCGACTAGAGATCGATGTCGGCGTCGCGGAGGTCGCGGGTGGCGGAGGCGCGGGAGACGTTGCCGGCCGCCAGCTCGGCCTTGTCGAGGCCGCCGTCATGGTTGACGTCGAGATCCTTGAAGCGGGCCTTCACGGACGCCATCGTGCCCGTCAGCTCGTCGATCTGGACCTTGTTGTCCGCGTTGGTGTCGAGCGCGCCGATCGTGCGCGATTCCATCAGCTTCGCCTGCAGGTCGTTGCGGACGTTGTCGACGGTCTCGTCAGCCCAGCGGTAGTTGACGCGGAAATACATCATCTCCTGCCAGGATTGTTCGCCCCAGGTGACGTCGATCTTCGCATCCGGGTTGGCCGGGTTGTGCGTGGAGTTGTCGTAGATCCACGACGCGATCAGCTTGGTGCCTTTCTTGATCAGGATCGGCTCAACCGGATCGTAGTCGCGCTGCCAGTTGAAGTCGTACTTCGGCAGCGAGAGCAGGACCTTCTGCTTGCCGTCCGGCGTCTGCTGCTTCAGCTCGACCGACCAGCCGCGATAATGGGCGTGCGGATAGAGCGTGTAGAGATAGGCGTCGGCCGGGAATTCGAGATAAGCGACTTCCTTGTGGCGCGCTTCGCCCTTTGGAATCTTCAGCGCGAAGTCGGAGATGACGGTCGAGCGCTTGATGAATTCCGGCGGCGACTTCAGCGTGTAGTAGCCGATCTGCGTCTGATCGGTCATTGCCTTGCCGGTCGTCGTGTAGTGCATCGAGAACGACAGCTTGCCGCCGGCTGGGACCGGAGCGCCGGCGCCGTCTGCGATCACCTGCGGTTCAGCGCCTGGCGTGTAGGAGCCGACCGAGCCGCCCGGGATTTTCGCCGGAGCCGCGCCGCGATCCGGCGAGTGGTTCGACGTGACGTGGTGCAGGACCTGACGGGCGCCCGGCTTGATGGCGATGGCGCGGAGCCAGGTGTCGCCCTTGAACGGGTTGTCGACGCGCATGTTCTGGTAGGCGACCGTGCCCGAGGCCGGGACGTCGAACGAGGGCAGCGTGACGATCACGTCCGGCTTGCCGAGCGAGGTCGGCCAGTCCGGCGCCTTGCCGGCCTGTTCCTTGAGAACGTCCGGACCTGAACCGCGCGGAGCGCCAGCTTCGAGCCAGTGGATCAGCGTCTTGTTCTGGTCGGCCGTGAGCGCGGCGTCGTTCTTGAACTTGCCGATATGCGGATCGGCGAAGTAGGGGGGCATGCGATCCGACATCACCGACTCGAGCATCATGGGCGCCATCGCCTTGACGATGTCGTAGCTGTCCATCGCGAACGGGGCGATGCCGCCGTCCTGGTGGCAGGCCACGCACTTGTCCTGGATGATCGGCGCGACATCTTTCGAGTAGGAGATGTTCGAGAAGCCGGCTTCCTTGCCGCGCGAGGCGAACTTGATCTCATTGCCGGTCTTCACTTCGACCCGCGGGTTGGCGACAGCCTTGCCCGCGAGGACGGCGTCGATGGCTTTCGAGGTCTCGCCGATCGGGCCGTGATAGGCGACCTTGAAGCCGGCCTTGGGTTCGATGACGAAGATCTCGCCTTCACGCTGCACGCCGAGCTGTTCGCCGACGAGCTGCAGTTCGTCGATCAGGACCGGAACGGTGAACTTCTGCGAGGCGACCTCGGCGGCGGCGGCGTCGCGCGTGTCCTTCGAGTTGATCATGTAGAAGAGGACGCCCTTGTCCTTGTAGGCGGCCTGGAGCTTGCCGAGCTGGGCGCCGGATTCGCGCGAGACTTTCGAGCCGTTGGTCTGCGACATCAGGACGATGGCCGGGGCGTACCTATAGTAGAGGAGTTCGTGCGCGAGGCGGGTGGTGTCGGTCAGCTGGAAGTTCCCGACGCGCTCGGGAACCGCCGCGATGGACGGGGCCGGCGCCGGAGCCGAGATGGCCGTGGCTGCAAGGGCGGCGGCGGTAACGACGGCGGCGACGCTCGTCAGCAGGACAGACTTCATTCCAGCTCTCCCATGGATCGTGTCTGCGGGTCCCGGCTTTCATGAAGATTGTCCGGGCGCGTAATTCTGATTTCAGTATCTAGGCTGGGCCGAAAACCGTCAACGCGGACCGGGGGTTAGCGGGGCTGAATTGATCTCGCACGCGGTCACAAATGCGACAGGCGGGCAGAGAACCGGCGGGTACTCGCCGGGAGTCGATATGATCGTGCCGGGTGACGTAAGGGGAAAGGGGTGGCAACCGGCTAGAATCAGACGGCCCGGATGTTGCCATCCGGGCCGCTGTTCGGTTCGCCAACCTTAGCTGGATCAGGTCCAGCTGATGTCCTTCTGCGTGACCGGCAGCGAGCGGATGCGCTTGCCGGTGGCCGCGTAGATGGCGTTCGCCACGGCGGGCAGGACCGGCGGGAGCGCCGGTTCGCCGAGACCCGTGGGCGAATTGTCGGTGATGTGGAAGTGCACGTCGATCTGCGGCGCGTAGTCCATGCGCAGCAGCGGCATGTCGTAGAAGTTCGATTGCACCGTGCGGCCTTTGTCGAAGGTGATCTTCTGGTGCATCTCGGAGACGCCGTCGACGACCGAGCCTTCGACCTGGTTGCGGGCGTTGATCGGGTTGATCACCTGCGAACCGATGTCGCCGACGACCCAGACCTTCTGGACGCGCCACTGGCCGTTCTGCTCGACCTTCACCTTCGCGACATGGGCGAAGTGGCCCTGGTGCGAGAAGTAGAAGGCGACGCCGAGACCTGTGCCCTTCGGCAGCGAGGCGCGGTTAGCCCAACCGGAACGCTCGCCGACGAGCTTGAGCACGGCGGCCATGCGTTGCGGGTTCATGGCGCGGCCAGCTGCGCCGGCGGCGGCCGACGGCGTGGCGGACATGAGATCGAGGCGGTATTGCAGCGGGTCCTTGCCGGCGGCGAGGGCGACCTCGTCAAGGAAGGACTGGTAGGCGAAGCAGACCGCGTTCGACACCGGCGCGCGCAGCGGGCCCGTGGGCATGCCGGCGAAGATGATCGACTGGTCGTAGCTGTGGTTGGGGATGTAGCCGGCGGGGAATTCCGTCGGCGACGAGGTGGCGTTCGAGAGCGGCTTGTCGTTCGCGCCAAAGGTGACGAAGTGGTTCGTCAGTGCGACGAGCTTGCCGTCCTTGTCGAGGCCGGCCTTGAAGTTGTGATAGCCGCCCGGACGGTACGGGTCGTGATGCATGTCCTGCTCACGCGTCCACACAAGCTTGATCGGCACGCCGGCCTGCTTCGAGATCGCGGCCGCCTCGACCATGAAGTCGTTGGAGAGACGCCGGCCGAAGCCGCCGCCGCAACGGATCATGTGGCAGGTGATCTTGTCCTGGCCGACGCCGAGCGCTTCGGCGACCATCGGGATGCCCTGGCCGGGGAGCTGGGTCGGAGCCCAGATCTCGACCGTGCCGTCAGCCTTCGCGTGGGCCGTGCAGTTCTGCGGCTCGAGCGGGGCGTGGACGAGGAACGGATAAGCGTAGGAAGCCTCGACCGTCTTCGCGGCGCCTTTCAGCGCGGCGGCTGCATCGCCCTGTTTCGACAGGTTTGATTTCGGCGCGCCCTTGGCGATTTCGGCCGCCTGTTTGTCGAAGTCTGTGGTTGAGTGGTTGGCGATCGCGCCGCCATCCCATTCGATCTTCAGCTTGAGCGCGGCTTCCTTGACCGTCCACCAGTCGTCGCCGACGACGGCGACGCCATCGAGCAGACCCATGATGTTGGCGCCGACCTGTTTCACGACGAAGCAGTCGGTGATGCCCGGAAGGGCCTTGATCTCAGCGAGGTTGCCCGACACGAACTTGCCGCCGAAGACGGGCGACTTCACGTAGTTCGCGTACTTCATGCCCGGCACTTTGATATCGATGCCGAAGATGGGTTCGCCGCGGACGATCTTGGGCGAGTCCCAGTTGCGCATGTCCTTGCCGATGATCCGGTAGTTCTTCGGATCCTTCATTTTCAGCGTGGCGACATCCGGCGGCGTGATCTTGGCCGCGTCGGCGACGAGGTCGCCGTACGGGATCTTCTTGCCGGTCGCCGTGTGGACGACCATCGACGGCTCGGTCGAGAGCTCGCTGATGTTGACCGCGAGACGCGCGGCGGCGGCCTGCAGCAACATGTTGCGGGCGGCGGCGCCGACCTGGCGCTGCGGGACCCAGTGCTGCGGCGTCGCGAAGGAACCGCCGGCGATCTGCTGGCCATAACGCTTGGAGTCAGCATCGCCCTGTTCGAGGACGACCTTTGACCAATCAGCGTCGAGTTCTTCAGCGATCAGCATGGGCAGCATCGTCTTGATGCCCTGACCGATCTCCGGGTTCTTCGCCATGATGCGGATCGTGCCGTCAGGCGAGATCGCGACGAAGTTGTTGACGTCCACGACCGGCGCGGCCGGCTTCGCCGGCGTGGTCGCGGCGATGGCGCCGCCCTGGGTCGGATCTTCACTCGCGGTCAGACAGCCCGAGAGCATGAGGCCGCCGCCGGCGGCGGAGGCGAGCAGGAAGAAGCGGCGCGAGGTGTTCACAGTGTTGCCGTCAGCCATGGATCAGACCTCCCGCGTGTCTTTGGAGTCGATGCCGGCCGCCGTCTTGATGGCCTGGCGGATGCGGACATAGGTGCCACAGCGGCAGGCATTGCCCTGCATCGCGGTGTCGATGTCCTTGTCGCTCGGTTTTGGATTGGAGTTCAGCAGCGCCGTGGCGGCCATTACCTGGCCGGCCTGGCAGTAGCCGCACTGCATGACGTCGACGTCGAGCCATGCTTTCTGGACCGCCTGACCGGTCTTGGTCTGGCCGATCGCCTCTATCGTGGTGACGCGCTTGGCGCCCACCGACGAGATCGGCGTGACGCATGCGCGCGTGACCTGGCCGTCGAGGTGCACCGTGCACGCGCCGCAGGCAGCGACGCCGCAGCCAAACTTGGTGCCTTTCAGATCGAGCTTATCCCTGAGAACCCAGAGGAGGGGCATGTTGCCATCCGCCTCAACCGTCTCGGTCTTCCCGTTCACATTGATTGTGTAGCTTGCCATTTTTCCGAGCTCCGCGGGCGTGTTCCAGGATTTGCTCCCGGCTCCTCCGCCCAATTTCCTAACCCGCGACGCACTTATCGCCCCAAGTGACAGGGCGCGCCTTGGAAGAATCCATAACAAGGGGAATGGCTAACGCCAATGACACGCGAACGCGTTGCGTCCGGATTCTGCTTCCGGCCGAAACACGCTTCCGCGAGTGATCACTCACAGCGGTCGCAATTGTTGCGAACGGTTCGCAGAACCGCACGCTCACAATGCCAGCGTTATAGTCAGCCGTGAATAACGACACAAGTCCGATGGCGATCTAGTTTGTTTCGGGAAGCGCCAGAGTTGTTCGGGGTATCGCATGCGAAACCTGATCCAGATCGTCAGCCTGTTCTTCATCCTGATCGGCATTGTCGTGCTGGTCGCGGCCATTCCGCCCTTGGTCGACAACATGAATTCCTTCGTGACGCTGTATCAGGCGCTCAGCGTCGCGGTAGCGTCGCTTACCCCGGGCGGGGCGATCATCATCTTCGGCAGCCTCAGCTACATGCTGTGCAGCATCGACATGCGGCTGGAGGAAATGCTGGACCGGCCGCAGCCAAAGCCCGTGCAGGTGGTTGCAGCGCAGCAACCGGCGCCGGCGCAGGCGCAAGCCCCCGCACGGCCGAGCATCGAGCAGGAACTGTTCTAGCGTACTCCGCCGTATGTGATGGGTTGGCGTTGCGTCATACGGCAATGCGGGGCGCATTTGGTGTTGAAGGCGGACGCGAGAAGTCCAGACTGACCGAAACACGATTGGGGAGAGCCGCCGTGAAGAAGCTAGCGCTGTGGTCAGGTCTTCTGGCGGGTGCGGCGGCGTCGGCGCTTGCCCTTTCAGCCACCGCCGTCGTGACGACGCCGAAGCTTGCCGGAACGCGCGTCGATAACTTCATGCTGGCCGACCAGCAGGGGATCGGACACGAACTCTACTATTACAAACACAACCCGGCGGTCGTGATCGTGACCACGAAAGCAGGCGATGCGGCCTCGGCCAGAGCGATCGCGACGGTGGAGAAACTGCGTCCGCTCTACGAGGGCAAGGGCGTGGTCTTCTTCGGGCTGGATTCGACGAGCGTGGCGCCGCCGCTGGGGCCGCTGGTGAAAGCGGACAAGCTGGCCGTGTTGTCGGATGAGCTGCAGCTTGTGGGGCGTTCGCTGGGCGTGACGTCGACGGGCGAGGTGTTCGTAATCGACCCCAGGACCTGGAAGGTCGCCTATCACGGGCCCGAAGCCAATGCAGGCGCAGCGCTCGACGCCGTGCTGGCCGGCAAGACGCCGGCGGTGACGGAGGCGGCGGTGACGGGAACGAAGATCGCGTTTCCGGACCGCGAGAAGACGGCGGAGTTCGCGAAGATTTCGTACGCGAAGGACGTTGCGCCGATCCTCGCCGACAAGTGCGTGACCTGCCACGTCAAGGACGGCGTCGCGCCATTCGCATTCACCAACTACGACGTCGTCAAGACGATGGCGCCGATGATCCGCGAGACGCTGCGAACCAAGCGCATGCCGCCCTTCCATGCCGACCGGCACGGCGCGAGGTTCAAGAACGACATGAGCCTGAGCGATGCGCAGCTGCTGACCATTGTGAACTGGATCGAGACCGGGGCTGCGCGTGGCGATGGCGATGATCCGCTTTCGAAGATCACAACGCCGGCGCCACAATGGCCGCTGGGCAGGCCAGATGTCGTTATCGACCTGCCGGAGTTCTCGATCCCGGCTTCAGGCGTGCTGCCTTACGAGCATTTCGTTGTGCCCAACCCGACGAAGGAAGCGAAATTCCTGAAGGCGGTGACCTACCTGCCTGGCGCGTCGACGGCGGTGCACCACATCGTCGCCGGCTGGAATCAGGACGGCAAGACGTCGATGGGGCAGGGTTGGGAAGTGGACACGGGCGGCTGGGGGCCGGGCTCCGAGCCGACACGCTATCCGGCCGACACTGGCAACCGCGTGGGCGCGAACGGCAACTTCGTGTTCCAGATGCACTACACGCCGAACGGCAAGGCGCAGGTCGATCACACCAAGGTCGGCATCTATTACGCGAAGGAGCCGCCGAAATACATTCTGCGCCAGCTCGGCATCGCCGACTTCTCGATCGACATTCCGGCGGGCGACGGGATGCGGCATGAGCGCGGCTATGTCGAATTCCCGGCGGACGTGCTGCTCTACATGGTGCGCCCGCATGCGCATTCGCGCGGGTATGCGACGCGGATGACGGTGCGCTATCCGGATGGCCGCGAAGTCATCCTGCACAATCAGCCGCGTTATGATTTCAACTGGCAGCGCGAATATGTGTTCAGCGACTGGCTGCCGATCCCCAAGGGGTCGATCATGATCGCGGACTACATCTTCGATAATTCGGAGAACAACCGCTCGAACCCCGATCCGAAGAAGGACGTGCTGTTTGGCGAGCAGACGTTCGAGGAGATGCTGTTCACGTACCTGCAATACCGCATCGTGGGCGAGGATCGCGAGCACCCGCGCGACGACGTGCAGTCGCAGATCACCAGCTCGATCATGTTCAGCGTGCTGGACGACGACATCAGCAAGAAGATCGAGCCCGCGGAACTGCGCGGCAAGCGGTTCGAGAAGCTGAAGGCGTCGTTCGCCGCCGTCGACAAGAATGGCGATGGCGGGCTCGACAAGGCCGAGTTCTTCGCAGCGATGCCGGGACGCGCGCGGCCGGCGGATGCGGCCGCAGCGCCTGCGGGGAACTAGCGCAGCAGCGGGCCCCAGTCCGGGTCATAGGCGTTGCCGGGCGTGGCGATGGCGCGGAGGTTCCGGCCCGAGCGGTCGATCGTCCAGAGTTTCGAAGCGCCGCCGCTTTCGCGGGCGAAGACCAGCGTGCGGCCGTTGGGCGACCAGGCGGGATGGGTGTCTTTTGCGTTGCTGGTCAGGAGCTTTTCGCCCGAGCCATCCGCATTCACCACGCCGATGACGCCGTTACGCTCGAAGGCGATGAAGTCACCGGCGGGGGACCAAACGGGATTGGCGCCTGCGCCGAGGCTGCAGGTCTTGGCCGGGCCGGCAGCGCAGGGAACATCGGCGCCGTCGACGTTTGCGATGGTGAGCGTGGAGCCTGACAAGAAGACGTATTTCGATCGATCGGGCGAGAGTGAGGGTGAGGTGTCCGACGAAGGCGATTGTGTCAGCACCTTCTCCTTGCGGGTCGTGATGTCGAACAGGACGATCTCGCTGTTGCCGCCGATCTTGCGGCTGAAGATCACGAAGCGGGCGTCGGCCGAGAAGCGGGCGTCGGGGTTCGGTTGAGGCTGCAGGCTCGGCGCGAGCGGCTCGCGGCGGCCGATGTCCATGGAATAGAGGATTGTCGTCTGCTGGGTCTGCGATGGCTTTCCGGCGATCGGAGCTTCCGCTGAGTATACGAACGAATAGCCGTCGGGCGACCAGCGCGGCGATTTCATCGCGACGACGTTGGTGAGCGGCGTCTCCGGCGAGGCGCCGTCCTGGTCCATCACATTGAGCACGGTCTTGTCGCCGGCGTCGGTGACGTAAGCGATGCGGGTGTCGAACTGGCCGGAGACGCCAGTGATGGCCTTGTAGATATCGTCAGCTGTCTTGTGCGCAATGCGACGCCACGCGAGGGGCGTGGGCATGGCATATTCCCGGCCCAGCAGCTGGCTGTTGCCTGCGACATCGTAGAGCCTGAACTGTACGACGAAGCGACCATTGGCGGACTCGATCTTGCCGACGGCGAGCGCCTGGGCGCCGGCCGTGGTCCAATCGGCGAAGGCCGGTTTGACGGCGATGTCGGCGGTGAGTTGCGCGTAGGATGTGGGCGCAACGGGAGCGAACAGGCCAGTGCTGACGAGATCGGCGCGCACGACTTCGGCGAACTGTTTCGCGGTGGCGGCATCGGCGCCGGAAGCTGCAAAGTCGACGACAGCGAACGCGACCGGTTTGGCGTCAGCCGCGTCGGGATCGATTTTCAGCGGAGCGGAAGAGACCGGCGTGGGCGTACCGCTGCCGAGGACAATGCCGGATGTGGCGCCGGGCGGCGTGGTCGCTTCGCCGCCAAGAACGATCTGCGCGGAGGCCGGGCCTGCAAAGGCGATCGCGGCGAGAAGGGCGAGCGTGCTCAGGCGAGGAAGGCGACGACGCATGTGAGGTGTCCCGTGTTGTCCCGGTTTTCCAGCATGGAACTAACCCGGCGCATGGGCGCGCGCCACCCCGAAAGGCGCCCGCTATTCCCGCGAAAGATCCTGATGGCTGAACGCGAACAGGCCTGCCCCCAGAAAAACGGCGAACCAGCCGACCAGCAATGCGGCGCCGGGAAGGGCAAGATGCGGCAGGAGCACGTCGTGGTCGCCCATGGCGGCCTGTCCAAGCTGGCGGATGCCTGCGCCAGCAATATTGGGAAAGACCACGCCGAAGAGGTCCAGGCCCGCATAATAGCGGATCGACATTATCTCTCCGGCAACCAGGAGGATCAGTGGCGCCACGATCGCGGCCGTCATGGTCCGCGTCACGACAGAAACCAGCATCACGCAGGCGCCGGTCGCAATGATCTGCAGAAAGGTGGCGGAGAAAGCGAGCAGGTGCGCCAGCAGGACATCGAACGCGCCAACCTCCGGCCACAGCGTGCTGCCGGTGAGGGCGGCATCGACAAGGCCAACGATGAAACGCGCCACGCCGCAGAGCAGGATCGAGACGCCTGCTGCGATCGCAAAGGCGATCATCTTGGCGAGCATGATTGGGATGCGCTCGGTGCGGGTGAGGATGGCGCGCCAGGTTTCCCACCGGTATTCGCCCGCGAACAGAATGGCCGCGCCGACGATGGCGCAGAGCTGGGCGATCGATGTGGACATCGTGCCGAGGCCGAGAAGGCTCTCCTCGAGCGGCGCCGCATAGGGAATCAGATCGCCAGCGTAGACATGACTGTAGAATTGTTCGAGCAGGCCTCCCGCGAGGGTGAACGCCGGCATGAGGCCGAAAGCCCAGAACAGCGACCAGTGGTTGCGGCCGAGCTTGAAGAGTTCGGAGCGGAGGGCGGCGAGGATCATTGCGCCGCCCCGGTCTCGGTGAGGAACACCTCTTCCAGGCTTTGCGTCATCCAGCGGGCTTCGAAGATGTCGATGCCTGCTGCGGCAAGGTCGCGGATGAGGGCGGGGGCGGCTTCTCGCGGGATGTCGGCAATGAGGCCATCGTCGTGCATGCGTGCGCGGGGGCCGAGGAGGGCAAACGCCTTTTCGATGGGCGAGGCCGCGATGAAGAGGCCGCCACGTCCGGAGACCAGATCGGACACCTTTCCCTCAGCGATGAGCTGGCCACGGTTGAGGATTGCGACGCGGTCACAGACCTTCTGCACTTCATCGAGAAGATGGCTGGAGAGAATGATCGTAACGCCGTCCTTGTCGACGAGGCTGCGGACGAGCGTCCGCATTTCCTGGATGCCGGCGGGGTCGAGGCCGTTCGTGGGCTCGTCGAGGATGAGCAGTTCGGGGCGTGTCAGCAACGCTGCGGCAAGGGCGAGCCGCTGGCGCATGCCCATCGAATAGGTGCGGGCCTTGCGATGTGCGGCTTCCGTGAGGCCGACGCGCGCCAGGACTGCATCGATATGAGCGAGGTCGCTGAAGCCCGAGACGCGCGCGAACGCGTGCAGCGTGTCGCGGGCGGTAAGGAACGGGTAGAGCGACGGCGCCTCGATCATCGCACCAACGCGGCGCAGGACTTTCGCGTCGATCACGTTTTCGCCGAGCAGGCGGAAACTGCCGCGGCTGGGTCGGACGAGGCCGAGCACCATGCGCAGCAGCGTCGACTTGCCGGCGCCGTTGGGGCCGAGGATGCCGTAGACGACGCCCTTCGGAATCGAGAGGTCAAGCGCGCCGAGCGCAGTGACTGAGCGGGCTTCGCGGCCGTAGGTCTTCCCCAGTCCGGATGTTTCGAGCGCAGCGGTCACGCTGAAGCGCTACCGGCCTTTGAACGCCGGGGCGCGCTTCTCGACGAAGGCCTTGGCGGCTTCGGCGTGGTCAGCCGTTTGTGCGGAGCGTGAGTGGTTGAGGGCCTCCGTGTCGAAGGAGAGGAGCATGTCGCCTTTCTCCGCCGTGTTGAGGTTCTTCTTCATCAGGCCCTGGGTGATGCGGGCGCCGGAGGCGAAGCGTTTGGCGAGCGCCATCGTCTCGGCTTCCAGCTCCTTCGGATCGACAGCGCGGTTTACGACGCCAAGGCGCTCGGCCTCTTCAGCGAGGATCACGTCGGAGAGGAGATAGAGTTCCTTCGCCTTCGCGGAGCCGACGAGCTGCGTGAGGAAGTAGGTGCCGCCGAAGTCGCCGGAGAGGCCGACCTTGGCGAAGGCGGTGGTGATCTTCGCACCGCGCGCGGCGATGCGGAAGTCGCAGGCGAGGGCGATCGAGAGGCCGGCGCCGGCGGCTGCGCCCGGGATCGAGGCGATGGTGATCTTCGGCATGTCGTGCAGCCAGCGCGAGACTTCCATGCTCTGGCGCAGGAGGTGGGCGGCCTGTTCCGGCGAGCGGCCATGGTTCGCGCCGCCTTCATTCGAGGCAAAGCCCTTCACGTCGCCGCCGGCGCAGAAAGCGCCGCCGGAACCGGTAATCACGACACAGCCGACATCCGGGTCAGCGGCGAGACGGGGCAGGGCTTCGTTGAGCGCGGCGAGCATGGGCTGCGAGAGGGCATTGCGCGCCTCCGGACGGTTCATGGTGAGGATGGCGACGCCATCCTGTTTCGTCTCGAGAAGGTCGGCCATCACGCATCTCCCTTTGGGCTCTTTTGATCAGGGATAGGACTGCGAGAGGGCGCGCGCAAGAATGCCCCTCGGGCAGGCTTTGGGGGCAGGCTGGTTGCCCCGTCACGGTCGTATGCTAGCGTGGCCAAGCCGATGGGGGACGGCGCAAGCATGCGGCCCCACGTGCATGGAGGGACGGCATGTTCAGGTATCTGTTCGCCAGCCTTGCGCTGGTCTTCGCATCATTGAGCCTTGCGCCACGTGCGGAAGCTGCACGTATCCCGGTCGTGTGGGGCATGTCGGATCATTTCGACACCATCGCGACGCTGACAATTCCCGACGATCTGAAGGGCGAAGTGCCGCCGCAATGGGTCTCGGGAAATGCAGAGCTGGCGCACCACAGCGAGTCGTTCACGCTGTTCTGGATCTTCGGGCTGTCGATCGCGGACAAGGGGCTTGCGGTGCATGTGCCGGGGGCCAATGAATATTGGGAAGTGACCGGCGAAGACCTGAAGATGTTCCAGGAGGCGAAGCTGGTGCCGGCTTCGGTAAAGGATACCGGCATCCAGCCGATGACTTATTTCATGAGCCTGCTCGGCTATCTTGTCATCGCCGGGATGGTGCTGGTGGGCGTCTACATCAAGTCGAAGATCTGACGGTCAGGCGCGGACTTCCGTTGGCGGCGCCACGGCGAGTTCGCGCTGCTCGACCGGCGAAAAGGCGCGGAGCGCAATATCGCAGGAGCCGCAGGATGGGCAGAGGAGATCGTGCTCCAGTGCGGCGACGTCAGTCTGCGCACCATGGCGGAGCGCGAAATAGGATGGATCAAGCGGCGTCTTGGCGTGGCAGTCGTTGCAGGCGACGAGGAGCAGCCGGTCATTGTCGAGGACGTCTCGAAGCTTCATCACCGTCACCCACCAACCCGCCGGGCTTCGCCCTGTTGAGCATGACAATAGCGCGACAACCTGTGGAAAAGCGAATCGGAAAAACCGGTGCTCTGAGCCAGTTTCCAGCGCGCATTGAATCCACGAGGGATTCCGGATGCAGCGCCTACACATTGAGCCGCCAGCCTGTGAATTGATCAGCGATGGACGCACCGCTTGCGCGATCTGCGGTTTTGCGCATGCTTTTGCCATGATGCGGTCCTCTACCGATGCACTTGCGCGCGAGCTGAAACAGGCGTTGCGGATCGTGGTGTTCACGGGCGCGGGAATTTCGACCGAGAGCGGCATTCCGGATTTCCGGTCGCCCGGCGGCGTCTGGTCGAAGATGAAGCCGATCTACTTCCAGGAATTCGTGGGCAGCGAGACGAAGCGGCGCGAGGCGTGGACGCGCGTGTTCTCGGGCGCGGCAGGCTGGGTCGGGAAAGAGCCGAACGCCGGGCATTTTGCGGTGGCGCGGCTGGTGGGCAGCGGCAAGGCTTCGGCGGTGATCACGCAGAACGTGGACAATCTTCACCAGGCTTCCGGCGTACCGGACGACAAGGTGATCGAGCTGCACGGCAATGCGAGCTACGCGACATGCCTGTCGTGCGGGCTGCGGCATGAGCTTGAGGAGCTGCGACCGGTGTTCACGGAACGCGGCGAGATCCCGGTGTGCCGGGCGTGCGGGAAGCTGGTGAAGACGGCGACGATCTCGTTCGGCCAGCAGATGCCGGAAGGGCCGATGGAGCGGGCAGACGAGCAAGTGTTCGGGTGCGATTTGTTCCTTGTGCTGGGCTCCTCGCTGGTGGTGACGCCGGCGGCGTACTTTCCGGTGAAGGCCAAGCGCAATGGCGCCCGGCTGGTGATCGTGAACCGTGATGCGACGCCGATGGACGAGCTGGCGGACCTGGTCCTCAACGAGGAGATCGGGCCCACGATGACCGCTGCCATGCGGGACCTGAACTGATAGGCTCTCCCCATGACCGAATGGGAGGGCGAACATGTTTGGACAGGCGTCGGTATTCCAGGATCCGGTTCTTGCGACCTATGCGATCGCGGCGGCGATCATGATCCTGAAGGCGGTGGCCATGTCTTGGCTGACCGTGGTGCAGATGACGCGGGCGAATGGCGGCTTCCGGGCGCCCGAAGACCTGCGGAAGACGCGGCTCAACCCGAACCCCAATCCGAACCAGACGCAGCCGAATGAAAGCGTCGAGCGGATCCGGCGGATCCATCTGAACGATCTCGAGAACATTCCGTTCTTTCTTGCGGCGGGATGGATCTGGACGCTAACCGGACCGTCCGTGCTGGAAGCCCAGATCGTCTTTTACGCATATGTGATCACCCGGCTGCTGCACTTTGCGGCCTACGTCTCCGCCCGGTCGCATGACATTCGCGCGATGCTCTGGACCCCGGGATCGCTGTTGATCGTCTACATGGCGGTAAGAACGCTGATGGCGGCTGCCGGGGTCTGAGGCTGGAAGGGCAGGACTTGCCCTTTAAACGGCCCCTGCGGCGCTTCGGCGCTGCATTGCCGCTGCCATTGCCCGACGGAAACGAACAGCGTACCCGTTATTCAAATGCCGTGATTACGCGGCGTAACTCCCCGGAGGCTGCCCGTGCGCCGCGCACTTATTCTTGCCCTTGGTACTGCTCTTTCGGCCGCGATGATGACCGCGCCCGCCTTCGCCCAGAAGTCGCTGGTCGGCGGCTCGGCCGAAAAGCCTGCGAGCGCCAAGTATGATCCGACCAAGCCCTATCCAGCCTACACCGCGCCGAAGACCGCGTGGGGCGCGCCGGACCTGATGGGCGTGTGGTCGAACGCTTCGCTGACGCCGATGACGCGCGCGCCGGCCAACAAGGACAAGGCCGTATTCTCCGAGGCGGAAGTCGCCAAGGCGGAAGCCGATGTCCAGACCGAGATTGAGGAAGGCAACCAGCGCACGGACCCGAACGCCCCGGCTGACTATGTCGCCAAGTCGACAGTCGAGCGTCCCGAGTTCAAGGCGGCCGGCGGCGCCGTCGGCGGCTACAACCGTGGCTGGCTCGACCCGGGCAACCATGTGATGCGCGTCAACGGTGAGCCGCGCACGTCGCTGCTGACCACGCCGAACGGCCAGCCGCCCGCCCGCAAGGCCGGCGCACAGGTTGCCGCAGCCGACGTCCCGGCCTTCGTCGCGCTGCTGGGCGACAGCCCAACGAAGAAGGGCGGCGCGTTCGAGAACATGGAATCGCGTTCGGCCGGTGAGCGCTGCATCGTCTCGTTCGGCCGCAATGGCGGCCCGCCGATGTTCGCGAACGGGTTCTACAACAACAACTACCAGATCGTTCAGACGCCGGACAGCGTGCTGATCAACGTCGAGATGAACCACGACGTGCGCATCATCCGCCTCAACGCCAAGCACCGCACCGATAACGTGCGCCCCTATTTCGGCGACGCGATTGGCTGGTGGGAAGGCGACACGCTGGTGGTGGAGACCACCAACATTCCGCAGAGCCAGCAGTTCATGGGGTCGTGGAAGGACCTGAAGGTGACCGAGAAGTTCAAGCGCGTCGCCGCTGACCGTCTCTACTACTCGTTCACAGTCGAGGATCCGACGCTGTGGGATGCGCCGTGGGGCGGCGAGTACGAGTTCCACCCGCTCGAGACCCAGCGCCTGTTCGAATACGCCTGCCACGAAGGCAACTATGCGCTGCACGGCATCCTGTCGGGCGCGCGCGTGGAAGAAGCCAAGGCGGCCGGCAAGAAGTTCTAGTCACTGCCGGATGACTGAAACGACGGCCGCGCACCCTGTGCGCGGCCGTTTGCCTTTGGGCGTTCAGATGTCCGTCGGCTTCTTCTTGCGAGCGCGGCTCCTGCTGGCCATCCAGGTACGGAAGATCACGACCGGAGCGCCGATGACGCGCAGGGCGGAGACGATGATCAGGACGCCATAGAGCTTGAGGCCCGCGAGGATGGCGCCGGCTTCGAAGGAAGCGGGCGAGAGCTCTGAAAGTTGCAGGCTGTTGCGCACGGTCTCCTTCGCTTCCTGGCTCAGGAAGAAGGCGAAGAGATCGATGCCGCCCAGGATGCTTTGCGAGATGAAGTTCCAGAATACCGCGCCTTCGCTGGCGCTGTGGCCGAACAGCCTGTCTTCGATGTGGGACGTCAGCAGGGTGTAGGAAAACGCCACGAGGCCGATGATCGGAACCGCACTGAGATGGGATGCCAGGCGCCGGATGTCCGCGAGCAGGAATTTGCGGATGCTGAATTTCTGCCGGCGTGACTGCGCGCCCCCGAGGTCGTGCGGTTTCCAGATGGCGGCGATGTCGTTGATGGCGTGGGCCGCCGCATCGGCGATGGCGATGCCGGCGAAGATGCAGAACAGCAGGTGCTCGGGGTGAGACGGGAGCGTCGGGCGGATGATGGGGGAGGCGACCGCCAGCCAGAACACCGACGCGAGCGACAGCAGGATCGCATAGATCCAGTAGAGGCCGAGCCGCCACCCCGAACGCGCGGGGGGCGGGGCTTCTACTACCACGCCAGTTCCTTGCCGTTCCAGGCGAGGAAGCGGCCGGTCGAGGCGATGTCGAGCTTGTCGACGAGCTTCTGGATCTGGAGGGCGCTTTCTTCCGGCGTCAGCTGCGCGCCGTCGCCGCCCATTTCGGTCTTCACCCAGCCGGGATGGACGACCAGGACTGGAATGCCCTGCGGCTTCAGCTCCGTCGCGAGCCCGCGCATCAGCTTGTTCACCGCGGCCTTGGAGACGCGGTAGGCGAGCGAGTCGGACTGCGCCGACTGCATCTGTCCCATCTGGCTGGACAGAGTAATGATCTTGCCCTTGGCGGCTTTCACATTCGGCAGGAACGCGTTGGCCACGCGCAGAGGCGCAATGGTGTTGACGTTCAGCGTTTCGACGAGGCCATCGAAGTCCATGTCGGTGGCCGACTGGTGCTCCGGCCCGCCGATGCCGGCGTTGTTGATCAGCACATCGATCGGTTCGGCTTCGAGCCGGCGGCGGACGCGGCCGATCTCGGCGGCGTCTGATACATCCATCTCGATGACTTCCACCCATTGCGGCGCGGTCTTCACGAACTCATCGAGCTCGTAGCGGTCCGAGGTGGCGCGGATGGCGGCGAAGACCTTGTCGCGGCGGCTGGCGTAGGCCTTGACCAGCGCGAGGCCGATGCCGCGGTTTGCGCCGGTGATCAGGACGACTGCCATGCGTGTCTCGTCCCAGCGTCGCCGGGTCCTTCTGATTCAGCGTGTCGGACTTATCTTGTAGGTACGGGCGCGTCGCCGCGATAGTCGTAGAAGCCACGTCCGGCTTTCTTTCCGACCCAGCCGGCTTCCACGTATTTGACGAGCAGCGGACAGGGACGGTATTTTGTGTCGGCGAGACCATCGTGCAGGACCTGCATGATGGAGAGGCAGGTATCGAGGCCAATGAAATCCGCAAGTTCGAGCGGGCCCATCGGATGGTTGGCGCCGAGCTTCATGGCGGTGTCGATCGACTCCACCGTGCCGACGCCCTCATATAGCGTGTAGACCGCCTCGTTGATCATCGGCATCAGCACGCGGTTGACGATGAAGGCCGGGAAGTCCTCGGCGTTGGTCACGTGCTTGCCAAGACGCTCCACGATGTGGACGGCGGCGTCATAGGTCTGCTGGTCGGTGGCGAGGCCGCGGATGACCTCGACCAGCTTCATCAGCGGGACGGGGTTCATGAAGTGGAGGCCGATGAAGCGCTCCGGCCGGTCGGTCGAGGCGCCGAGGCGCGTGATGGAGATCGAGGACGTGTTGGTGGCGACCATCGCGTCCTTGGCCAGCTTCGGGCACAGTTCGTCGAAGATCGCGCGCTTGACGTTTTCCTTCTCGGTCGCCGCCTCGATGGCGAATTCGACGCCGGCAAAATCGGACAGGCTGCCGACGCCCTTGATGCGCTTCACGGCGGCGTCGCGGGCGTCCTTGGTGATCATCTCGCGGTGAACCTGACGATCCAGGTTGCGCTGGATGGTCTTGAGGCCGGCTTCAAGTCTTTCGGGCGACACATCGGTCAACAGGACGTCGAATCCGGCCAGCGCACAGACGTGCGCAATGCCGTTACCCATCTGTCCTGCGCCGATTACGCCGATCGTGCGAATGCCGGTCATGCAGCTGGCTGCCTTTACTGTAAACCACCAGGGTAACACGCGATCCCCACGCCGCGAGTCTTCGCTATTCGCACATGCACAAGAAGGAGTGAAGAAGCCCGTTGGTGTGACTTTTGGGGCCCGGAGCCGGCCCGGCTCACGTCCGCGTGAGCGGAGCCTACTTCCTTGTATGTAAACGGGGGCGCCTTTTTCCCTTCGACCCGGCCAGCGACCTTGTATAATGCCAGAAACACGGCGAACGGCCGCCTTCCTGGGAGCGGGCCGGACCCGATGGGAGGATGAGATGCTGAAATGGATTTGTGCGGCCGCTTTGGGCGTCATGGTCGCGTCCCCGGCCTGGGCTCAGGACGAAAAGGCATCCGGGCCTGACCGACCAGCCAAGCAGACGACACAGTTCGACACCACCCCCATGAAGGAAGGCAACGCCACCCTCAAGCTGAGCGGTTCGTGCAAGGCGCAGTATGTCGTCTCCGCAAAGGGCAAGGCGAAGAGCATCAGCGTCGACTGCACCCACCCGGAGATGGCGCAGTATGTGGTGCGCACGATCGAAACCGGCGTCTGGGAGCCGGAGATTTTCGACGGCTATTATTTCGACACTGACCCGCGCAACCAGATCTTCAACTATGGCTCGGGTCCGCCCGCCGTTGATCCGCGCGGCGAGAAGGGCCCCGTGCTGCAGACGGGCGTGGAGCAGAAGGCGATCAACCGCGCCATCATCAAGGTCGACCAGCCGGGCACGTGCGATGTGAAATTCACTGTGGGCGCCGACGGCAAGCCGAAGGACATCGCCCCGAACTGCACCCCGGAAGCTTACAACGCCCCGATCGGCGAGGCGATCGGCGCGATGGTTTTCGTCCCGGGCCAGAAAGGCGGCGCGCCCACCGACTGGCCCGGCATGTCGATGCCGCTGAACCTCACCAAGCCGAACGGCTGAGACTGGAGAATTGAAAAAAAGCCCGCCACGGACGTTCCGTGGCGGGCCTTTGTTTGTCCCGGTCGCGTTCCTAGAAGTCCAGAGCCGCCTTCACGTAGACGAACCGGCCGGAATATCCGAACGGCGAGTAGTTGGAGAACGGCGTGTTGCCGGTTGTGTTCAGCGTATAGGGGAACGCATCCGGGTATTCGTCGAACACGTTGTCCGCGCCGGCTGACAGCGTGAGGTTGTCATTGAGGGTCCAGCGGCCCTCGATATCCAGCAGCGTCTTGCGCGACAGTTCATGATCAAACGCCGGATTATTATCGGGCTGGATCGCCTTTCCGTAGCTGGTGGCGCGAACAGTTGCGCCGAACGCTCCCATCGACCAGTCGACCGACAGCGTCTCCTTGTCGGCAGGCGTGCCATCCTCGAAGGTCAGCGTGTTGGCCCGGCCGAAGAGAACCGGCGCCGGGCTCAGCGCCGAAAGCTGCGGGATTTCCGGCACCGCCGTGACGTCGGTGTTCGAGAGATTGACGCCGAATGTGAAGTCGAAGTCGCCGATCGACGTTGCGGGCATCGAATAGTTGGCGACGATGTCGACGCCTTTGGTCTCTGTATCGACGCCGTTGATGAAGAAGCGCCCGCCGCCCGCGCCGATAAAGCCCTGGGCGGCCAGATAGTCCCGCACATTCTGTGCGGTCAGGTTCTCCGAAAGAACGATACGGTTGTCGACGTCGATGCGGTAGGCGTCGATCGTCATGTTGAAGTCGCCAAGCTGGATTACGGCCCCAACTGAATAGTTGACCGATTTTTCAGCTTCCAGCGGCTTGGCGCCGAGTGCGATGGCGACGGGGTCAGTCACGGGGAAGGTCGTGATGTCGAACGGCACGCCGCCGATGAAGTTGGTCGACGTCGTTGCAAAGTATTGTTGCTGCAGCGACGGCGCCCGGAATCCGTTCTGGACGGAGGCGCGAAGGCCGAACGCGTCACTGAAATCATAACGCGCTGCGAGTTTGCCGGTCGCCGTTTCGCCGAAATCCGAATACGATTCGCCACGAACAGCGCCGGAAACGAGGAGGGCGTCTGTGAGGTTGGCCTCGAGATCAAGATAGATGCCGACGGCGGTACGATCTTCATCGACTTCGTTGGCCGGGCGGAAGCCCGGGAACACTTGAGAGCCGGACGCCGTCGGTTGTCCGCCGAGCAGCACGCCGCCGTTCCGATAGCTATCCGGTTCGCCGGCACGGATCTTGTAGAATTCCTGCCGCGCCTCGATGCCGGCTGCAACGTTGAGCGGCGAAGCCAGACCGACACTCCACTGCGTCACGCCCGAGAAGTTGGCGACGACCTGCTGGTACTGGAAGCCGCCTGCGTCGAAGGAGGTCTTGGAGGCCGTTCCGAGCGATCGGTTCAGCGTGTCGCGGATGGTGAAGTCCATCTTGTTGGAGCCATAGACGAGTGAGGCATCCATGTCCCAGTCGCCAAGGGCGAACTTCACACCGCCTGCGGCCGACCCGTCTTCCACGACAGGGTTGATCTTCGGCAGGAAGCCGTCCGGATAGATCTGGATGACGTTACGCGCGTCCTGCGCACGCCGGAAGAAGCCGGCGGAGAGCGAGTCGCGAAGCTGGTAGCTGGCCCAGCCGTAGAGCTCGGTCTGCGCGCCGAGATCGTATCCGCCGTTTGCAAACAGCGTGTACTGCTCGACCTCGGGCTCGCCAGTCCACGCGTTCCAGCGGTTGAAGGAGGCCTCACGCGGATCAAAGTTGCCGCTGATGAGCGGATAGTTCTGGCGCGTGTCGTAGCCGTCGCGTTCAGAACGTTCCTGCAGCTTGGCTTCGCCGGTGACGGTGAGGAAGCCGTCTTCCCCGATTGGCAGGCCCTTCCAGGCGCTGACGGTCAGCACCTGGCCATCATGAACGGTGCGCGAAATCTCGGGACCAACCGTGATCGGCAGCCCGGCAACCGGCGGTGTGACCGGCACGGTGTATTCAGAGAGGCGCAGACCGTAGGAGGCGGAAACGCCGCCGCCATCACGCGCTTCGCGTAACCGGACGTTGATGACGCCGGCGATCGCGTCCGAACCATACTGCGCGGAAGCCCCGTCCCGCAGAACCTCGACCGCCGAAATTGCGGCGGTCGGAATCGTGTTCATGTCGACAGCGGACGAGCCACGGCCAATCGATCCGTTGACGTTGACCAGCGAAGCTGAGTGCCGGCGCTTCGAGTTGACCAGCACCAGGGTCTGGTCAGGCGCCAGACCACGGAGGGCGGCTGGTCGAACGGTGTCGGTGCCGTCATTGAGCGCCGGACGCGGGAAGTTGAAAGATGGCAGGGCGACGGCGAGCGCCTGGTTCACTTCCGTGACGCCGCCTTTTTCCAAGGCGTCAGCGCCGACGACATCAACAGCGACCGCCGTGTCGAGTGCGGTGCGATCGGCCACACGCGTACCGGTCACAACGACAATGTCACCCTGTTCCTTGGCGGGCGCCTGCGCGTGGGCCTGTCCGAGCAACAAGGGAGCTGCAGCGGCTCCGGCAAGAATGACTGATCGAAGTGTTCTGGCGTTCATGCCCATCTCCCTTCCGCTTCTGAACAAAGCGGCGACAAAAAGTGAGGCTGAGCCACACAGCGTGTTGCATCAACGTCCAGATGCGATTGAGTGCTCGGTCAAGGTGGGTTTGAAAGACGTGTGACGATGAAGTGACACAAGGCGCCGTTACGTAACCGAACGATCTCGCGTCTCAAACGAATTCGGTTCGCCAATCGAGCGTGGCGACGCGACGATCGGACCTGCAGGTCTCCGCTTCAGCAGCAAAGACCTGCGGCCTGTATCTAGTTCATCGCCGTCCGCTTCATCTGCGCGGGCACGCCGTTCAGGGCGAGCGTGTTGGTTTCCTTATCGACGGTGACCTTCACGTCGTCGCCGTCCTTGATGCGGCCCTCCAGGAGGAAGCGGGCGAGGGGGTCCTGCAGCTCTTTCTGGATGGCGCGCTTGAGGGGGCGGGCGCCGTAGACGGGGTCGTAGCCGCGTTCGGCGAGCCAGTGCATGGCCTTGTCGTTGAGGCTGATCGTGATGCGGCGGTCCGCCAGGATTTTCTCAAGGCGCTTCATCTGCACGCCGACGATGCGGTCGATCTCCGAGCGGCCGAGGCGCTTGAAGAAGACGATCTCGTCAACGCGGTTGAGGAATTCCGGGCGGAAGTGCGCACGGATGGCTTCCATCACCGCGTCGCGAGCGTGGCCGGAGATTTCACCCTCTGACTTGTCTTCCGCCAGCGCATGGGCGCCGAGGTTGGACGTCATGATGATGACCGTGTTGTTGAAGTTCACGGTGCGGCCCTGGCCGTCGGTGAGGCGGCCATCGTCGAGCACCTGGAGCAGCGTGTTGAACACGTCCGGGTGCGCCTTCTCGATCTCGTCGAACAGGATGACCTGATATGGACGGCGGCGGACAGCTTCGGTGAGCGCGCCGCCCTCCTCATAGCCGACATAGCCGGGAGGCGCGCCGATCAGGCGGCTGACGGCGTGCTTTTCCATGTACTCCGACATGTCGATGCGGAGCACTGCGCTGTCGTCGTCGAACAGGAATTCGGCGAGGGCTTTCGTGAGTTCGGTCTTCCCGACGCCCGTGGGGCCGACAAACATGAAGGAGCCGATCGGCTTGTTCGGGTCCTGCAGGCCGGCGCGGCCACGGCGGACGGCGTTGGCGACGATCTCGAGGGCTTCTTCCTGGCCGACCACGCGCTGGCGAAGCTTGTCTTCCATCTGGAGCAGCTTTTCGCGCTCGCCTTCCATCATCTTGTCGACGGGGATGCCCG
The DNA here is from genome assembly GCA_044224605.1 of Hyphomonadaceae bacterium. Lineage (GTDB taxonomy): Bacteria > Pseudomonadota > Alphaproteobacteria > Caulobacterales > Hyphomonadaceae > UBA7672. The sequence goes on from JBGAKC010000007.1 coordinate 38,816, forward strand.
TCCAGCGCGAGACGACGGCGGCGATGGCTTCCTCGTCCACCACTTCCTTCACGAGCGGGGCCTTGGTGTCCTTGCCCCCGGTTTCCTTGCCGCCGGCTTCCTTGCCTTCGGCGTCGGCGATCAGCTTCTCAAGCGCGGGGATGTCGCCATACTTGATCTGGCCGGCGCGCGCCCAGTCTGAGCGGCGTTCGGCGTCGGCGAGTTCGGCGCGGGCTTTGTCGAGACGTTCCTTGGCCTGCGTGCCGCCGGCGAGACGATCCTTCTCCGCTTTCCATGCCGAGGTGATCTCGTCGGACTTGGCCTGCAGTTCCTTGATCTCCGCTTCGCGGCGCTTCAGGCGATCCTGGCTGGCTTCGTCCTTCTCCTTCTTGAGCGCCTCGACCTCGATGCGGAGCTGCATCAGGCGGCGGTCAATCTCGTCGAGTTCTTCCGGCTTCGATTCAACAGCCATGCGCAGGCGCGCGGCGGCCTCGTCCATCAGGTCGATGGCCTTGTCCGGCAGGAAGCGGTCGGTGATGTAGCGGTTCGACAGCGTCGCGGCGGCAACGATGGCGGCGTCCGAGATACGGATGCCGTGGTGGACTTCATATTTCTCTTTCAGGCCGCGCAGGATCGAGATCGTGTCCTCGACCGAAGGCTCGCCCACGAAGACGGGCTGGAAACGGCGGGCGAGGGCGGCGTCTTTCTCGACGTGCTTGCGGTATTCCTCCAGCGTGGTGGCGCCGACGCAATGCAGTTCGCCACGCGCAAGGGCAGGCTTGAGCAGGTTGGACGCATCCATCGCGCCATCGGCTTTGCCCGCGCCGACCAGCGTGTGCATCTCGTCGATGAAGAGGATGATGTCGCCTTCCGCTTGCGTGACTTCCTGCAGGACGGCCTTCAGGCGCTCCTCGAACTCACCGCGGAATTTCGCGCCGGCAATGAGCGCGCCCATGTCCAGCGCCATCAGGCTCTTGTCCTTCAGGCTGTCCGGCACGTCGCCGTTGACGATGCGCAGGGCGAGGCCTTCGGCGATGGCGGTCTTGCCGACGCCGGGTTCACCGATGAGGACGGGGTTGTTCTTGGTGCGGCGGGAGAGGACCTGGATACAGCGGCGAATCTCCTCGTCGCGGCCGATGACCGGGTCGAGCTTGCCCTCACGCGCGGACGCGGTGAGGTCGCGGGCATATTTCTTGAGGGCGTCGTACTTCTCTTCCGAAGTGGCGGTGTCCGCCGTGCGGCCCTTGCGCAGTTCCGCGATGGCTTTCACCAGCGCGCCGGTGGTGGCGCCGGCGGCGGTCAGCGCGTCGGCTGCCTTGCCCTTGGTCTTGGTGGCGGAGAGCAGCAGGCGCTCGGTGGTGACGTAATCATCGCCCGCCTTTGTGGCTTCTTCTTCAGCCAGCTGGAACAGGCGCGCGAGGTCCTGGCTCAGACCGGGCTGCGAGCCGCCGGTCGATTTCGGCAGGGCTGCGAGAAGCTTGTCGATATTAGCGTTGGCGAGATCCGGATCGCCGCCTGCGGAACGGATGAGGTTCAGCGCCAAGCGGTCCCGGTCGCTGAACATCGCCTTGATGAGGTGTTCGGGAAGGATTTGCGGATGACCGCCGGCAAGCGCGCTCGTCTGGGCGCTCTGTACGGCCGCGCGGGCCCGCTCAGTATAGCGTTCGAAGTCCATGAATGACCCTTGTTGTAAGCAGTCGGAAGGCACATCACGGGGCCCGCAACCAGCGCCCCGACAGGACCCTTAACGCCCCCGAAGGCGACGCCCTTGATCCAAGGCAAGAGTTAGGATGGCCTCCCCGTGGCGCAAGGGGCTTACGAAGTCATGCAAAGGCCCAGTCCGCCGCGGGCTCATCATCTTTCTGGGTCTTTTGGCGCGATTTCCGCCGCGGCCCTGGTTTACGTCCATGGCCAGGGCGGATGGCGATGTGCCGCGCCAGACTGCGAAATGCCGAGTGCGGGCGCTTTTCGAGCCTATACGCGGTCGTAATTCGTCCGGACGCTGAGACCAGCCATCCCAGGATGACAATTTCCAGAACTGCTGCATCGACGCCAATGGCGAGCATGGTTGTCAGCATTTGCGGCCCCATCAGCATCATAAGGCCAATTGCGGCTCCGGATAGCGCCAGCTTTCCGGCCTTATTCCAGGTCAGGTCGAAAAAGAATCTCACAGGGGCTTCGACGAGCGCGTGGTGGAGACCCTTAGCCGCTGGCGTTTGCGGAAACGCCAGCATGATCGTCATCGCGGCGATGAAGGCGGATACGGGAATTGCTGAGAGCATGAATCCCCCTTCGGACTCAGCTGGGGAGGGTCGGTGCGGTACACAAGCCAATTCGCGAATTGAGCAGAGCGCCATTGCGCTCTGGCGCAGACGTTCGCGTGTCCAGCGCCGGTCTTCATCAAGACATTGGCAGGTACCTTCTGCGTCTTGATCAGCACACTCTGAACGATGAACCGCCGCAGCTTATTTCGCCGCAAGCAGGGAACCCCCGGAATGATCAGGCAGGGACTGATTTCTTGTGCTTTTTTTCACGGAACTAATCTGAGCAAAGTCGCGTTGCCTTGTTCTGAGCTAGTCGGGCGGGAGATACGAACGAAGGTGAAAAATGCCGGCAAGTCCGACATACAGTTTGCTGCTGACGTGCGTCGAACTCTCGAATGCCCGCCACACTGACATCCACTTCGCCGAGCCGGAGGCCGTCGCGGCCTGTCGCGACCGGGCGTCGTTGTGACGGAAGCCGGCGCAGTGATCAAAGCGGACAATGCCATCGACCGGGCGCTCGACCTGCTTCGCAGGAAAATGTCTGGCCTGAACGGGCTTGGCGACAGGCTTGTGCGCGACGTGAAGGCGCTCGCGCGGGATCGCGCCGAGATTTCGGCAGGGCGTCCGATCGTCAAGGAAAACGATCGCTTTACGCAACTCTACCTGGTCGAAACGGGATGGATCGTCCGCGTACGCGGACTTGCGTCAGGCCGGCGCCAGATCATCAACTACGCCCTGCCGGGCGACCTTCTGTGCACCGACAGCCTGCTGTTCAGGGCGTCGAGCTTCGACCTGACCGCACGTACGCCCGTGAGCCTCGTCCGAATCGAGGCGCCGCAAGGCGCCGAGCTGTTCGACACGTATGCCGGTCTTGCGGCTGCCATCGCGTGGACGATGGGGCAGGAGGAGTCGATCCTTGCCGAGCGGGTGGTGTCGCTGGGCCGCCGCGACAGTTTCGAAAAGCTGGCGCATGCGCTGTGCGAGCTGGACGCCCGCCTGTCGGCAATCGGGCAGATGCGCGGGCGGACGATCGAGCTGCCGCTGAACCAGGAAGACTTTGCGGATATCCTCGGCATTTCGGTCATCCATGTGAACAGGACATTCCGCCGTCTCTCGGAAGAAAAGATCGCCGAATACCGCAAAGGGGCGATCGATCTTCTCGACAAAGAGCGGCTGGCCGAACTGTCCTCATTTGATCCAGCCTATCTGCACCTGGAATAGGCTTCAGGCGCCGATCAGTGGGCTTCTTTGGCGGCTGCCGCGTTCGCGGCGGCGGGGCGTTTCAACAGCGGCACCATCACCAGCATCACGGCGAAGCAGATCGCCATGGTGAGGAACATGTTGTTGAAGGTCATCACGGCGGCTTCGACCTGAAGACGGCGTGTCAGCTGCGCGATGGCGCCGGCGGCAGGGTCGGTCGCGCCTGCAGCCCTGAGGCTGGCTTCCGCCTGCTGCAGCCACGCCTGCACCTCGGGTCGCGAAGGATCCATGCCGACGCCGAGTTCCTGCACGTGAAAGTTCGTCGAGTTGAGTCGCATCGTGTTGAGCGCGGCGAGACCGATGGCGCCGCCGAGATTGCGGCAGACGGTGAAGAGGCCAGTGGCGTTGGGCAGGCTCATCGGGGGCAGGGTGCCGAGCGCCACGAAGTTTGACGGCACCATCGACATGATGAGGCCTGCGCCTCGCAGGGCCTGCGGCCAGAATAGTTCGTCGAAGGACGCATCTGCCGTGAGGAAGCTGTTCCAGTAGAGGCCGATCGCCGCCATGGAGAGGCCGAACGCCATCACGATGCGCGGATCTATACGCCGCACCAGCATGCCGGCGAGCGGACCGCCGATGAACATGGCGACGCCGCCGACGCTCATGATCTGGCCGATCTGCAGCGAATTGAAACCGCGCACCGTGCCGAGGAAGAGCGGCGTCAGGTAGACCGAGCCGAAAAGGCCGAGGCCCACCACGGTCGCGACCAGTGAGCCGACAGCGAAGTTCCTGTCCTTGTAAACGGTGAGATCGACGACGGGGTTCTTGTGCCGGAAGGCGCGCCAGAAGAAGAGGGCGCCGGCGAGCGAGCAGATGAACATCCAGACGACGAGATCCTGGTCCTCGAACCAGCCGGCAGTCGGGCCTTCCTCGAACACGTATTCGAACGAGCCGAGGAACACCGCCATCGCGCCGAGGCCGATGATGTCGATATTGCGGATGAGGTTGAGTTGGGCGTTCTGCTTCGGGATGTAGTTCCACACCAGCGTCGCCGAGATGATGCCGGGGATGACGTTCACGAGAAACAGCCAGTGCCAGCTCATGTTCTCCGTGAGCCAGCCGCCCAGCGTCGGACCGATCGAAGGCGCCAGCGTCGCGACCATGCCGATCGTCACCTGCTGCAGCATCGAGCGGTTGGGGCCGAACAGCGTGAAGGCGGCGGCCATCGTGGTCGGGATCATCGCCGCGCCGAGGAAGCCCTGGATGCAGCGGAAGAAGACAAGGCTGTTGAGATCCCACGACAGCGAGCACAGCACGCTCGAGAGCGTGAAGCCGGCGGCGGAGAACACGAACAGGCGACGCATCGACAGCGCGCGGTTGAGCAGGCCGGACAGGGGGATGCCGACAACTTCGGCGATCAGGTAGCTGGTCTGGATCCACGCGACTTCGTCAGCCGAGGCCGAGACACCGGCCTGGATTTGCTGGATGGACGAGGCGACGATCTGGATGTCCAGGATCGCCATGAACATGCCGATGACCATGGCGAAGAAGCCAAGGTTTAGCATAGCGGCTTCGCGCGTTCCCCTGGCCGGGGGAACGTACATCCCCGGATGGGCCGTGGCGGCCGCGCCGCTCATCTCGGTTACTCGCAGTCAGGCTTGGTGGAGACCGTCGCCGTCACCTGCAGGCCGGAGCGTAGCAGGCCGGCGCCTTCCGCCTCGGGATCGAGCACGATCTTCACGGGAACGCGCTGGACGATCTTGGTGAAGTTTCCGGTCGCCGTGTCCTGCGGCACGAGGCTGAAGGTCGCGCCGGTGCTGGGCGCGATCGACTGGATTTTCCCCGTCACGTGCAGGTTCGGATAGGCGTCGACGTGGATCTTCGCGCACTGGCCGACTTTCATGTCGGCTATCTGCGTTTCCTTGAAGTTGGCGACAACCCACACGCCGGGCGTCACGATGGCGAGCGCGGCCTGGTTCGGAGCCAGCAACTGGCCCTCCGCGATCACCTTGTTGGCGACCACGCCATCGACGGGCGCGCGGATTTCCGTGCGGCTGAGGTCGAGTTCGGCGGCGGCGAGTTTGGCCTTCGCGGCTTCGACCTTGGCGACAGCGGATTGCGCGGCGGCCTGCGTCGAGGTGAGCTGGCTACGCTGCGAGGTCACGCTGGCGTCGGCCTGTTCAACCTTGGCCTGTGCGGTGCGCTCGGCTGCCTGGGCCTGTTCGACCTTGGCTTTCGGATACCAGCCCTTGTCGGCCAGCTCTGCGAGACGCTTGGCGTCGGAGGTCGACCAGTCTGCCGAGGCGTCGGCGGCTTCGCGCGCGGCGCGGGCTTCGGCAAGCGAGTCACGCTGGGCGGCGATGCGGGCGTTGGCCTGCGCGGCGTCGGCCTCGGCCTGGGCGAGTTCGGCCTTGGCCTGAGCGACACGCGCCTCGAAGTCGGCGGCTTCCAGCGTGACGAGCAGGTCGCCGGTTTTCACCGGCTGGTTTTCAGCGACGAGGATCTTGGTGACATAACCCTGCACCTTGGGCGTCACGCGCGTGATATCGGAGCGCATGTAGGCGTTGTCGGTTGAGATGTTGAAGCGGCCATTGACCAGCCAGTCGCCGCCCATCCAGAGCACGGCGAGACCAGCGACGACGGCGACGCCGATGAGGATCTTCTTGCGGTTCACGCCCGCTCCACCCGCCTTGGCGACAGGTGCGGCGGAATGCGCAGCGTCCGGCGCGGCGGCGGACTCGGCTGCAGGCTGGGGAGAGCCCGCTTCCATCTTGACCGTCTTGAGGGCCATTTCTTGTTTTCCTGCAAGGGATTATGCCAGCTCGTCCCAACCAGCCGGCCAGCAATATATGTAACCCCCGTTACGTATCGGTTGAAATCTAATCATGCCGACCCGAGTATCAAGTCGGATAACTAACGAGTAACGCTAGAAATATGTCGCAGTCCGATTCCACTGACGCCCCCCGCCATGCGGTTCCCGAGCCGGAAGCCGGCCGGGCAGAGCTCCGCCGCGCCGCCTTTCTCAAGGCCGCCCGGGATGTATTTCTCGAGTTCGGCTACGAGCAGGCGAACATGGCCGAGATTGTTCGCCGCGCAGGCGGGTCGCTCTCGACGCTGTACGCGCAGTTCGGCGGCAAGCAGGGCCTGTTCGAGGCGATGATCGACAGCCGCGTCGAGCAGCTGACCGAGCAGATGCACATCGAGCTGGCCGCCCACGCGCCGCTGCGCGAGGGCCTGCAGCGGATCGGCGAGGCCTTCCTGACCAGGCAGATGCAGGCGGAGTCGCTTGACGTGTTCCGCCTCATGGTGGCGCAGGCGAAGAAGTTCCCCGACATCGCGGCGCAGAGCACGCGCGGGCCGGAAGCGGTCCGCCGCGCGCTGGCGAGCTATCTCGAGGACCGCGTGAAAGCCGGCGAGATCCGCATCGAGAATTTCGATCTGGCTGCGGCGGTCTATTTCGATCTCGTGCGGTCGCGCATGTTGCTGCGCGCGTTGCTGAACCCCGCGTTCAAGCCGACGGAGGAGGAAATCCGCGAGACGGTGGAGCGCGCCGTGAAGGTTTTCCTCGGCGGGATCGAGACGCTTTCCAAGGACTGAGTTTACGTCCTCGTGGTTCGATGGACGGCCCTTCGGACCTGCTTACCGTGAGGGCTAAACCGCCAGCCGACCTGTATAGCCATCATGGTGAGCAGCCAGCGAAGCTGGCGTCCGTCGAACCATGAGGGCGTGCGTCCAGAATCTACCGTCCCTTGAAATCCCCCGGCCGTCGCTCGGCGACAGACTTCACACCCTCGCGAAAATCGTCCGTCTTCATCAGCCATTGCTGCTCGGCGAACTCGTGGTCCGTCGCCGCGCGCACCGCCGCCGCCAGATCGGCGCGCAGGGTCTTGCGCGTGGAGCGGACGGCCAGCGGCGCGTTCTCGGCAATCTCGCGAGCGAGGGCGTGAGCGTGCGGGAGCAGGTTGGCCTGATCGGTGATCTCGTCGACGAGGCCGATGCGCAGGGCTTCGCTGGCGTCATAGCGCCCGCCGGTCAGGAACATGTGCGTGGCTGCCTGCCGCCCAACGAGACGGGGCAGGGTGTAGGTGAGGCCGAAGCCGGGATGGAAGCCGAGCTTGGTGAAGTTGGCGGCAAAGCGCGCCTCGGGCGCCGCCACGCGGAAATCCGCGACCAGTGCGAGGCCGAGGCCGGCGCCGACGGCCGCGCCCTGGATCGCGGCCACGATCGGCAGCTCCTGCGCGTAGAGGCGCACGGCCTGATCGTAGAGCGGATTGCTGGTGGGCGAGTCGAGTCCGACGTCGGACGCGCGTTTGGAAAGATCGGCGCCGGCGCAGAACACCTTGCCCTCCGTCGCCAGCACGACGGCGCGGATGTCTGTCTCCTTGCCGAGGGCTTCCAGCGCATCGGCAAGGTCGCGCATTAGATCGACGCTCACGGAATTGTTCGGCGGCTTGCGGATGGTCACGCTCGCGACATGGCCTTCGCGTGCGATGTGAACGTCGCCGATGCGGTCGATCATGGGTGAGCCCCTCACTCGTTGTGAGAGGTCATCCTATCGGAGTGGGGCAACAGGGGAAGCGTCATGCGGACGATGGCGGCCGCCATCATCAGCGCGAAGCCCATGCGGATGAGCGTCTGCGGGTGAGACAGGCTCCAGGGAATAGCCTGAGGGCCGCGGAACAGGGCTCCCGTCAGCACGAGGACGGCTATGGCGCAAAGCGCGATAGCGAAGGCGCCGAGGAATGTGCGGGCGAGCCGCGCCACGAAGTCTCCGCGCGGCGCGAACGGATCGGCGCGGCCCTTCATGAGCCACACCGCGAAGAGCGTCGTGGAGATTGCGAGCGCCAGGAGCGATTCCGGATGCACCCCATCACGCAGCGTCTGCAGGGCGTCGGCAGTGTAGCGTGGCATGAGCTGTGCGGCGGCGAACAGGATCGCCAGCACGTAGACTGTCACGGATAGAAGCGCTGCACGTTTGAAGGCGGACGCAAACGAACCCATGTAACCCACCGAGAAGGACATGTGTTTCAGCTCCCGCAGTCACTCATGGTTCGGGCTAACAAATGGCTAATGGCCAGATTTCGAGCGCTAAAGTGCAGTGATCATGGCGCCTTGGTTCCCTCAATTCCCTGCCACCGGCGCGACGGGCTTCGGACCACATCCAGATCCGAGTATTCGCCGGGCTCGCTTTCGCGTCTGATTTCCATGATGTGCTCGGGCGCAAACGCAATTTCAGCTCCAGCGTTCAGATAGACATATTCTCGTTCAGGCAAGCATGCGGGCTGATTCATGAGAACGCCGAGGTATCCCCACGGATAACTCCATCTAACACAGACCCACATACGCTCGACTTCGACAGAGGATTCTTTCAACTCCTCGTCCCAGAGTTCGATCTCGAAAAGCAGTTTGGCGATTTCGCCAGGTCGCATTGCATCTCGTTGATCCTTGGGCGGAATCCAGAATTGTGGATGTTGCTTATTGCGTTCGACAGCCGAAAGCAGATGCCAGTAGTCCTGCTTGCGTGTCGCAATTCTCATCGCTTCAGCCCCAGCAGGTTTCTCGCCACGACCCATTTGTGGACCTCGGTCGGGCCGTCATAGATGCGCATGGTGCGCATCTGGGCCTGCATGAGGGCGAGGGGGAGTTCCTTGGTCATGCCCATGGCGCCGTACATCTGCATGGCATGGTCGAGGACTTCGTAGGACATCTCGGTCGCGAAGGCCTTGACGGCTGAAATCTCGGTGCGCACATCCGCGCCCTTGTCGAGCTTCCACGCCGTTTCATAGGTCATCAGCGTCGCCGCCTTGATCTTGGTGTAAGCGTCCGCGATCCACCACTGGATCGCCTGACGGTTGGCCAGCGGCTCGCCGAACACCACGCGCTGTGGCGCATAGTCGATCATCATGTCGAGCGCGCGCTGCGCCATGCCGATGGACCAGCTCGCCATCTGCAGGCGGCGGGTGGAGAGGCGGACCTGCATCGGCGCGAAGCCCTGTCCCTCCGTGCCGAGCAGGTTTGCGGCGGGGACACGACAATTCTCCAGTGCGACTTCATAGGTGAACTGCCCACCGATCATCGGGATGCGGCGCAACACGTTGAAGCCCGGCGTGCCCTTGTCGACAAGGAAGGCGCTGATGCCGCCGCGGGCGCCCTTCTGCTTGTCAGTCACGGCCATGAGGATGGTGAAGTCGGCTTCCTGCGCGCGGCTGATCCAGATCTTGCGGCCGTTGATCACCCACTCGTCGCCCTCGCGCACGGCGCGCGTGATCATCGCAGCGGGATCGGCGCCCGCGCCCGGCTCCGAAATGCCGATGGCGGAGACGGTGCCCTTCTGCACATAGGGCGCGAGATAGCGCTCGCGCTGATCGTCATTCACCGTCGCCATCAGCATACGCAGGTTCGGCGAGTCCGGGGGCAGGTGATAGGGAACGCACGTCTTCCCCATCTCGATATTGACGCCGATCATCGCAACGGCCGGCAGGTCCGCCCCTCCAACATCCTCAGGCGCATCCAACCCCCAGAGCCCCATGTCACGCGAGCGGGCGTCGATCCGGTCGCGCTCCTCGTGGGAGAGATAGGCGCCGTGGCCCTGCGCGTCCCGCTCCAGCACCTTGCTCTCAAGCGGGATCAGCATCTCACGCACGAAGCGCGCGACGAGGTCCTGCAACAGCCGGTGATCTTCCGCGAGTTCGAAATCCATGTCCCATCTCCCGCCGGTCTTGTGCCGATGCGGTGAGGATGGACTTCTGCCGGAGCGAAGGGAAGAGCGTACGCGCTCGTCCTTCGACGGTCGGCGGCTTCACCGCCTGCTCAGGACGAGCGCTACAGGCAGGCTAGTGGTCAGCGCTCATGGTGAGCAGGCCCGAAGGGCCGTCCGTCGAACCACGAGCGCGTGCTTACAAGCCCAACCGATAGAACCGGTTCGCCGTCCCGAAGAACAGCTCGTGCTTCTCGTCCTTGCTGGCGCCCTTGGCGATCAGCTTCAGCGCGTTCCACAGCGTCGGATAATCGCAGCTGACCTCATCGACCGGGAAGTTGCTCTCGAACATCGCTCGCTTCGGGCCGAACGCCTCGATGCAGACTTCGACATACGGCCCCCATTCCTTCGCCAGCTGTTCCGACGGCGCGCGCTTGTCCGACAGCATGGACGGGAAATTGCAGAACGGCATGGCGAGGCCGCCGAGCTTCACGTGCACATTCTCGTTCTTCGCCAGCTTGCGGATGTTGTCGCGCCAGACGCCAAACCGCTCCGGCAGCTTGCCGGCATAGCTTGCGAGTCCCAGCGGGGTGCCGACATGGTCCAGCACGATCGGCGTGCCGGGGAATTGCTGCGCCAGGTCGATGACTTCGAGAAGCTGCGGCTCCAGCAGCCACGCATCGAACGAGAGCCCGCGCTTGCCCAGCTCCGCGAAACCCTCGCGGAATTTTGGCTCCATCATCACGCCTGCCGGGTTGCGGTTCAGCGGCCCGAGCACGCCAGTGTCGGCGTCATATGACGTCGACCGGCGGATACCCTTGAAGCGCGTTCCGCCCGCCTGCATGTGCGCGTCGAGCACGCGGCCAACGTCGGCGCCGAGCAGCAACTCTGCCGTCGAAACTATTCCCGCGCACGCCAGCGTCTTGCCATAGAGCCCGCTCGCCGCCATCGCCGCGACGCCGTTGACGAACTCCGTCTCGCCCACCGGCTTCAGCTCGTTGGGGCCGTCGGCGCGATACATCGACCGGCATTCGAGATAGACCGTCGCCGCAATGTTGTGGCCCGTGCCGGTATCCTCCAGCAGCTGGTCGAGCAGGTAGTGACCCTTGCGATAGCTGATGTGTTCGAACGGATGTGACGGTGGCGGGATGAGATGCATCACCGGCCGCCTGTCCCACAGATGGTGGTGCGGGTCGATGATCGGCAGGTCCGGTTCGATGATCGCTTCAGGCATGGATGTTCGTTTCTCTCCCGTTATGGGAGCGACCATCCGGCAAATCCGGTTTGAAGAAAAGCCTACTTCAGGCCGTTGCGGTCACGGTACCAGGCGACGAATTCCTTGGCCTTGGCGCCTGCATCGGCCTCGACCGACTTCCAGTCGAACGCATAGCGCGCGGCAAAGCCGGAGAGGCCCCACTCCTTGTACTGCTCGATGTGGTGCATCTCGTGCGCCCACAGGCCGAGCGAGCCGAGATAGCTCTCATCCTTGAACACGATGGTATCAATCAGCGTCACCGCCGCCGCATTGCCATTGCGGATCGCGAAGCCGGCGAGACCTGTCTTGCTCGTGTCGCCGATCGTATAGCGGACATTCTCGAGCAGTTCGGCAGGGTAGAAGGGAACGAGACCTTTCCTCACGGCGTCGGGGATCGGTTTCGAGTTTTCCCACACCGTATCGCGCGAGCGCTGTAGCGCCGCCGCCAGCGTATCGGACACGACGTTGGCGCTGTACTGCGTCTGCACGGTCATGAAGTTATGCGTGAAATCGACCAGCATGTCATAGCCGCCACTGCCGGTGGTCGAAGGCGGACGAACGCCAACCGTTGTGCGCGGCGAGGGCGTCTTGCTGATGGAGCTGGTTCCCGCCGTCCCCGGCGCCGTCTGCGCGCCAGCCATCGGACCGAAGGCAAGGGCGGCTGCGAGCGTGAGAAGGAGAGGATGGCGCATGGATTCCCCGGCTCCGACAATGTGACGACCGCCCCAGCGATACGGATCGCCAATGAATTGGCCGTGAATGTGGCAGGGCCGCAGGATGGCGCAAGTGGGTTCGGACAGCGTTTACCGGCCTGAAATCCACGCCTCCGCCCGCTGCTGGCAGGCGCGGATCCAGGCGGACTTGTAGTCGTTGTATTTCAGCGAGTCGGTGGGATGGGCCGCAGCGGCCTCGCGCTTGGCGGCTTCGTAGGCGAGGGCTTCGTTGCGGTGAGCGCGCAGATAGTCGCGGAAGGCCAGCTGCGTTGTGATGTTCGGGTGGCCATCCGGGAAGATGTGGACGTGGAAGAGGCGCTTCCCCTCACGCTCCAGCACGCAATAGCGGCGGCCCGGAATGCCGAACTCGCCGCGCCAGAGATAGCCGAGCCCCTCCATCGGCGCGCGGCAGGCGTCGATGTCGGCATCGGGGCGGACGGCAGGCATCAGGTCCACGGTCGGCTTGGCTGCGATGCCGGGGATCGACGTCGAGCCCATGTGGTGCACGGCGACAGCCAGGCCGCCCAGCGCGCCGGCAATGCGTGCGGATTCTTCCCCGGCGATCCGTATCCAGTCCGGGTCGTGCGGTTCCAGCCAGACGCGGGTTGCGTCGGCTCTGCGGGCTTCGCGCTCATCCGCCATGGAAGAAATCGTAGATACGCTTCGCCAGCGCCTCATTGACACCTTCGACGGTCTGGAGGTCGGCGACGGTCGCGCGGCTGACGCCCTTGGCCGAACCAAAGCGGTGCAGCAGCGCCTTCTTGCGGCGCTGCCCCACGCCCGCGATTTCGTCGAGCGGGTTCTGTCCCGCAATCGCCGCCGAGCGTTTCGCACGATGCGCGCCGATGGCCCAGCGGTGCGCTTCGTCCCGCAGGCGCTGCAGGTAATAGAGGGCAGGGTCGTTCGGCGGCAGCTGGAACGGCGCGCGGTTGGGGCGGAAGAACTGTTCGCGGCCGGCGTTGCGGTCCGGCCCCTTGGCGATGGCGACGAGGTTGAGCACGCCCGGTGCAAAGCCGACAGCCTCGATCGCTTCACGCGCTGCACTCAGTTGTCCAAGCCCACCGTCGATCAGCACAAGATCGGGCCACGCGTCAGGCTTCCTGCCAGCAGCTACGCGGTCGGCGGTAAGCGCCCCCTCCCCCTTGTGGGGAGGGGTAGGGGTGGGAGGCTGCTCAGCAGGTGAAATGTCGGAAGCTTCGGCGTCAGCCGCACCGCCCCCCACCCCTGCGTCCCTCCCCACAAGGGGGAGGGGATCGCCGCTCTCTTCGGCCGGAGGAGCATTCGCCTCCTCCCATTCCTTCTTCAGGCGTCCGAAACGGCGGCGCATCACCTCGCGCATCATGCCGTAATCGTCGCCCGGCTCGAGGTCCTCGTCCTTGATGTTGAACTTGCGATAGCTGTTCTTCTCGAAGCCTTCCGGCCCCGCCACCACCATGCCGCCCACCATGTTCGCGCCCATGATGTGGCTGTTGTCGTAGACCTCGATCCGCTTCGGCGGCTCGGGCAGGTCGAACACTTTCTGGACCGCCGCGAAGATCTTCGCCTGGCTCTGTGTCTCGGCCAGCTTCCGCCCCAGCGCCTCGCGCGCGTTGAGCTGGGCCTGCTCCACAATCCCGCGCTTCTCGCCGCGCTGCGGCGTGCGGATCTCGACCTTGTGCTCGGCTTTCAGCTCGAGCGCATCAGTCATCAGCTCCGGCTCCTCGATCTCGGTGTTGAGCAGGATGAGCTTTGGCACGGGCTTGTCGTCGTAGAACTGCGCCAGGAATGCCGTCAGCACCTGTTCGGGCGTGTCGTCACGGTCATGCTTGGGATACCAGACCGTCGCGCCCCAGTTCTGCCCGGCGCGGAAGAAGAAGGCCTGCACGGCGGATGCGCCTGCTTCCGAGTGGATCGCGAAGACATCCGCCTCGACCAGCCCTTCCGGATTGACGCTCTGCGACTGGCGTACGGCTGCCAGCGCCCGGATGCGGTCGCGCAGGCGCGCCGCCCGCTCATAGTCCATGTTCTGCGCCGCGCGATCCATCTGCGCCGCCAGCTGTTCCTGCAGCGTTTCCGCGTCGCCATTGAGGAAGCGTTCGGCCTCGCGCACGAGATCGCGGTATTCATCGAGAGGAATGATGCCGACGCACGGCGCCGAACACCGGCCCATCTGATGCAGCATGCAGGGCCGCGAGCGCGTGGCGTAGATATTGTCCGTGCAGGTTCGCAGCAGAAATGCTTTCTGCAGCGTGTCCAGCGTTGCATCGACGGCCCCAGCGGAGGCGAACGGACCAAAATACTGCCCCTTGATCCGCTTCGCCCCGCGATGCTTCAGCGCCTGCGGCGCCTCATGATCCTCGCGGATCAGGATGTGCGGGAAGCTCTTGTCGTCGCGCAGGATGATGTTGAAGCGCGGCTTCAGCTTCTTGATCAGGTTGGCTTCGAGAAGCAGCGCTTCAGTTTCACTTGCGGTGACAACAAATTCCATCGACCGCGTCAGCGAGATCATCCGTGCGATCCGCTGCGTCTGGCCGCCGATCTTGGCGTAACTGCCAACCCGCGCCTTCAGGTTCCGCGCCTTGCCGACATACAGAAGCTCGCCCGCTTCGCCGAACATGCGATAGACGCCCGGCTTGCCGGGCAGGCGGGTCACATTGTCCCGGATCACGTCCGGGCCGGAGACCCGCTTCTTCTTAGTCCCATCGGGCGAAACGATATCGATCCCGGAGGATATCTCCTCGGGCTCCATTTCGATCTCGTCCGGCAGGTCGTCCTCCGCCTCGTCATCAAGGGTTTCGGACGGGTCTTCCGGCAGATCCTCGATTTCATCAGGATCGCTCGATTCCATGGGGCCATAGGTAGGCCACCCCGGCCCCGGGTTCAAACCTCCGTGCAGCCCGATTGCCGCAGGCTGTGACACATGCTCTGTCAGCAGTGTGAGGTCCGGGGAAAAAGCGATGAAACGGCTTCTGCTTCCGATGGCCGCGCTGGTCCTGTCCGCCTGCGCTGGCGCGCGGCCGACCCCGCCCAAACCGCTTGTCGATGCGTGGTACTCCGCCGCCGGCGTCGAGGCGATTGCGTCGCTGAACCTGCACGAAACGTCGTCGGGATGGGAAGGGCGCGTCGGCGTTTCCTCCGGCCGGGCCTGGCCCCTGCGCAACATCGTGCAGAAGGACGATACACTCTCCTTCCTCGTGCCGGGACTCCTCGCGAGCTTCTCGGGAACGAAGAACGGCGAAGGATGGTCCGGCCAATGGGTTTCAGGCGGAACGACGACGCCCATCTCCCTGAAACCAAGCGAAACGCCCGCCGCTGCGGCGGGCCATTTCGTCACCCTCGCGGGCGGCCGGCAGCTCTACCTGGATTGCAGGGGAACTGGTTTGCCTGCCGTCATCTTCGATTCCGGCGCGGGCGGCGACCACTACGCCTGGAAAGGCGTGCAGGACGCCATCGCCGCGACCAACATGGCCTGCACCTATGATCGCGCCGCGGTCGGCGCCAGCGATCCCGGCCCGCTTCCGCGCGACGCGGCCGCCATCGCCAACGACATCGACGCCATGCTCGCTGCGGCGAAAATACCCGCGCCCTACGTTCTCGTCGGCCACTCGCTCGGCAGCTATCATGTGCGCCAGTATGCCAATACGCGTCTCCACAAGGTCGCGGGCATCGTTCTGGTCGATCCTTCCGGCGACAATCAGCGTGCGCTGTTCAATGCGGCAATCCCGAAGAGTGCGACCATCCCCGCCATGGGGTTCGACGAGCAGGCCTGGCGCAACTGCGTCGCGAAGCTGCACGGCGCGCTCATTTCCAGAACCGATCCCGTGATCAAGGACTGTCAGGGGAATGACGCCGAAATCGTCGACGCCTCGTTCTCGGCGATCTATGCGATGGAGCACACAAGCCTCGCTCAGCTCACGGCCTCGCATCGCTCCTACGGCGATCTGCCGATGATCGTTCTTACCCGTGGCGACTACATGAAGGGCATGCCGCCGGAATTCGACGACGCTGATCGCGATGCGATGAAGCGGGTCTGGACCGGCCTTCATCACGACATGACCGCGCTTTCGAAGACGGGACAGAACCGGGAGATTGCGGGCGCCGGCCATTTCATCCAGGCCGATGCGCCACAGGCCGTCATCACGGCGATACGGGATGTCCTCGCCGCTGGCCGCGCAAAGCCCTGATCCGGGACTGCTGTGCGGGATCGCCGGCAACGCCAAGCAGATCGACGCCGCGCGATGATCAACGCCCTCTGGCCCGGGCCCGCCTAGAAGCGACCGGAGATTCTGATGCCGTAAGAGCGCGTGCCGTAGCCGCCGGTTGCGCTGCGCGTCTCGATGCTCGAGACGTTGGCCGGGCTCGACCTGTCCGGCGTGTAGAACTGACGCTCACGCACTTCCTGCGGTAGCAGCAAATCGGCGATTGTGAAGCGCACAAGCATGCCGGGTATGGCCGTGGTCTCAATGTAAAGATCGAGATTGGAGTCGTCCCACTCGGTCGTGCGAAGTTCGCGCAGCCGGAAGAGCTGCACATCGTCGGCCCGTTCGTACAGCGCGCCCCACGCCAGCTTGAGTTCGGGCATAGGCTGCCGGTAGTCGATCGAGTAACTCCAGTTGGCTTCATCGGAAAACCGCCGTGAATCGCCTGTCACGGGGTCATCCACGCTGGTTTTCTGGACCATGCCTTTGAGACGAAGCTCGCCGCCCTTCAGGCCGATCACGTCCAGCGGCGCCGTGGCGTCGACCCGAACGCCTGTGCGCCTCCCGTCGCCAAGGTTGCCCGGGCCGTCGAACAGACCAGCGATCGGAATCTGATCCTGAACCGCCTCGACTTCGTCGTTGAACAGCGAGACAAGTAGAACGCCTTTTGGGCCGAAACGGCGTTCCCAGTCCAGCTGCGCACGCCATGTGCGCTCGGGTTCCAGGTTCGGGTTTCCCAAATCTGTCGTCCCATCGAAAAGCGACACCGCGCTCGCGAATTCCGTGAAGTTGAGTTGCGCCACGTCGCGCTGAAGCAGGAAGCGAAGCTGGTTCTCCTTGTCGACCGACCAAGTCGCTCCAAGGCGAGGCTTGAAATAAGTGAAGTCGCGCTCCTGTTCAGCGTCGCCGGTCTGCTTGATCGTCGACGTCTCGACCGTCAGCACGGCCTCGACTTTCAGGCTTGGAGCAAGCTGCCAGGTGTCCGAGACGAACGCTTCAGCGCGGTTCTCTTCCACGCGCGTGTTGGCGACAGGCGGTGTCGCGTTGATAACGCCCGCCCCCGTTTGCACCCGTATGTCGAGCGCGCTGTCGAGATAGTTGAACGCGAACTCGCCGCCGAAATCGATCGCGTGCGACTTGTCCGGCTTCCAGGAGAACACGCCGCGGCCGACAAACTCCCCGCTATCGGCGCCGCGCTCGATAAATGTGTTGCGGAAGGCGCCGCTGGCGAAAAGCGTCGAATAGCGTTCGCTCGATCCTGTGTGTTTCCCCGACGCAAGTCCGATCAGCTTGAACGAGGCCTGATCCGAAAGTCGCCTCTCCCAGTCGCCGCCGACTTCTGCAGCCCAGGCATCATCACCCGTGACCTTGCTGTCATCCGTTTGCGTCAGCACGCCAGCCGGATTGTACGTCCACGAGAATGTGTGGCGGCCGTCCCTCGATGGGGTCAGCTGAGCATTGATGTTCAGGGAGTCGGCTTCGCTCGGCTTCCAGCTGGCGCGCCCGCTCAACTTGTATTCCCAGTAACTGCCTTGCAGGAATTCGGGTCCCTGGGAGACCAGTGCGCCTGCGGGGGAGTTCACGTGTTTCTCGTATTCAATGCGCCCCCGGCGCGACGGTTGCGCCTGCAGTGCGACATTGAAATTGACGTCGCCCGCCTTGAACCCGGAACTCAAGACGATCAGCGGATTGATGCTTCCGGAAGGATCGAGCTGGCTGGCCTGCACGACATAGGTGTTCGTGGCGCTGGCGTCGCGCGGCCGCAGGCGCACGTCAGCGATCAGTGTCTGGCCGCTGGCGTCGCCGCGATCGCTGCTGCCCGAGTAGATGTCGATACGCAGCACGTCGCGCGCCGAAATCCGGGCGAGCTGATCGGCCAGCGGCGTCTTGGAGCTTGGCCGTTCGCCGTTGATCAGCACATTGCCGGCCGCGCCGCCAAATCCCCGCCTGTCCTCGCCATTATCCAGCGTGAAGCCGGGAACACGCCGCACCATGTCTTCGGCAGTCACCGGATTGAAGGTGTTGAAGAAGTCCTGCGCATAGGTTTGCGTCGGCACGCCGCGATCGCGCGCCTCCTGCCCGAAGGCGGGCGATGCGGTTGCAAGCAGGGTGGCGCAAGCAAGGAGGCAGACGGGTGGTGTCGCCTGCCTCCTTGTGCGGACATGCCGTCCGATCATAGGGCGTTTCTTCCCATAGCCGGTTTTCTGGGGACCGGCTGATTTATACCTAAGTCTAAATCTGGGAAACGCGCAAGGTGCGCCGGCTAGGCGCCTGCGCCTTTGAGGAACACGTCTGCGAGAGCAGACAGCATGGGTCGCAGCGAACCTTTCCTGGGATCATGCAGCCACTGGATGACGGCTCCGGACAGCAGGCTGTCATAGGCCGTCGCAAGAACGTCGGCCGGCTGGGCGCTGGCGATCTCGCCACGCTTCTGTCCGCGCCGGAAGATGTCGGCGAGCAGTCTGAACGCCGTCTCGCGAAGCAGGGGAGACTGGCCGGCTCCATCCAGCCCCATCGAGACTTTCCGGATTTCCGTGAAGACCTCGCGATAGAGCGCGCGGTTGGTCTCGATCCCGCGGCCCATCTGGTCAAACAGCTGCGTCAGAAGCCTGGGCGCCGGTGTTCGCTCGTCCGCCAGGGCCGCCGACAGCAGGTCACAATAGCTTTGCAGCGAGCGCGCCGTGATGGCGTCGAGCACCAGCTGCTTCGATCCGAACTGATTGAACACTGTCGCACGTGAGACTTTGGCCTCTTCGGCGATGTCCTGCATCGATGTATCGTGAAGACCCTGCGTCGCGAAGAGCTTTTCGGCCGCAGTCAGCACAAGTCCGCGCGTTTCCTCGCCATAAGTCCGGACATCGCGCGGCTTGTTGGGTCTGGCCGTCACGCCGCCGCCGCCTCGACCTTCGACCCGCAGCGCCGCAGCACTTCGACATAGCCCTTCGTGATGCGCATGCGCTCGCGGAAGCCCTTCTGCAGCAGCAGTTTGTGGGTCTTCTCGAGATTGTAGCAGGGCACATACATGAAGCAGTGATGCTCGCAGTGATAATGCACCCAGAACGGCGCGATAAAGAGCCGCTCCAGCGGATTGGCGATCGTTGTGCGCGCATGCGTGAAGGGATCGTCCTGCGTGTTGACCATGGCGTGCTCCGCCATCGAGCGCAGGCGCGTCACCAGCGGGAACCACGTCGCCATCGGCACGATCCAGAGCGCCAGCCACGCCCACCAGTAACCCAGCGCCGTCGTCACGCCGAAGATCACCAGCTGCACGATCCAGAACCTGCGGCCCGGACTGTCCGGCACGCGCGCCGGCTTGCGCTTCTCGCCCCGCAGTCGCGCGATGAACGGCGCGATACGCTGCTTGTAGAAGGTCTGCCCCGTGAGATCGCGCACGAACTTCCGCACGATCGATCCGCGCGTGACCGGGAAGGGCCGTGACAGCACGAGATCCGGGTCTTCCGGCTGCTCGGTGTATTTGTGGTGCGTCAGGTGATACGGCCGATAGCGCTTCAGGCTGCCGCCGACCGGGCCGCCGCAGAGCCATTCCGCCATCCAGTCATTCAGTTTCGCATTCGGATGCAGCGTGCCGTGCGCCGCCTCGTGTTCGAGGATCGCAAGTCCAAGCTGCCGTGCGCCAATCAGCATCGCGGCCAGTACATAAGTTGCCGGGTTCGGCCACACGATGAACATGGCGCCCGCGCCGATGATCACCGCCCACGCCGAAATCACCAGCATCGGACCTTTCCAGACGGACTGGGTCGACACCCGCTCCCATTCGGCGGGGGTGAAGATGGTCTTGGGGTCAACGCGTGTAACTGAAGGCATGGTGGAAACTGTAACAGATGCGGCTGGCGATTGCAGGGGGCGCAAGGTCGCTACATGCAGGTAAATAATGCCGTAACGGCATGGGCGCCGGGGGCTGGCGAATGCACGCGCCCGCTATAGGCTGAGCTGAAAACCTGTCCGCGACTCTGGAGTTCCCGATGAAGACCATCACGCTGCTGCTGACCGGCTGCGCCGCTCTCGCGCTTGCCGCCTGTGGCGAGGCCAGCAAAGAGCCCGCCCCTGAAATGGGGCCCGATACAGCCCAGGCAGCTGCTCCCGTGATCCCCACCATCGCGCCCGACCCGTCGCAGGGCGATGGCGGCGTGGCCGATTTCTACAATCCCGGCGGCCCCGCCCCGGAGAAGGCTGGCACGCTGATCCGCTCCGAGCCGCAGCCGGAAGGCACGGGCCTCGCCGAAGCCAGCCAGTCGATCCGCATCCTCTATTCCTCCGTCGACGGTCTCGGCGACAAGAAGACGCCAGTCGCGGTGTCCGGCACGCTGTTCATCCCCAAGGGCGAGGCGCCTGCGGGCGGCTTTCCGCTGATCGCGTGGGCGCACGGCACGGTGGGCATCGCCGATGTCTGCGCGCCTTCAAATAACAAGCGCTCGGATCGCGACACCAAATACCTCAACCACTGGCTGAGCCAAGGCTACGCCGTGGTCGCCTCCGATTATCAGGGCCTCGGCACGCCCGGCGGCCATCCCTATCTCGCCACTAGGCCTGAAGCCTGGTCGGTGCTTGACTCCATCCGCGCGGTGCAGGGCAATCCGGACTTCAAACTCTCGAAGTCGGTCGTCCTCGTCGGTCAATCACAGGGCGGCGGCGCCGCCTTCGCCACGGCAGGCGAGGCGATGACCTACGCGCCCGACCTCGACATCCGCGGCACGGTCGCGACCGGCACGCCCTACTTCACCAACGACACAGCCCCCGCCGTGCGCGATCCCAACGCCGTCTCCGGCGTCTTCGCCTATTCGCTTTACATCATGTATCTCGCCGAACAGGCCGATCCCGCCTTCAGGATCGCCGACTACATCACCGACAAGGCCAAGCCCGTCATCGAGACAACGCGCACGAAATGCCTGATGGATGCGTGGAAGCAGATCGAGGACGAGAAGATCAACCAGGCGAACGCCTTCGTGAAGGACCCGACTGCGGAGCTGGTGAAATACTATCCGCTGATGACCTACTCCACGCTTAAGGTGAAAGGTCCGGTGTTCATGGGCACGGGCGGTCAGGACAAGGACGTGCCGCCTCCGGGCCAGGAGCGCCTGTTCAACGACGCCTGCAAGGCCGGTGCGGTCATCGAACGCCATGTCTACGCCAAGCTCGACCACTCCGGCACGGTCAACGGCTCGCTCGCCGACTCAACGCCCTTCGTGAAGAAGGCCTTCGCCGGTGAAGCGATCACCGGCAACTGCCCTACGGGTGGTGATACAGGAACCGCACGCTGACGCGTTCGCCCAAACCGTCCCTCACCCACAACCTGTCATCCCGGCCGGAGCGCAGCGGAGAGCCGGAATGACAGGCAAAATGGCGGGATAGAGGGGTAGCGACTTCATAGGACGTCCAGAAAACATCCCGCCCGATCTCAATCCACCAGCCCGCAAGACCAAGGACAGAGCGCTCCAGATACGGCCGGGCTCGCCACGCGCGTATACGCCTGCCCATGCAAGCGCTCTGGCTGATCATCCTCGCGATCTTCGGGCGCCGCCGCCCAGCCATGGCGGTGGAGGCGAACCTCGTGGGCATCCTCCAGAAAGGCCTCGACCTGTTCGAGGATGAAGACGCCCGCTGCGAGCTTGAGGACAGCCCCGCCGCCCGTGCGAAAATCTCGGCAGCCCTCCTCGACGCCCACCGCAAGGTCGATCTCCTGATCTACCTTCGCGCTCTTAAGATCGCCGGCCTCCCTTTCCTGGGCCGCGCCTTCCAGTCCTGCCGCCATCCCTACCAAGCCGACCGCTCGCTGGGCGACCTCTGGCGCCGCTTCCACCGCCTCATCCTCCGCTTCGAAGACGCCGAGCGCTGCGCCCGCCTGAGCGCTGCAAGGCTCCGCCGCAAGCATGACGAGGCCATCCCGGCCGCGCGCCTCGCCGCAGCCCTGTTTACGCCCGACCATGATGATCTCGCGAGCATCAACAATCCGGTGCGCCTCCATGCGCATGGCGGCCTGTCGCGCCGAAGCGTAGCGAAGGTTCAAGGAAGCTGCGCGTCTTCGCGCGGACCGCAGTTCAGCTTGCTCCGATTTCAGCCTGAACCGCCTCAGACCCCAGCTTATGAGATCGCCGCCGCGCCCAAAGCGGCGCCATCTGTGCATCCTCCTCCGATGCCGCTATCAACCCTCCAGAACCGCAGCAGACAGGAACTCCCCATGACCGCGCGCACGCTTCGCGAATACCTGGCTGACCCGGCCGGAAACGGCGTTCCCGCCCCGCGCGAGCTGTCGATTCTCATGGAGGCGATTTCGGACTCGTGCCGCACGATCTCTTACCTGGTCTCCCGGGGTCACCTTGCGGATGTCCTCGGTTCCGCCGGCACCGGCAACGTGCAGGGCGAGGAACAGAAGCAGCTTGACGTGCTCGCCAACGACGAGCTGATGGCGATGGCCAAGGCCTCCGGTGTTGTCGCCGCCGCCGCGTCGGAAGAGGAAGATCACGCAAGGCCGATCGCAGCCGACGCTCCCTACCTCCTTCTGTTCGATCCGCTCGATGGATCGTCCAACATCGACGTCAATGTCTCCATCGGCACCATATTTTCCGTTCTCCCGGCCAGGGCGGGAGAGGACGCTTTCCTTCAGACCGGCCGCAACCAGATCGCCGCTGGCTATTGCGTCTACGGTCCGCAGACCACGCTCGTCCTTACGCTGGGCGTCGGCGTCGCCGCCTTCACGATGGATCCGCCGACCGGCCAGTTCGTGCAGACCGGCGCCAACATCCGTATCCCGGAAAAGACGAAAGAGTTTGCGATCAACATGTCGAACATGCGCCACTGGGACGATCCCGTGCGCGCCTATATCGACGAATGTCTCGCAGGGGAGGCAGGTCCGCGCGGCAAGAATTTCAACATGCGCTGGATCGCCTCGATGGTGGCGGACGTTCACCGCGTTCTCTCGCGCGGCGGCGTCTTCATGTATCCGTGGGACAGGCGCGAGCCGAACAAGGCCGGCAAGCTCCGCCTGATGTACGAGGCCAATCCGATGTCGCTCATCATCGAACAGGCCGGCGGCAAGTCGTTCGACGGCAAGCAGCAGATCCTCGACGTGCAACCGACGGGATTGCACCAGCGCGTGTCCGTCATGCTCGGCTCGAAGGAAGAGGTTGAGGTTCTGGAGAGGAAGCACGCCGCAAAATGACCCTGCGGCGAGCAGGTTCTTTTGCTGCCCAATTTGGGTAATGTGAAGCCGGAACGCACCTTCGCCTCACGCATTTTCGAGACGTTCTTAACCGCGATCCGTTAGCCGTCGGCGGATAACGGAGAAGGCGATGACCGGCGACGCCAACAATTTCTCGCTCCTGATCGAGCTTGCTAAAGAACATTCCAGCGAGAAGCGTCGCGAGCTGCTGCGCAAGGTCACCGACACTTTCCTGTCGGCCACAGACAGCCGCACGGATCGCGAAGCCGAACTATTCGACGAGATCGTCGGCGCGGTTGCCGCCGATCTTGAAACGCAGGTGAGGGTGGAGCTCGCGCAGAAGGTCGCGGCCAGCCGCTTGTCGATCCGGCGAACCGCCCGGCGCCTCGCCTTCGATGTCATCGAAGTCGCTCGCCCCGTTCTCGAGCACTCGCCCGCACTGACGCAGAGCGACCTCGTGGATGTGATCCATCACACCACGCAGGATCACATGATGGCCGTCACCAAGCGCCCAGACATCGGAGAGAAAGCGTCAAGCGCGCTCGTTGCGAAGGGCGGCGACTCGGTCGTCGCTTCGCTGCTTCGCAACCCGTCGGCCCGCATCAGTCGCGAGACTTATGAGCGCGTGGCCGACCGTGCCCAGTCCAGTCCCGCGCTCCATGCATCTTTCGTGCGTCACAAGAACGTGCCGCTGGACTTGCTTAACGCAGTCTACCTGCGCGTATCGGTCGAACTTCGCCGTGAGATCGTTGGAAAATTCCAGGGCGCGAGCACGGAAGACATCGAAGCCGCGTTCGAAGCCAGCCGCGAGCACCTCGCAACTGAATACGGCGCCCTGCCGCGCGACTACCAGCTGGCGAAGGAATATGTCGACGACCTGCAAAGGCGCTCGGCCCTGCGGCCTGCTTCGCTCGAATCCATGCTGCGTGACAACAAGCACACGTCCTTCCTCATCGCCTTCGCCCGTCTCGTTGATGTCGACTACGATCTCGTCAGCCGTCTGGTCGAAGCCAAGGATGTCGACGGCCTGGCGCTGCTCTGCCGCTCAGCGGGCTTCGACAGGAACCTCTTCATCACCCTCTGCATGATGATCCTCGGCGGCGGCGGGGGGCTTGCGAAGGCGGAGCGCTATGGGCAGCTCTACGAGCAGGTTCCCGTCGTCGCAGCCCAGCGCGCGCTGCGTTTCTGGAAAGTGCGGGCAAAAGCGAGTGCTGAGCAGACCTCGGCCGCCTGATCGGGCTCAGCCGCCGCGGGCGGCCTTCGCGAACCGCTCAAGTGCTGCTGTCGCCTCGTCGAACGCGCTCGTGCTCGGCTGTTTGCGCGGCATGCGGTTCCAGGCATCGAGCGCTGCGATCTTGTAGGCCTCGGCGAGCGTCGGATAGTTGAACGTGTTCTCGACAAAATAGTCGAGCATGCCGCCGAGGTTCAGCACGGCCTGGCCGATATGGATCAGTTCGGTCGCCCCTTCGCCGACGATGTGGACGCCCAGCAGGCGGCGCGTCTCCAGCGCGAAGATCATTTTCATGAAGCCGGCATTGAGGCCCATGATCTGGCCACGCGCCGTCTCGCGGAAGCGGGCGACGCCGCATTCGTACGGAATGCTCTTCTGGCGAACCTGCTCCTCGGTCATGCCGATGATCGACATCTCGGGGACCGAGTAGATGCCATAGGGGAAGAATTCCGGCGGCGCCTGGGCCGGCGCATCGAAGGCATGGCACGCGGCGATGCGGCCCTGTTCCATCGACGTCGAGGCGAGACTCGGGAAGCCGATCACATCGCCCACGGCATAGATGTGCGGCAACCGCGTGCGGAACGTTGCGCGATCAACTTCGATCTTGCCGCGCTCGTCCGTGTGAAGGCCGCAATTTTCGAGTTCCAGCGCCTCGGTCGCGCCCTTGCGGCCGGCGGCGAACAGCACCATTTCGCTCCAGATCTGGCGCGAGTCCTCGAGCTCGATCAGGCAGGCGTCGTGGACGGGGCGGGTAACCGATTTCACCTTGCTCTGCAGGCGTAGCGACAGGCCGCGGTCGCGCAGCTCGTGCACGAACTCGTCCACCAGCTCGCGATCGATGAAGGTGAGTAGGCTGTCCGCTGGGTCGATGACGGTAACCTTCACGTCGAGCGCGGAGAAGATGGTGGCGTACTCGATGCCGATCACGCCGCCGCCGATGACGCTGAGCGAGCGGGGCAGCCGCTTCAATTCGAGGATCTCGTCCGGATCGAGGATCGCCTCGCCATCGAACGGGATGTGCCGGGGCCGGTAGGGTTCGGTGCCGACGGCGAGGATGAATTTCTGGGCCGTGAAGCGCTGCGGTCCAGTGTCTGCTGCAACCTCGATGTGCAGCGGGTCGATGAAGCGCGCTTCACCCGTGATCCAGCGCACACTGTTGCGGGCAAACTGGTGCTCGAGGATTTCGACCTCGTGCTCCAGCGTTATCGAGAGGCGGCGGCGAAGATCCTCGGCCGTGATCGTCTGCTTGTTGCGATGGGCGCGTCCATAGAAGCCACGCTCGCGCCAGCCAGACAGGTTCAGCACGGTCTCGCGAAGCGTCTTCGACGGAATGGTGCCCGTGTGCACGCAAACGCCGCCCACGCGCCGTCCCTTTTCGACGACGAGCACGGACTTCTTGAGCTTCGCAGCCTGCACGGCCGCGCGCCTTCCTGCGGGTCCGGACCCGATGACGATGAGATCGAACGCCTGCATGGCGGGCAGAATCCTCCAGTGAGAAGGCTGCCCCTGATTTGGTTAACGCCGCTTAACCGGCCTCGGCCGTCTCGCGCTCGCCGGGAGATTCTGCCACAAAAGGTCGATGTTCGACGTCCTGCTTTCGCTGATCCCCGTTTTTTCGCTGATCGCTCTCGGCGCTGTTCTCCGGCGCTTCAAGCTGCTGACGCCCGAAGGCTGGAGCGCGCTGGAGCGGCTGACCTACTTCGTCCTGTTTCCGCCGCTGATGTTCATGAGCATCGTCGAAGGCCGGTTTGCCGGAGGCGAGGCGCTGTGGCTTGGCCTGACACTGGCCGCGACGGTTGCGACCATGGGCGCGCTGATGCTGACGGCCCGGCCGCTGCTGGCCAAGGACGGGGCGCAGTTCTCCAGCGTCTTCCAGGCGGGCATCCGCTGGAACGGATACGTGACGCTTGGCGTGCTTGCAGGGCTCTATGGCGACGAGGGTGTGGCGCTCTCGGCTGTCGGTTTCGCGACGCTGGTGCCGATGAACAATGTGATGAGCGTTCTGGTGCTGAGCCGCTATGCCGGCTCCGAGCCAGCGCCGTTCAAGCGCGTAGTCCGCTCGATCATCACCAATCCGCTGATCATTTCCACGGTGGTGGCGATCATCCTGGTGTCTGCGGGCGTGAGGGTCAGCAAGCCGGTTGGCGAGACGCTTAACCTGCTGGGCGACGCCACGGTAGCGCTGGGCCTGATCTGCGTGGGCGCCGCGCTGGATATTTCCTCGATGAAGGAGGCAAGGTGGCCGCTGATTGCCGGGACGCTGCTGCGTCTTGTCGTCATGCCGGCCGTCACGGTGGGGTTGGCCTACGCGATCGGCCTGTCGAGCATGGTTTTCCAGGTCGCTGTCGTCTGCGCATCGGCGCCGGTGGCGACGTCGGCCTACATCCTCTCGCGCCAGCTGGGCGGGGATTCAAGGCTGATGGCGAACATCATCACGCTATCGACCTTGCTCAGCCTGTTCACGATCCCGACGACGATCCTGCTTGCGCAAATGCTGCACTGATCAAAGCGCCTTCACCATGAAGACAAGATCGAGGCTCTTGCCGAATTTGCGGCCGACGCCCTTGAGATTGCCCTGGATCTGGAACCCCGCCTTCTCGTGCAGCGCGATGGAGCCTGCGTTCGCGCTGTCGATCCCGCCGACCATTGCGGCCAGGCCCTTCGCCCGAGCTCGCGCAATCAGTTCAGCGAGAATGGCGCGGCCGACGCCGCGGCGCTGCGCCGAGGGGGCGACATAGACCGAGTGCTCGACCGTCTTCACGTAACCTGGAAAATCCCGGAACACGCCGAAGCTGCCATAGCCGAGCACCTGCTTCGGCGCCGCCGGATCAACCGCGACGACAACCGGAAAGCCCGCGCCATTGCGCGCCGTTAGCCAGGCGCGGCGCAGGTCCAGCGTGGTTTCAGTCTCGGACCAGATCGAAAAAGTCTCGCGCACGGCATGGTTGAAGATGTCCACAATGCCGGGGAGGTGGGCCTCCGTCGCGTCGATGATTTCGAACCCGGCCATTCCCGTCTCCATCATGCCGCGCTGCGGCGCACGCCATGCTCACTTTTGTCGCAAGCCCGCGGGCTCCGCCAGCGCTTTTCGAGCGGGCGAACGCCCTAGCCCGCGAAACGGCCATGTGCGATTTCAGGGTCAGAAGACTTGATACCAAGGGAGCAGGCGAGATGGCCGAGGCTGTTTTTCCGGTGATGTCGATCGCCCAGTGCAATGCGTTGATGACGGCGCCGGGCGCTCGCTTCGAGCTGGAAGAGAAGGTCATCAACGGGATCAAGCTGCGCGTTTACAAGAACGCACCGCTGACCCTGCGCGATGTCGTGCTCAATTCGATCAACTGGGATCAGCGGGAATTCCTGATTTACCAGGACGAGCGCGTCACCTTCGCCGCTCACTACAAGGCCGTCGCCCACCTCGCCACGAAACTGCGCAACGAGTTCGGTGTAAAGAAGGGCGACCGCGTCGCAGTGGTGATGCGCAACTATCCGCAGTGGTCGGTTGGTTTCTTCGCTGCGCTGGTCATCGGCGCCATTGCGACGCCGCTCAATTCCTGGTGGACGGGCGAGGAACTGGAATATGGCCTTTCGGATTCCGGCGCGAAGGTCGCCATCGTCGACCCGGAAAAGCTCGAACGCATCCGCGAACACCTGCCGAAGCTGACGCAGCTGAGGCATGTTCTTGTGGCGCGCGGGGGAGAGGACGAGGCCGATCCACGCATTGTGTCGCTCGAGAAGCTGATCGGTTCGGCGAAGTCGTGGGCCAATCTTGCGGACATTGCGATACCGGACGCCGATGTCGGCCCGGATGACGACGCCACGATCATGTACACGTCGGGAACGACGGGAAAGCCGAAAGGAGCACTCGCCACCCATCGCGGCATCGCCTCGAACGTGTTCAACGGAATGGCCTGTCAGGCGCGGCACTTCGTTCGTCAGGGC
This sequence comes from Hyphomonadaceae bacterium, assembly GCA_044224605.1. Classification (GTDB taxonomy): domain Bacteria; phylum Pseudomonadota; class Alphaproteobacteria; order Caulobacterales; family Hyphomonadaceae; genus UBA7672. The sequence continues at coordinate 67,449 of JBGAKC010000007.1, forward strand.
TTGCCGGTGCCGCCGCGCGATCCGAAAGTCGATCCACCGCGCATTCCGCTGCTGGCGATCCCGTTCTTCCACGCCACCGGCGCCTTCTCGAACCTCGTTCCAGCGATCATCAACGCCGACAAGATTGTGACGATGTACAAATGGGATCCTGGCGAGGCGCTCGAGATCATCCAGAACGAGAAGATCACCACCATCGGCGGCGTGCCGGCCATCGCCTGGCAGGTTCTCGAACATCCGGACCGCGACAAGTACGATCTTTCCTCGATCCAGTTCGTCGCCTATGGCGGCGCGCCGTCGGCGCCGGAGCTGGTCGCGACGATCAAGCGAAAATTCCCGAACGGGCTTGCTTCCAACGGTTGGGGCATGACGGAGACCTGCGCGGCCTCGTGCGTGAACTTCGGCAAGGACTACGAGCTGCGTCCCGCTTCCTGCGGCGCGGCGGCACCTGCGATGGATTTCAAGATCGTCGGCGCCAATGGAGAGACGCTCGGGCCTAACCAGGTGGGCGAACTGTGGGTGAAGGGTCCCAACAACTGCAAGCTTTACTGGAACAAGCCAGAGGCGACCGCGAAGACCTTCATCGATGGCTGGGTCGTTACGGGCGATGTCGGCCGCATCGACGAGGAAGGCTTCGTCTTCCTGATGGATCGCGCCAAGGACATGCTGATCCGCGGTGGCGAGAATATCTACTGCATCGAGGTCGAGAACGCGCTCTACGACCATCCGGCGATCATGGACGCCGCCGTCGTCGGAATTCCGCACAAGGTGCTGGGTGAGGAAGTCGGCGCCGTGGTTCAGGTGAAGCCGGAGATGGACGTAACGATCGATGAACTTCGCCGGTTCGTGGCCGGCAAGATCGCGGCCTTCAAGGTGCCCGTCGAAATCCAGGTCCAGCGTGATCCGCTGCCGCGGAACGCCAACGGCAAGATCATGAAGAGCGAGCTGCGCGGACGGTTCACGCCGCGCAGCTAATTCAGTTCATCGCAGGAACAGGATCGTGAAGCCGAGCGCCAGCACGGCCAGCACGATGCCGTAGCCGAGCATGTAGCGGACGCCGTGGCCGGTTTCGCCTTGGCGAACCTGGTCGGTCGAGAGTTGTGTGTGTTCGGTGCTCATCGCGAGCCTCGCTGGATCAGCGTGCCCCCAATCGCCCCAAGAAAATCATACACCCGCGTGCACCCGCCGTCGCGAACTGAAAACCGCGGGATTTCAGGCGCTTCGCATAGAGGTCGAGACAGGCTGAAACAATAACCTCAGATGTGCGTTCCCTTTTCGCAACATTATCGAGGGACGCGCCATGAGCCGCTCCGTGCTGTGGTCAGCGCTGGTCTTCACCGTCTTCGCGTTTGCCGCCCTGGTCATCTTCTTCTGGATCCGCGACGGGTCGCTGCGAAACGCCGGCGCATCGTTGGACAATCTCTTCAACAAGACCGGCAGCGAGATCGCACAGACAACGCGCGAAGTGGTGGGCTCGGCCGGCGCGGTGATCGAACGCGCCACTGACGGCGATGATCGCACCTGATCAAAAGGAATATCGAAGATGCGCCTGCTTGCCACCCTACTTGTCGTCCTCACCGTCGGGTTTGTCGGCGTCATGGGCTATTACTGGGTTCGCGACGGATCGCTGCAGAGCGCCGGACGCGAGATGGACGAGAACCTCGCCAAGATCGACCGAACAACGGAGCCGCTGCAGGACTCACTCGGCAAGGTCGGTGAAGGCGTCAAGGAAACGGTCGGCAACGCCACGGATGGCGACGACCGCACCTAGAACCACTTCTGCCATTTCAGGAATCCGGCCAGGCCTCCTGCCAGAACGATTGTCAGCAGGACAACGGCGCCGAATGACCAGTCTTCATGAGAGAACGGAATGCCGGCGAGGTTCATGCCGAGCAGGCCGGTGATGAAGGTAAGCGGCAGGAAGAAGGCCGATACAAGCGATAGCACGAGAAGCCTGCGGTTCAGCTGTTCCTGGCGTCGGCCGGCCAGCTGGTCTTGCAGAACGGCCGCGCGGTCCCGGATTGAATCGAGTTCTTCCGAGATGCGCGTGATGCGGTCGCCCGTCTCGCGCAGATGCATCGAGTGGTCGAGGTCGAACAGCAGGCGGCCTTCCTTCTGCAGCTGGACCATGGCTTCGCGTTGGGGGAGGATATAGCGGCGCAGGATCAGGATGGTGCGGCGGAATTCGGCGAGGTCCGTCGCCGGGACCTGCTGCTGCGCCGTGAGCAGTGTCTCCTCGAATTCGTCGGCTTCCTCCTTGAGCTGATCGATCACCGGTTCGATCTTGTCGATCAGCCGCTCCGCGATCGCGACCAGCAGGCCGCCGGGTGAAGGATTTTCCAGCAGGCCGGCGGCGACTTCCTCGCGAACCTCATGGATCGCCTTCACCGGATAGGATCGCATCGAGATGACGAGGTTCTGCGTCGCCCAGATGCGGACGGAGATCATGTCCTCGGGCTCGGCGCCAGGATTGTGGTTGATGCCGCGCAGGTTCAGCAGCAGGCCATCTTCATAGGCGGCGCAGCGTGGCCGCGTTTCGGTTTGCAGCAGCGCCGAGATGACGGTCTCGTCGAGGTCGCTCGACTCTTGCAGCCATTCGCGCGTTTCGGGGGCAAGGCGGTTGAAGTGGAGCCAACGCCATCCGGCGCGCGGGCAGGCGGCGGTGGGCTTCACCTTGCTCCAGTCGACCTTCTCGATGACGCCATCTGCCGGAAAGTCGAAGCCGAAGATGAAAGCTTCGGCATTCGGTTCAGTGTGGTCGTTGCGTTCGATAGGCGCGACGGGCATGGGCCAAACTCATGTTGCGCCCGCCTTCTAGACCGCTTTCAGCGCAAGGGGCTAGAGCAGCGGGCGATTAGTCTGCAACGCGGCCTTGCTGGATGATCAAGGCTCGGCATTCCGGAGGCAAACCGTTCGATTCAGGATATTCGCCCGATGCTCCAGGGGCGAGGGCGCTTGCCGTATTCCATGGGGTGACCTCTAAGTCGGCCCGATGAACGAAGGTGACCCTTCTGCAAGGCGGCTGGATGTCGAGCTGGTCAGGCGTGGCTTGATGGCGTCGCGTGCGCAGGCGCGGGCGGCGATCGAAGCCGGCAAGGTAATGGTCGCCGGCGCGGTTGCGTCCAAGCCGGGAATGCTGGTCACGCCAGCCCAGCAGATCGACGCAGAGCCAGCGCATCCCTGGGTGTCGCGCGGCGGCCTGAAGCTCGACCATGCATTGCATACATTTGGCGTCGATCCGGCTGGGCGCATGTGTCTCGACGTGGGCTCTTCGACAGGCGGCTTCACCGATGTGCTGCTGGCTCGCGGGGCAAGACATGTTGTCGCAGTCGATGTCGGCAGCGGCCAGCTTCATCCGAAACTGCGTGGCGATGCGCGGGTCACGTCGCTTGAGTCGACCGACGCCCGCGATCTCACGGCAGCCATGACCGGCGAGGCGCCAACGCTCATTGTTTGCGATGCATCCTTTATCAGCCTGGCCAAACTGCTGACCCGTCCGCTGCAGCTGGCTGCTCACGGCGCCGAACTGATCGGTCTGTTCAAGCCGCAGTTCGAAGTGGGGCCGGCGCATGTCGGGCGCGGCGGGCTCGTTTCGGATGTCGCGGCGACCGATGCAGCAGCAGCCTCCCTCGAGGCCTGGCTGGCAGCCGAGGGCTGGCCTGTGAAGAAGTGGGCCGACAGTCCAATTCGAGGAGGCGATGGCAACCCTGAGCGTTTGTTTTACGCTCGAAAGAATTGATTGGTAGCGGGGTCATTTCCGTACCTGATTTCGGAATCGGGGGTCAGCCCTGACGGAATCCGCGAACGATTTTCAGTGTCAGGATCGCCTGTTTTTCGGGATTGAGAATCAGACAAGCCGCGTCGCTTGCGCAACGCGGCTTGCCCTCACAGGCCCTGGGTTGGGGGGACGGGCCTGTCCGATGAAAGCCGCCCAAAGTCTGCACCGGGCGGACTGTGGACAACTTAATTTCTGACCTGCCAGTCGCCATAATAGGCGTCGCGGCAAGCTTCAACCGGGCGGCGGATTACGGTGCCATCCGGAAGGCGGGTGATCTGCATTGCAGTTGTGCAGTCCCGCCCCGCGTAATCATCATTCTGAATATAGGACCCGTGGCCACCCTGGTAAAGCGACGAATTACCGTACGGCCCCCGGTCGTGGTCGTAGTCGTCGTCCCGATAGCCGTAACCCGAATAGCCCGGATCGACCGGATAGGTGTTCGCAGGTGCGCGTGAGTAGCCATAGGGTTGGGATTGCGGGTAACCGCTATAACCGCCGCCGTACTGGTTGCCATAACCGGGAGCGTAGGTGCCCGCGGGCGGAGGAAGCGCATCGCAACGAACCGAGCTGCCGCCAACACCGGCCCCGACGAGACCGCCAAGCACGGCGCCGACAGTCGTTCCATCAGCGCGATGTCCGTTGGTTGCGATGTTGTTGCCGAGAACGCCGCCGATGATGCTGCCGACGATCGCGCCGCCAACCTGGCTGGAGTTCTTGGTGTTCGCGCAGTTGCGCTGATAGGTTTGAGCCGATGCGGGAAGCGCGACGGCGAGTGCGGCGGCCGTGAGAATGAGAGCTGTCTTGATACGCATGTGGTCCTCCGACCGAACGTTTTCAGATTGGACGATAGGATGTCCAACCTGAACGGCGGCTGAAGGAATACTTCGCGGAGATTCAAAGCCTAAAGGCGGATTAACCGCCCGTCTGGCCGCGATGGCGCAGTTTGTGGTCTGCAAGAACGGATGCAACCATCGCTTCCGCGACCGGGGCGCCGCGAATGCCGACGCACGGATCGTGGCGGCCTTTCGTACGAATGTCGGTGTCGTCGCCCTGTTTCGTCACCGAGCGGCGCGGCGTAAGAATGGATGAGGTTGGCTTCACCGCCATGCGCGCAACGATCGACTGTCCGCTCGAGATGCCGCCGAGCACGCCGCCATTGTTGTTCGAGAGGAATTCGACGCCATTGCCGGCGCGGCGCATTTCATCGGCGTTCTCTTCGCCGCTCAGCGCAGCCGACGCAAAGCCCGCGCCGATCTCGACGCCTTTCACGGCGTTGATGCTCATGAGCGCAGCGGCGATATCTGCATCAAGCTTCCCATAGACCGGCGCGCCCCAACCTGCAGGCACGCCCTCGGCGATAACTTCGACGATCGCGCCGCACGAAGAACCGGCCTTGCGCGTCGCGTCGAGGAACTCTTCCCACTTCGGCGCCATCGCAGCGTCGGGGCACCAGAAGGCGTTTTTCTCGCACTCGTCCCAGTTCCAGTTGGCGCGATTGATCGCGTGCGGGCCGATCTGCACGACGGCTGCGCGGATCGTGATGGCGGGGCCGAGCACGAGGCGCGCAACCGCGCCTGCGGCGACGCGCGAGGCCGTCTCGCGCGCGGACGAACGGCCGCCGCCGCGATAGTCGCGCACGCCGTACTTCTGGTCGTAGACATAGTCGGCGTGGCCGGGGCGATAGCTGTCGCGGATCTCGTTATAGTCCTTCGAGCGCTGGTCGGTGTTCTCGATCATCAGCGAGATTGGCGTGCCGGTGGTCACCGGGCCGCCGGTGCGATCATCCTCGAACACGCCGGAGAGGATCTTCACCTTGTCCTCTTCCTGGCGCTGCGTGACGAAGCGCGACGTGCCGGGCTTCCGCTTGTCGAGGAATTGCTGGATGAACTCAGACGTGAGCTTCAGGCCGGGCGGGCAACCGTCGACAACGCAGCCGATGGCGGGCCCGTGGCTTTCGCCCCAGGTCGTCACGCGGAACAGGTGGCCATAGGTGTTGTGCGACATGGGCCTCCTAAAGCGCAATTCCCGCCGTTTGAACAGTCTTGGCAGCCCGCCACAAGAATGTAGTTGGCGCCTTTAACGATACTGGCGCAGGCTGAGCCGCAGAACGGGGATCAGCATGACGGGTGAGGCGGGGACGGCTGTGGAGCAGCCGAAAGCCAAGGTTATCGGTTTCTGGCAGTGCTGGGCGTTTACCGCCGGCACGATGATCGGCACCGGCATTTTCATGATGCCGGCCCTGCTTGCCCCTTATGGCGGCCTCAGCTTCGGCGGATGGCTGCTCACGGCAGGCGGCTCGATCGCGATCGCGCTCGCTATCGGCCGGCTGGCTTCTCGTACGACGCGCTCGGGCGGCATGCAGGTTTTCGTGCAGGACACGTTCGGGAAACTGCCGGGCTTTCTTGTTGGGTGGAGCAACTGGGTCGCTTGCGTGATTTCCACTGCCGCGCTCGCTGTCGGTTTTGTCGGGTACCTCAATGCGATCGTGCCCGGCCTCTCGAACGAGCCAGGCTATCAGGCCGCCGTCGCCGTTGTGCTGATCTGGACCGTGACGCTGGTGCTCATTCGCGGTGTGAAGGAAGCTGGCCTGGTCCAGCTTGTCTTTACCCTCCTCAAGCTGATCCCGCTTGCTCTGGTCATCGTCTGGGGCTTCGTCGCGGGCAAGGCTGAAAACCTTCCGCCGCTGAATCCGACAGGTGATGAACCCTTCGCCATCCTGTCAGCGACGGCGCTGCTCACCATGTTCGCCTTTCTCGGTCTTGATGTCGGCATCATTTCCGCCGGCAATGTGAAAGACCCCCAGCGCACCCTGCCGCGCGCTGTCGTGATCGGCGTCAGCACGGTCGCCATCGTCTACATTCTGTCGACCGCGGCGGTGATGCTGCTGATCCCCGCCGGCAAGCTCGCTGCCTCGACCTCGCCCTTTGCTGACGCCGTGCGCGGCATTGGCGACTGGGCGCCGTCGCTGATTACCGTCGGCGCGCTTGTCTCCATCGTCGGATCGATGAACGGCAATATCTTCTGTACGGCACAGCAATCGATGGCCGCCGGGCTGGAAGGGGTCGCGCCGAAAGTCCTCGCGAAGCTCAACAAGGGTGAGGCGCCGTGGGTGTCGCTGGTCTTCAGTTCGATGCTGGCCACTGTCCTGCTGCTCATGAACTATTCGCGCGGCCTCGTGGGCGCCTTCACCTTCCTCCTGATGATGACCACGATCGCCAGCCTCGTCTGCTACCTGTTGTGCGCGCTGGCTGAGCTCAGCCGCTCATGGCGGAGTGCTCCGGCATGGGCGGCTGTCGCCGTGATCGCCACAATCTATTCCGCCTTCGCCATTCTTGGCGCAGGGCAGGAGCCGTTGATCTGGGGTCTGGTTCTCGTCGTCCTTGGCGTCCCAGTCTATTATCTCGGCCGCCAGCGCGCCGTCACGGTTGCGACGGCTCAAGCCTGATCCGGCTGGCGCTGGCAAGGGCGTATCGCTAGGTTCCCCGTCAGACACCGGGAGCCAGACGCCATGACCTACGACTTCAAGGGAAAGACCGCCGTCGTGACCGGCGCGAGCCGCGGGATCGGGGCGGCGATCGTGCGGACGCTCGCCGCCGATGGCGCAAAGGTCGCGTTGGTGGCGCGGACGGGCGATGCGATCCGCAAGCTGGCGGCGGAAATCGGCAATGGCGCTGTGGCGATCGAGGCGGACATGTCGTCGCCTGACGGCTGGAAGGGTGCGGCGGAGAGGGCGCTGAAGGCGCTCGGCGATGTCGACATCCTCGTCAACAATGCTGGCGTCAGCGCCGCGCAGGCGATGGGCAAGGTGACGGCCGAGGGGCTGGACGAGACGCTGAACGTCAACGTGCGCAACCTGATCCTGCTGACCGACGCCCTCTCAGCCTCGCTGATCAGGCGCAAGGGGACAGTGATCAACATCTCGTCCGTGTCGGCGTTCTCTGGAGCGCTGGGGCAGATCGCGTATTCGACATCGAAGGGCGCGGTCAACTCGTTCACCCGCAACGCCTCGATCGATTTCGGCCGGGCCGGCGTTCGCGTGAACGCGATTGCCCCGGGCGTGATCGACGATGGCATGTGGTCGACGGCGTTCTCGAAGGGGCTCGACCGGGAGAAGACGCTGGAGCGCATGGGCCGTCTGGTGCCGCTCGAGAAGCGCTGGGGCTCGGCGCAAAACATCGCAGATGCGGTGGCATTCCTCGCTTCCGACAAGGCGGCATACATCACGGGGCAGGTTCTGCGCGTTGACGGCGGGATGATCGTCTGATGGCTGACAAGGGTATTCCCACTTCTCCAAGCACGGAGGATTACGCGAAGGCGGCGGCGAATTCGCCGGACGATGGGGCGTGGTTCGCGAAGACCGATCCGTTCGTGCTGTTTGCAGAATGGCTGGAGGACGCCAAGAAGAAGGAGCCGAACGACGCCAACGCCATGGCGCTGGCGACCGCGGACGAGCATGGCGCGCCGGACGTGCGGATGGTGCTTCTCAAGGACGTGTCGGCGGAAGGGTTTGTGTTCTACTCGAACAAGGAGAGCCGGAAGGGGCGGCAACTGACCGCGAATGCGCAGGCGGCGCTATGTTTCCACTGGAAGAGCTTGCGAAGGTCCGTGAGGGTATCCGGTCGGGTTCAGGAGGCGACGGCGAAGGAGGCGGACGCCTATTTCGCGACGCGGGCCAAGGACAGCCAGATCGGGGCGTGGGCCTCCGAACAGTCCCGACCGATGGAGGGGCGGTTCGAGCTGGAGAAGCGGATCGCGATGTTTGCCGCCCGGTATGGACTTGGAAAGACGCCGCGTCCGCCGCACTGGATCGGCTGGCGGATCGTGCCGACACGCATCGAATTCTGGCGCGACAGGCCGTTCCGGCTTCATGACAGGCTGGAGTTCACGCGGGACAACGCCGCCCAGCCCTGGACGACACGCAGGCTTTACCCCTGACTCTGCGGCAATCCCGTTGGCGGGCTTGTAAACGGTGTGGCAGCATCTTCCGAAATAGGAGTCAGCAAAGCTGGCCTGAGGGAGGATCTAATGGACCTGCTGCAGAGGTTTGCCTTGGCGGTCGTTCTGTCCTGTTGTTCTGAGACCGCGATTGCACAGCAGACGCCTGCGCCGGCAGCCGCACATTCCGAGCCGTGGTGGAACTCGCCGTGGGGCGAGGCGGACCGGCTGGGCAATGTCAACAATTTGAGCGCCGAGGGCGTCAAGCGCGCGGCCGGGCTGATCAAGACCGGCAAGGTCTATGCGCTGGGCATTCCGACCGCACCGGAGTCGGCGGCGTACGGCAACCGCGTCTATTCAGTCGAGCGCACGCCGGGACCCAATGCGGACTACACGCCGAACGGTTCGCAGCGTGTGACCTCGTTCGACGAGCGCGTCGTAACCTCGATGGGCATCGGCACGCAGATCGACGGCTTCGGACATCTGGGGGTGGATCACCATTACTACAACGGGATCACCGGCAAGGAAGTCGCAACCTCGCGCGCGCTGCAGACGGCCGATATTCCGCCGATCGTGACGCGGGGCGTGCTGATCGACATGACCAGGCACTATGGCAAGCCGATGCTGGAAGTGGGCGACACCTACAACCGCGCCGAGATCGAAGCGGCGATGAAGGCGCAGGGCGTCACCATCGGCAAGGGCGATGTGGTGCTGTTCCACACTGGTTGGATGAAGGGGAAGATGGCGAGCGACAAAGACCTCTATCGCTCGCGCGAGCCGGGGCTGGGCGAGGACGGCGCGATCTTTCTGGCTGACCTCGGCGTGGTGGCGATCGGGTCGGACACGGTGGCGCTCGAGGCGCTGCCGTCGCCGCCGGGTAAGACGTTCATCGTCCACCAGACGCTTCTCGCCAAGAAGGGCGTGCACGTGCTCGAGACAATCGACACGAACCAGCTGGCGGCTGATGGCGTGAAGGAGTTCCTGTTCGTGTTGGGGATTCCGCGGATGGTGGGGACCGTGCAGATGGTCATCAATCCGGTAGCGATCTCCTAGGTGTCCCTGACGCTTCGCGAGTTCAATTTCTTCTGCAAGTCGATGCCTGGCGCGACGTTTTTCGAGCAGTGGGGCGGGGCGCACGTGTGGAAGGTGGGCGGCAAGGTATTTGCGATTGCGTGGTTCGGGAAGGGCCATGAGCCGGGGATCACGTTCAAGGTCTCGGATATCGGGTGGGAGGTTTTGCGTGATGCGGCGGGGTGCCGGCCTGCGCCCTACATGGCCTCACGCGGACTGAAGTGGATCCAGAGTTTCGAGAAGCCGGGGCTGAGCAAGTCCGAGCTGAAGGGGCATTTGAAGGCCAGCTACCAGATGGTGTTCGAGGCGCTGCCGAAACGGGTGCGGGCGGGGCTATAGGCACAAGGGCGCGTTCCCGCGGATGGGCGCGTTTTGGGATTTTGGAATGTGGCGCGCGGTTAGGGCGCGACTATGAGAGGACAGAGATTGGGGCGGACAGCCCTGCGCTGTCACTCCGGGCGTTCGTCGCTCGAGCCCTCGCTATCGCTTCGGCGTTCGTCACTCGGTTTGATTCGCCGGATCAAACCGTCCCTGCCGAACCGCTCCTCACTCCACCGGACCAATTCGACCGCTTCGTGAACCGACGGCTCACGGTGCGACGGGCGCAATCCATCGCTGCGCGAAGGATTGCTGCTCACCATGAGAGTTGTCGGGCTGTCTTGCCGGGCAGCGAGTGGTTCCCGTTGTCGGGTGTCGTTCTCCGTTCGGGGCAGAGACGCGTCCACCGGTCCCGTGTGCCAATCACCGAGCGGGCGGTTGTGGTTCATCTGGAAGGTCGAGACGACGTGAAGCACAAGCTCGACGAGCGCGCGCAGCATCGCTGCCAGAGAAAGCTGGCGGGGAAAGGGAGAGCCTACCTCATTTGCGCGTGTTCGTGCCTGTGTCATGCGGGAGATAATACGTCCGCAATTTCCCCGGCCGGATCTGCGAGGCCAAATCCCACGATCGTTCTGGCCAGCGTGTTGAATTCACGGAGGAAGATTTTCGGCCATCCTACGAATTTGCTGTACCTCCATCGCACAGCAACTGGCGGCGGCAGTTCAAAACGAACAGGCCCGACGGTGAGCCGGGCCTGCTGGTGTTCGATTCGCCGTTGAACGGCGATCGCGACGGCGGTCTCTTAGCCCAGGCGCGACACGAGCGACTTGTGCTGGTCCCACAGCGCTTTCGGCAGGCGGTCGCCGAACTTGTCGAAGAAGGCGGGGATCAGCGAGGCTTCCTCGCGCCAGACTTCGTGGTCGACGCCGAGGAGGGTGTCGAGCTGTTCGTCGGTGAGCGAGAGGCCCGAAACGTCGAGCGAGGACTTGGCGGGGACACGGCCGATGGCGGTGTCGACGGCCTGAGCCTTACCTTCGAGACGATCGACGATGTATTTCAGCACGCGGCTGTTCTCGCCGAAACCCGGCCAGATGAACTTGCCGTTCTTGTCCTTCCGGAACCAGTTTACGAAGAAGATCTTCGGCAGCCTGGCGCCCTGCTTCTGACCGATCTTCAGCCAGTGAGCGAAGTAGTCGGCCATGTTGTAGCCGGCGAAGGGCAGCATCGCGAACGGGTCGCGGCGGAGTTCGCCGACCTTGTTCTCGGCGGCGGCGGTGCCTTCGGAGGCGACCGTCGAGCCCATGAACACGCCATGTTCCCAGTCGAACGCTTCGGTGACGAGCGGAACCGCCGAGGCGCGGCGGCCGCCGAACAGGATGGCGCTGATCGGAACACCGGCGGGGTTCTCCCACTCCGGCGCAATCGCCGGACATTGACCAGCCGGGCAGGCGAAACGGGCGTTCGGGTGGGCGGCAGGCTCGCCCATCGCCGGCGACCACGGGCGGCCGCGCCAGTCGGTGAGGCCTTCCGGCGGCTCTTTCGTCATGCCTTCCCACCAGACGTCCCCGTCGGCGGTGAGGGCGACGTTCGTGAAGACCGTGTTCTTGGCGCACGAGTCGAGCGCGTTACGGTTAGTGGCGGCCGACGTGCCCGGGGCGACGCCGAAGAAGCCCGCTTCCGGATTGATGGCGTAGAGCTGGCCATCTTCTCCGAAACGCATCCAGCAGATGTCGTCGCCGATCGTCTCGGCTTTCCAGCCGGCGAGCGTCGGCTCGAGCATGGCGAGGTTGGTCTTGCCGCAGGCCGACGGGAAGGCGGCGGCGACGTACTTCACGACGCCTTCGGGCGAGGTGAGCTTGAGGATGAGCATGTGCTCGGCCAGCCAGCCTTCATCACGCGCCATGACCGAGGCGATGCGGAGGGCGTAGCACTTCTTGCCGAGGAGGGCGTTGCCGCCATAGCCCGAACCATACGACCAGATCTCGCGGGTCTCGGGATAGTGGACGATGTACTTGTCGTCGTTGCAGGGCCAGGGAACGTCCTTCTGGCCCGGGGCCAGCGGCGCGCCGAGCGTGTGGACGGCGGGAACGAAGAAACCATCGTCGCCGATGGCGTCCAGCGCAGCGCGACCCATGCGCGTCATCACCCGCATCGAGATGGCCACGTAGCCGGAGTCCGTGATCTCGACGCCAAGGGCTGAGATCGGCGAGCCGATCGGGCCCATGGAGAAGGGCACGACATACATTGTGCGGCCGCGCATGCAGCCGTCGAACAGGCCGTTGAGCTTGGCGCGCATCTCGGCGGGGTTGGCCCAGTTGTTGGTCGGGCCGGCGTCGGCCTGTTTCTCGGAGCAGATGAAGGTGCGGCTCTCGACGCGGGCGACGTCCTTGGGGTCCGAGGCGGCGTAGAAGGAGTTGGGACGCTTGGCGGCGTTGAGACGCTTCAGCGTGCCAAGGGCGATCAGTTCCTGCGTGAGCTTGTCGAACTCGGCGTCCGAGCCATCGCACCAGTGAACGCGATCCGGCTTGGTGAGCGCGGCGATCTCCTTGACCCACGCGATCAGCTTCGCGTGTTTCGTGGGAGCCGGTTCGAGACCGGGGATGGAAGATGCGCCGGTGTCCTTGGACTTCGCAGGCGCTGCCGTCATGCTCATCTCAGATATTCCCACTACTACCCGCCCAAACCTCAGATCCGGGACGGCTCTCCAGGCCAGGCTCCGAATCCCACTGAAGCGACGCGATGCGCCGCCCTACGAAAACTTCATTCCAAGAGCAGGACTTGTGCCAAGACGGCGCCCTTGAAAACCCATCGGCTGCATCACGATTCGTAACACCGGCGAAAGCTGGCGACCGGGTTCGTCCATTCGATTGGCCGACGACCCCTTATTAACGACAAATCTACTCCTCGCCGCACCACTTAGCATCCCCCGTAAGGGTAGTTGACGGCGCTGCCCAATTACCCAGCCGAGGCCTATAGCGTCGAGTGAAATGTTGGCGCCGTGCGTCGCGGCGCCGCAGCACCTACAAGGGTGATCTCACTGTCCTGCGAGTGAATTCCGGTCGGATTCACGCAAATTGGGGCGAGGCAGCCGAACGCACATTCTCTCGTGACACGAGAGTTTAGAATTGTTGCGTCGCAGCAGGTGAGTTCAATTCATTGCAGTCTGTTGTCAGAGACCACACGCCGTCGACTTTTGCCGCAGCCCGGCAAGCTGACGGGCGGTCTTGTCGGTGATGTCGGTGACCAGAATCGCAAGGCCGCCGGAGACGAGGGCGTTGTACTCCGAGCCGTCGCCATCGTCCCAGTAGCGCGTGTCGAGGGAGGAGGCGCGGGGGCCGAGCGTTCCGAAGGCGGATTCGACGCCGCGCTCGGCAAGGGAGGTCCACAGCGCCGGGTCTGGCTTGGTGACGCCGGTCCAGGCGACGAGATGATCGGTCTGGACTCCCCGCGCGACAAGGGCGTCGAGGTGGGCCGGGTCGTTGACCGTGGCGGTAATCAAGAGATCGGGAGCAAGTTTGTGGACCTCGGCGGCCTGGTCGTCGGTGTAGGTGACGAGGAAGACGTTGTTTTCGGCCTTGGCGTCGCGGACTGCGGCGATGATGGGGCCCCACTCGGCTGACTTCTTCTTGTCGAGTTCGAGGACGGCGTTGTTTTTCATCGCCCAGGCGAGGGCGGCCTCCAGCGTTGGCGGGGCGAAGGTCGTGGTTTTCTGGGAGGTTTCCAGCTTCAGCTTCCGGATCTCGTCGAGCGTGTGATCGGCGACCGGGCCTTCGCCGGTGGTGGTGCGGGCGAGATCATCGTCATGCATCAGGACGAGGACGCCGTCCTTCGTTTCGGAGATGTCGATTTCCATGGCGTGGGTCCCGGCGTCGTATGTGCGCTGGAAGGTCTCGATGGCGTTCTCGGGATAGTCGCGGGTGGGGCCGCCGCGATGGCCGATCAGCAGGACGCCGCCGGTCTTGCGCAGGCAGTCGAGCCGGGCCGGGAGGGGCTGCTCACCAATGACGCCATCGGTGGTTGCGGGGGCCGCGCCGGACGCCTTGGCCGGGGTCGGGACCGCGCCGGTCGAGGCCGTGGCGGTTGGGTCGTTCGGGCCGCTGCAGGCGGCGAGGGCGAGGAGGGAGGTGGCGAAAAGATGACGCATGACTAGATCCGGGCTCCAGGCGCGGGGGATGGTTATGCCCGGTTCCGCGGGAAAGGCGATGGCGTTGGTTCGGTTGGTGTGGATCAGACAGGGCGGATATGGCCGCTGCTGCACCGTGTCGCTGCGAAAATTGCAGCAGGAACAGGCGTTACACGCCTCGTTCTGGGGCTTCCGACGGTTGAAAGAATTGCGGCGCTACGTGACGGCGTCTAAGAGTACCGCCAATAGCGCACAACAGGCGCGCACGGGAGGCGGTCGATGTTCGGAATGGGTAAGAAGAAGGAAGAAACCAAGGCGGCGCCCGCCAAGCCGGTCGCACCCGGAGTGGCTTCCGCAGTTCCGGCCGCGAAGATCGCGCGCGGGCCGATGAACGGCCTGATGCAGGACTGGAAGCTGACCGTCGACAAGGTCATCGAGCACGCCCACCTGAACCATGGTTCGCGCGAGATCGTGACGCGCTCGGTCGAAGGGCCGATCGTCCGCTCCAACTATTCCGACCTCTACTTCCGCGCCCGCAAATGCTCAAACGCCTTGCTCGCGGACGGCGTGCAGAAGGGCGACCGGGTCGCCACGCTGGCCTGGAACACCGCCCGCCACATCGAGGTCTGGTACGGCACGATGTGCATCGGAGCCGTGCTGCACACGCTGAACCCGCGCCTGTTCCCGGAGCAGATCGCGTGGATCATCAACCACGCCGAAGACACGCACGTCTTCTACGACATCACGTTCCAGCCGATTGTCGAGGCGATCAAAGACAAAGTGCCAAGCGTCAAGCACTGGGTTGTGCTGACCGACCAGGCGCACAAGCCGCAGACCTCGATGAATGTCCGCACCTACGAGGAATACATCGCGCCTCATTCGACGGATGTCGTCTGGGGCGACTTCCCGGAAGATACGGCGTGCGGCCTCTGCTACACGTCGGGCACGACGGGCGATCCGAAGGGCGTGCTGTACTCGCACCGCTCCAACATCCTGCACACCATGATCGGTCTGCAGAAGGATGCGATCGGCATCGGCGCGGCGGACACGACCCTGCCTGTGGTGCCGATGTTCCACGCCAACGCCTGGGGGCTCGCATTCTCCGGCCCGGCGACCGGTTCGAAGTTGGTGCTGCCCGGCGCGAAGATGGACGGCGAGTCGATTTATGAACTGCTCGACGGCGAGAAAGTCACGTTCACGGCGGCGGTTCCGACGGTGTGGCTGATGCTGCTGCAATACCTGGAATCGACCGGCAAGCAGCTGCCGCATCTCAAGCGCGTGGTGATCGGCGGTTCGGCGGTGCCGGAGCGCATCCTGCGTGCGTTCGAGGAAAACTACGACGTGGAAGTGGTGCACGCCTGGGGCATGACGGAGATGAGCCCGCTGGGTTCGCTCGGCTCGATGACAGACAACGTTCTCAGCCAGGACCGCGACACGATCGTGAAGTATAAGCTGAAGCAGGGCCGCCCGCCGTTCGGCGTCGAGATGAAGACGATCAACGACGAGGGCAAGCTGCTGCCGCGCGATGGCAAGACGGCGGGACGCCTCGTGGTGCGTGGGCCGGCGGTTGCGAAGGCATACTTCAAAGGCGCGGGCGGCAAGATCCTCGATGATCAGGGTTTCTTCGACACCGGCGATGTCGCGAACCTCGACGAGTTCGGCTACATGCAGATCACCGACCGGGCGAAGGACGTGATCAAGTCTGGCGGCGAGTGGATATCCTCGATCGACATCGAGAATTTCGCGGTCGGCCACCCCGCCGTGGCGTGCGCGGCGGCGATCGGCCTGCCGCACCCGAAATGGGATGAGCGTCCGTTGCTGATCATCGAACTGAAGCCCGGACAGTCGGCGACGCGCGAAGAGCTGCTCAACTACCTCAATGGCAAGATCGCCAAGTGGTGGATGCCGGACGATGTGCAGTTTGTGGAGAAGATCCCGCTCGGCGCGACCGGCAAGATCAACAAGCTGGCGCTGCGTGCGACCTTCAAGGACCACAAGCTGCCGACAATCCAGGCGGCTGAATGACGAACGCCGACAGCGCGGGCGCGAAGCAGGACGGCTCATCCGGTATAGGGAAGGGCCGTGTTGCCGTGCTGGCGCTCAGCGTCGGGCTGCTGGCGATCGGCGGGCTGTTGCTGGTTGCTGGGCCGTTGCTGCTTAAGACCAGTCTGGTTAGCCGCGATTTCGCGCGCTTCGAGCTTTCGGGCATCGCGATGTACGTGCTAGGCGCGGCGGTCGTGATTGCGCTGGCCGGGCTCGGGATGGCGCTCATGGGCAAGAAGCATCGCGCGGGGATCGTGGCGGTGCTGGTGATGATGGCAGGCGGCGTCGGGGCGGGGACGCTCTACGCCGAGAACGTCATCAAGCATGACATGCCGCCGATCAACGACGTGCAGACCGACTGGGAACATCCGTTGGCCTTCACCGAAAAGACGCTGAAGACGCGCGAGGAGGCGGGCTCCATCCGCGTGCGCGATGATGCAGTGATCCCCGACGGCGAGGGGCAGTGGTCAGGCATGACCTACGCGGCGGCGCAGGCGAAGGTCTATGATGATCTCGAGCCGCTGTTCGTGAAGCAGGGTGTGGCCGAGGCGACGGCGGCGGCGGCGCGGGCGGCAAGGCGGCTGGGCTGGAGCGTCACGACGGAGAGCGCGACCGATGAGGGCGCGGTGGAAGCCGTCTATCAGGAGCCCTGGTATGGGCTTGTCTATGACGTGGCCGTGCGTGTTGTTCCCAATGGCAGTCAGGGCTCACGCATCGACCTGCGCGCGACCAGCCGCACGGTGGACCGCGACATGGGCGAAAGCGCCTCGCAGCTCAGGCAGTTGCGGAACGAGGTCAGCCTCGAACTGAGGTAGGCGAGCGCGCCCTCATGGTGAGCAGGCGGCGTAGCTGCCGCCCATCGAACCACGAGAGCGTAGGCCTACTTCTCCCGGCACATGTAGCGGGTGCGGTGGATGTCCTCGGCGTTGTCGGCATAGCCTGTGATCTTCGGCGAGACGATATCCTGCGTGACGCGGGTGAGCATGGGCAGGACGGCCGTATCATCAAGCATCAGCTGCTCGGCCTGCTTGAGGATGGCGGCGCGCTTGGCCGTGTCGCGCTCGAGCGAAGACTGGTCGAGCAGGGCATCATAGGCTGGGTTGGTGTAGTCGCCGTAGTTCATCGGGCCCGTGCGGGAATCCAGGAGATAGAGGAAGTTATACGCGTCGTTGAAGTCGGCGACCCAACCGGTGTCCGCGATCGAATAGTCCTTGGTCTTGAGGGCGTCGTAGAGCGCCTGGGTCTCGACCTGGCGGATCTCGGCCTGCACCCAGGGAGCGATGTCCTTGAAGTTTTGCTGGATGACCGGGGCGATGCGCGGATTGTCGCCTGTGGAACGGTAGAGATACTCGAACTTCAGCGGCTTCGACGGGCCGTAGCCGGCCTGCTGGAGCAAGGCGGCGGCCTGCTTGAGGCGCTCGGGGCGCGGCGTGGATTTCCAGCTGAATTCGGCCGGCGTGTAGTCGTTCATGCCCATCGGCACGAAATTGTAGGACGGGATCTGGCCGCCGCGCAGGATCGAGTCCGTGATGTATTCGCGGTCCATCGCCATCGCGAGCGCCTTGCGGACGCGTGCGTCGGTGAAGGGGGCTTTCTTGGTGTTGGTGACGACATAGGTGGTCGCCATCATTGGGGAAATGCGGGGCCAGCCGGGTAGGTTCTTCTTGGTCTCTTCAAGCTGTCCGGTGGGGAAGGAGTTGTTCATGTCGATCTCGCCAGCCATAGCGCGGCGGACCATCTGGTCGTGGTTCTGGACCGGGAAGTAGACGACCTCGCCGAAGCAGAGCTTGTCGGCGCCATCCCACTTGTCATTCTTCTTCGACAGGAGGAAGTCACCCTTCTTCCATTCGACCACCTTGTAGGGGCCATTGACCACGATGTTCTCGGGCGAGGTCCAGGCGCCGCCGAACTTCTCGACGGTGTGACGCGGAAGCGGGAAGGCGGTGTAATGCTTCAGCACGCCCGGCAGGTAGGGCATCGGGTATTCGAGCTGGATTTCGAGGGTGTGGTCATCGACCGCCTTGACGCCGACCTGATCGACTGGGAGCTCGCCGGCGTTCACGGCGCGGCCGTTCTTGATGCCGTACTGGATCGAGGCGTAGGCGACGCCGACCGTCTTCGGGTCGAACAGGCGCCGGAAAGAGAACACGAAATCGTCAGCGGTGACGGGCGCGCCGTCGGACCAGTTCATGGGCTTGAGCTTGAACGTCCAGGTCAGCTGGTCTTCCGAGACGGTCCAGCTTTCGGCGACGCCGGGGACCGGCTTGGAGGCCGCATCCTCGGTAAACAGGCCGATGAACATATCCCCGATGATGTCATTCGCCCATGTTCCCTCAACCATCTGGGGATCGAGCGACTTCGGATCTGCGCCGATGCCGCGGCGGAAGCGGTCGACGCCGCTGGAACTGTCTCCGCCGCAGGCGGCCAGCAGCATCACGGCCGCAAGCGCTCCGGCGAAAATCCGGGATTTCGAACCCATTCAGCGCTCCTTCATCGGCGGGCCGGCACGTTCACCAACAGCACACGGCTTTTCCTCGCGGGAAACTAGCGTCAGAGTGCAACGGATTGAAAGGCCCTTGCGCGGCCTCGTACCAAGTTGGGCAGGACGGACCATGCGTGTGTTCATCATCGCGGCTCTTATTCCCATAATCACGGCGCCTGCCGTAGCGCAGGAAGCGCTGCACAAGAGGGTCTACGCCTGCGCGCAGATGGCTGACGCGGGGCAGCGGCATAGCTGTTTCGACTCGCTGGTGCCCGAACTGAAGAAGGCGGGCGAGTCGCAGTTCGGCGCGCCGGCTGCGCCAAAGACTTCGCCGCTGACGGCTCCGGTGGTCACCGCAGAGGCGCCCAAGGCGTCGAAACCGGCGGCGCCGTCCGAACCGGAGAAGGTGAACCTCCCGGTGAAGTCGATGTCGCGTTCGACGGACGGCAAGCTGCGCTTCACGATGGAGAACGGGCAGGTGTGGAAACAGATCGACACCACGACCCTGCGCAATATCGGCGAGGCGCCGTGGACGGCGGAAATCCGCAAGGCGTCGTTCGGCAGTTTCCTGCTGTCGCTGAATGGCGGCAAGGCCGTGCGCGTCGAGCGGGTGAACTAGGTGATGCGGGTGCGGGGTATTGCGATCGCCGTCATTGCGCTGGGCGCACCGCACGCATTCGCGCAGGAGGCGCCGCTGGACAAGGTCTATGCGTGCGCGGCGAAGACGGACAATGCCGAGCGGCTTGCCTGCTATGATGCAGCGGTAGCCGGGTTGAAGCAGGCGCAGACATCTGGCGGTGTTGCGGTGGTGGCCCGCTCGCAGATCGAGGCGGCGGAGAAGGAAGCATTCGGTCTCAGCCAGCCGTCGCTGTCGGAGCTGGCGCGCAGTGCGAACAAGATGCCGGCGGCGCCAGGCGCTGCAGCTGCGCCGCCGCCGCAGGAACTGGATCGCGTGACGCTGACTGTGAAGGCGCTGGAGCGCAGGCCGGACGGCACCTATCGCTTCACGATGGAGAACGGCCAGGTCTGGGAGCAGATCGACGGCAATGAACTTGGCAAGACGCTGCGCGCTCCGGTGAAGGCGGAGATCAAGAAAGGGGCCATCGGCAGCTACATGCTTAAGGTCGGCGACCGGGCGTCCGTGCGGGTGCGGCGGATCAAGTAGGACAGGCGGGATGTGGCGGACCATCCTGATCTTCGGGGCGATCCTGGCGGGAATCGCCATCGTGCTGCAGTGGCTGCAGTATCGCATTCTGGCTTGGAGTTATCCGGGCGAGATCTATCTGTTCATGCTGGCGCTGTGCTTCCTCGGGCTCGGCGTGTGGCTGGGAGTATCGTTGTTCCGTCGTCCGGCGCCGGGAGCGTTCGAGCCCAACACGGCCGCCCAGAAGACTCTGGGGATCAGCGAACGTGAGAAGGAAGTGCTCGAGCTCCTGGCGGCAGGGGAGTCGAACAAGGGCATTGCTGGCCGGCTCAATGTATCGCCCAATACCGTCAAGACGCACGTCGCCAGGCTCTACGAAAAACTGCAGGCGAAGCGCCGCACGGAGGCGATCCTCCGGGCGCGCGAACTGGGGATCATCAAGTAACGGAGTGTAACGCGCCGAAAATGGAGTGATTTCACGAAGATCACCCTTTCGGGCGATTGCGGCTGGGACGGTCCGGGACGCAGGCTGGCATCGCAAGCACAGGGAGGGTTCAGCATGCTCCGGTTGATTCTGATCTATGGCGTCATCGGCGGATTGATCGTCGGCGTGCCCATGGTGCTCGGGTTCCAGACGTCCGTGCCGGCAGAATATGGCGAGCTGATCGGTTACTCGGTCATGGTCGTGGCGTTCAGCACGATCTTCATCGCGGTGAAGCAGTATCGGGACAAGACGCTGGGCGGCGTCATCAAGTTCCTCCCCGCGTTCGGGATCGGGCTGGGCGTCAGCGTGATCGCCAGCCTGTTCTATACCCTCGCGTGGGAACTTGTGATGGCGCAGATGGGCCAAGGCATGATGGATGGTTTTTTCGACAGCGCAATCGAGAAAGCGAAGACAAGCGGAAAGACCGGTGCGGAACTCGCGGCTGTCATCGAGCAGACTGAGCAGATGAAAGCGAACTACGCCAACCCGCTCTACCGGATGTCGATCAGCTTCTTCATCGAGATTTTCCCGGTTGGGCTTCTCATTTCGTTGATATCGGCGCTGTTGTTGCGTAACAGCCGGTTCCTGCCGGCGCGGCCCGCTAACTAGGGGGCTGACATGACTGCACCAATTGTTTTCTTCGACATCGCGGGACCGGACTTTGCCAGCCAGAAGGCGTTCTACGAGGCAGTGTTCGACTGGAAGGTGGGGCCGGGAGGAATGCTGTCCGTGCCGGTGTCGGGGTCGATGCTGAATGGCGTCCTGCGGACCGACCCCTCGGAACGCATGATCTATCTTGGCGTGCCGGATGTGACGGCGACGCTGGAGAAGGTGGCGGAGCAGGGCGGCAAGGTGGTCGCGCCGCGTTTCGAGGTGAAGGGCGTGGTGGTGCTGGGGCTGTTCACTGACCCGTGCGGCAACCGCATGGGCGTGGTGGAGATGAACGGCGACAAGCCTGTGATCCCGTGAAATGTGGCTTGTGTGCTTCAGGCTATGGACGGGACGGGCGTGTGGCGCGATCCTTAGCTGTGAGGAATGCCATGCGCCTCTGTGTCCTGCTCCTGTCCGCCGTGATGTGCGCCGCGCGAGCGACCGCGCAGGAGCCGGCGTGCGAGGAAAGCGTCAGCAATGATGTGGGCGAAGTGATCGCTTCGGTCGATGCGCGCGGCGCGACGACGATCAGCTGGGCGGTGGAGCGGCGCGAGGGCGTCGGGCAGGAGAGCGACAACTTTGCCAGGCCGGGCCTGCTGATCGACTTCGCGATGTCGAGCGATCAGGTCCTTGGGGCGCCGCGGCAGGCGGAGGTGCTGATCTCTCGCTTCTCGGAGAGCGAGCGGAAACCGCCGCCACCCTTGTCGAGCGTGAGCGTACGGGTGAAGGCGGGCGGCGAACCGATTGTGTGGCCGGGCGATGACTCCAGGGATGGCTCGGCGAAGCTGATCGCGCGGTTGAAGGTTGCCTGGCCGAACGAAGTCGTCGTCGATCTCGTAGACAAGGCTGGCAATCTGGTTGCGAGCGCGACGTTCGACCTCTCGAAGCGGCTGGTGGTGGAGAAGCTGGCGCGCAAGGCGCTGGCGAAGTGCGGTTAGGTTGATTCTGGCCTAGCGGTCCTTGGGATCGAAAGCGTCGCGCAGGCCGTCGCCGATGAAGTTCAGCGAGAACAGCGTGATCACCATCGTCACCGCGGGGACGAGGAGCATCCACGGATAGGAGAACTCGCGCTGGCCTTCGGAGATGAGGCGGCCGAGTGAAGTCAGCGGCTCGTTCACGCCGAGGCCGATGAAGGAGAGGAAGCTCTCCTGCAGGATGACGACCGGCATGGTGAGTGTGACGTAGACAGCCACAGGGCCCAGCAGGTTCGGCAGGATGTGGCGGACGATGAGGCCGATGGGCTTCACGCCGGCGGCGCGGGCGGCTTCAACGAATTCCTTCTGCTTCAGCATCAGCGTCTGGCCGCGGACGATGCGGGCCATGGTCATCCACTCGACCGCGCCGATGGCGAGGAAGATGAGGAAGATCGAACGGCCGAACACGACGGTGACGAGAATGACGAAGAAGATGAAGGGGACGGCGTAGAGCACGTCAACGATGCGCATCATGAACTGGTCGACGCGGCCGCCTGCAAAACCGGCGATGGCGCCCCAGGTGACGCCGATGGCGAGCGAGACCAGCGTGGCGATGAGGCCGACGGCGAGCGAAATCTGCAGGCCTGTCATCACGCGGGCGACCATGTCCCGACCGTAGATGTCGGTGCCGAGCCAGTGCATGTTTTCCAGCGTCGGGCTTATGTGCAGCTTATCCTGGTATTGCGTGGCGTAGGCGTGCGGCCAGACAAGCGGGCCGATCAACGCGATCAGGGCGAGGATGCCGAGCACGACGAAGCCAGCCATGGCGGCCTTGTTGGCGAGCAGGCGGCGAAGGCTGTCGTCCCACAACGAGCGGCCCTTGATGGCCGCGCGGTTCATGAGATCGGCGTTCTGGCCGGGAGCGGCGGTCATGATCATTCGAACCGCACCTTCGGATCAAGAATGGCGTAGAGGATGTCGGCGATCAGGTTGAGCACGATGATCAGGCCGCCATAGAGGATGACCGCGCCCATGACGCGGGTGTAGTCGCGCGTGACGGCGCCTTCGATGAAGGACGAGCCGACGCCCGGCAGGCCGAACACGCTCTCGATGACCACCGAGCCGGTGATGACGCCGACGATGGCCGGGCCGAGATAGCTGACCACCGGCAGGATGGCGGCGGGCAGGGCGTGGCGCACCATGATGCGGAACTCGCTGAGTCCTTTCGCACGGGCGGTGCGGATGTGGTTGGAGCGCAGGATCTCGATCATCGAGGCGCGCATGAGGCGGGAGATGATCGCGATCTGCGGCAGGGCGAGGGTGACCACCGGCAGGAAGATGTTGTTGAAGTTCATCCGGCCGAGGTCGAGGCCGCCGGCGGCAAACCAGTGGAGCCAGACGCCGAAGACAAGGGAGAGCAGGGGTCCCGTTACGAAAGTCGGAATCGAGATGCCGATCATGGCGATGCTCATCGCCGAGTAGTCGGCTGCAGAGTTCTGTCGCATGGCGGCGATGACGCCGAGCATCACGCCGAAGAACAGGCCGAGCGTGATGGCGAGGCCGCCGATGGTGAGCGACACGGGCAGGCCCTCGGCCAGGAGCTGCGCAACCGACTTGTCGTAGATCTGCATGGAGGGGCCGAGGTCGCCGCGGACGACCTTGCCGACATATTCGAAATACTGGTCGGCCAGCGGCTTATCGAGGCCCATCTGCGCCTTGAGATTCGCCTCGACAGCGGGGGTGAGCTTGCGCTCGACGGAATACGGGCTGCCGGGCGCTGCGCGCATCATGAAGAAGGCGACCGTGATGATCGCCAGCATGGTGGGAATGGCCGCGAGAATCCTGCGGCCCGCATAGGCCCAGGGAATGCGTGACATGAGTCGGGCCACTGCTCCTGAGGAGCGGGGGGACGAACGCGACAGATCAGACAGGGGTTACGTCCTCCGCAGTGGCGAGGTTATATGAGGCGCATGATTGCGCCGGGCGCAAGCGGGCAAAATTGCCGCGCCTGTTGACGATTTCAGGAGTGGAAATGGCCGATATCAGGCAGGTCACGGAACAGTTTGCAGTTGCCCCACAGGTGGATCTGGACGATTTCGCCGATATCGCCGCGCTCGGTTTCACCCACATCATCAACAATCGCCCGGACGGCGAGGCGCCGGGCCAGCCTTCATCCACAGAAGCTGAGGCGGCCGCGAAGGCCGTGGGGCTGAGCTATGTTTTCGCTCCGTTCGTCGGGCAGCCGACGGCAGAGGCTGTGAAAGCGGTCATGACGGCCCGGGGCAAGACGCTGGCCTATTGCCGGTCGGGGACGCGGTCGGTGACGGCGTGGGCTCTGGCTCAGGCGAACAATGCGGCGCCGGCGGACGAGATCGTCCAGGCGGCGGCGGAAGCTGGCTACAATCTTGCGCCGATGGCCGGGCTGCTGAAACAGGTCGGAGCGCGGTAGCGTGGCAGGCATCCCGTTCGTCCGCGACATTCAGTTCAAGTATGGCGAGGTGGCGCGCGTGAGCCCCCGCATCCAGCGAGTGATCGCGGAGAATCCAGGACCGTTCACCTATCTCGGAACCGGCGTCTACATCATTGGGACGGACGATGTCGCGGTGATCGATCCCGGCCCTCCGATCCAGAGGCATTTCGATGCACTGAAACGCGCGCTCGATGGGCGCCGGGTGACCCATGTCTTCACCACGCACACCCATCTTGATCACTCGCCACTTGCCCATCCGCTGGCCAAGTGGGCCGGCTGCAAGGTGTATGGTCAGCCTGATCCCGCTGCGCCGCACGAGGACATGAAGCTGGAGGAAGGCGGCGAAACCGGCTTCGCGCCCGACGTGCTGGTGAATGATAGCGATGTGTTCAGCGGTGATGGCTGGACGCTGGAGGCGATCACTACGCCGGGGCACATGTCGAACCACATCTGTTATGCGCTGAAGGAAGAGAATGCGCTGTTCTCCGGCGATCACATCATGGGGTGGTCGACCACGGTGATCTCGCCGCCGGACGGAAACATGCGGCAGTACTTCGCCAGCCTCGACAAGATACGCGCGCGCGAATTCTCGACGCTATGGCCGACGCACGGGCCGCCGGTCACCGATGTCGCGTCGTTCATTGACGCCTATACCGCGCATCGTCGTGCGCGCGAGGCGGCGATCATGGAACGGATGAAGGCAGGCGACACGCTGATCCCCGAGATGGTGAAGGTCATCTACAAGGACGTGGACCAGCGGCTGCACGCGCCGGCGGCGCATTCCGTGCTGGCGCATGTGATCCAGCTGGTCGAGGAGGGTCGCGTCGTCGCCGACGGGCCTCTTACAATCTCAACGCACTACAGGCTCGCTGCCTAGCGCTCAACCGCGGACGGCGACCAGAGCTGGGCGCCGGACTGCTGGCTCATCTGGCGCAACTGGCCGATCAGGACCTGCGCGCGCTCGCGGCCGACGATGGCGCCCGCGGCTTCCGTGATCCGGCTTTCCGGGACGCCTGCGATCTTCGCCTGCATCATCGTGCTGGTCAGCAGTTCGAAGGGCGAGGTGCGGTGGATCGTCATGCGGACGTCGATGCCGTCTTCCGGCTTGAAGCCGGCGAGGCGGCTGGCTTCCTCGAGCGCGAAGATCAGGTCGCCATTCTTGTCGACGAGGCCGTTCTTGAGGCCGTCTTCGCCCGACCAGACGCGGCCGCGCGCGATCTCCTGCACCTTCTGCAGCGGCAACTTTCGACCTTCGGCGACGAGACCGGTGAAGCGATCATAGACGCCCTGCAGGCCTTCAAGGAGTTTGGCGCGCTGGGCCGGCGTGAACTTGTCGGCGGAGTAGGCCGAGGCGAACTCGCCGCCGACGCGGACTTCCTGCGGGTTGACGCCGAACTGGCGGAGTGCGTCAGCGACAGCGAACTTGCCGCCGAAGACGCCGATCGAGCCGGTGATGGTGGAGCGCGTGGCGATGATCTCGTCCGCGCCGGCGGCGACATAATAGCCGCCAGACGCCGCCATCGATCCCATCGAGACGACAACCTTCTTTCCGGACTCGCGGAGCTTCTTCACGGCGGCCCAGATCTGGTCCGATGCGGTGGCGGAGCCGCCCCCGGAGTCGATGCGGAACACGACGGCGTCGATGTCTTTGTCCTTCGCAAGTTCCAGCATTTCACCGGCGATGCGATCGGACGCGAACACAGGCGTTCCGAGCGACAGGAAATCGCTGGGGCCACCCTTGCCAGTGATGATGTCGCCTTCACCGCCGACGACGGCGATGACGGCCCGGCCGTCACGGCGCGGCGGGTGATAGTCGTGGATCGCGAGGAGTTCGCCCCCGGCGCGCTTTTCGGCGGCGGCGGCGGCTTCCTCGGGGTAGCCGAGCCGGTCCACCAGCTTGAGCTTCACGGCTTCCTCGGCCGGATATGGGCTGGCTTCCATGAGAGAGCGCATCGTCGCTGGGTCGGTCTTCCGGTCCGTCGCGATATCGGCGATGGAATGCATCCAGACGCTCGAGGCCAGCTCAGTCATGGCGCGGGCGTGGGCGGGCGTGTAGCCCTTCTGCTTGTAGACGTCGGCCGCGTTCTTGTACTCGTAGAACTGTTCGATCTCCGGATCGACCTTCAGTTTCTCCAGCGCGCCGCCGAGGAACAGCGTTTCGAAGGTGATGCCTGGCGTCTCGAATGACGTGCCGGGCTGGATCCAGATCTCGTCGGCCGCTGAAATGGCGCGGTAGACGGCAGGGCCGGAGGCGAGGAAGCCCTGACTGTGGGCGATAATGAACTTGTTCTTGGCCTTGAGGCGCAGGAAGGCCTGGCGCAGTTCCTCGGCGCGGGACGAGCCCAGGCCGCTCTCGGCTGCGCGTACGAAGACACCCTTGATCTCCGGATCGTCGGCCGCAGCATTGAGGCGCAGGAGGGTTTCCACGAACGAGTGGCCGGAGAACACCGCGTTGAGCGCATCGGCGGCGGGCTGGTCCGGGCCGCTGTCGCGCAGGTCGATCTCCAGCACGGCGTTGTGGGCCCGCGCCGGCTCACCCGACGGGACGAAGGACAGGATCAGGACGAGCGGGATGAGGACAAAGAACACTATCAGCGCGGCGAGGCCGCCGAGGAAGGTGAGGAGGAAGGTTCTCATGCCGGGTCTCCGCGCCGCGCCTCAAGGGGCGGACAAGCCTTACCGGCAAACGGCGCGCGGCGGAACCGCTGCGCGTTTTGCCTTGGTTCGTGGGGTGGGAGCGTTCCTGGTCGGAGTAGCTGGATTCGAACCAACGACCTCTTGCTCCCGAAGCAAGCGCTCTACCAGGCTGAGCTATACTCCGACGGAGCGGGGCCTATAGCGGCTTTCCGTATGCCACGCAACGCTAGAAAAGGCGCGGCAAACAGGCGTTTGGCGTGCTGGTGGCTGGGGCTGGAAACTGCCCGAACTGCGTCAAAACAAGGCCAAATCCGGCTGTTGCTTTCCGGGCGCGAATTATCTAACTCTCCGCCTCTCCCTGAACTGGGGCGTCGCCAAGTGGTAAGGCAGCGGTTTTTGGTACCGCCATTCCGGGGTTCGAATCCCTGCGCCCCAGCCAGGGAGAAATAGTCTCCGGCGCCTCTGCAGTTGGGCCTCGCAATTGAGCCCAACTGTCCGGGACTTAGCTCCCGAGCCTCCTCCCAGAGACCGAGGTCTGGTTCGCTTCAGCCGCGACCAGCCGGCGTTTGCGCCGGCGAGTCTTCGGCATCGCGTGTGGAGGCGAGTTTTTCGGCTGCGGCCGAAATGTGAGAGACGGCTTTCGCATTGTGGTCGCCGGCGGCTGCCCCGCTTTCAGATGCGGTCAACGCTCCTGACTTCGCGTGGAATCCGGGTGGAGCTGCGTAGGGCTATGCGCCCAATGCTCAAGGGTTAGCCGGTCGGGCTCTTGCGAAGCAACAATCCAGTCCTCACTGGACCACAAGAGCAGGGCATCGCGGACTGTCTCCTTAGGGGGGCACATCAGTCATTCGCGCGCTGCGGCTGTCGGCAGAAAGTGGCCCTGTCCAGCCGTTCGTCATTAAGGCTTGGAGAGACCCGAAAACTCGTGGGCAGGTCTCGTTGACCCCGTGCCGGTTCACCGGAAAGCTCAGCCGCAAGCGGCGGCGCGAAGTTATGCGCGACCTGGGGCCGGAATTGGGAGTAGTTGACTTCCCTCTTGGTCTCCAGAAGCGTCTGTAATCAGGTTTCCAAGGGGATGGTGGAAATGCGTGTTCTGAACGTGGCGATTGTCGGATTAGCTTTTCTTTCTGTCGGCTGCGCAACTGCTCCGCCAGACGACTATGGGCGGATGGGCCTCAACTATAAACCAGCGCGGGTATTCGGCGACAGTGTTCGCGAGTTTAGCGCGAAGGAAGCTGATTCTTTCGAAGCCCTGACCGGAAAAGCCCCATCGAGTTGGGGGCGATACATCTGTCACAACGAGCAGAGCTATAATCTCAAGTCTGCCGAACTAGTCGCACTAGGCCGACGTGGCGTGGGCTTGTTGACGGTAATCCAGCCAGGCCAAGCCAAGTTGAACTCCACAGACCCGACCGTCCCAGAGAAGGTCGCGAACTGCGTCAGAGCCACCATCAGCAAAATGAGAGCTGAGATCAACGGGTCAACGCTCTCGTCTTCTGAAAAGGCCACAGCGCTTCGTGTACTGGAAGATTCAACGTATTTCTTGGACGTAGAAGCTAACCAGAAACTTTCCGCCGCGTTTCTCAAAGGGCTCGTTTCCGGGCTGCAGGCCGACCGCGCACCAACCAACGAGCTCAAGTTTGGCCTTTATCTCCATGGAACGAACAATGTCGCGGTTGGCGACCGCCCTCTCATTGTGAAGACCCTGTCAGAACTCGGAGTTGAATTGGAGGCCGTTTGGTATGCCACGTATGTCAAGCAGCACGGCTTCTGTGGCACGCCGCCCTACTGGCGGGATTTCAGCTACCTGAACCCGATCCCTGCCAAGAACCTTTACTGGCAATATGCTGATGACTGCTCAGGCTATGCAAATTTTGCGGGAGGGCACTTTGATCTAAATGTCGCCGAGCCCGCTGAAGCTCGAGACTTGCGACTGGGGCCGCCGGGTATCAGCTGATGTTTAGGGGGTGGAAGGCGCTCGGCGTCAAGTGCCGAGGCTCGTATGCCCTCGGCCTGGGTAACGATCGCCTTGCCACTCCGTGGTCCGACATTGGTGGGGCAGGTCACCCCGACGCGTGTATCGAGTGACGACCTTGGGGACAGCGAGCTAGCAGATGAACGAGCGTTCTTGGGCGGCGGGTAGGGACGTAGCAGCTTCGTCACCAGGACATAGCTATCGAGCGTTCCTTAGCTACCGAAGCACAGATCGAAAACTGGCGGAGTACATCGTTCGTAGACTTGAGAGATGGCGCACCCCGGCGTCGCTCATTGGCAAACCCGCGCGACATGGCCCGGTGCCAAAGCGCCTTGGTCGCATCTGTCGGGACCGCGAAGAATTTCCAACGGCGACACACGTTGATGTCGTCATCGCGGATAAACTATCAGAATCTCAGATGCTCGTTGTTTTGTGTACTCCCGAGGCAGCATCAGAGCAGTCTTGGGTCAGTCGAGAGATCGAACTCTTTCGTAGGCTGCGACCTGATGGTGAAATCCATTGCGTGATCGGGCATGGCGATCCGCCAGGATGCTTTCCCAAAGCCCTCCTCACCCAGGAAGCGGATGGATCTGTCAGCCAGCCGCTAGCTGCAGACATGCGGCGTGTGGGCGATGGCAAGGATCGCGCGCTGATCAAACTTACGGCTGGCCTGCTTGGAATCGAGTTTGACGATCTTTGGAAGCGAGAGCGCAGGGCTCGCGCTGCTCGGATGGCCAGGTCGTGCATTGCTGCGTGCTCGCTGATCCTAGCAATCGGCTTCGGCATTGCGTGGCTTGATGCTCGTGCGTGGCGTTCTCTCATCGCAGCCGACGCGCTAAGCTTGATTCAGCAGGGACAAGTACTCGATGCGACACCGCTAGCATTGGCGGCAACGGCGCCGAAGGGGGCCTTGGCGTTTGCCAGCGGTGATCAACTTCAAGCTGCCTATGATCGGCTGCCAGGATCCGCCGAACAATTCGATCTAGGTATCCTCAAGCAACCTCCGGATTTCAGTGGTGACGGCCGTTGGCTCGCAGGTTGGTCTGACTCGAACACGTGGTTTGCATTGGACACCGCTACTGGCGCCCGGTTGGACCTTGGAGTCCTCGCGGAAGACCCTGCGTTCAGTCCTGATAGCGCTCGTCTGGCTGCATTCACGCCGGAAGGCGAGGGCTTTCAAATCGACTTGGCAACACAAACTCGGATGTCCTTCGGCACGCTAGCTTGTGCGCCGGCCTTTCTAACTGGCGGATCAAGAGTTCTTTTGCGCCAGATCGATGGTCGAACAATCCTGAGGAACTTGTCCGGTGGTGAAATTGAAATCCAGGGAGGCCACTCGTGCGACGCCACGATCAGCCCCCAAGGGACCTTCTTCGCGGTGAGCACGGAAGATGTCCCTTGGCCGAAGATCGTGGATGCACGAAGCGGTATTGGCCGAGAGTGGTCTGAATTGCAGGGTTGGCCAGAGTTCAGCGAGAGGGGGGATTGGCTTGTCGATGTTCGGCCATCCGGCTCCACCGCGCTGTTCAATGTTGCAAGCGGCGCCAGGCTTTCTCTTTTTGGACCCTACGCTACCGAACCTATGTTCAGCCCATCTGGTGAGGGTCTGGCGTGGCGAGAAGGTCAGACTTGGTTTGCAGCCAATCCCTCAATCGGAAAGATTTGGGAAGTGGGAAAGTTGCTGGAGCCACCCCGTTTCAGCGGCAACGGAATTCAGATAGCAGGCCTGCGTACTGACGAAACCGGCATCCTTGTAAACGTCGATACGGGCAGCCAGAAGGAGCTCGGCAGGATCTGGTATTCAGGGGCGGCTTGGGCACTGGATTTCAGCGCGGATGGATCGCAAGTAGCCTTCCGCGACCCGTCTGAAGCGGGAACAGTTTTGCAGCTCACGAACGACAAGCGCCTGCCGTTCGATGGAGCGTTTCCATATCTGGAATTTGGTCCTGATGGACATTGGCTCATCGCGCGATCAGCAGATCAGGGTTACTTCCTTACGAATGTGATGTCGGCCACGCAGTTGGATCTTGGCAGATTGCGGTTCGCGACGTTCTCGCCAACCGGAAAATCTTTGGTTGTCATGGACGATGTAGGAAACGCATACCTGCGCGGTCTTGAGGCGGACTCTGAGGTTTCCTTTTCTGCCGAAACCCGAGCCGCCAATTGGTGTGGGTCCGAGACGACAGGTCTGATGATACGATCGTTTGCGCCCGAGTTTCGCCTTGCGGGGCTTGCCGAGGGCGGCGGGGATGACACTGCGCGCCGCGGGCGGGCTTTGGCGCCTCTTCTTAAGGGGCGTCCCTGGAACCCGTGTGATTGGCGCGGACTTGGCGCAATCTTTCCGGATCCGGACCGCGGTGATGGCTGGTTCGAGGGCGCGCGCCAATGGTGGCGGCTACTGTCCGTTCGCTGGTTGGGTGCGGACGACTATGCGTGTGGCGAGACAGTCTCACAGCCGAGCGATTCGCTGAAGAAAGCCCGCGAGGCGAGCTGTCGATAGGAGGGTGCTTGGCGGGCCTGCAGCAGTGCGGATCGAAGCGATCGGATTGGCTAGGACGTTCATGCAGCCGGTTGCAGCATGTGACTAGGCGCCGAGTGATGACCCCTCCGCTTCCTGCGAAATCAATCTCGTAGCGCGCCTATCGGCGTCCAGTCCCCACGCCTGTTCACACCATCTGCTGAATTCGAGAGGGCATCCATCGAGGACGATGCTTGTGCATGCGTCAATTTGAACGCTTCTAAATCGTAAGTTGCGCATATAAGAAGATACGCATATAAGTGGTGTCCAGCCAGTTCAGGAGCAAGTCCGATGATTGCCACGACTGACGTTACATTCGCCTCGCGCGGAATGCCGCGCCTCAACGAGGCGGCGCCCGATTTCGAGACCGTGACCACGCACGGCGTACGAAAGCTGTCCGACTACAAAGGCAAGTGGCTGATCCTGTTCTCGCACCCGGCCGACTTTACGCCCGTCTGTACGACCGAGTTCATGGCATTCGCCCGCGCGCACGACAAATTCACGGCGCTCAACACGGAACTGCTCGGACTGTCGATCGACAGCAAGTACGCTCACATCGCCTGGGTCCGGTCGATCAAGGAAAAGTTTGGCGTCGATATACGCTTCCCGATCATCGAGGATCTGTCGATGCGGGTCGCGCACGCTTACGGCATGGTCATGCCAGGGGCGAGTGACACATCAGCCGTGCGCGCGACCTTTGTGATAGACCCGAATGGCATCCTCAGGGCGATGGTCTACTATCCGATGTCGAACGGACGCTCGATCAACGAGTTCCTCCGTCTTGTCGCTGCCCTTCAGACCGCTGATGCGAACAAGGTGGCCACGCCGGAGAACTGGCAGCCCGGCGAGCCTGTAATCGTTCCTCCGCCGCAGACTTCCGATTCGGCAGAGGCCCGCAAGGGCGAGGGCTACGACTACACGGACTGGTATT
This sequence comes from Hyphomonadaceae bacterium, assembly GCA_044224605.1. GTDB lineage: Bacteria > Pseudomonadota > Alphaproteobacteria > Caulobacterales > Hyphomonadaceae > UBA7672. Next base: position 99,920 of record JBGAKC010000007.1, read on the forward strand.
TCTCCAAGAAGGTTCTCTAGCGAGCGGATTGATCCGGGGGGCGACGCCTCCCGGGTCTCTCCTGAGCAACCGACGAACAGGAATGACGTTCGATGAATCCAGAGATCAAGACCTTCTTCGATCAGGAGACCTTCACAGCGAGCCACGTCGTTATCGACCCGATGAGTCTGTCCTGAGCGATCATCGATTCTGCGCTCATCGATCCCGGCAAGCCTTGGCAGAATGGTACAACCGAAAGCTTCAACGGCAAATTCCGCGACGAGTGTCTGTCGCTCGAATGGTTCAGGTCGCGCGACGAAGCGAAGGTTTTGATCGAGAGCTGGCGTCGCCACTTCAATGAGGTGCGTCCGCATTCATCGCTCGGCTACATGACACCGAACGAGTTTGTCGCCAGTATCACCGCCAACGCAGCGCCCGTGACCGCGACGGAGCGGACCGCTGCGGTACGTGGGGCCTTCGCGCTCCGCTCCGTCGCTCAACCGCTCCTCAGGGGGCAAATCAAAAGGCAGAAGTTGACGTGCCCCCGAAATCTTGGACCGTTTTGAGCTAGAGTTTTTCGCCGTATTTTCCCTGGCTGGGAGGAGCGAGGCGATGAAGGCATCGAAGTTCACGGACGCGCAGAAGGCGTTCGTCATCAAACAGGGTGAAGAGGGCGTTCCGGTGGCGGAGGTCTGCCGGAAGGCGGGGATCAGCCAGGCGACCTACTTCGCATGGAAGAAGAAGTATGCGGGTCTGATGCCGTCAGAGATGCGTCGGCTGAAGCAGCTTGAGGAAGAGAACAGCCGGCTGAAGCGGATTGTCGCCGACCTCTCTCTCGACAAGGAGATGTTGCAGGATATCGTCCGCCGAAAGCTGTGAGGCCTGGTCGCAAGCGTCAGCTCGTCGACGAGGCGCGTACAGAGTGGAAGGTGTCGATCCGACGCGCCTGTGAGGTCGTCGGCGCCGTGAGATCGACCTACCACTACCGTTCTGTGCGACCCGACCAGGCCAGTCTCAGAAAACGCATTCGGGAGATCGCGGAGGCGCGCGTGCGCTTTGGCTATCGGCGGATTTACGTGTTGCTTTGTCGCGAGGGATGGCGCGTGAACGAGAAGCGGATCTATCGACTCTATCGCGAAGAACGCCTGCAACTGCGCAAGAAAACGCCGCGGCGGCGCGTGAGGGCGGCGCTGCGCGATGACCGCGCGCCGCCTTCACACGCCAACGAGGTCTGGTCGATGGACTTTGTGCATGATCAGCTGGCGACGGGACGGAAGATGCGGGTGCTGACGGTCGTGGATGCGTTCTCGCGGTACTCGCCCGTGCTCGACGCGCGCTTCGCCTACAGAGGAGAGGATGTCGTGCGAACGCTCGATCAGACATGCCGGCGCACTGGCTATCCCAAGCGGATCAGGGTCGATCAGGGCTCGGAGTTTATCTCCCGCGATCTTGATCTGTGGGCGTATCAGCATGACGTCACGCTCGACTTCTCGCGCCCCGGCAAGCCGACAGACAATGCGTTCATCGAAAGCTTCAACGGCAAGTTCCGCGCTGAGTGCCTCAATGCTCACTGGTTCCTGGGGCTCGAAGACGCCCGCGAAAAGCTGGAGGCTTGGCGTAGAGACTACAACGAGCTACGACCGCACAGCGCTATCGGGAACAAACCCCCGGCTGCGTTGCACTACGCTCCCGGCGCAGCCAGCCCGCCAGGAGCGAAACGGGTCGAAAACTCTGCGCCCGGATGGTCCAAAGTTGGGTAGCACCTCAACGGGTCGAAAACTCTGCGCCCGGATGGTCCAAAGTTGGGTAGCACCTCATGCCCTTTACGATACATAACGATTCGCCAGTTGTGCCGCCCGACATGATGCGCCTGATGTGGTCGGCGGTGAACCGCACGACGCGCAGCGATCGAACACTGGGTCCAGAACAACGCATCTCGGCGTTGGGCGCGCTGAAGGCGATTACAAAGGAGGCTGCCTATCAGTATTTCGAAGAGGATCAGAAAGGCACGATTGAAGTGGGCAAGCTCGCCGATTTCACTGTTCTGTCCCGAAATCCGCTCAAGGTGCAGCCCGAACTGATCAAAGACATCCGGGTTCTCGAAACCATCAAGGAAGGCGCGACCGTATTTTCACGTTGAAAATCTTGCCGCCAAAATCCAACCCGCGCTGAGGTGGTAAATGACCGCCTCTAGTCGAGCGCCGCTTTTCGGCGAGTTCGAGACCTAGCCAAGGGAAGGCCCCGAGGGGCGTCCTTGCCCCATTCCCGTCTTTCCATAGCATTGGGATCGGCATCGCTAGATCCGTTGTCGACATTGGAAGCTCCTGCCGAGGAACCAGCGAGTTACTTGGCGAGGTGACGATCGAAGAAAGACAGGACCTCTGGAACAAGCTTTGCGTGCGTCGCCTCTCGGTCCACACCGGCGCGGTCGGCGCACAGCTTCACGCCCATCACATCGATGGGCAAGCCGCAGCGGTCGACGTAAACGAAATGGCCCTCTCCGCCAGCAAGGGGCACAAGGCTGGCTGATCCCAGCATGCCGCCGACGCGCCCCGCATGCGCTGCGAACGGCAGAAAGTCGTCTTCGACTGAGCCGATGACGAGAGACGGCGTTTTGAGCGCTTGCAAGCTCGCTTGCGTGAAGCCCGGTCCGGCGGCCGGATCCAAGAGCACCATAGCCTTGATCGGCGTTTGAGAGGCAACAGGGGCCTGATCTGACGACGGCGCGCCGACTGGGTACTGGCATCCTTTGTCCGTGGCCCGCGCCGTCGCGCAGTATGATCGCAGGTCGTCCATCGAGAAACCGGCGCCCGCGAGCATCAGCACCGTGGCGCCGCCTGATGAATGTCCCAGCGCGCCAAGCCGGTGCGAGTCGACTTGGCTGGCATAGGCGGACTTATGGATCAGGTAGTCGAACGCGGCGTTGATGTCCCGGGTTCGGTCGCCGAAATGCGACACTGTCGCCGGGTTCATCGTCGCGGGACCAAACACGGGTGACTCGCCGAAATGAGACACGCCGAGGACGAGATACCCATGTCGAGCTAGTGGTTCGGCTATCCAAGAATAGTTGGACGCCGCACCCATCGATCCATGCGATAGAAGAACCACGGGCAGCTTTCCGCCTGCCACCGGGGCGCCCTTGGCGACGCTTCCCATCCCGAACTTGTAGCTTTGTGCCTGTTCCGCAGCGGTGGTGGGGTACCACACGTCGAGTTGGATCACACGGCCGCCCGCGTCAGCGATGCGCTGGGTATCATACCCTGCGGATATATCTGCCTTTGGCTGAAGGGTGGTCGCGCAAGCCGCCAATAAGCCCGTTGCGATGATCGCGGACGTCGATCGTTTCAACATATGTTTCCTCTACGTGAACCTGGGGAGTCGGGGGATGACATCGGCCTTGTCTAACCGTCGGGCCAGCGCCAGGCTTCCGCTCTTTCGCGAATTGCGGCCGAGTTTCGTCAATGACAGCAGTGAGCAGCTCACGGGCCGCGAGTTTCAGGTTGTCCTGGATCGGAATTGGGCTTTTCCTTGCCGTTTGCGCAGTGGCAATCGGGTTGGCCGGACCATTCGGCATGACTGTGACGCAGCCTGACCCGCTGCTTCGGATTGGGCACTTTCTCGTCTGTTCAACCGGCATGACCCTTCTGACCATCGGCGCGGCGGAGGGGTTGGTCCGTCTTAGGCCTCAGCTAGGCGTGCGGGCTCTGGCGATAGGCGCCGCGCTGGCCGCCCTGCCAGGCTCAGCCCTTGTGGGGGCCAGTCTCGGCGTTTTTGCTCCGGCTTCGATAGTTCACCTGACGCTCACAAATCTCCTGATCGAGACGTTGGCGATGAACCTGATCCTGACGCTGGTCGCCTGGCGTCTGCTCGGCGGCCGCCTCGAGGCCAGGCGCACGGCCGAGGCAGTCAAGTCAGCGGGCCCGGGCCTTTCGCATCGCCTGCCGCCCGAGCTGCGCAGCGCGCCGGTTCTCGCGCTCAAGGCGGAGGATCACTACCTGCGGGTCTATACGACTCGCGGTGAGGCGCTCATCCACATGCGCATCGGCGATGCCGAATTGGCGCTTACTGAGAACGATGGCGTGCGGACCCACCGGTCCTTCTGGGTGGCGCGACGCGCGTTCAAGGGTGTCGCGCGCGCCGATGGGCGAATGATGCTCAAGCTTGAAAATGGGCTGTCGGTGCCGGTGTCGCGCAGCCGCATCGAGGCGGTCAACAGCTGGCTGGAAAGGTCAGTCGGCTAGGTTGAGTTCGCGCCCAACGACGAGGCGTCGACTTTCGGCGGTGGGCTCAACCGGTCGCCCGCATTGAAGTCAGCAAGGAACTACCGCACCTAGAACGTAGGTGGTGGCGACGCGTTGACGATGCCAAGCGAATACACGCCATCGTAGGAACCATCGGCGAAGGGGGCGATCCTCATACCTGGTTCAGTTACTTCTTCCCCGCGAACCGGATGGGCCGAACAATCGAAATCGCTTTGCAAAATCTTGCGTTCGGTAGGATTTACCGATGGCTTAAGCTGGCAGTTCCACGCCGTGCCTCCTGCATATTCCATTCGGAGCGCTATCACTTGATCGGAGGGAGCAAGCTTCATCGCCATAGGCTCGAAGCTTACGCCTCCCGTCACCACCAATGTCTTCCGCGCGTGAAGGTTGCCAACCAATACAACTACATGCTCATAGGCACGACTTTCGGCAGCTATACGGATATTCTCAGCTTGGGCCGTTTCGTGAGGTTCTTGTCCGGGCAGGTTGAGAAATTGCGCTGCCTGCTCGGCGTTCTTGGAGCCGTTGAAGGCGACGACGTCAATCTGGGCTCCCGACTGTTTCAGCGCCCATAAACGCCTGACCATCTCTAGCAATGCCTGCGATCCCATCCCATCGAGCCGGTTAGAAAAAATCTCACGCAGTTCTTCAACTAGTGCTGTCTCGCTTGGTGCATCCTGAGCCCACGCGGTCTGCAGTCCTTCATTACGAGGGCTATCAAGTTCAAGCGCCAACAACACTGGTTTGTGTGCGACCTGACAGACGAACTCCTGAACGGCCTTGGGGCCTTCGCTTGTGCCGTGGAGTTCCCCGAAGATTAGGAATTTGCCCTTGCTTGCGCGTGCGACGTCTTCCCATCCAGGCAGAGGATCGCATGACGTATTGGTGCGCGCTGATGGAGAGCTGGTACTGGCGCAGCCGCCAAGTAAAGCCGCCAATAGGACATGTCTGAACACCCCCACCCCCATTTCGTCCCACCTTACTTGAGGTAGGTAGCGCGTGAATGTCCGGCGTCCGACAACGGCGAGATCCGGACCGAGTTGTGGGACAGCCCCGGGGGACGTCGCTGGGCCATTCCGGCCAGTCGCGCCCGCCTTCAGGCCTGCCGCATCGATTTGAGATCGGCAAAGCTTGACGGTCCTTCCGCCATGCCGCTTCTGGCGAATTGTATTGCTTGATGTCGATGAGGAGCTCGCGATGGTGGTCTATGTCCTGATCGCAGCGGCGATGGTCGCGCTGGCAGGGGTTATCTGGCTCTACAACCTGCTCGTCCGCCGGTGGCAGATGGTGAACAATGGCTGGGCCGACATCGACGTCCAGCTGAAGCGACGCTCCGACCTTGTGCCGCGCCTTGTGGAGGCGGTCAGTGGCTATGCGGCGCACGAGCGCAAGCTGTTCGAGGACATCGCGGAGAAGCGCGCGTTGGCGGAGAATGCGGGCGAGGACCCGGTGCGCCGCGCCGAGGCGGAAGCTGCGCTTTCGCGACCGGTCACGCAGCTGCTGGCGCTGGCGGAGGCCTATCCCGATCTCAAGGCGAGCGGGAATTTTGCCGGGCTGCAGGCGGAGCTTATCGAGACGGAGAATAGGATCGAGATGTCGCGCCGCTTCTACAACGGCGCCGTTCGCGAGCTGAACACGGCGGTGCAGAGCTTCCCGTCGAGCCTCGTTGCGCCGGTGATCGGCTTCACGCCGCGTGCCTATTTCGAGATCGAGACCGCCGACCGTGCAGCGCCGCAAGTCTCGCTGAAATCATGAGAGCGTTCCGGGCTTATTTGCTGGGCCTGTTCGCCGGAGTATTCGTCGCACTGACAGCGATGGCCGCGAGCGCCGAGGAACGGATAGATCGTTTCGACGTCACGATCGAAGTGCAGAAAGACGGCGACATCATCGTCACCGAACTCCTCGCGGTCACGTCCGAGAGGGACCAGATCCGGCGGGGAATATTCCGCGACCTGCCGCGCTACTTTGAAAGCGACGGCGCCAAGCTCGCCTATGGCTACGATGTCCTCAGCGTGACACGCGACGGCCAAGGGGAACGCTACGAGACGGAGACCGAGGACAACGCGTACCGGATCCGCATCGGCGATGCCGACGTGTTTCTGGAATCGGGCGCGCATACCTACGAGATCCGCTACCGTGTCAGGAACCAGGTCCGCTATTTCGACAGCTATGACGAGGTCTACTGGAATGTAACCGGGAATTACTGGGTGTTCCCGATTCTCGCTGCACGGGTCAGCGTCGTGCTTCCGCCGGGCGCACGGATTACGGCGACCAAGGCCTATACGGGTGATCAGGGCGCGGCCGGCGCGGACTATACGCACACCGAGAGTGGCGGCCGGCACGTGTTCGAGACGACCCGCCGGCTGGAGGCGGGAGAGGGACTGACGGTTGCGATCGGGTTCGCCAAGGGGCTGATCGATCCGCCCTCGGGCATCGATCAGGGCTGGCTGTGGTGGCAGCGCAATGGCGCGCTGGCGATCCTGCTGGCCTCGCTTGGCGCGCTTGCGTGGTTTTATATACGTAGCTTCGATCGTGTCGGCCGCGATCCGATCAAGGGGCCTGTGTTTCCGCTGTATGAGCCGCCGAAGGGATTTTCGCCCGCTGCCGCACACCATGTCTACTATCGCGGTCTTCGCGGCCATACGGCTCTGATCGCGACGCTGATGAACCTCGCAGTGAAGGGGCGGATCCGGATCGACACTTCGAAGAAGGGCGTCACTGTCCTCGAGAGGATATACGAGGGAGATGATGCGGCCGGTCTTGCGTCCGAGGATGTCACGCTGGAGCGGAGCCTGGTCGGGAACACCAGCCGGAGAGTGCTCGACGGCAACTATGATTCAATACTGACGGGCGCCTACGACTCTTTCAAGAACAAGTTGTCCCGGAAATACGGCGCCGACTATTTCAGGTGGAATGCCGGCTATACGGTGGCGGGCCTTGCGCTGACGGCTGGCGGCGTCATGTTTGCGGCGAGCCAGGCGTCGATGTGGACGACGTGGAATACGCTGGCAGTGCTGGCGCTCGCTGTCATCAACATGGCGTTCCTCTACCTGATGCCGGCGTCGACGCCGAAGGGCCAGAAGGTTCGCACGGAGATTGAGGGGTTCAGGCTCTACATGGAGACCGCGGAGAAGCTGCAACTGAATGCGGTCGAGGTGGGAAGCGAGAAGCTGCCGCCGATGTCGAAGGAGCGATACGAGGCTTTCTTGCCCTTCGCAGTCGCGCTCGGCGTTGAGAAGCCGTGGACGCGGCATTTCGAGCGGCTGTTGCCGCAGGTGGCGGAATCCTACCGTCCCGGATGGGCAGGCTTCTCGACGGGCGGCGGACGTTCGCTCTCCGGCCTCAACGACGCGCTGATTTCCAGCATGAATTCGGGCGTGTCGAGCGCCCTGCCGCATAGCTCGAGTTCGTCGGGCTCAGGCGGAGGAGGATCGTCTGGCGGTGGTGGTGGAGGTGGCGGCGGCGGCGGGTGGTAGGTGCAGGTGTCGCGTGACCGAGTGCCCGAGATCGGCGAATTCCGTGGAAAAACTCGACGGCTACAGCGTTCGATCCGTTGGCCAAGACCAACGGCGAGTTAGTGCTTCCGGCCTCTCGGCCGGCGTAGTCCGCGGCGCGAGGCCGCGATCATGCGGTGGCTCCCTGAGGCGGCGGGAAGAGAAGCTTCGCCATCTTCCGAAGGTTCGGGGCGGCGGCAGCGAGGTGGAACTCGTCGCTTGCGCCGGACGGTCTGTGAACAGGCGCCGGAAAATGATCCCTCCGCTTCTTGCGAAATCAAACGGATAGCGTGCCGATCGGCGTCCGGTCCCCATGCCTGTTCACACATGATGCGGCAGGTTGGGTTGTCGCAGCTGCGCTGGAAGGGTGGTGGGGCCTTGTTCGGATCGCGATGGTCAACGAGGGAGAGTTTCGGTTGAGGAGCGGATCTCCGTGCCCGGCGCATTGGCTCCACCGCTGACGCTGGCCTAGAGCCAACTCGCCGGGATCTTGGCGAGTAGGAGGCCTTGCCTGACAGCTGACGAGATTTTCACACCCAGCGTATACGCCCGGCGTTGCTGACCTGGAGCCGGGCACTCACAGCCTTTGCAACTCGCGACACGCGAACGGACAAACTCGGCGCTTCGCAAACTATTGCCGTCCGTCCATGACAAAGTGCGTCTCAGTTCCGCAATCCATTGTACGCCCCGGCAGAGGACAGCAAGTCGAACTTGAGTGCGATCAGGCGTGGAACAAGGGCTCTGATTGCCAAACGGCGCTATTAGCCTGTCTGGCGTCGCCTTTGCTCACGGCCTGCAATCCTGAACCGGGAAGCGCCGCATGGTGTCGGGATGTTGACGAGAGCAAGATCGAGGCGTCCTGCGCTGAGGCCGCGAAGTATGCCACGCAATGCATGGCGGCGTTAGGAAGATAGACCGGAACCGCAAAGGGTTGGCGGGAGCGCAAAGACTGCCCCGCCTACGAATGTCCCATGTCTCTCAAGCCCATCCGCGCGTCCTAACGCGCCCGCCGACACTTGCGCGTGACCGATGACGCGCCGAATGGTATGTCCCGCGGGTTGCTCGGGAGAGGGTGGTGGCTCACGGCAAGCGCTTTCGCGGTTTCATTTCCTACAGCCAGACGGACATGATCGCCGCGCGGCGGCTGCACGCCTGGCTTGAAAACTATCGTGTGCCGCTCGGCCTGGCGGTCGATCTGGGCGATTCTAGAAAGCTCGGACGCTTCTTCCGTGACGAGGAGGAAATGGGGGCCGCCGCGAACATCGGCGCGTCCGTGCGAGGCGCGATCGAGGACGCCGAAAGCCTGATCGTCATTTGCTCCCCGCGTTCGGCCAAATCGAAATGGGTCAACGCCGAAATTCTGCACTTCCGCAAGACCGGGCGAGGCGGGAAGGTCTTTGCTGTTATCATCGACGGCGTCCCCAATTCCGGCAACGATGAAACCGAATGTTTTCCGCCGGCGTTGCGGGCGAATATCCCGGATGATGATCCGGACGGAATGCCCATCGAACCGCTGGGACTTGATCTCCGGAAGGAAGGGCGCGCTCGCGCCTGCGCGCGCCTGGCCGCTGGGCTTCTCGACGTCGAGTTCGACGCGCTTTGGCAACGCGAAAAACGTCGCCGCATCGTTCGCGTGGCTGGCGCGGGCGCTGCCGCTGTTGCAGCGATCACGGCGGCCGCGGCGTTCATTATTCCCGCTCAGTTCGAAGCCGACCGTGCGCGTCAGTCGGCTGCCGCCGCTGAAGAGGGTCGCGCGATTTCTGAGCGGGATGCCGACCTCGCGCAGGTCGTCCAGGATCTCGGCGATGGCGACGCCGAGGCCGCGCTGCAAATGCTTGCGTCCTTGCGCCAGCGGCGACCGCAGGACGAGCGCGTGAACGACGTTGTCAACGCCGTACTCGGCTGGATGCGAACGCCGGCCGAGGCGGTGCGCGACGCGGCCGATGCAGGCGTGTTCTGGACCGGTCCGGACTTTCTCGCTCGGGCGTCTGGCGGGACGACCTACAAACTGTCCGCCGACCGCCCGGTGCGCAGCATCGGTCTTTCCGGCGACCGGGCCCTGCTGATTTTCCAGGATCGCATCGAGCTTCTCAACGATCGGACGGGACAGAAGCTCAACGTCCTGCGCGAGGCTGATCTCGATGAGTTCAGAATGTACGAATGGCGCGGCTATGTGCTCGAGGCGTCAACCGGGGACGTGCTGCTGGCGGGGCGGCACATCGGCGTTTCGAATGGCTCGACCTTTCCCGCCGTTCTTACGGTGTCCGGGAGCGACAACAACATTGGCCTGACCCGGCCCATGTTCCATCCGCAGGCCAATGGCGATCCCTGGATCAGTCGCGGGGACGGGCAATCCATCGTTACCGCGGGCTGTATGATCATCGGGGTCGAGGCCGACACCAAGCAGCATCCTGAATACGAAGGCGCGTTCTTCACCTACGACATCAGAGGCGGCCTTCAGCCTCGTGGATTTGAGCGCATCAGCCCGGACAACCGGTTCGATCCCAGCGACGCCAATTCCGGTTGTAAGGCATTGCGCTATGACACCGGCGACGATGTCCGCACGCGCCTTGGCGGCCAGATCATCGGCGTCAGGTTGAGCGATAGTCCGCCCGCCGCGACCGCCTGGAAGTCGCAGCCCAACGTTGGCCCAAATACTGATCGCTATGGTTATGCCCTCGAATGGGAGGCTCGTCCCGGACATGTCGACAGCGCCAATCAATGCATGTCGAGCCCATGCCCGGCTATCTCACTGGGTGATTTCGAGGATGAGACTTTCAGCGAGCCTGCCGATTCCGGAACCTCCGGGTGGGTCATCAACGCAGCGCCCGCAGGAAAACCTGCCAGGAGCTCCGGCCAACTTGGCGAGCCGCTTTTTACTTATTTTTCCCAGGACAATCATAGTTTCGTCGGAGCATGGTGCCGCAACTTGGGGGCGTCATCGCGCTGTTTCTATCATCGCCGATACTTCGAGCAGATGGGCGATCTGAAGCTCATCGATGCGCGCTCCGCTTCGGGCCGCTATCTCGCCTATGGCCCAACGCCCCCGCTCAAAATCATGGATTTGGTGGACATGCGCGATGTTTCGCCGACCGGCCATTCGCTGGCGACCGAGAGCGGTCTCATGGACTTCGATCACAACGGGGCGGATCGGTTGTTTGCCGCGGTCGAGGGGCGACTTGACGTGCTCGAGCCCGATGCGGCCGGACGTTTCGAAAGCATCGCTTCAAGTCTGGCATGGCCGCGCGATCTGTCGGTCTATGGCCGGCTGGCGCGGCTTGTCTCCATGCCCGATGACGACGATGTGCTCATCGTCGCCTGGTCAGGCAAGATCACGCGCCTCAACTGGCGAACGGGTCAAGTTCGCTGGACATCCGGCGCGCCCGGTCTGGAGGAGGTCCAAGCGGTGCGCATGTCGCCCAACGCCCAATGGCTGGCCGCTTTTGGCAAGCTGGGCGTCCGAGTGCTGCGCCTATCGGATGGGTTGCTGGTCTCAGGCGTTCTGCACCCGCCGGAAACCCTCCAGTCAGACGCCGACCGGGGCGGTTGCGGCTCCTTCAAGTCGGTGTGGCGCGCGAGCGATCTGCTCTCGGATGCGACTCTGTCGGATGAGGGTGCGCTCACTGTCTGGTGCGGACGCGCAGGCGCTCGCTTCGAGCTCTCTGCCTTTGCCGGCGACGTAAACGCGCGTCTTGTCGAGTTGACGAATAGCAGTCGATCACCGGACGCGACACCCGCGACGTCGGCGCGCTAAGGTCGCCCATTCTCAAGGTCTGCCTTCTTCATCTGCAGGCTCTCAAATGCGCACCCTGCCCATTACCCGTGTCATGTTTCAAAACTCCCTGTTCGGTCTTCAGAATTCCCTGTTCCTGCAGAACGGGGAGTTCGCCGAAAGAGCCTTGAATTTCCAACGCGAGATAGCGCGGAAAAGCGCTGAATCGGCCGAAAAATCGAAACATTCCCTGCTTACAGGCCGGATCAGAGAATTTTTGGCGCGCCCGTTTCAATCGAGCGGTTCAATGAATCTGGTCAGCGGCGATGCTGCACAGCCGCGCCCCCGTCTAGCACGTTCTTGCAAGAAACCGTCGTGTCAGGCGGCCTGCTGGAAGGCAGGTGGTTCGGCAGCCGTCGGTGGGCGTGGTGCTTCGGTCTCGATGGCTAGGATCCGTCCATCCGCATCGTGATGGACGATGCAGACCTGCGCCGACCGGCAGCGGTGTAGCTGTGGATCGCTGATGCCGAAATAGGCGGCGTAGTTCGGGACGGGCGCCGTCGCTTCTTCCTGGCGGCTTCCGGTGATCTTGTTCCACAGCCACAGCGCGCCGCTGGCGCCGCCGATCGTCAGTGCGTCACGGACGAGCACGGTTGCGGATCCGGCGGCGAGCAGGCTGAGCGTGGCGGGATGCGTTGCAGCCACACGGATCAGTCCGATGACGCCGATGCCCGAACGGCAAAGCCACAGCCACGCCATCCACAGCCCGGCCGTGCCGGTGTCGGACGCGAGTCGTTGGCGCCAGGGAAGCTTGTGGCGAACGTCGATGATGAGCTGGTTGCTAATTTCCGTCCCGATGCCGGTTTGCCGACGATCGCTCCCGAGAGTGTCAAGCGTGATCTAGAGGTGGTGGCTTGCGGCCGTATGACGGCCTCGTGAAAATCCATACACAATGGGAAGGTCAACTGCCAAAACCTCCGGGTGGCCGCACGCCGCGATCCGGGCTGACCCAACGGGCGCGACGGCCCGGGCGCTGGGACAGGACGGCAGGATAGGCGGCGATCGTCGCAGCGGTTGAGATGATCCAGTAGGCGAGCGGGTACCAGATGATCCAATAGTAGTATTTCCCAAGCCCGCGATCGTAACGGCTGTCCAGCCACATCGAGAAAGCGAACTGCACGAGGCAGGTGGCTGCCAGCAACAGCCCGCCATTCTCGGGGATGAAGGGCGCATCCGCCGGGCCGAGGCCCAGCTGCGGAAACAGCATCGACGGCAGCCACAGGATCACCAGCAACAGCATCTGGTAGGCCCAGAGCACGCTGGCGCACATCTCGAGAAGCAGCGGCCACATCTGACTCTGCGAGAGATGGCCGAAGACGCCGAAGTTCTTGAGCAGCACCTGCGCGCCGCCCTTGGCCCAGCGCAGCCGCTGCTTCCACAGCCCGCGCAGCGTTTCCGGCATCAGGATCCAGACGAGCGCGTTCGGTTCGAACTTCACGCGCCAGCCGGCGCGCTGGAGCTTCCAGGTGATGTCGATGTCCTCGGTCAGCATGTCGGCGCTCCAGTAGCCGACGGAATGGACTGCCGGGCGGTGGAACGCGGTGATGACGCCCGAGACGGTGAACAGCGCGCCGAAGGTTTTCTGGGCGCGCTTGATGAGGCCGACGATGGACGAGAATTCGCCGACCTGGAGCCGGCCGAGCAGGGTCGAGCGGTTGCGGATGCGCGGATTCCCCGTGACGGCGGCGACGCCGGGATCGTCGACGAAGTGCTTCGCCATCCAGTGGGCGCAATGCGGATCAAGCAACGCATCGCCGTCTATGCAGATCAGGATGTCGTTGCGCGCGAGCAGGGCGCCGGCCTGCAGCGCCATGGCCTTGCCCTGGTTCTGCGCGAGATGGACGACGCGCAGGGCCGGGTGATGCGCCGCGAGACGATCAAGCACGGCGCCGGTATTGTCACGGCTGCCGTCATTGATGGCAATGACCTCGAAGTCCGGATACTCGAGCGCGAGGGCGGCGGTGATCGTCTCCTCGGCGTTGTCGCCTTCATTGTAGCAGGGGATCAGGACCGAGACCGGCGGCGCGTCGGGGCGGCGTACGGGCTGGTTCGCTGGCGGCGTGCCGCGCTCGTTCTGCCACCAGAACACCGCCGCGCCGGCCATCCAGAGCCACGACATGAAGAGCGGATAGTAGAACGCGAAGCCAAGCGCGTCAGTCCAGAGCGATTGCAGCGAGGATGGCATGGGTGCGCTCAGTGCGGCTTGGGAACGTCTGGCTTGATGGCGAAGGTGTGCCGCATCGGGCTCCACTCCGGGTGGTTCTCGAACAGCATGTCGGGATAGTAGGCGATGTGTTCGACGCCCTGGTCGTACAGGCTCTTGATCGTGTCGGTCAGTTCCTGCACCGGGATCGGCCTGTCGTCATGCGCCCAGTCGACTGTCTGAAGCTCGAACACCACGCGCGACATGGCGCCGGGCCTGTCCTTGACGCGAGCAATCAGGTCCTTGAAGAACTGTGCGTGGTCGGTCGCGCCTTCCATGTAGGGCATCGCCATGATCGCGGTGAAGTCATAGTTGGCGAGCGAGTTCTCGAAGGCCTGCGAGTACCAGACCTCGGCCTTCGGATCGAGAACGACGCGGGCGTAGAGGTTCCGCGCCGTCTTGAGGGCGGGGGATTCGGCGCGAACGGTGTCGGCCAGCTCTTTCGCGAACGTGTCGATCGCATTGATCTTCATGATCGTCCAACGGCCGATCATGTCGTCGCTGGCGCGTATTTTCTCGACCGAAGGCGGCAGGCCCCAGTCCTTGTAGGCGGCGAAGGCAAAGCTGGAGGCGTCTTCATAATCGGAGAGCGTCGCGTCGTCGTGGAACAGGACGCCGTCGAACGTCGCCGAGCGTGAGAGATCCTCGTAGATCTCCTTGACCGTTTCCCGCACGCGTGGCGAGAACATCGAGAGCCGCTTGTAGCCCATGTTCAGATGCCCGCCGTCGGCGCTGGGCAGCGTGACCAGCTTGTCGTTCGATGCGGGCTCGCTTGCGGGAAGCTCCCAGGCCATCATCGGCATCCAGGCATAGACGCGTTTCACCTGCGTGCGCGTCTCGATCTGCCAGGCGACGCGGTTGAACAGGTCTGCGCGCATCGGCATGTGGCGGCTGGGGAAATAGACCGCGTCGGCCGACCCGTTTGCGTCGGGGTCAGCGAAGGCCTGCAGGTAGACCGTGGTGACGGCGAGCGACTGGATACGGTCCAGCATATGACCGAGATTCCTTTCCTGCTGCGCCGGATCCGCATCGTAGATGTAGTCCAGATCGACGTGCATCACCTTCTGGGCGCGGTCATTGTCCGACAGATTTTGGTTGCGGAGGTTCATCTCCGCCTCGAGGCTCTGCAGGTTCATCGTGCTCTGCACCAGCACGCGGCGCATAGCCCAGAGCGGCGTGTCTTCCATGTTGCCGCCATCGTCGAGCGTGAGCCCGATCGGCATGCCGAGCTGCTGTGCAATGTCGCGCAGCGTGTAGGTGTAGCGGCCATAGGGCCAGGCGATGACGCGCGGCGCCTTGCCGATGCGGTCACGGATGATGTCCCGGCTGCGTTTGAGATCGGCAGTGACGCGAGCCTTGTAGGAGGCTTCGTCCTCATAGGCGTTCTTGTCAGCCATCCAGCGGCGCGTCGTGGCGGCGGGCTCCATATTGCCCTGCGGATTGCCTTGGATGCCGTGGTGCAGGTCGAAGCTGTGGCTGCTGACTTCGACGAGGCCGCTTTCGGAAAGCTCGCGAAGCTGCGCCCATGTCATCAGCTTGTCGCGGGTGATCATGCGGCCGTCGAAATTGACCGTGCCCTTGTCTTCCTCCCACGCGCCGACGACCGCGACCACGCTGGGGATCTTCAGCATCTTCAGTAGCGGCCAGGCATGCTCGTACATGGAGCGATAGCCATCGTCGAACGTGATGAGGACAGCCTTGGGCGGCAGCGGGCGGCGGCCGCCATGGTCAGCGAGAATATCGTCGACGGAGACGAAGTTGTAGCCGTTGTTTTTCAACCAATCGATCTGGCGCACGAACATGGTCGGCGTCACCGCATATTCCGGGATCAGCGCTTCGCCCGGATCGGCGATCTCGTGATAGCTGAGGACGGTGAACTTCTCGTCGGTTTCCGAGCTGGCGGAGGCGACAGGCGGCAGCAACGCCAGCACCACCCACACGATCAGGGCCAGGGCCCGTCGTGACCAACCGCGCTCGAACATCAATGACCCCCAGGGGCAGGGAAAATCCGTCAGGTGTGCGAGGCTGGGATCTGCCGTGACGGAGGCAAAAGTCGGCCGGGACGCCTTGAGGCGATGACTCCCGCCGCAACATTGCAGCCAGATTACACGATCATTGAAAGCTCAGCAGACTTCAGCCCGGCCGGCGGCTGCTATTCCGTGGCTCGGGCAGGTGCGGCCGGGTATTTTTCCCAGAGCTTGCGGAAGTCGCCGCGTGCATCACTTTCGACATGCGAGGCCGGATTGTCGAACACCATCGTCATGCGGCGCGTGGGTTCGTAGGCGTTCCATTTCGGAAGGCGGGGATTGTTGGGATCGCCGGTCGAAGCGAAGGATACCATGACCGAGGCGAGTTCGTCCGACAAGCGCTGGCTGTTGGCGTTGGGACCGTGAAGCGCGCCGCGGATCTCGTGCATGCTGGGGCCGACGTCGACGGCGTGAGTTGCGCCATAGCGGCCGTCCCAGGCGGGGCTCGGGGCTTTCCAGAGATAGACGTAAGCAGGGGCGCCGCCTTGCGCTGCCTTGCGTTCGGCCATGATGAAGCTGGCGCTGCGGCCCTGATCGCTGATGATGCGCGACTGGATGAGATAGGCCGAGGCCTTGGCGTCTTCCTTGCGATACATGCCGAGAATGTCGTCTGTTGCTTCGCCGACGCGAGGGCGGAGCATCGTCTTCACGCCATCCCATGTCTGATCGTAATTGGCCTGGCGATACGTGCGCTCATCGAGTGTGGTGCTGATGATCAGCGGAACATCAGCGGAGATTGCAGGGGCGTCCGGATCGAAGGGATGGCGCGGCATCGCGACGCCGTCGAGGACCGGCGAGAAGGATCCCGGCGCTTCGCCCCTGGCGCGCGCTCCGGCCTCGATATCCGCCTGGGCCGACAGGAGATCGTACCAGGGCAGGGCCTGAAGCTTCTTGGTATCCGACGCCTTGATGTTCAGCGCCGCCAGGAGCGTGTCGGAGGATTTCTTCGCGACATCGCGCGGCGTGGCGCGAAGGCGTGCGCCGCTCATCTCGACGGCGCGATGGAACAATCCTTTCGCGGAAGGCATGGCCATCAGCGTCGAGACTTTCGCGCCGCCGCCAGACTGGCCGAAGATCATGACGCGGCTGGGATCGCCGCCGAAGCCCTCGATGTTCTCCTTCACCCAGGCGAGCGCGGCGGAGAGGTCCAGCATCCCTGCCATGCCGGCCTGAGCGAAGTCCTTCGGCGCGCCGGAGTCGGTGATGTGGAGATAGCCGAAGGCGCTGAGCCGGTGGTTTACGGAAACCACGACGCAATCACCGAAGCGCGACAGCATTTCACCGTCCATGCCGGGCGAGTTGCTGGATCCGCCGTAGAAGCCGCCGCCGTGGAAGCGCACGAGCACGGGCTTCTTCGCGGTGCGCGACAGGGTGGGGGTCCAGATATTGAGGTTGAGGCAGTTCTCGCCCATGCCGCCGGGCTGTACGTCATTGAAGATGAGGTTGGCGTAGTCGCGCGTGCGATCTGCCGGCACTTGCGGGCTGATGTTGCCGTAGTCGAGCGCGTCGCGCACGCCGGCCCATTTCTTCACTGGCTTGGGCGACCGGAAGCGATTGGCGCCGGACGTATCAGCGCCGTAGTGCACGCCTTTGAAGACCTTGATGCCGCCGCTGACCAGACCGCGCAACTTGCCGTTGCTGGTCTCGGCGACAGGAAAAAGGTCCTCGGTCTTGGCCCAGGCCGAGCTTGTCATGGCCAGTCCAGCCGCCGCGCCGGCCAGCAACGCGCGACGATTGAGGTTGATATGCGTCATGTAGCGGATCTCCCCATCCGGCCGATTTTTTCCGGCCGGCCAATCTTTTCATTGAGAAAATCAGGCGGAGGTCCTCGCGTCAATCAACAGTCTGCCTGAACCGCAATCTGGCATTTCGCGCGGAGTGATCAGTGAGCGGCGCTGCGCCTCCTGCCGATACCGAACAGTCAGGCCAGGCGTGCGTTACGGTGATCCATGCGATCGGCGCCTGCACGGGGTCAGGCGTGACGGTATAGATTGACAAGAGGCGGCGACGCCCCGACTACAAGCCAAGAGGGGACTGCAACGCAGCTCGGCGTATCGGCGGATGTGGCTCAACAGCCTGCCCCGGACGACAAGAGGATTGGCCAGATGTCAGAAGGCGCAACCACGAACCGTCCGCGTCGCACGAAGGCGGAGCAGCGCGCCGAGAGTCTCGAGCAAATCCTTGATGCCGCCGAGTATCTGTTTTCGAAGCATGGCCTGCACGGTGTGACGCTGCGCGATGTGGCCCAGCGCGTGGGCAGTCACACGACGCTGTTGCACTACTATTTCAAGGACAAGACGCATCTTTTCGAGGCCGTGTTCGCGCGGCGGGCGGGCATTACCAGCGGCCGGCGCATGGCTGCGCTCGAACGGTACGAGAAGGAAGCAGGCGACAATCCGACCGTCGAAGGGGCGTTGCGGGCGTTTCTCGATACCGACCTCGATCTCTACTATGAGGGCGGCGAGGGATGGATGAACTACGGCGCCTTTGGCGCGCGCGCCAGCAACACGCCCGAAGGCGCGAAGCTGATGGACCTGCACTTCGATCCCGTGGTGCTGAAACTCGTCAGCATCCTGAAGCGCGCTTTGCCCGACTATTCGGAAGAGGACATTTTCTGGGGTTATCACTTCGTGACTGGCGCGCTGATGAACACGCTCGCGCGCACGGGACGGATCGACCGGCTGTCCGGCGGACTTTGCCATTCTGATGACTTTCCCGCGGTGAAGAAACGCATGGCCAAGTTCATGGCCGCCGGCTTCCTGTCGTTGAAGTCCTGACAGGGCGTACAATTCAGATCAGGAGCGTGTTTCACCTCCTGTATTGATGCTTTCCTTTCCAAGCATCCGCGCCAGCCATAGAAAGAGGCCTATGGCGAGCATGTAGAACGGCGTGAGGCCGTAGAGCGCGAACTGCAGCGAATTGTCCGGATGGCTTGCCTTGAAGAAATCGCTCACGGCGCCGACGAAGGTCGGGCCGAGTCCGAGTCCGATCAGGTTCATGATCAGCAGCAACAGGGCGCCGGACATCACGCGTTGTTCCGGCCGGACCTCCTCCTGCACGAGCGCGACGGCCGATGAGAGGTAGAAATAGTTGAGGAATGTCGGGCCTATCAGGAAGACGAGCGCGATCTGCCAGGCCGGGACCCAGACGAAGGCGAGGTAGAACGGGATGGCGAGGGCCAGCGAGGCCGCCGGGATCGTCGCGTAGTATCGCTTCGAGCGGCGGACGAACTTGTCGATCATGCGTCCGGAAACGAAGATCCCCGCGCTCATGCCGATGCCCACGACCAGCGCGTACCAGATGGCCACTTCGCCGAGCATCATGCCTTTCTCGCGCATGAGGAAGAGCGTGGTGAAATTGCCCAGTCCATAGGTGATGAACTGCGTGGCGCCGCTGCCAAATGCGGCCAGCAACAGCGTGGGCCGCGAGAAGAACATTGCCAACGTCTCGCCAAATTTCGCATTCTGCACGGGAGTTGCTGCGCGGGGAGCATCGAGGCCGCCGCGGCGTGGTTCGCGGACGACAAGAAAGACGGCAATCGCGGTCACGATGCCGATTGCGCCAAGAAACAGGAAGGCGTGGCGCCAGCTGAAGGCTACCGCGATCGCTGCGCCGAACGCGATGCCAAGCGCCTGTCCGACGGGCGGACCGAGGTTGAAGATGCCGAGCGCTGTCCCGCGCCGGCCGGGTGGAAAGTAGTCGGAGATGATGGCGTAGGAGGGCGGAACGCCGCCGGCTTCACCGATACCGACCGTCATGCGGGCGGCTACGAGCTGCGGATAGTTCCCGGCGAGGCCGCAGCCCATCGTTGCTGCGCTCCAGAGGCCACACGCGAGTGAGAGTACTTTTACGCGGTTCGTCCTGTCGGCAAGCCAGCCGACCGGAATCGAGATGAGGCAGTAGAAGAGCGCGAAATAGAGTCCGCTGATGAGGCCGAGCTCGGTGTCGGTTATTTTCAGCGTGTCCTGGATCGGCTTGGCGAGGATCGACAGGAGCTGCCGGTCGAGGAAGTTCAGCACGTAGACAAACCACAACATGCCGAGCGCAACCCACGCCTGTGAGCGTGGCGCAGAGATCCCGTCTCGCACCTGCTTCCTCCCGTTCCCGCGACCGATCTGACGTCGATCCGCAGGCTGACCATGCGGTCGGAGAGAGCTATCCGTCAATGTTCACTATCGTGTGCGTGAGTATCTTGACAGCTGATATCAGGCCTAAGATGCTCACTCCCATAAGAATGAGAGTCTCATGACTCGAACGGGGAGGTTAAAACCATGAACTTCAAGCTCCGCAGCGCGTCGAGCGCTGCGCTACTCGTTGGTTTGGCTGGAGCCTTTCCGGCATGGGCCCAGACCAGCCCGCAACCTGCGGTTGATCAGACGCCGCCGGCGCAGGCCAGCAGCTCAGACAGCGAAGATCGCGTCGTCGTCACCGGATCGCTGATCCGCGGCACGCCGGAGGACGCAGCTCTGCCTGTCGAAGTCTTCTCCCAGGAAGAGCTTGAGGATCGCGGCGCGCCGACAGCGCTCGAATTCGCGAAGAGCCTGACGATCGCCGGCCCCACCTCGGGTGAAGCCTACTATTTCGGTGGTCCGGCGCTGATCGGCTCGGTCAACTACAACCTGCGCGGCATCGGGGCCGACAAGACGCTGACCCTGCTCAACGGCCGGCGCATGAGCTCCAACACCTCGAACATCCCGTTCGCTGCGATCTCGCGCATCGAGATCCTGAAGGACGGCGCCGCGGTGACCTATGGCGCCGACGCCACGGGCGGCGTCGTCAACTTCATCACGCGCGACAGCTTCCAGGGTCTCGAGGTCAACGCCCAGTACAAATACATCGACGGCTCGGATGGCGACTACGGCCTCAGCGTCCTCGGCGGCTTTGGCAGCGATAATGTCAACTTCCTGTGGTCTGCGGAGTGGGAACACCGCTCTCACCTCAAGGCCATCGACCGCGACTGGACGTGGGATTCATTCAATCCCTCCGCCGGCGCCAACTACAACCCGGCGCCGTGGTCGACGCTGACCAACCTCGCGGGCTGGCTGCCGCTTGGTCCGTTGCCCGCGACGCCGACAGTCGGCGCCAACGGTGCTGAATTCGGCGCGCCGATCGCGGGCATCACGTCCGACTTCAATGCGACTTCGTGTGCTGCGGTGGGGGGCGGTACGACAACGCCTTCACCTGCGCGTACAACTACTCAAATTACTACAATCTGGTCGAAGACAACGACATCTATCGCGCTTTCGCGCAGGTCAACGCCGACATCAACGAGAACATGAGGTTCCACGTTGAGGCGGCGTACGGACAGGTGAAGACGCCGCACATGTATGCCTCGCCATCTCAGCCTGTCATTCGCGGTCCTGCTATGGCCACCGGGGCGACGTTCCAGTTCTATGTGCCGATCACCAACCCCTATGCCGCAGCCTTCGCGCAGCGGACCGGCACGACGGCCGCTTCGGGATTCACGCCGGTCACATATCGCGTGCTGGGCCATGGCGGGAACCAGGCGTTCGGCGCCAATGGCGTGCC
Organism: Hyphomonadaceae bacterium; assembly: GCA_044224605.1. Lineage (GTDB taxonomy): Bacteria > Pseudomonadota > Alphaproteobacteria > Caulobacterales > Hyphomonadaceae > UBA7672. The sequence goes on from JBGAKC010000007.1 coordinate 121,186, forward strand.
GGACGAGATCGACAACCAGCTGTGGCGCGCGTCAGCCAGCCTCGATGGCGAACTGGGCGACTGGGCCGGCGTGTTCAAGGACGTCGGCTACGACTTCGCAGTTACGTACAATCAGGCGATCAACTACAACACGCACCCGGACATCATCGGCTCCCGCTTCCAGGAAGCGCTAAACGGGTTCGGCGGCCCTAACTGCAGCGCCGCCGACCTCGATCCGAACCGCTTTGGCACCCAGAACGCTGCAGCGGCCGGCAAGAACGGTTGCCAGTACTGGAACCCGTTCGCGACCTCGTTCGCGAAACAGCCGGTGCGTAATCTCACCAACCCGCAATATGTGGCGGGAACCGAGAACTCGGTCGAGCTGACGCGCTGGCTCTTCGACTCTCGCGGGATCGAAACCATCGCTTCCAGTCTCACCTTCGATCTCGTGTTCAACGGCAAGTCGGGAATCCAACTTCCCGGCGGCGAAATCGGCTGGGCGCTCGGCGCCCAGGGACGGCAGTTCGAAAGCCGGGAAGTGGTCAACAGCCCGTTCATGAACGGCTCGATCCAGTGCGAATGGCCGCACGGAACGACGAGCCAGAACGGAGCCGGTTCGCTTCCGCTGGAGGCCAATCCGCTGCCTACAAACAACCCGAACTTCCGCGGCTGCACGCCGGACAATCCGGGTCCGTTCGTGGCCTTCGTGCCCGACCCGCCGAACTATGCCGACCAGCAGCAGCATTCGTTCTTCGGCGAATTGCAGATTCCCGTGCTCGACACCGTTAACCTGCAGGCCGCCGTGAGGCGTGAGGAGTTCTCAGGTGGTCTCGGCGCTACGGTCTACAAGGTCGCCGGCAAATGGGATGTCTTCGGCCCGCTGTCGCTGCGCGCCTCCTACGGCACCAACTACCAGACGCCGCCGGTTGGCACGATTCCCGGCGCCCAGACTGTCGGCGCGCGCACCTATACGGTCGCCGCAGGCAACTGGCTCGGCGCGAGGTTCATCACCGACGCCAGCATCAAGCCGGAGACGGCGAAATCATGGAACGTCGGCGCGATCTGGGACAGCCAGGGCTTTGCCGCTGACCACGACTTCCGCCTGATCGTCGACTACTTCGACATCGAGACGGAAGACCAGATCGGGCAGATCGCCGATCCCAACCAGATCGCCAGCCTGGTGTTCAACGGCCCCGGCGGCACGATCACTACCTGCGATCCGAACGTGCAGCCCCTGGTGCGCCGGATTTCGTTCAACGGCACATGCACCGTCGGCATGACGGGTATCGGCACCTTCAACATGGTCGATACGCTGTATGGCAACGGTCCGGGCCAGACCACGAACGGCTATGACATTCAGGCGACCTACACGATGCCGTTCGGACCGGGTGATCTATCGCTCGATCTCACAGCGACGAAGGTCACGGAACTGAAGACCGGACCGACGGCGCTCGACGGTGTCACCGTCTCAACTGGCGACGACCGGCTCGGTACCTTGAACTTCGCCACCTTCGCCCTCGCGGCGCCGGAATGGCGCGCCAACTTCAGCGGCAACTATCGCTTCGACCGCCACAACTTCCGTCTCGGCGTGAACTTTGTTTCCGCCGTGACCGACGAACGCGCTGGCACGCAATATGGCGAAAGCGGCGAGGACTGGATCACCGCCGACTTCACCTATCGCTTCGAGGTGACGGACGATCTCGCCCTGACCGCCACGGTCGCGAACATCTTCGATCGCGATCCGCCGCGGGCGCAGGAAGAACTCGGCTACGATCCGTGGATGGGCAACCCGCTCGGCCGCACCTTCGAAATCGGCGCAAAGAAATCTTTCTAGTCTAGGTAACGTCCCTGAACCTCTGACAGGCGGCTTCGGCCGCCTGTTTTGTTTTGGGGCGTCAGGCCTCGCTGGCGGGCAGGCGCGCGCCGTTGACGCCATCGATGCGATAGACGCGTGCGAGAAGCTCAGTCGTCAGGACATCGGCAGGGTTCCCGTCGGCGACGATCGCGCCCTTGTCCATTAGCACCAGCCTGTCCATGAAGCGCGCGGCGAGCGTGAGATCATGAATCACGGCCAGAACGCCCGATCCTTTCCGGGCGAGTCCCTGCAGGATCTCCATGACGTGCAGCTGATGATAGGGGTCGAGCGCCGCGATGGGTTCGTCGACGAGCAGGAGTGGCGCCTCGACCGCAAGCGCGCGGGCCAGCAGGACCAGCGTGCGTTCGCCGCCAGAGAGGACCGTAACCGGCTTGTCCATCAGGGCGGCGCCATCCACGGATGTAATGGCGCGCTCGACGGCTGCTTCGTCGGCGGCGGAGTAGCCGCCAAAGCCGGAATGGTGGGGATAGCGGCCCAGCGTTACGACGTCCCGACCGGGCAGGCGCCATTCGACATGTCGTTCCTGCGGCAGGAAGGCGACACGGCGGGCGCGTTCGCGACCCTGAAGCGACAGGAAATCCTGGCCGTCGATCGTGACCGCGCCACTGTCGCGCTCCCGGATGCCGAGAATGGCTTTCAGCAGGGTCGACTTTCCGGCGCCGTTGGGGCCGATCAGGCCGACCAGCTCGCCGCCGCCAAGCGACAGGGCGGCGTCGCGGACGATCGCCTTGCCCTTGATGCTGACGGAGATGTTCCTTGCTTCCAGCTTCACGACTCGTACTCCGCACGAGCCTTGAAGATCAGCCACAGGAAAAACGGTGCGCCTATCAGGGCAGTGATGACGCCGAGCTGCAGCTCGCCGCGGTTCACGGCGATGAGGCGCACGGCAAGGTCGGCCGCCAGCAGCAGGCAGCCGCCCCCGAGAGCGCTGGCGAGTAGAAGGCGGCTAGGTGAATGGCCGACCAGCCGGCGCAGGAGATGCGGCACGACGAGTCCGACAAAGCCGATGCCGCCCGTCACCGCCGTGCCGGCGCCACAGCTGATTGCCACGCCCGCCACGACAAGCAGGCGCGTTTGTCGCACATTCACGCCAAGTCCGGCGGCGGCTTCTTCGCCGAGGCTCAGCGCGTCGAGTGAGCGGGCAGTCGACATGATCATCAGCCAGCCAATGACCATCAGCGGACCCGCCAACCAGACATGGTCGAGGCTGCGGTCCGTCACCGACCCCATCAGCCAGAACACGATCTCGGCGGACGCGTAGGGATTGGGGGAGAGGTTCAGCGTGAGATAGGAAACGGAATTGGCCAACTGCGATACGGCGACGCCTGCGAGGATCAGCGTCAGCATCCCTCCGCGGCCGGCAAGGCCCAGCAGCAGGAGAACGCACAGCAACCCGCCGACGATCGCCGCGACAGGCAGGGCCAGCGGGAAGGCAAGCGAGAGGCCAGTATAGAGCGCCAGCACGGCAAACAGCGATGCGCCGGCCGACACGCCGATGATCGCAGGATCGGCCAGCGGGTTGCGCAGCAGTCCCTGCAGCACCGCGCCGCCAAGGCCAAGCGTCACGCCTTCCATTAGCGCCAGCAGCGTGCGGGGCAGGCGCACCTCCCGCATGATCGTCCAGGCCGTGTCGGCGTCACGATCCGACATCATCTTCAGGAGCTCGAACGTGCCGGCAGCCGCCGGGCCCACGAGCATCGACGCGAAAGCCAGCGCCGCCGTCAGCAGTGCGAGCAGTCCCAGAAGCACCGGATATGGAATCGGCGGCTTCATGGCTTTGACCTCTGCGCAGCAGCCTTGCGCGCCTCAACCAGGAGTTCGACCGCGCCGAGCGCGCTGGGCGCGCCGCAGGTCGTGTAGCGTTCCGGAATGGTGATCTGCGGCGTGCGCTCCACCAACGCTTTCAGCGCCGGATGGCGCAGCGCCATTGTCGAGATGGATGGCGGATCGGTCCACGGCGTGTAGGTCGAGATCAAGCCGGGCCTGATTTTCAGGATTTCTTCCAGCGACACATTGCGATAGCCGGAAAAACCAAGCGCTTCGCCCAGCGTACGATAACCGCCTGCATGCACGACGTAGGCATAGAGGGTGTCGGCGCCCGCCACATAGTTGTTAACGCCGATGTCGGCGAAGACCGGCGGTTCGCCGGGTGGAATCTGCGCTTGCAGGGTGGCGAGCCGCTTGTCGAATTCAGCAATCACTTGCTCTGCCCGAGCCGTCTCGCCAACGGCTTCGCCCATCTTGCGGATGTTCGCGCGCATGTCGTCGAATGTGTTTTCAGGGTCAAAGCGGATCACCTTCACGCCCTGCCGTTCCAGCATCGCGGTCGCGGCCGTCGTGCTGTATCTGCCGGCCAGGACGAGGTCCGGCTTCGACATCAGGACTTCTTCGGCAAGGCCATGATTGATCTTGAGCTTCGAGGTCACGTCGCCCAGCCCGAGCGGGGCATTCACAGGCTGCTGCGACAGGTAGGTCACCGACGCGATACGCGAGGGATCGACGAGCCGGATCAGCAACTCGTCCGTGCAGAGGTTCATGGAAACAATCCGCTGCGGACGCTCCTGGGCGTCCGCAGCGGGAGTAACAAGACATGCGCCCGAGAGGAGACAGAGAACGAGCGCAAGGAGGCCGACAAAGTCGGTCAGCGCCCCACTATGCGTCTGCTCTTTCATTCCTGCACCCCGGGCATGCCCTGAGCCTATTTCGACTTGTCGTCGCGGAATCGCACGCCGAAGAAGACACCTTGCGGCTGTCCAAGATAGCCGATGACTTCCTCATACGTCTCGTCGTTCAGGTTCTCGATGCGGCCGTAGATCTCGACACCGTCGTTCAACTGATAGGACGCGCCAAGCCTGACGAGCGTGTATGGGTCCCGCGCACTGGCGATGAACGTGCCGAAGTCGGTGTCGTACTGCTCACCATTGTAGGTGACGCCAAGGTTGAGTTGGAGCGGTCCGCCGCCGATGCGCCACGACGCGTCAATCGCCGCTTGGTCCTTCGGACGGCGGACCTCGATGCCGGACGGTTCGGTGGCGTCGAGGTTGGTGTACGAGCCGGTGATGTCGATGTCGGCGGTGGGGTAAGCGCTAAAGCCCAGCTCCCATCCGCTGCGATCGCTGTCCGTGGTTCGATTGGCGGGCGTCGAGAGGAAGGTCGGCGGCGGGCCGAAGACGGTGTAGATCTCTTTCTCGAGCGTCGAGTTAAAGTAGGTGAGGTCGACCAGCAGTTTTCCTTCGAACAGCGACTGCTCGACGCCGATATCCCAGCCTTCGGCTTCTTCCGGCTTGAGGTTCGGATTGCCCGCGAACGAGCCGGGGCCGACGCCGAACTGTTCGAAGAAGGTCGGGTTGGTGACGCCCGTGCCGAACGCGGCGTGCGGACGCGTGCCCGTGTTCGGGACAACCCAGGAAGCGGCGACGCTATAGGTGTCGGCATCCTGGAAGTCATCGTTGTCGTCATGGCGCGCGGTGACGGAGAGATAGAGCTGGCTGGCGATCTCGGCGCGATACTGCGCGCCGATCCCGTTGAGCGTGCGTTTCTCGTTGCGGCCGGTGAAGGGGTCCTCGTAGGTCTCCTTCTTGTTCTCGATGAAGCCGGTGAGATAGCTCACGAAGCTATCCGAGCCGAACTCAAAGGTCGACTGCAGGCCATACTTCGTCCGCGTCGCGTTCGCGCCAGACCTATCCAGCGTCACCGCCGCCATCTGCGCTGCGGCGTTCGCGGGCAGGGTTGGGCCGCTGAAGAAGGGGAAGCTGGTGCTCGTGCTACGGCGCTTCTCGTCGACATGGGAGGCGGACAGGACGGTCTGCCATTTTCCGTCGAGCAGGTTCAGCGTGCCCGAGCCGCCAAACAGCATCTGGTCCTGAGATGTCGTGCTGGCGTCGTCATACGTTCCGCCCGCGATCGGGAAATTGTAGGCCTGACCGTCGAGACCGGAATCCTTGGTCAGGAAGCGGGCAATGCCGTCCACGCGGAACAGCGGCGTGATTTCCTTGCCGCCGCGCAGATAGCCCGTGACGATGTCGCTGCCCTCCGTGTCGCCGGCATTGTTGCCCGGCCCCACCGACGTGACGCCCACCGCGCCGTGGTCGGCCGACATGTCGTAGCCGCCCGTCGACAGCGCATGGAAGCCGGCCGAGACATAGTCCCGCCCGTCGCCCATCCCAATGCCGCCCTGCAGCTGCGCCGTGTTCCAAGACCCGGCTTCCGTCGCGAGGTTCACATACGCGCCCTGCACATCGCGCCGCGAGATCAGGTTGATCACGCCCGCTAGAGCGTTCGAGCCGTAAAGCCCCGACTGCGGCCCGCGCAGCACTTCGATCCGCTCGAGATCGCCCGACAACAGCGTCGAGAAATCTGTCTCGCCCTGGTCCGGGCTCGAAATCTCGATGCCGTCCAGCAGCACCAGCGTGTGATTCGCCTCCGCCCCGCGGATGCGCACCTGCGTCAGCGCGCCAAACGATCCCGCCCGGTTTACAGCAACGCCCGGAACCTGTCGCAGCACATCCGGCACATAGCTGTAGCCCTGGTCCTGGATGGTCTGTTCCGTCACGACTGCCAGCGACGAGCCGATCTTTTCCTTTTTCGTGGGCGTGGTCGTGCCTGTGACGACAACCACATCCCTGTCGTCCTGCGCCTGCGCAAAGGCCGGCGCTTCATAGATCATCGTCCCCGCCAGGATGAGGCAGGACGTTCGCAGGGGCCGGCTGCGCGTGGACTTGAACCGGTTCATAAGACGTCTCCACAATGGACCTGCCTCCGGCTCGCGCCGGAGTTCAGGCAGAAACGTCGTCAGGCGGAATTCTCCGTTCGAGCGGCCCTTCCCCGGACCGTCGAAAGACGACTGCGGCAGGCAGGTCTCCTGGCTCGCGGGTCAACACCGTTGCGCATCGCCTTCCCGGAACATCCCCGAGGGGGAGGTGCCAGTGGCTGTGATGCGCGGCTCGCCGCTCACAGTTGCGGGGGCAGCCCGGGCCTTAACCCGGTTCCCTTTGAATCCTCTTCCGAGGAACCTGTCGCAGGCGGGATGAACACCGAGTGCGGGGGGAATGGCAAGAGGTCTCTTCGCTGGCGCCCAAACATGTTGTTGCGGCGCAACTCGCACGTGCGCCGGACTGCGTCGAATTCCCACCGCAGGCTTGTCGACGACGGCCGTCTCGCCGGGCTAGTCTCCCGGAAAACATAAATGCGCCGAGGGGAATATGACGCCAGACGATCCACATGACGCCGTCGTTGTTGGCTCCGGCGCCGGCGGCGCCATGGCCGCCTGGGTGCTCACGAAAGCGGGCGCCAGCGTGCTGATGCTGGAGGCCGGCCGGGACTACAACCCGGAAGAAGCGCCCATGCTCAACATGGCGATGGACGCGCCCTTGCGCGGCGTCGGCACGCCCGACAAGCCGTTCGGCTTTTACGACGCGACGGTTGATGGCGGGTGGGAAGTGCCCGGCGAGCCCTACACCAAGGCCGAAGGATCGGACTTTCTGTGGTGGCGCTCGCGCATGCTCGGCGGCCGCACCAATCACTGGGCGCGCAACTCCTTCCGGATGGGCGAGTACGACTTCAAGCCCTTCACGCGCGACGGCCTCGGCGTGGACTGGCCGATCGAATACAAGGACCTCGCGCCTTGGTACGACAAGACCGAGAAGCTGGTCGGTGTCTACGGGACGAACACCGGTCTCGAAAACCATCCGAGTTCCGGCCCCGGTGTCCTTCTGCCGCCGCCGAAATTCCGCGTGTGGGAGACGTTTCTAAAAGCGGGCGGCGATGCGATCGGCATTCCGGTCGTGCCGGCGCGGCGCGCCATCCTCACCAAGAAGATCGATGAGCGCTCGCAATGTTACTGGGCGTCCGCCTGCGGCCGCGGCTGCGGCATCGGCGCCGCGTTCCAGACGACTACGTCGCTGATCCCGTGGGCGAAAGCCACCGGCAAGCTCACCATCGCCACCGGCGCCATGGTGTTCGAAGTGCTTCTTGATGTGAGCGGAAAGGCCACGGGCGTCCGCTATATCGACAAGGCGACCGGCAAGCAGCGCGAAGCCAAGGGCCGCGTCGTCATTCTCGCTGCGTCCACCGGTGAGACGGCGCGCATCCTGCTCAACTCGAAACCCAATGGCCGCTCGGAAGGCGTCGCCAATTCGAGCGGGCAGGTCGGCCGCAACCTGATGGACACAGTCGGCTCGAGCGTGAACGCCTACTTCCCACAACTCGAAGGCCGCCCGCGCTATAATGAAGACGGCGCGATGGGTCTCCACGCCTACATCCCCTTCTGGGACTACAAGCGCATCAAGAGCGGCGAAGTCGATACCCCGCGCGGCTATCACGTGGAGATCGGCGGCTCGTTCGGTGATCCGGGCATGGGCATTGGCTCCGGCCTCGACGGCTACGGCTCAAGCCTCCGCGCCGACGTGAAGCGCCGCTACGGCTCGCGCATCAACTTCACGCAGCGCGGCGAGATGATCCCGAACGACAAGTCCTTCTGCGAGATCGATACGAACACCAAGGACAAGTTCGGCATCCCGGTCCTGAAATTCTCATGGTCGTGGTCCGACCACGAGATGAAGCAGGTGAAGCACTTCCAGAACGCCATGAAGGAGCTGGTCGACAAGCTTGGCGGCACGCTCACCGCGGAGCCTGAAGCGCCCGAGAAGGCCATCTCCAAGGGCGGCGAGATCATCCACGAAGTCGGCACCTGCCGGATGGGCAAGGATGAAAAGGACTCTGTGGTGGACCAGTTCGGCAAGACGTGGGACGTCGACAACCTCTATCTCACCGACGGCTCTGTCTTCGTCTCGAAAGCCCACAAGAACCCGACCATCACGATCATGGCCCTCGCCATGCGCTCGGCCGATAACATCGCTGGCCGCCTGCGCCGCGGCGAGCTGTAGGAGGAACATCCATGACCAACACAAATTCCTCCGGCCTCGTTTACGTTGACCGCCGCACCACGATGAAATGGTTCATGGGCGCCATGGCCATGGGCCAGCTCGCCGCCTGCGGCGATCAGGCCAAGGGCGTCACCTGGCAGGAAATGGCCGTCATCCAGGCGAAGGGCGTCGGCACGGACGTCGATTTCAACAACATCGCGGTTCCCTGGCCGCTGACGATGACGGAAGCCGAACTCCTCGCCGTCAACGCGCTGGTCGACCTCATCCTGCCGGGCGAGGGCGACATCCCGTTCCCGTCCAAGGTCGGCGTGCCTGCCTTCATCAACGAATGGGTCAGCGCCCCCTATCCGGACCAGCACAAGGACCGCGAGCTCATCATCCCCGGCCTCGCCTGGGTCGACGAGCAGTCGAGCAAAGCCAACGGCGTCGTCTTCGCGAAGGCCGATCCCAGCAAGCAGAAGGCGATCCTCGACACGATCGCGTTCAAGGCCAAGGTCGCCCCGGGTCTTGAAAAGCCCGCCCAGTTCTTCGCGCGCCTCCGCTCGCTGACGCTCGGTGCGTTTTACACGACGCGCGAGGGCTGGGCCGACATCGGCTATATGGGCAACACGCCCGGCGCCGGCGACTATGCCGGCCCCACGCCGGAAGCGCTCGCCCACATCAAGGGCGTCATCGAGGGCATGGGGCTGAAGTACACGGCGCCCTGAACGGCACGGCGGCGATGGACTATTTTGCGCGATCGTCCAGCATCGCCAGGATATTACGGACGTCACTTAGCTGTTCGGACACGGCGGATCTCAGCGAGGCCTGCGCGAGAGACGCTGCTTCGATTCGTGATTGTGCGGCCTTGAGACGTTCCGAGTTGTAACTGAGGACGGTGCGCCCGGCGCCACGGAGTTCTGCCGTGTCGTCAAACTCGACTGCATCGAACAGCGGATCCTCGGAAAACATGATCGACAGAGTGGCGGGATAGACAAAGGCGTTGCGTTCGATGCGTTGATCGAACCTGATCAGGGCGGCGTTCAGATCGGCATTGTCGATCAGTCGCAAATCACCGTCCGAAACCATCTGGAGATAGACCGCCGAGCGCGGCGATTGGCGGCCAAGGTTGATCGAGTTCAAAATCCAGCCTTTCACCTCGTCATCGGCCGGCGGCACGCCGCCATCACGCAGGGATTTGAGAAGGCTGCGAGATGCGAACTGGTATCGCGTGATGTTGTCGAGAGACGTTACGAGTTCGCTCTCTATCCCCTCGAATTCGGCATGCAACGCACCGACGAGATAGTTCGCGTGTTCCTGTTCGGCGCGCGCTGTGTTCCAGTTCGAGGCTTCAGTCGCTACGAAGACGCCCAGCACAACGATCACGAAGTCTATGCCGATGGCGGTCCACTCCTGCCTGCGGAGATGGTTGATCAAGCGGCGCAGCAGCATTCGTCATCCCCCGGAGGTCTCGTTCCGGAGTCTTAGGGAATTCACGACGCGCTGGATAGAGAGGCGGCTACGACGCCTTGATCTTGATATTGCGGTACCAGACCTGGTTGCCGTGGTCCTGCAGGGCGATGTGGCCCTTCGGGAACGTGCCGAACATCGGCCACTGCTTGAATTTCGAGGCGGCGACCTTCTTCTTCCAGGCATCATCGCCATAGCTGGACTCGGCAACCTTCACGCCGTTGAGCCAGTGCTCGATGTGCGTGCCGGTGAACTTGATGACGCCCGTGTTCCATTCCCCGACCGGCTTCACGGCGCCATCGGGTGGCGTTTCGAGGTCATAAAGAGCGCCGGCGCGGTGTGACGGGATCTTGCCGTCGGCGTGGCCGTCATTGTCGAGCACCTGCATCTCGGGGCCGGAGTTGTAGGTGTTGTCCGCGCCGTCCACTTCCTTGATCAGGTAGATCAGGCCGCTATTGCCGTTCGGCGAGATCTTCCAGTCGTATGACAGCTCGAACGGGCCGTACTCGTCCACCGTCATCAGATCGCCGGCGCCGCCGGCCGTCAGCGCGATCGATCCATCCTGCACTTGCCACGCCGCGCCCGGCGCATCCTTCTTGTAGCCCTTCCAGCCCGTGAGATCGGTTCCGTTGAAGAGGAGTTTCCAGCCGGCTGCTGTTTCCTCGGCGGTGAGCGTGTTCGCGGCGGGCGCTTCAGGAGCGGGGGCGGGCGTTTCGGCGGCGGGCGGAGCAGCCGCTGTTTCCGCAGGCTTGCTGTCGCATGCCGCGAGCATCAGCGCCGCAAACGCAAGACCAGTTGCAATCCGCATCTCAAGCCTCCCTCAGACTGGCGTCCAGACGCCGTTGTTGCTGCTCGAAGCGATCGCCGCCTCGATGAATTTCACGCCGCGCACGCCATCCTCGATGCCTGGCGGGATCGCCAGCGGATCGGGAGTGCGGCCCTCGCTGTGCGCGCGTACGAGTTCTGCCGCATCGGTATAGATCTGCGCGAAGCCTTCAAGATAGCCCTCGGGATGGCCGGCGGGTATGCGGGTAGCGAGCTGGGCCGCATGCGATACTCCGGGGCCGCCGCGGCGGTAAATGCGTGGCGGTTCGCCGATTGGCGTGAAGCGAAGTTCTTC
>JBGAKC010000052.1:0-29177 GCA_044224605.1 Hyphomonadaceae bacterium
CGTGGCGCAGAATCGGGCGCCCGGTTGATGTAACGCCAGATCTACGACATCCACACCGTCACAGAACTCGGCGACCGCGTGATCCTCGAATACACCTGGACCGGTTATCCGCGCGAACCCGTCGGCGCGGTGCGGCCTGGCGAGGCGATGCGCGCGCGGATCTGCCAGGTGATCGAGTACGAGGACGGCCTTATCATTCGCCAGCGCAACTACGACTGCTTCGAGCCCTTCTGAGGACAAGCATGCGTCTTCGAATCGCCCTGTCGCTCATCGTGGCTGCCGCGGCCACTGCGTGCAGCGGCCCCGCTACAGCGCCCGACGGTGCGCACGAGAGCATCGTGTCGGCTGAGCCGGCCCCGCTCGATCCTGCGGCCCCGGCGGAGGAGAAGGCCGCGCTCGCTTCCTGCAGCCCCGTCACGGTCGAGGGCTATTGCGGCGTGTCCTTCGGCATGACGCCAGCCGAGGCAGCCAGGAAATTCCCGGTGAAGCTCGAACGGTATGATGGGTCGGATGGCGACACACAGGCCGATCCCAATCACTGCTACGAGATGTTCGCCGCCGAGCCGGTGCAAGGCGTCACCTTCATGGTGGAGAATCAGAAGGTCGGCCGCGTCGACTTCCTGACGGAGGCCGCCAAGACGGCCGACGGCTTCGGTATCGGTTCAAGCGCCGTGGACATCAAGGCGAAGTTTGCGGCTGCAGTCGCCGAGGCGACGAACAAGTACGAGCCCGAGGTGACGGATCTCACCGTCGCGCGCGGCCTCACCAAATTCGTCTTCGAGATCCAGGACGGCAAGGTGCGTGGCTGGCGCGCGGGGATTGCGCCGACCATCGACTACACCGAGCACTGCGGCTGAGCTTACCCTGTCTCAGGCTTTCTTGAGCGTCGCTTCGAGAACCGCGCGCGCTTTCGCGCCGAGTTCCGGGTGCGCCAGCGCCATGGCCGCGAAGGCTTCGAGGTAGAGAAGCTTGTCGCCGCAGTCATAGTCCTGCCCGGCATATTTGAATGCGTGGAAGTCCTGGCTGCCCATCAGACGCTGCATCGCGTCGGTCAGCTGGATTTCGCCGCCTGCGCCCGGGGTCTGCGTCGCCAGCAGATCGAACACTTCCGGCTGCAGGATGTAACGGCCAGTGATCTTGAGGCGTGACGGCGCGGTCTCGACCGGCGGCTTCTCGACCATGCCCTTCATTTTCACCAGCGGGCCCTGGTCGCCTGCGGTGACGGGGTCGATCACGCCATACTGGTTCACGCGCTCCTGGGGGACTTCGTCGACCGCGATGATGTTGCCGCCGACATTGTTGTAGGCGTCGATCATCTGTTTCAGGCACGAGCCGCCCTTGCCCTTCACGATCACGTCGGGAAGCAACACGGCGAACGGCTCATCGCCAATGATGTCACGCGCGCACAGAACAGCGTGGCCAAGGCCCAGCGCCGCCTGCTGGCGTGTGAAGCTGGATGCGCCTGGAGGAAGCGAAGCGGCGCGCACCTCGGCGAGGATGGCGTCCTTCTTCTTGGCCTCCAGCGTGGCTTCCAGTTCGTAGGCCTTGTCGAAATAGTCCTCGATCGCCTGCTTGCCGCGGCCGGTGACGAACACGAAGTGCTCGATCCCCGCCTCGCGCGCCTCGTCGACCACGTATTGCAAGGCCGGACGGTCGAACACCGTCAGCATTTCCTTCGGCACCGCCTTGGTGGCTGGCAGCACGCGTGTGCCAAAGCCGGCGACGGGCAGGACGGCCTTGCGGACAGGCTTCATGGTAAATTCCCGGGTTCAGTCTCAGGTTATGGTTCAGGACGTGACGCGCGGGTTAGACCACGCATCCATTACGCGCGAATTGCAATCCGTCTGCCAGCGGCTGGCTACTCGACTGTAACCGACTTCGCCAGGTTGCGCGGTTGGTCGACATCCGTGCCTTTTTCGACGGCGACGTGATAGGCCAGCAGCTGCAGCGGAATGGTCGTTACAATCGGCTGGATGGCGCGCAGGCAGTCCGGAATCTGGATCGCGCCGAACGGCGCCGATCCGGCCTGCTTGATGCCCGCAGCATCCGAGACGAGGAACACCTTGCCGCGGCGGGCCGCGACTTCCTGCAGGTTGGACAGTGATTTTTCCAGCAGATGGTCGTGCGGCGCCGCCATGATCACCGGCGTATGCTCGTCGATCAGCGCTATGGGGCCGTGCTTCAGTTCGCCGGCGGCATAGCCCTCGGCGTGGATGTAGGAGATCTCTTTCAGCTTCAGCGCGCCCTCGAGCGCGATCGGATAGTGTGATCCACGGCCAAGATAGAGAACGTCGCGCGCTTTCGCGATTTCTACCGCCAGCTTCTGCACCTGCGTCTCGACCTTCAGCGCCTCGGAGATCAGGCGCGGCAGTTCGAGCATGGCCGCAACATGCTCCTTCTCCGCGTCACGCGACAGGAAGCCACGCGCACGGCCCGCAGCGATGGCGGTGGCGAGCAGGGCGCACAGCTGCGCCGTGAACGCCTTGGTGGATGCAACGCCGATCTCGACGCCCGCGAGTGTCGGCAGGATGGCGTCGCATTCGCGCGCGATGGAGGACGTCGGCACGTTGACCACGGCCGCCGTCATAACGCCTTTGGACTTGCAGTATTCCATCGCCGCCTTGGTGTCGGCCGTCTCGCCCGACTGCGTCACGACGATGGCCAGCGTCTTCGGTCCGAGCACCGGTTCGCGATAGCGGAACTCGGACGCCACATCGACATCGGTCACGATGCCGGCCAGCTGTTCGAACCAGTATTTCGCGACGAAGCCTGCATAGAAGGCGGTGCCGCACGCAACGATCTGGATGCGCTCGAACTGGGTGAAGTCGATCGCCTTTTTGCCCGGGCGCGTCGGCAGCACCGCCTTGAGATCGAACGCCTCGACATAGGCGGAGATCGTGCGGCCTGCGAAGTCGGGCTGCTCGTAGATCTCTTTCTGCATGAAGTGGCGATAGTTGCCCTTCTCGGCGGCGGCGCCTGCCGCCGGCACGTGCGTCTCGGCGCGTTCGACCTTCTTCCCACTCGCATCGAAGATCTCGAACGAGGTGCGGGTGAGGGCGCACCAGTCGCCTTCCTCGAGATAGATGACCCGCTGCGTGAACGGCCCGACCGCCAGCGCGTCGGAGCCGAGGAACATCTCCTTGTCGCCGATGCCGATCACCAGCGGCGATCCACGCCGCCCGCCAAGGATCAGGTTCTCTTCGCCCTCGATGATCGCCGCGATCGCGAACGCGCCGCGCAGCTGGTCGAGCGTCGCCTTGAACGCGTCCTTGGGCTTGAGGCCTTTGCTGAGGCCCTCGTCGATCAGGTGGGCGATGGTTTCGCTATCGGTCTCGGTCTCGAATTTGCGACCGCGCTTCTCCATCGCCTCGCGCAGGTCGCGGAAGTTCTCGATGATGCCATTGTGGACGATGGCGACCCGGCCCGCCGCATGGGGATGGGCGTTGGTCTCGTTAGGCTGGCCGTGGGTTGCCCAGCGCGTGTGCCCGATTCCGACGCCGGCTTTCAGCGGCAGCTCGCGCACCTTGGCGTCGAGATTAGTCAGCTTGCCCGGCGCCCGCAGGCGTTTCAGCTTGCCGCCCTCCAGGAGGGCGACGCCCGCCGAATCATAGCCCCGGTATTCCAGCCGCTTCAGCGCCTCCACCAGGCGGGGAGCCGCCGGCTGGTCGCTGAGAATACCGATGATGCCGCACATTGGCTTACGCTCCGGACGCCCCCGAATGGGCGTGATCTAGAAGATTGGTCGGCTTAAAGTATTGCAAATCCTGGCCAACCTCCGTCATGAAAATCACGACTTCATGGCTGGTTATGGAGTTTGGCCTACCGCCATGGCCCATATCCGCCGCCCGGATGTCCTGGTCCGGGCGTGTATTTGAGTGAGAGACGATGAGCTCCCGGAAGATTTTCGGCACAGACGGCATCCGCGGCACGGCCAACGCCTGGCCGGTCACTCCCGAGATGGCGATGCGCCTTGGCATGGCGGCCGCCACCTATTTCCGTAAATCCGACCCGCGCCGCCACCTTGTCGTAATCGGCAAGGACACCCGCCTGTCCGGCTACATGCTCGAGCCCGCGCTTACGGCCGGCTTCACCGCCAAGGGGATGGACGTCGTCCTGTTCGGCCCGCTGCCGACCCCCGGCGTCGCAATGCTGACGCGCAGCCTGCGCGCCGATCTCGGCGTCATGATCTCCGCCTCGCACAACTCCTATCAGGACAACGGCATCAAGCTGTTCGGGCCGGACGGCTACAAGCTCTCCGATGAGGCCGAGATCGCCATCGAGGGCCTGATGGCCCGCCCGCTGGACGAAGACCTCGCCGCCGCGCCTGACCTCGGCCGCGCGCAACGGGTCGATGATGCGCAATCTCGCTATGTCGAGATCGTCAAATCGACCTTCCCGCGCAAGCTGCGTCTCTCGGGCCTCCGCATCGTCATTGATTGCGCCAACGGCGCCGCCTACAAGGTCGCCCCGAAGGCGCTCTACGAACTCGGCGCCGAGATATTCCCGATCGGCGACGAGCCCAACGGCTTCAACATCAACCGCGAGATCGGCTCAACCGACACCCGCGCCATGGTCGAGGCGGTGCACCGCTACCGCGCCGACATCGGCATCGCGCTCGACGGCGATGCTGACCGCGTGGTCATGTGCGACGAGAATGGCCGCATCATCGATGGCGACCAGCTGCTCGGCCTCATCGCCCAGTCATGGAAAGCGCAGGGCAGGCTGGCCAAGAACACCGTCGTCGCCACAGTCATGTCCAATCTCGGCCTTGAGAACCATCTCAAGGGCATCGGCGTGAAGCTCGAACGCACTCAGGTCGGCGACCGCTATGTTGTCGCCAAGATGATGGAGAAGGGCTTCAACGTCGGCGGCGAACAGTCCGGCCATGTTGTCCTTTCCGACTTCTCGACCACGGGCGACGGCCTTCTTGCCGCGCTTCAGGTCCTCGCCGTCATGGTCGAGACCGGCAAGAAACTCTCCGAAGTCGCGCACGTGTTCGATCCGGCGCCGCAGAAGCTGGTCAACCGCAAGTTTACGGGCGCCGATCCGCTCAGCCGCAAACCGGTTCAGGACGCAATCGCCGCCGCCGAAAAGGCGCTGGGATCACGTGGCCGCCTGCTGGTCCGCAAGTCCGGAACGGAACCTCTCATTCGTGTCATGGCGCAGGCCGAAACTGATGATCTCGTCAGGGAAGCCGTCGATGGCGTGCTGGCGGCCCTCGACCGGGAATAGGGGCGCCAAAACGCCTCTGCCCCCGCCACTGGCGCTTGAGGGCCAATGGCGCCATATGGGCCCCACGCACAGGAGAGAGCGACATGGCTGACGGCCAGACCCTCACCCCCAACAGCATCGTGGAAGTCCCGGCCCCGCGCGGAACCGTCCGCATCGGCCAGGAGCTTCCGGTGGCCTTCATCGCCGGCCCCTGCCAGCTCGAAAGCCGCGCCCACGCGTTGGAGATGTCCGCCGCCATCCGTGAGATCGCGGACAGGCTCGGTGCGCAGGTCATCTACAAGACCTCGTTCGACAAGGCGAACCGCTCCTCGATCTCGACGGCCCGCGGCCTCGGCCTTGCCGCGTCGTTCGACATCTTCAACGAGATCCGCGAGACTTCGGGTCTTCCTGTCCTGACCGACGTCCACCTGCCGGACCAATGCGCCGAAGTCGCCAAGGCCGTCGACGTCCTCCAGATTCCCGCCTTCCTCTCGCGCCAGACGGACCTGCTGGTCGCGGCGGCCCAGACGGGCAAGCCGATCAACGTGAAGAAGGGACAGTTCCTCGCCCCGTGGGACATGAAGAACGTGGTGCAGAAGCTGGTTCAGTCCGGCTGCCGTGACGTGCTCGTGTGCGAGCGCGGCGTCTCCTTCGGCTACAACACGCTCGTCTCCGACATGCGCGCCCTGCCGGAACTCGCCGCCACCGGCGCGCCGGTCGTGTTCGACGCCACCCACTCCGTGCAGCAGCCGGGCGGGCAGGGCTCCACCTCGGGCGGCCAGCGCCAGTACGTTCCCATTCTCGCCCGCGCCGCCGCAGCGGTGGGCGTTGCCGCCGTCTTCATCGAGACGCACGAGAATCCGGATAAGGCCCCCAGTGATGGTCCCAACATGGTCCCGCTCAACCAGCTTGAAGAGCTGATGCGCCAGATCATGGCCGTCGATAAACTGGCGAAGAGCTTCAACGCCTAAACTTCGGGCAACCTCCCTCCCGGCGCGACCGGACTTGCCAGTATCGTCCCGGTGCGTAACGTCCCTGTCCAAGGGACAGCCGGCCCGAAGGCCGGGCAAGAGCCGCACATTCCGGGAGGACTACCATGCTTCGCCGTTCCGTTTCCGCCGCCGCGCTTGCGGTCGCGTTCCTGTCAGGCTGTGTCAACGCGCCTGAAGCCGCGCCGCCGCCGCCGATGTCCGGCGGAATGCATGGCGACCACATGCAGATGTCGCCCGAAGAGATGAAGGCGCACATGCAGATGATGATGGCGGCGCAGGAAGCCGCCAAGCCTGCGCCTGTCCCGCGCAATCTCTCCGCAACTGTTGCGCCTGAAGCCGTCGGCTTCGACAGCGCCCGTCTCAAGATGTTCGATGACTACATGGCCAACACGGTCGCCACCGGCCGCGTCGCCGGCATGACCACGCTGCTCGCCCGCCACGGCCAGATCGTCTCGTTCAAGACCTATGGCAAGGCCAGCATCGACGCCAACACGCCGATCACGGCTGACACCATCTTCCGCATCTACTCGATGACCAAGCCGATCACCGGCACGGCCATGATGATCCTGTTTGAGCAGGGCAAGTGGCGTCTTGATGATCCGGTCACGCGCTATGTGCCGGAGTTCAAGAACCTGCGCGTCGTGAAGTCGATCAAGAAGGACGGTTCGCTTGTGCTCGAGGACATGAAGCGTCCGCCGACCATGCGCGAGATCATGAGCCACACGGCCGGCTTCGGCTACGGCCTTGCCCAGGACCACCCGGTCGACAAGATGTATCGCGAGAAGAAGGTGCTGTCGGCCTCCAGCCTCAAGGAGATGATCGACCGCACCGCAACCATCCCGCTGATGTTCCAGCCGGGGACGGACTGGTCTTACTCGTCCTCAGTCGACATCCAGGGCTACATCGTCGAGAAGCTCTCCGGCATGAAGTTCTCGGACTTCATGGCGGCAAACATCTTCAAGCCGCTGAAGATGAACGACACTGCCTTCTTCACCGGCGCCGACAAGGCCAGCCGCCTCGCCGCCGTCTACGTGTGGGACAAGGACCAGAACAAGATCGTCGAGGCGAAGGAACTCTTCGGTTCGCCGATGCCTGACTACACCAAGCCCCCGGCGATGGAATCGGGCGGCGGCGGTCTCGTCTCCACGACGATGGACTATGCCCGCTTCAGCCAGATGATCCTCAACAAGGGCGAGCTTGACGGCGTCCGCATCCTCTCACCGGCCTCGGTCGAGCTGATGGGCACCAACGTCATTCCGAAATCGGTCCTGGTGAACTCCAACGGCACCAGCGTCGCGCGCTTCAACGAGGCGGTCGGCTTCGGCCTCGACTTCCAGGTCGTTAACGACGCCCGCGCCTCGGGTTCGCTGCAGGGGGACGGCTCGCTCAGCTGGGGCGGCGCGGCCGGCACCTGGTTCTGGGTCGATCCCACCAACGACATCGTCGCGGTCGGCATGATCCAGCGCATGGGCGGCACCGGCGGCGATGATCTTGGCGCCATGGCCCGCACGCTCACCTACCAGGCGCTGATCCACCCGGAGAAATAACTCTCTTCGTGTCTTTGTGAGTTCTTCGTGCCTTCGTGTTTGAGCCTTTTCAGACCGAACACAAAGGCACGAAGATGACATCAAAGGCACAAAGGCCGCCCGTTCTGTCGCGCGATTGTGGTGTTTAATCCGCGCGCTGGTCTGTGCGTCGATAAACGACCGGCAGCTCGATCACTGACGCCGGCAGTCCGCGATTCGGAACAAAGCTCCCCCCGCACGTCTTGCAGTTCCACTCGGTCCTGCTGGTCTTCGCCAAGTCCACTAATCCGCCTCCTGGACCGCACCAGCTTTCACGCCTGCCGGTCCACGGCTGAGCGAAACCTTTCTCGATCATCAGCTCGCCATAGTCACGACCGTCAACACGAATGAAGGCTACTGTCCTGCCATACCTGTCGATCTTGCCGGTTGGGCGTATCTCAATGTCTTGTGCAGCGGAGAAGATCATTTCCGCTGCGCCCTTGGCCTGCTCGCCACGCGTGCGCTCACGATAGCATCGTGCGCGATCGTCGGTCTCGGGGCAGTCGATATTGGCCAACCGGTAGCGAATCCCCGTTGCTGGATCATCGACAGTATCGCCGTCCACGACACAGACGCGCTTGACCGGCTTGCCCGGCAGCGAGAATGCGAACCGCCTTCGCTCTTGACGCCAGGTACGTCGCCAATAACGGACAAACCGACGGGTGAGACGTCGAGCCCGGCGCCAGTTCGGCAAGACAATGGCGACTGCAAAAAGAACTGCAGCTTCGATCAGCTTCGTGTCTTCGATGTTCCCAACCATCCGGCCAGACTGCCATGTCCGGGTTGCGGGTCGACGTTGGCAACATGCGAAAGTTGGATGAAGAGATTCAGGTTCTGGAAACCGGCGGTCACCGGTAATGCCGCCCTTTACACCCACCCCAACCGGAGCGATTGTCCGCCGGGGTCTGATGCTTCGGCGCGGGAGACGCGAATGAAGGCGTGGGGCCTGATCCTGTCAGTTGCGATGTTGTGCGCGGCGTGTTCGACGCCGGGCGCCAGTCCATGGATGACGCCGGCCGGCGCCGCTCCGGCAGCGCCGATGCGCGACAATGACAACGCCTTCCGGGCGGATGCAGGTGTCGATGTCATCCGCGGAACCTTCGCGCCCGGCCGCCAGCCGGATGGCAATACGGTGGTCCTCGCCAGCGGCGATGGGTTCATCGTCTTCGATACGGGCCGCCATCCGGCCCACACGCAGAAGATCATCGACTATGCCGATGCGCAGGGCAGGCCGGTTGTCGCCATCTTCAACTCGCACTGGCATCTCGACCACAACAGCGGAAACATTCTGCTCCGAAAACGCTGGCCCAGCGCCGCCGTCTATTCCAATGACGCTGCTCTGACAGAGGCGCTGGGCGGATTTCTCGCACGTGGACTCGAAGCCAACCGCAAGATGCTCGCTGACCCGAACACCTCCGCCGGGCTCGCCGAAGATCTGCGCGGCGATGTCGCAACCGTGGAGCAGGGCGCGCTACTCCATCCCACCCTTTCCATCGACACGCCGCGGACGCTGATAATTGGCGGCCGCATGCTTGAGATCCATGTCGCGAAAGCTGCGAGCGCCGGCGACATCTGGATCTACGATCCCGCGGCAAAGCTGGTCATGACCGGCGATCTCGTCACGCTGCCCGCGCCCTTCCTCGACACGGCCTGCCCGAAGCTGTGGCGCGCCGAGTTCGCCGCCATCCTCGCCACGCCCTTCGAGCGCGCAGTCCCCGGCCACGGCCGCGAGATGACGCGCGCCGACCTTATTGCCTATCGCGACGCCTTCAACGCCCTGCTCGATTGCGCCGCCGCCGATACACCCGCCCCGGCATGCGCTGACGCCTGGTCACGCGCCGCGTCGCCCCTGCTCGACAGCCAGTCGGGAGACGCCGGACAGGCCAGCGCCTACGCCCGCTACTATGTCGAGAACGTGCTCCGCAAACCCGGCCTCCCGGCCGGGTGTATGTGATCATAATCATGGTCCCGCAGTAGAAGACGCCGCCGGAGCGAGGCTCCGGCGGCGCAGGCTGGCCACAAGTCCTTTCGGGGCGTTCGCTAGAAAGACTTGCGGATCGTCGCGAACACCTGACGAGGCGAGCCCACCATCAGCGTCTGGTTGTCGCTGCTGGTGTTGAAGCCATTGGTGCCAATTGTTGAAACGTATTCTTCATCAAGCAGGTTGGTGACGTTGAGCTGCAGGTCGAGGCCGTCCAGCATCTCATTGCCCGAGAAGCGGTAGCCTGCTGTGAAGTCAGCCAGCGTGTATCCGTCCACTTCTGCATTGTTGACGTACGAGAAGTACCGCGATCCCGTGTAGGCGACCGACAGCTTCCCGTAGAACGAGCCATTGTCGTAACCCAGATCTGCCTTGAACAGGTGCTTCGGCGCATTCACGACCGTCTTGCCGCCCGTCAGGATCGGCGCCGGAAGCGTCGCGTCGACGACGTTGTCGTCGTATTTCGAGTCGTTATACGCGTAGGTGGCGAACAGCGTCCATTCGTCGGTGAAGTCATACGAGCCCGCGAGTTCGAGGCCCTTGGTGGTAACGCTGCCGACGTTCTTGATCACCGACGGGTTGCCGATGATGCCGGCGCCCGAGGAGAGGCCCAGGAGGCGATTGTCGAACTTGACGTAGTAGGCCGCCGCGACGCCCTGGAACGGGCCGTTGCGGTAGCGCCAGCCGAGTTCGGCCGTCTTCGAGCTTTCCGGGTCGGTATTCGCCTTGATGAAGTTGAAGCCCGACTGCGTCTGGCTTGCCGCGGGCGCCAGCGTGTGAGCGCGCATATTTTCGGTATAGCCGCCGAAGATCTCGCTGTTCTCGGCCAGTTCGTAGGTGAAGCCGACCTGCGGCAGGAAATTGTCTTCCGACGTGATCGTGCCGTGGAGATCGTTGTTGGCGCCTGGCGTCGGAACGGCAAAGCCATTCACATTGGTCCCGACCGTCATGTCGACGGAAACCGACTTGAAGCCGCCGGACACGGTCAGCGCGTCGGAGACCTCCCACGTGTCCTGGATGTAGAACATCGTGGTTTCGAAGTCATAGGCGTATGACCACTGGGTCGCGAACGGGTTCCTCATGAACTCCAGCGTCGGGCGCGGGGCCGAGCGGGTGTTGGCGTAGAAGCGGCGATCCTGGTTGAAGTCGTTGTATTCGTACCAGAAGCCGCCTTCGACCGTGTGATCGCCCAGTGTCCAGGTCGCATGGCCCAGCGCGCCCGAGCGGTTCATGTCGTATTCCGTCGTGCGCACCGAGATCGGCGAAACGGTGGGGCCGCCCTGGCCGAACGAGAACGGGCTGACATAGGGCGTGAACCAGATGCCCTGGCCTTCGTCTTCGTGGATGTAGCCGGTGAGCGACACTGCGAAATCGCTGGTGATGTCCCAGTCATAGGTCAGGCGCGCGAGCTTGTCGTCGCGCAGGCCCGAGGCGTCGTAATAGGCATCGTCCACCGAGGTGATCGGGGAGGGATAGATCGTGCCGGCGCCGGCATTGGTGACCGGCGCGCCCGTGTCGCCGCGATTGTTGGCGATGTCGGCGACCTGCTGGGCCAGCGTCCAGTTGGTGGCGAAGTTGTCCCAGTCATAGCCGAGACGGTTGATCATCTCGAGCGAGAGATCCTGATAGTCGGTCTCGCGGCGCTTCGACCAGTCGTAGAAGCCCGACAGAACGCCCGGTCCGAGCGGCTGTTCGAAGCTGACGTTGATCTGCTCCAGCTTCTGAGGGCCTTCGCCCTTCCACTTGTCCATTTCCTGCTTGGCGTAAGAGATCGAGGCCTTGCCGCCGCCGATCGCGTCAATCGCGCCGGTCTCAAGACGGGCATAGCCGCGATACATGTTCTCGGCGCCGCCCGTGAACGCGACCTGTCCGCCGAAATTGTTGGACGGCTTGCGACTGAAGAAGGTCAGCGCGCCGCCGAGGTTGGAGGTCGAGGCCGTGGACAGCGACGCTGCGCCCTGCGCCAGCTCGACGCGGTCGAGGTTCTCGGAGATGATCGCGCGGCTGATGTGCAGCCCGTTATAGTTGCCGTAGCTCATGTCGCCGAGCGGAACGCCGTCGAGCGTGTAGCCCAGCTGGTCTTTCTGGAAGCCGCGGATGTTGATGTTGACGGCCCACTCATAGGCGCCGAAGGGGTCCGCAGCGGTGTAGTTCACCCCCGGCAGGCTCTCGATCAGCTTGATCGGGCTGGAGCCCGCGGCTTCGAGCGCGAGGTCAGCGTCGGTCAGCGTCTGGACCTGGCGCGTTTCGCCCTGGCCGATGATGATCACGACGTCGCGGTTGGGATCATCCTTGTCGTCGGTGACGTCGGCCTGCGCCCAGGCGTTTCCGGCGCAGAGCGAAGCGATCGCAGCGCCCATCAGAAGCTTGAATTTCACGAGACACCCCTTCTTATCCGCGCCGTCCCTTTGAGGCGCGGGGCGGGGGTAATGCGTGTATGTGACCGCCTGTTCTCGTTTGCGTGACGACTGGAATGCAGCGCGGCAAAAGTTCCATGACGCTGTTGCGGCGCCACGATGCGGCGGATCGCGGCGGATATTCCCCTCCAAATGGGCCATCCGGCGGCAATGACGACGCCTTACGCGGCGAAATTCACTTGTTGGAAAGGGGCTGGCCCCCTACCTTGGTTCCCGGCGGTGAACTGCTGCGTTCGAACGGCAACACATTCCGTCGACCGTACATTTCTGTTCGGGAGCTGGCTCTGGCGGGGACCGTGGTTCCCATCATCTGGCGCCCACCTGGCTTGCTGGGTCGAACGGGAATGAAAACGCTCGTACGGCGCAAGTGGTCCCGCCACCCTTTTCCTTTGAGCGCGCTCGGTGGAGCGATCCGGAGCCAGCGTGTCGACACAGACTCACCCCGACGAAATCACCGAGCAGAAAGCCATCCTGCGCGGGCACATGATGGAGATCCGGGCCGAGTCGGCTGCCCGCGATCCCGATGCCGCCGAGAAGCTGGCGGCGCGTTTTCCGATCAAACTGTTCGAGCGCTACGGCCCTGTTGTGGCCGGCACGCTGGCGATCCGCGACGAGTTGGATGCAGGCCCCCTGCTCGAGCGGCTGGCGGCGCATGGCGCCCGCATCGTCCTGCCACGCGTCGAGGGCGGCGGCATGATGACGTTCCGCGATGCATCGCCCGCAACACTGGAAGCCGGGCCGTTCGGCCTCACCCAGCCGTCAGAGAAAGCCGAGATCGTTCGCCCCAACCTGGTGCTGACGCCCCTGCTGGCGTTCGACGCGCGAGGGCGACGGCTGGGCTATGGCAAGGGCCACTATGATCGTGCGGTTTCGCAGCTGCGCGGTACGGGGCGCGTCTTCTATCTCGGCCTGGCCTACGCCCAGCAGCAGGTGGACGCCGTACCGGTCGAGAAGCATGACGTGCTGCTCGACTGGGTGGAAACGCCGCTGAATTCCGTGCCGCTGTTCCTCGGCCGGGCTGTCGCGCGCTGAAGTTTCGGATCCTAGAGGTCGCCGCTGCGCCGCACGGCTCCTGGCTGCTGCAGGCGGCGGACGCGACGCATGGCGCGGCGGACGACGACTCCCACGCGCTGCATGGAGCGGCCGTGACTCTGCGGCGCCAGCCGGCGAACCTCGGTTGTCCCGCGCGCCGCAAGCCGTTCGGCGCTGCGGACGATGTCGGGCTGGTTGAGGTCTTCCGGCGTCGCGTAGAGCCGCCATGACAGCGATCCCTTGCGCGCCACGCCCGAAACCTGCCGCGCGATCAGCGGGGCGAACAGCATCACCATCGCCATCGGCAGGTTCTGCAGCATGAAGCTCGGCGAAATCGCGAACGAGGCCAGCAGGAGGCACATGCCGAAGATCATGTGCTGCAGGTAGTGCCGCATCAGGTCGCTCCAGGCGAAGCCGTTGCGGTCGCGCACCTGCGGACGCCAGCCGCCATCGACGCCGATCAGGGTCGAAAGGATCGAACCAGCGTGGTTCAGCATGATGATCGGGGCCAGGAGCGTCGTCATTGCGACGTCGCAGACAACGGCGAGAAGGAATCGCGGCGAACGGTTCCACCCCGGAAGCTTGTTGACCGACCAGAGGATGATCGCGAGCCATTTTGGCGACGTGAGGACCACCGCCGAGATCAGCAGCAGCCTGAGCCCTGCCGATGGATCCGCGTTCACGGCGGCTATGGTCTCGGTGTCGAAGAACTTGGCGTTGGCGGCGATCAGCACGCCCATCACGACGAGGCTCAGCCAGAGCAGGCCTGACACATAGCCCATCAGGCCCGCGCCGATATGGACCTTGTTGAGCCAGTCGAAGCCCTTGGCGAAGAGGATCTGGATCTGCTGGATGTTGCCCTGCGCCCAGCGGCGGTCGCGCGCGGCGAGGTCGACCACGGTCGGCGGAGCCTCTTCGTAGCTGCCCACGATGTCGCCCGCGATTTCGACGCGCCAGCCGGCGCGGCGGAGCAGGGCGGCTTCCACGAAGTCATGGCTCAGGATCTTGCCACCCAGCGGCTCCTTGCCTGGTAGGTCCGGCAGGGATGCATGAGCAGCAAAAGGCGCAAGGCGGATGATGGCGTTGTGGCCCCAGAAATTGCCGGCGCCGCCCGACCACCAGGTCAGGCCCGCGCCGAACAGTCCGCCATGGACGCGCAGCGCAAGCTGCTGGCCGCGCGCAGAATAGGTGCGGGCGCCGACGATGATCGGCAGCGACTGGATCAGGGCCGTGCGCGGGCTGGCATCCATGCGGCGCACCAGTTCCAGCATGGCTTCGGGCGAGACAAAGCTGTCGGCGTCGAGTTCCAGCATGTACTCGTAACGGCCGCCCCAGCGCTGGACGAAATCGTTGATGTTGCCCTGTTTCTTCTGGGTGTTCTCGCGGCGGCGGCGATACCAGAAGGGTTCGTCAGGCCGGCGGCGCATTAGGTCCTGGATCGCCTGCTCCTCGATCTTGGCAAGGGCGGGATCCATCGTGTCGCTTATGAAAAAGACCTCGAAGCCCTTCTGGGCGCCGAGGTCTTTCAAAGAGTCCCACATCGCCTCTGCGGCGGCGATCACTTTCGACGGCTTCTCCTGGTAGAGCGCAATGATGATGGCGGTGAGGTTGCCTTTGGTGGGAAGCTCCCGTGACGGCGTGGGCGGCTTCGGCGAAGCGAGCAGAATGAGGGTGCCGGCAACACCCGTGAAAGCGGCTACGGAGAGATAGCAGAAGTTCACGGCAAAGATCGCGACGGCTATCCACTCGAGCGCGTTCACGCCGCCTGCCGAGAACGTCGACAGCATCGCCTGCGAGGCAAAACCTGAAACTGTCACTGCGCAGGCGAGGATCACCAGGAAACGCCAGCGGCCGTCGGTCTCGCGTTCCGGCTTGGAGCGGCGCGTCACCAGAGGCTGGGCGGGCATGTCGAGCCGCTGCTCGGGCGGGCGGCGAGCGAACCCGGCGTCACAGCCATAGGCAAAGGAGTGGCGTGAGGTGGTTACGGGAATACCGGTGACACTCTGTTGAACGCCGCCTTCCGGCTCCGTCCCATCGATCTTCAATGACTGCACGCGCGAGCACCCCTTGAGACAAGTGCACAAAAGGCCGGAGTGCCGTACCGGACCTTTAGCTCCCCTACGGGACGGAGGCCGTTCCCTGGAGGATATCGGCCACATCCGGCGGCGCTATAGCACGGGTTGGGGGTAATTGGGCCATACCCCGAAGTGCAAAAGGGGAAAACGCCGAAGAATTAATCACTTGACTCCTGCCGCAGGTGCGATCCCCCCCCCGGCCGGCGCCCGGCCTTGCTCCGTATTTCAGAGAGAAAACCGAGGTCGTCCGAAACCCGGTCTGCTCAGCCCGGACCCGGGTTTGGCCCGGTGATCTGTCCCGGGGAGGGCGGGGTCAGCGCTGGCGCATCGATCACCAGGTGTTGGATGAAGAACTCCATCATGCGCGTCTGGTCGACGCCGGTGTGACCCTTGTCCGGCCCAACCTGCACCTCGAAGCTTTTCCCGGCCGCCTGCAGGGCCTTGATCAGCTGCAGCGTGTTCTTCGGATGCACGTTGTCGTCCGAGGTGCCGAAATAGACTAGCAGGTCGCCCTTCAGCCTGCTGGCGTAGGTCAGCACGGCCGCCCGGTCATAGGCGTCAGCGTCTGTCTGCGGCAGGCCGAGATGACGTTCCGAATAGGCGGTGTCGTAGAGCCGGTAGTCGGTCACCGGCGAACTGGCCGAGGCCGCCTGCACTACCTCCGGATGGCGCAGCAGCATCGTCGCCGCGACCGTGCCGCCATAGGACGTGCCAAAGACCCCGACCCGGCGGCGATCGACATAGGGCCGCGTCCACAGCGACCGGATGCCCGCTGCGAAGTCGTCAATCTCCACGATACCCAGCTGCTTGTAGGCGGCGTCCGTCGTCTTCCGCCCCATGCCGGCATTGGTGCGCGCATCCAGCTTCAGCATGAGGAAGCCGTACTCGGCCAGCGCGCTGGGCGCAGCGAAGTTTTCGCTGAGCCCGTTCGAAGACGGTCCGCCATAGACGCTCAGCAGCACGGGATAGCTCTGCGCCGGATCGAAGTTCGACGGGAATTGCAGCAGCCCGTGCAGCTGCATCTTGCCGTCAGCCGCCGTGAACGTGAACAGTTCGGCAGGCTTGAGTCCCAACGCGTCGAACCTCGAGACGTCGCTGGTTGCGATCTCGGCGACCTGCTTGCCCTCGAAATCCCGGAGGACAGAAACCGGCGCCTTGTCGTGCGCCTGCGCGACATCGACGAAATACGCCCCGTCCGGCGAGACATCGACGCGGTGCGTCAGCGCGGGATCAGTGAGCCGCGTGTCCTTGGACCCATCGAGGCGCACGCGATGCAGTTGCACCAGCATATGGTTCGCGCCAGAGCGCGCCGTGTACCACAGCCAACCCGACTTCTCGTCCACCTTCACGACATCGACGACTTCGAAAGCGCCGCGCGTGATGCGCGCCAGCTGCTTGCCCGACAGGTCGTAGAGATAGAGATTGCGGAAATCATTCCGCTCCGACGTCCAGATGAAACGTTTGCCGTCGTCGAGGAAGCGCGGGGCCGCTGCCTGCGCCCACGATTGCGGGCGGCTTTCCTTCGCAACGGATCGGCACTTGCCGGTGAAGGGCGAGCAGGCCGCCAGATCCTGCGTCTTCTGCAGCCGGTCGGCCCGCCGCACGAGGATTTCCGAGCCGTCCTTGAGCCACTGCGCCGCCCAGATGTAGTGCCCGACCACATCGTCGCTGAACGGCGCGCCGCCACGCACATCCATCGTTGTCGTCACGCCAGTCACGACGTCATGGATCAGGAGGTCCGCGACAGGATTGGGCCGGCCCGGATGCGGGTAGGCCTCCGTCAGCACGGTCGAGAACATCTGCGTCTGGTCGAGCGTAACGAAATAGTCCTCCACCTTCGTCTCGTCATAACGCATCCACGCCAGCTTCTTGCCGTCCGGGGACCACCAGACGGGCTGGGCGACGCTGAACTCCTCGAGATAAACATAGCTGCCGACGCCATGGCGGATCCGCGCAGTCTCGCCGCCATCGGTTGTGATCTGCTTCTCGGCGCCCGTGTCGATGGAAACCAGCCAGATGTTCTGCCCGCGCGAGATCGCGCGCATCTTGCCGTCGGGCGATGTGACGTCCGCATCCTTGCCGCGTCCGCGCGCCAGCATGAGTCCGCCGGAAGCAACCGGCGCAGCCGACGGCGACGTATCCTTGCGTTCCGGGGCAAGGATCGGCGTCACGCGCGGATCGATCGCTGTTGCGGTCAGCGTGCCAATATCGAAACGCCAGCGCTGCGGACCGGTGGAATACTCGAACGATTTCGAATCTTCCGACCACAACGCCGTGATCGCGCCGGACTTCACGGCTTGGGAGATCTGCGGGGTCATTTCGACCCAGCGCTGATATCCTGGCATGGTGCGGATACGCGACTGCGCGGTCGCCTGCGGCGCCAGCACGGCAAGCGCTACGGCAAGCGTGGCCAGACCGCGGATCATTCCTGTACGCATCATCCTTCGTTTCCTGCCATCGCGGTTCGATGATCCGGCGACAGTCTAGTTTTCAAGGGCGGCCAAGGCGAGACCCAAAGGGCTGGATAGGCGCCTGCGGCCAACACGCCAGCTTGAGCAGAATCGCGGGCGGCCCTATGCCCAAACCGATGGACCCGACGCCTGCCCCCGACATATCGCGCCCGGACCGGCGGGGCGCCTTCCTGCTCCTGTTCTTCTGCCTGCTGGCGGTCGGGGCGGGGAACACCATGCTCACCTCCGCCGTGCTGCCGCCGCTCACGCGCGAACTGAAACTGCCGGACTGGACGGCGGGCGCGATCTTCTCCCTCTCCGCAGCGATCTGGGTAATCACGGCCCCCTATTGGGGCGGCATGTCAAATGTGTGGGGCAGGCGCAGGGTCGCCGCCATCGGCATGTTCGGCTTCGCCGCGTCGATGTTCTTCTTCGCGCTCACGGCGATGGCGGCGCTGCTCGGCTGGATCGCCGGCTGGGTGCTGGTCTTCATCCTGCTGCTAACGGCCCGTACGCTGTTCGGCGTCTTCGGCTCGGCCACCAATCCAGCGGCGCAGGCCTATGTCGCCGACCGCACCACGCGCGAAGAGCGGATGGACGAGATCGCGACACTCACCTCCGGCTTCACCTTGGGCCAGATGGCCGGTCCCGCTGCTGCCGCCGCGCTGATCTCGGCCGGCGCCCTGCTGTCGCCCACTATCGGCCTGCTGGCGCCGGTCGTGATCATCACCGTGATCGCATCCGCCATCGGTCTGCTCATCCTGCTGAAGCTGCCGGAACATCGCACGCCGCGGGCCGACGCCGGCATCACGCGGTCGGGAGCCAAGGGCCTGTGGCGGCACCCGACAATCTTCCCCTACCTGCTCTATGCCGTCGGCCTGTCGCTTGCGATCGGCGTCCTGAGCCAGACCTTCCCGTACGCGATCATGGATCGCATGCATGTCGAGGGCGCAGCCTCGGCGCAATACACTGGTCCGGCCATGACCATGGGCGCGATGGCGACGCTGATCTCGCAGCTCGTGCTGATCCCGCGCATGAAGCTGCCGATCCGGTCGCTGATGGTCTACGGCGCGCTGATGATGGCGATGTCATCGCTCTTCATGGTGTGGGCGCAGGATTTCGCGCTATTTGCCTTTGCGCAGATCATGTTCGGCTTCGGCCAGGGCTTCGGCCGTCCGGGCTTCTCCGCCGGCGCTTCGCTCGCCGCCACGCACGACCAGCAGGGCGACGTCGCCGGTCTCATCACGGCGGCGAACGGCATGGGCTTCGTCGTCTCGCCTTTCTTCGGCCTCTGGATGTACGAGAACATCGACTTCATGGACGGCGCTGCGCCCTTCATCTTCTGCGCCGTTCTCGTCGTTGCGATCGCGATCTACGCCTTGTTCAATGCCCGGGGCGGCGAGAAGGGAAAGAACCGCGCGGTCGCCGACGCCGTCGCCAAGGACAACACGCCCGAATAGCGCAGAAAGCCGCGCCAGATCGCTCCTGCGCGGCTTTCCACTCAGGCCTGTCCCGGATGGTTCAGCCCGGAGGCGTCGGTTGCGGCGTCGGTTGCGGCGCGGGAGCAGGCTGCGGAATGTTGCGGGCTGCGTCCTTCGCGCTGTCGCTGATCCTGTCGGCCGCATCGCCGATGCTATCAGCCGCGCGCTCGATGGCGGTGTCGCTGGAGCTGTGGTGTGTCTGATCATTGTAGAACATCCAGGCCAGAACGCCGACGCCAACGATCAGTGCGCCGATCGCGAAATACAGAAATCCATTGCCACTTCCGCTGCTGCTCTGCTCGGTAGCCATCATAGCCTCCCATCTTGTGCGGGAACCGAACGTGTGCAGGTGCAGCCGGTTCCGGTGGAACTTCAGGCGCCCTTCGCGTCAGCTTTCGCTGGCGGCCGTGCTGACGGCGGCCAGCATGTCCATTGTCGGGAAGCCGTCAGCCACAAGTCCCTTGGCCTTCTGGAACTTCTGCAGCGCCCCGCGCGTGCCGCGGCCGATGATGCCGTCCACCGCGCCGGCGCTGTAGCCAAGTTTGTTGAGTGCGGTCTGCAGGTCCTTCGCCTGTTGCTGCGTCAGCATCACCATGTCCATCGGCCAAGGCCGCAAAAGGTCAGGGCGTCCGGCGAGGCGATCCGCCAGCAAGCCGATGGCCAGCGCATAACTATCGGCGTTGTTGTACTTCTTGATGATGTTGAAGTTGTCGAACAGAAGGAAGGCCGGCCCGTGTGATCCCGCCGGCAGGAACAGTTCCGCGCTCAGCGCGTCCGTATCCGCGAACCTTGCCGCCATCAGCGGCGTCAGCCCCGCCGCCTTCCACGCCGCCACGGTGAGCTTGCGCCCATCGCCCATCGAATAGTCGAAGCCTTCCGGCAACCTGGTTTCGACCGCCCAGGGTTGTCCCTTCTTCCATCCCATCTTGGTGAGATAGTTGGCGGCGGAGGCGAGGGCGTCGCCGGCATTGGTCCAGAGATCTTCCCTGCCGTCGCCGTCAAAATCCTGGCCATGCGCCAGCATGGTCGACGGCATGAACTGTGTCTGTCCCAGCGCGCCGGCGAATGACGCCTTGCGAAACTGGTCGCGCGTTGCAGCGCCATTGTCGATCAGCTTCATGATGGCGATGAGTTCGCCCTCGTTGAAATCCCTGCGCCGACCCGTCGCCGCCTGGCTCGCCAGCACGCGCGGCGCGTCATCCTTGCCGATATTGGCGCCGTAGGCCGACTCCATCCCCCAGATCGCCGCGACGATTTCGCGCGGAGTTGCATAGTTCGCCTCGACGGCGTCGAAGACCGCCTGGTTGGCGGACAGTTTCGCTTGCCCGTTGGCGATCCGCGTTGGGTTCACCGCGGTTGTTGCATAATCCCAGATCGGCTTCACGAACTCGGCCTGATTGTCGAAGGACTGTACCTGCACAGTCTCCTCGACCGGCACGAGCCCCTCGAGCACCGACCTGACGATTGTGTCCTTCTGTCCGCCGGCTTCCGCTTTCGCCGCAAACTCGTCGCGCCAGGCGTCGAAGGAGGTGTTGCCGGAGGAGGCAAACCCGAATGTGGTCGTGACGGGCGGCGTCCCGCCAGCTACAGGCGAGGAAGGTAAGGAAGGCGATCCCGACGTCGGGACAGGGGCGCCCCCGCCCGTTGCCTTGGTGCTTTCACACGCGGCTAGGGAAAGGCCCATGACAACGCCTGCGATGGCCCAGCGGAAGGAGCGGACTGGCATCGTTCTCGGCCTCCAGCGACCCGTCGCCACTTTACCACGGGAAACCGCAATAAACTGGCTGGATTTTCATGAATGGCGCCCGAACGTTAAGGCCAATTTACGTCTGCGGCCGGGCATCATGCGGGCTTGCCGGGTTCCGGTTGACAGGGGCGCCCCGCTCCGTTAAGTGCCCCGCTCCCGCAACTACCAGACAGCCGTTGGCCCCATGAAAGTCCGTTCCTCGCTGAAATCGCTGAAGGGCCGCCATCGCGACTGCAAGGTCGTTCGCCGCAAGGGCCGGGTCTACGTCATCAACAAGACGGACCCCCGCTTCAAGGCGAAGCAGGGCTAACCAGCTCAAGTTCAATTGAAGTCGCGCGCCGCTATTCCAGTGGCGCCGAACGCTTGCCCGCCTGTTCCGGCCCTTCCATAGTAGGCTGATGCAGCGTCTTTCCCTCGCTCTTGCCGCCGTCCTTGCGCTCAGCGCCTGCGACAAGTCCTTTTCGCCCGGCAAGGCGGAGGGCGACGCCGCCGTCAAGACGAAGGAACTCGCCCAGTCCGAAAAGCCGGTTGAAGATCCACGCAAGGCGCTTGAAAACCTGAGCCAGGACCTGCTGGACAAGCTCAAGACCACCGAAACCGACGAGGAAGCCACCTCGATCGAGGAAGAGGTCTGGGATGCCTGGCTCGTCTCCGGCAGCCCCACCGTCGACGTGCTCATGAAACGCGGCCTCGAATACCAGCAGCAGCAGGATCTTGAAGGCGCGCGCGACGCTTTTGATCGCGTGATCGCCCTCAAGCCAGATTATGCCGAGGGATGGAACCGCCGCGCCGTCCTGTTCTTCAATGACGGCAAGTATGACGAGGCGATCGCCGATCTCGAATCCGCGCTCACTTGCGAGCCCCGTCATTTCGGCGCGTGGATCGGTCTTGCAATGATCTTCGAGTCCATCGATCGGCCCGACGCCGCTCTCAAGGCTTATGAAAAGGCGCTGGCGATCCATCCGCATGCGCAAGCCGCGGTGCAGGGCAAGAAACGCCTCGACAAGGTCGTCAACGGCAGCGCTCTCTAGCTCACAACTCACAGGCTGATGCACAGGGAATCCCGCCCTGCGACGCCCGCGTCATTGGATGCATCGCGCCGCCCGGCTAGGGTGATCCCGAAACGCTTACGGGAGCTCTCACATGGACGACGGCGCATCCGCAGCCGCCCTCACGCAGGCGGCGAAGGACAAGCTCAAGCAGGTTGTCTCGAAGATCGAGAAGCTTGAGGAAGAGAAGAAAGAGGTCGGCGGCCAGATCAAAGACGTCTACCAGGAAGCCAAGTCGATGGGCTACGACACCAAGGCCCTGCGCACGGTGATCCGCCTCCGCAAACTCGACCGCCAGGAACGCGAAGAGCAGGAAGCGATTCTGGATACCTACCTGCTGGCGCTCGGCGAAATCTGATAACGGCAACCACGAGGGCGTGCACACCGGCTCCTGTTGTTGCATCACCAATCGCGCTAGCATCCCTGCATGCCCAAGCGCGAAGTCGACAAGCGCAAGACGAACAAAGCCCTGCGCAAGCTGCGCCGGGCGGCGGAGCGCGCGATGGAAGAGGGCGGTCCCGGCCTGACCAGCTGGGAAAAGGACTTCGTCGAGGGTGTCACGGGCCGGCTCGAGAAATACGGCTCCGCCTTTCGCGATCCCGGCAAGGGCCGGCTGGAGGAAGCGCTGTCCCAGCGCCAGACGCATGTTTCCCGCGTGATCGAAAAGAAGTCCCGCAAGGCGAAGGTTGCAACCTGCGCCGAAGGCGAGCGCAAGGATGATCTTCCGCGTTCGACCTTCAAGCGCAAAAGCCCCCTGCGCTCCAAGGCCAAGCCAGGCTGGACGCCCCGCGTCCGCGACATTAACGACGATCCCGTGCCCGCCGAACCGTCAGCGCCTGCCCGCAGGGCGCCCTCCCTGAAAGTCATCCGCGGCGGCAAGCCGGACTGATACGCTCCCGCCTTTGCATTTCCGCGCCGCATCCGGCAAATGCAGGAAGAGCCGACCAGGCCGGCCGGGACCGCGTCATGACTCACTTCCTGCCCATCGAACGCGTCTCC
The DNA here is from genome assembly GCA_044224605.1 of Hyphomonadaceae bacterium. Taxonomy (GTDB): domain Bacteria; phylum Pseudomonadota; class Alphaproteobacteria; order Caulobacterales; family Hyphomonadaceae; genus UBA7672. The sequence continues at coordinate 23,000 of JBGAKC010000052.1, forward strand.
GAGCACGCTTACACGCTGCGTGTGACCGAGGAGCTTTGCGTCGGTCCTGTTGGACACGTGTTCCTCTTCGGGGGAGCGGGGCTCGGCGCCGCGGTGCGGGCGCTCGAGCAATCGTTCGGGCGTGGTCTCGTCTGGGCGACAGCGCAGTACGTTTCATTCGCGCGGCTCGGCAGCGTCGTGCTGCTCGACGTCGCCGTCGCGCAGGCGGGGCGTTCCGTAACGCAGGCGACCGTCGCGGGCCGCGTTGATGGCGCCACAATCTTCAACGTCATGGCTTCGCTGGGCGACCGTGAGGGCTATCCCGACCAACACTGGCGCGACATGCCGGACATGCCCTCGCCGGCCGATTGCAGGGAAGAACCGCAACGCCCGATGCAGGATTCCAGTGCGCGCCTCCGTCAGGGGCTCGACGTGCGCTCGCGGCCCGACGCTTCGCGCGAGGAAGCAATGTCGACCGGCCGTTCCCAGCTCTGGATCCGCCAGAAACGGCCCGGCCCCGTCGACAGCGCCACGCTGGCGATCTTCGCGGATTTCGTCCCCGGCGCGATCGGCGGCGCGCTCGGCCGTGGCGGCGGCGGCAACAGCCTCGACAACAATCTGCGCGTCCGGAAGATCGTGCCGACGGAATGGGTGCTGTGCGATGTGCAGGCGCAGGCCGCCGCCCGCGGCTTCGGCCACGGCCACATGCGTCTCTACGCCGACGATGGAACGCTGATGGCGACCGCCAGCCAGTCGATCATCCTCAGGACTTACGGTGAATCTGCCCAAAAAACCGGCTGAACAGGCCGCAGGCGAGGCTGAACGAGCCTGCTTGCGCGTTGCTCCCGGGCGCGAGAACATGGCGCGTGGGGACTCTTGTTGCGGGATTTGAAGACCATGTGGAAGGGGCTCGCGCTGGGTTCGGCGCTTCTGGGTACGCTTGCGGCGTCCGACGTGGCGGTCGCGCAGCAGCAACAGCGCGATCCCCTGGGCGGCATGTTCGGCGTCATGGAGATCGCGATGTCTCCGTCTGACGCCGCGAAAGATGTCTCGCTGATGTCCAGCGCGCTCGCCAGCCTGCCGCCGCAGCGCCCCGGCGTCGTTGATACCTATGTCCTCGTCGCCTCTTTCTGGAACGATCCCGTCTTCGAGAGCGAGGCCAAGGAAGCCGCCGCCATCATCGGCCGCCGCTATGACGCGACAGACCGTACGATCGTCCTATCCGCTGGCCGCGGTCCCGGCGCCGCGCGCACCTATGCTTCCTCGACGCCCAACAATTTCAACGCCGCGCTTGGCCGCATCGGCCAGATCGCCGATCCCAAGGAAGACCTCGTCCTCGTCTTCTTCACCTCGCATGGCGGGCCCGACGGCGCCGTGGCGATCCAGGAGAAAGGCCGCATGGGCGGCGCGATCCGGGCGGCCAACCTGCGCGACTCGTTCGCCCAGGCCGGTATCAACAACAAGCTTGTGATCGTCTCGGCCTGCTTCTCCGGCCACTTCATCCTGCCGTTCTCGAACGACAACACGGTCGTGCTCACCGCCGCCGCCGCCGACAAGACGTCCTTCGGCTGCGAGCCCAGCCGCGACTGGACCTTCTTTGGCGATGCCCTGTTCAATCACGCATTGCGCGGCGGCGAAGCCTTGATGCCGGCCTTCGATGAAGCCAAGACGCTGATCACCAAGTGGGAGTCGGACGTGCATGGCGAGTGGACCGCCTATCCCGCCGCCCAGCGCGCGCGCCAGCCGGAGCCGCAACCCTCCAACCCCCAGAGTAATGCCGGCGACACCGCGCTCGCGGTGATCACCAAGGCCGAAGCCTATGGCCGCGCCGTCGCCTGCGCCGGGCATCTCTCCTTCGCGCTCGATCGCGCCAAGACCGGCCGCGCCCTCAAGGGCGTCAGCGACATCAACGCGATCACCTCGGCGCTCACTGCGGCGCAGGGCAGGGCCAGCGCCGAAGGCGCCACGCGCGGCCGCTCGCAGCAGGACACGGCCAAGCTGATCGCCAACGTCTCCGCAACGGTGCTGCAGGCCCACAATGCACAGCAGGTGTCAGACGTAACGGCCCACGCCGCCGCCTGCATGACGGGGCCGTAGCGTCCGAGCCTAGCGTCCCAGTTCCCTCGTCGCTTCCTCGACGCCCTTCACGGTGAGCGGGAACATGCGGTGCGGGCCGATAATCTGGCGTATCAGGTCTGTCGATCCCGAATACTCCCAACCCGACGGATGCGTCGGGTTGAGCCAGGCGATGTGCGGATAGATGTCCACGATCCGCTGCAGCCAGATCGCGCCCGGCTCCTCGTTCCAGTGCTCCACCGAGCCGCCCGGATAGGTGATCTCGTAGGGGCTCATCGCTGCATCGCCCACGATGATGACTTTATAGTCGGCCGGGAAGCGATGGAGCACGTCCCACGTCTGCATCTTGTTGATGTTGCGGCGGCGGTTGTCCTTCCACACGCCCTCGTAGATGCAGTTGTGGAAATAGAAGAACTCGAGATTCTTGAACTCCGTCCGCGCCGCCGAGAACAGCTCCTCGCAGGCTTTCACGTGCGGGTCCATCGATCCGCCGATGTCGAGGAACATCAGGATCTTCACCGCGTTGCGCCGCTCCGGCCGCATGACGATGTCGATGTATCCCTCGCGCGCCGACTTCTTCACCGTGCCGTCGAGATCAAGCTCTTCCTCGGCGCCGTCGCGCGCCCATTTGCGCAGCCGCCGCAGTGCAACCTTGAGATTGCGCGTCCCGATCTCAACCGAGTCATCGAGGTTCTTGAATTCGCGCTTGTCCCACACCTTCACGGCGCGCTGGTGGCGGCTCTCCTTCTGCCCGATCCGCACGCCCTCGGGATTGTAGCCATAGGCGCCATAGGGCGACGTCCCGGCCGTGCCGATCATCTTGTTGCCGCCCTCGTGGCGCTTCTTCTGTTCTTCCATGCGCTGCTTGAGCGTCTCCATGAGCTTGTCCCAGCCGCCCATGGCTTCGATCTGCTTCTTCTCTTCCTCGGAGAGGTATTTCTCGGAGAGCTTCTTCAGCCACTCTTCCGGAAACTGGTGCACGTCGACGCCGTCCGAGAACGAGTCGAGCCCCTTGAACACATGGCCGAACACCTTGTCGAAGCGGTCGAGATGCTTCTCGTCCTTCACCAGCGCCGCGCGCGAGAGATAGTAGAAGTCCTGCACCTCATTGCCGCCGGCGCCGCTGACGACGCCCTTGTCCATCGCCTCGAGCAGCGTGAGGTACTCTTTCAGCGTGACGGGCACCTTGGCCGCGCGCAGCTCGTGAAAGAAGTGCTGGAACATGGGCGATCTCCGGCAAGACGCGCAGCGTAGCGCGCCTTGACGTCAACTGCAAAACCCAGGATTCGGCTGCGTTTCGGGCCTCAACCCGCGTCCGCGCCGGGGCGAGGCGGCGGCGTCTGGCCGTCGTCCAGCGTGTGCGGCAGGGGCCGTGGCTTAAGGTCGGGCGTGGCGTCGAACGTCGCCAGCTCCAGGTCGAAATAGGGCTTCCCATTCTGCTGGATGCTGATCTTCTTCGGCCACTTCACGCCATTGCTGACCAACTCGCCCGAGAACGTCACCGTCTCGACAATCTCCTGTGCGCCGCCGGCCGGGTCGCGCACCGCCATGCCGGCGCGCACCAGCTTGCCTGAAGCGTCGAATTCCAGCTCGCCGCCCATGCCGTTCGCGAGCACCGCCTTGATCGCGCGCGTGCCATCCGAACCAACCGGCTGTTCAGTCACCTTCGCCGCCGCATCCTTCAGCGGCGTCAGCAGCATCAGCGAGTAAAGCGCGAACTGCTGGTTCTCGTGCACCGCCTGCGCTTCCGGCATCGGCGTCCACGTCACCTTGTTCACCACCCACGCCTTGCCCTGCTCAGCCTGGATGGTACGCGCTGTCTTCGGGCCGTCCGCCTTCACCCAGCTCGTCGAGCGCCCCCAATGGGCGATGGGACGCACCACCGTCTCCATCTCGACCACCGTCGTCTTGCCGCCGGCATTGATCGTCGCCGTTCCGGTCCACTCCAGCTCCTTCACTTTCGACAGAGCAGCCTCTCCTCCGGCCGCCTCGATCGCGGCCTCGAGCACGCTCTTGCCCGCGTAGATGCTCGGTGCGGCTGTCGCCTGCGGCGCCGCCTGCTCGGGCGCCGAGGCGCACGCTGTCGCTAGCGCGCCAAGCGCAACAGCCACGAGACCGCTTTTGAAAGACATGAAGTTCACTCCCCGGAACATTCGCCAGCGTGAATCGCCGATCAATGGAGGGCTCATAACCCATCCCGTAGTCACATGCGAAGCCCGGAAGGGTTCACACCACCTTGAGCTGGATCAAGGACTCCGCCGAAGCCACCAGCGCCTCTTCCGCCGTGCGGAATTTGACGCCCAGCACATGCGACGCTTTGGCATTGCTGGCCCTCCGCGTCCGTCCCAGCTCGGTGACGGTCTGGCGATAGATCGGCTGGAATGCCGCCATCAGCTTCAGGGCGAAGTCCGGCACTTTCCGCTTCGGGATCTTCTTGTCGTAGGACGGGATGGCCTTGCGCAGGATATCCGCCGCCTCGCTGAACCACAGGAAGCCCTCGGTTGCGAGGAAGCGCTGGCCAGCCGCCTGCGGCAACTCCATCGCCTTCACGTGGCACTCAGCGACGTCGCGCACATCCACAAATGAGAAGCCGATCCGCGGTAGCCCCGGCGTCTTGCCGTTGAGCAGGCGGATCGGAATCTCCAGCGACGTCGACACGTCCTTGGAAAGCGCCGGTCCGAGAATGCCTGTCGGATTGATCGCGACCAGCTCCAGTCCCTTGCCCTCGCCCCCATCACTTTTCCCAGTGACATAGTCCCACGCCGCGCGCTCCGCGATCGTCTTGGACTTGGTGTATGGCGTGTTGTCGGGGCCGTCCGGGTTCGACCACATCGTCTCGTCGGAAACCTCGGCGCGCTTGTCGCCATGGCCGTAGGCGATCGCCGCCATCGACGACGTCATCACCACGCGCTTTACGCCAGCAGCCTTCGCCGCCTTCAGCACGCGCAGCGCGCCATCACGCGCCGGGCGGATAAGTTCCATCTCGTCCTTCGGATGCACCGCAGGAAAGGGCGAGGCGATGTGCTGCACGAACTCGCAGCCTTTCACCGCCTCGGCCCAACCTGCATCTGACGACAGGTCGGCTTCGACAAACTCGATGTCCTTCGCCCGCGGATCATGCGCCGCCAGCACGTCGCGAACTTCCTGCGCGCGCTTCAGCGAACGCAGCGTGCCGCGCACGTTGTGTCCCTTCGCCAGCAATTGCAGGATGATGTGCTGCGCCAGAAAGCCAGACGCACCCGTCACCAGAACTCGCGCCATGTGTCTCTCCCCAACATGCACCGGGCGCTATGTCCGCCCGTTCCTTGACAGTGTCAAGTCGATTGGTCGGACTCTAGCCAATCTTCCCCTTGAGCGAGGCCAGCGTCTCTTTCGCATTGTACTGCTTGGGCCCGCCCGCCAGCGTCTCGCCCTTGCCCATCTGGATCACCAGCGTCTGCATGTTCTTGGCGTTGATCTTGCCCGTGACCTCGAACCACTCATTGCCCTTGTCGAGCGTGATCTGCGCCGCACGCGCCAGCGTGCGATCCGAAATGACCTTCGTGGTCGTGTCCGTCTGCGCGGTATAGACGATGCGATAGCGCTCGCCCGACATCGCCTCTTCCGTGAAGCCGGAAGGTGGTCCCGAGGGGCCGCCGAAGCCGCCCATCGAGGAACAGGCCGGGGCAAGCAGCAGCGCCGAGGCGAGGATGATCCGCTTCATTTGTTGGCTCCTGAAATCCGATGCGCAGTCGCGCCTGAAGAAACGCCCGCATGTGAATTTACGCCGACATCAGTGGAAAGCAAAAGGCGCCGGAGCATATGCCCCGGCGCCTCTCGCTACTCGCTTCGTTGGATCAGATCTGCTGGGCGGCCTGTTCGGCATAGGCGCGATAACCTGCGTCCATGTCTTGCTGGATGCCCGCCGTCAGTTCCACAAGGCTGAGCTGACCATCGCCATCGCTGTCGAGCGAGGAGAGGGCGGAAGCAACGCCGCCATCTTCGTCATCCTCCTGCCCGAGGGCAGAGAGAATCTCGTCCAGGCTGAGGCTCGGGTCGCCATCCGAGTCGAACGCCGACATGATGCTGGAGGCAGCATCATCAGTGCTCGGACCCATTCCGCCCGGAGGAGGGCCGCCCGGAG
>JBGAKC010000053.1:0-28801 GCA_044224605.1 Hyphomonadaceae bacterium
ATCTCGGGCGGCGGGCCGATCATCGACGGGAAGATCATTCCGATGTCGGTGGTTGAGACGTTCAAGGCGGGCAAGGAAGCGCAGGTGCCGTACATGGTCGGCTACAACAGCGCGGAGTTTCCTTCCAAGCCGGAAGACGTGGACGGGTCGCTGACCCGGACGCTGGGCGCGAAGCTGGCCGACATGCCGGCGCTGGTGGCGACCTATCCCGACAAGGACGACATGGCGGCGCGGATCGTGGGCGACATCATCTTCGGCGAGCCGGCGCGGTATCTGGCGGGGCTGCATGCGGCGCATGGACAGCCGACCTGGCTCTATCGTTTCGACGTGATCTCGCCATCGGTGGCTGGACGCTGGAAGGGCACAGCGCACGCGCAGGAGCGGCAATATGTGTTCGATACGCTGCACACCTCGCCCTTCCCAACCGATGCGAACGACCAGGTGCAGGCGCTGCATGCGGTGACGTACTGGACCAACTTCGCGAAGGCGGGAAACCCCAACAGCGCAGGCGAGCCGGAATGGCCGCGCTATGACGCGAGCGACAAGCTGCTGGAGTTCACGAACGCCGGACCTGTGGGAAAAGTGTCCCCGCACAAGGCGCGGTGGGATGCGATTGCGGCGCGCTACGCCAACTAACAGCGATTGACGCTCCGGCGCCTGCTCGCCGGCCATTGCGTCCGTGCGCACCCCATTCCTATGATCGCTCGATCCGAGATGGGGGACGGCGCATGACGTTGAGGTCCATCGCTCTGTCGTTGATCGCGCTTGTTGCTGCGCAGGCGGCAGCCCAGACGCCTGCGCCGCCGCCGAAGGCTGCAGCGCTGACGCCGCCCAAGACGAAACTCAAGCTGGTGCAGGTAAACCCAGTGGGTTGGCCCACTACCGCCTTTCTTGAAGAGGGATCCCTGGTCGACAGGACGGGAGCGGACAATACGCGGTTCAAGGAATTGTGGCTGCTGGAGGTCTACCCCCTCGATCAGACAACAGCCACGCCGCCGTGGTCAGCCGAGTGGACGCGGCATGTGCTCGATTGCACGCACATGAAGGACAAGCTCGTGCAGACGAACTACATTGACATGAAGGGCAAGACGCTGCGCGTCAGCGAGACGCCGGACGCCGAGGCGAAAACAAACTACGCGGGTACGGTCATGGCCGAGATGGGCAAGATCATCTGTAACCCGCGCTGGGGCTATGACGGCCCGCGCCTGACCAGCCTCGACAAGGCGCTCAAGGATGGCCGCGCAACATCGGCGCCTGCATCGCTCGGGATCTCCAATTCGCAGGTGCTGGACTGGCGGCTGATCGGCGTGGATGACAAGGCGGCGACAGCCTGGGCGGACGCGAAAGCGCCGGCGCGGGACAAGTGGCCGCGCATTCACCTGATGATCCGCTATCGCGAGGACGTTCCAAAGGACGGGTTTAGAGGAGCGGCTCGGGCATTCCGCACGCGCTCGCTCACGCTCGATTTCGATTGCGCCGGGAAGACAGCGCGCGTTGGCCTGACGCCGCGATACTGGACGGCCGACGGAGGCATCGCCGGCGTGGGCTTTGTGGCGCTGGACATGCAGCCATTCGCGACCTTCCCCGAGGCGGATGGCGCACTGAAGCAGGCGTGCAAGACCAGCCCCGCAACCGGCGAAACCTTCAGCGGCGCACCCGCGGCGACGCAGAACTGGCTGCAGACGAAGCTGACGCCGTAAGGCGCGCTACTCGTTTACCCACGGCACCGCTTTCGACACGTCGGCGCCGATGGCGGTGTAGTAGAGTTTCTGGATGCTGCGGGTGATGGGGCCGGGTCTTCCCGAGCCGAGTTTGACGCCGTCGATCTCGACGACGGGCGTGACGAGGCCGGTGGCGGCGGTGGTGAAGGCTTCGGCGGCGGTCTTGGCTTCTTCCAGCGTGAAGCTGCGTTCGGTGATCTTGCGGCCTTGCTGGCCCAGGGCGTCAAACAGCGCATGGCGCGTGATGCCGGCGAGGATCATGTTGGAGAGCGCGCGGGTGATGATCTCGCCGTCCTTCGTGACGATCCAGGCGTTGGAGGAGGCGCCTTCGGTGACGAAGCCGTCGGGGGCGACGAGCCATGCGTCGTCGGCGCCGCGGGCCTTGGCTTCGGTCTTGGCGAGGGCCTGGGCGAGGAGGCCGGTCGACTTGATGTCGCGGCGGGCCCAGCGGATGTCGGGCAGCGCAACGATGCGCGAACCGTTGCGGGCGGAGGGCGTGTCGATCAGCGGCTTTGATTCTGCGTAGGCGAAGCAGGTGAGGTTCGGCTTGTCGGGGGCGACAAAGTCGCGCTGGCCGTAGGCGCCGCGCGTCACCTGAAGATAGATGTAGCCCTCGTTGATGTTGTTGTCGGCGATGAGACGGCGGTGGACTTCCTCCAGCTCCTTGCGGTTCGGCATCGTGCCGAACTTGAGTTCGCGCAGGGAGCGCTCAAGACGGTCGAGGTGGCGCTCCATGTCGACGGTGCGGCCGTTGTAGATGGCGGTCACCTCGTAGACGCCGTCGGCGAACAGGAAGCCGCGATCGAAGGGCGAGATCCTCGCCTCCTCCGCCGCAACATAGACGCCGTTCACCCATGCCTGCCGAGTCATGCCGGTCTCCGGTTTTTTCGAAGCGGACGCCCACGCCGCCCCGATCTGGCCACCATCTGCGTCTTGTCTATGCCCGGACGCGCCGGTTTTGGACACCCGGCGCCGGACATGGGGAGACATGCATGAGCCTGACGCTTCGGTCGATGATCGGGTTCGGGGCTGCGTTTGCGGCCGTGGCCTTTGTCAGCATTGCCGGGCTCACCGCGCCGAGGGCGGAAACCACATTGCATGCCTCTGCCGGCTGTCCCGATGCGGCGAAGGCGGGGCAACCCGCTGAAGTCGCTTCGGAGGCAGAACGTCCCGCCTAATCGGCCGCAGGCGACGCAGCCTTGCGGCCACAGGCGTGGCCCTTCTATTGCAGTGCAACAAGATTGCTTGCAATCCGTCCGGTCCTTGGACAATGTGACGCCCGTTTGAAGGCCCCTGGCTTCTCGCGAGCGGAACGCCCGAGCCGGAAAAGGCCCATGAAACAAGGCGCGGGGAGAGGTGAACTGTGGCTGACGGCGCGACGACACGCGAAGTGAAAGATCTCTACGCCGTTGGCGAGATTCCCCCAGATTTCCACGTTCCGAAGAACATGCACGCCTGGGCGATCCGCCGGGAACGGCAGGGCCGTCCCCTGAAGGCGATGCAGCTCGAGGTGGTTCCGACCCCGGAGATCGCCTCAGACGAGGTGCTCGTTCTCGTGATGGCGGCGGGCGTCAACTATAACGGCATCTGGGCCGGCCTCGGCGAGCCGGTGTCGATGTTCGACGTTCACAAGCAGCCCTTCCACGTTGCCGGTTCGGATGCCTCGGGCATCGTCTGGGCCGTCGGTTCGCGGGTGAAGCGCTGGAAGCCAGGCGATGAAGTCGTTATCCACTGCAACCAGGACGACGGCGACGACGAGGAATGTAACGGCGGCGACCCGATGTTCTCCCCGTCCCAGCGCATCTGGGGCTATGAGACGCCGGACGGCTCGTTCGCGCAGTTCTGCCGCGTGCAGTCGCGCCAGCTGATGGAACGTCCCAAGCACCTGACATGGGAAGAAGCGGCCTGCTACACCCTCACCCTCGCCACCGCCTACCGCATGCTCTTCGGCCACCGTCCGCACGTGCTGCGTCCGGGCCAGAACGTGTTGGTGTGGGGGGCGTCGGGCGGTCTCGGTTCCTACGCCGTGCAGCTGTGCGCCATCGCGGGCGCCAATGCGATCGGCGTGATCTCGGATGAATCGAAGACGGACTTCGTGCTGTCTATGGGCGCCAAGGGCGTCATCCTGCGTAACCAGTTCAAGTGCTGGGGCCAGTTGCCGAAAGTGAACTCGCCCGAGTTCAACGACTACATGAAGGAAGCTCGCAAGTTCGGCAAAGCAATCTGGCAGATTACCGGCAACAAAGACGTCGACATCGTGTTCGAACACCCGGGCGAGGCGACGATGCCGACCTCGGTGTTCGTCGTGAAGCGCGGCGGCATGGTCGTCATCTGCGCCGGCACCACAGGCTTCAACCTGACGATGGATGCGCGCTTCCTGTGGATGCGCCAGAAGCGCGTGCAGGGTTCGCACTTCGCCAACCTGCTGCAGGCAAGCCAGGCGAACCAGCTGATGCTGGAACGCCGCCTCGACCCGTGCATGTCGGAAGTCTTCCCTTGGGCGGACATCCCGATGGCGCACGAGAAGATGCTCGACAACAAACACCTGCCCGGAAACATGGCCGTGCTTGTGACATCGCCGAAGCCCGGCCTGCGCACTGTCGAGGATGTGCTGGAAGCCGGACCGACGAAGGTCTGATCAAGCGAAGGTTGTTGCCGGATCTGTGCGGCGCGTAAGCACGCGTTGACATCGCGCGCGGGGCTGCTGTGGCCCGTCTCAAACGGTCTCATCATCGTGGGCATGCTGATCGTCGCGCTGAACCTGCACCTGCGTGGGCGGGCGGTCGCCCCGCCAGCGGAGGCATCGGCGCAGAGCCTTATCGACTTCCAGCGCGCCGAGCTGGCGCGCCAGCGTGATGCGCTGCGGTCGGTGTGGCTGTGGTACATCCTACCTGTCGTGCCGGGGATCATCCTGTGGTTCATCGCGATCGGTGTCGACATGACAGCTAGGCATCCGGAGCGTGCGCTGATCGCGCTTTCGGGCGCCGCAATGGTCGTCGCGCTGGTGTTCGTGATCATCATCCTGCTCAACCTGCTTGGCGCCGCCCGCCTGCAGCGCATGATCGACGATCTGGACCGCCACAAGGAGAGATCCTGATGCGCGCCATCCTTCTCTTCGCGCTGGCGGTGTTTGCGGCTGGCCCCGCGCTGGCGCAGTCGGCGTTCCCGGATGATGCAGCTTTGCTGGCGACGATCCGGAAGGGCGTCGAGGACAAGCGGGCGGCTGGCCTCGTGCTGGGCGTCATGGACAAGGACGGTACGACACGCGTGGTCGCCTATGGAGATCCGGGTCCGGGCGCCAGGCCGCTGTCAAAGGATTCGGTATTCGAGATCGGCTCCATCACCAAGACATTCACGGCGACAGTGCTGGCGGACATGGCGATGAAGGGCGAGATCAAACTCGATGCGCCCGCGCGAACCTATGCGCCTGCGGGGCTGACGCTGCCTGCGCGAAACGGGAAGGAAATCACGCTTGCCAACCTGTCAGAGCAGAATTCCGGACTGCCACGACTGCCGCTGAACCTGGCGCCCAGGGACTTCACAAATCCCTACGCCGACTACAGCATCGACCAGCTCGGCGCATTTCTTGGAAGCTACAAGCTCCTGCGCGATCCGGGAGAGAGTTTCGAGTATTCCAATCTCGGCGTCGGCCTGCTCGGACACCTGCTCGCGAACAAGGCGGGCACGAGTTACGAGGCGCTGGTGACCCAGCGCCTGCTTGCGCCGCTGGACATGACCTCGACCGCGATCACGTTGACGCCGGCGATGCAGGAGCAACTGGCCAAGGGACACAACAAGAAGGGCGACGTGGTCGCCAACTGGGATCTTCCAACGCTTGCCGGCGCTGGCGCGCTGCGCTCTAGCATGGCGGACATGCTGAAATATCTCGACGCCAATCTCGGTGAGCCGAAGAACGATCTGGAGCGGGCCATGCGCATGGCGCAACAGCCGCGCGCCAAGGCAGCAGGAACGAACGAGATCGGGCTCAACTGGATCACGCTGACGACGGCGTCGGGCAGGAAGATCGTCGCGCACGATGGCGGAACGGGCGGCTATGGCGCGTTCATCGCCTTTGATCCGGCGCGGGAGACCGGCGTGGTGCTGCTGGCCAACACGACGGGCGTGCCGAGCGACATCGCGCTCAAGCTGCTCGATCCGCCAGCGCCCTAATCCTCGTCGTCCTCGTTTTCGAGCCAGCCGGTGGGGCCGTCGTCTTCGTCCTCATCCTCGCCCTCTTCGTCTTCGTCTTCGGCTTCGCCAAGCCAGGCGGCTTCATCCTCGACTGGCTTGGGCAGGCGTTCCTCCAGCCAGGTCGCCACCGTACCGGGTGGCATGTCCGCGCCTTCGATGATCCATGAGAGATATTCGTCCGGGCCACCATTCATGTAGGGCGGCGGCGAGACGGGCTTGAAGACGGTCGGCAGGCGTTCGTCCACGGCAAGATAGTTCAGCACGTGCCCCATCTCCTGCACCGTGTTCCAGGCGAGGTCGTGGTCGACGTCGATCTGGAATTTCACCCACCAACCGGCGTCGCTCTCGCCCGAGCCAATGCCGCGCGAGGGCGTGTCGTTGATCTCGATCGCAGGAATGCGGGCGAGGAAGTCGACCAGCTTCGTGAACTTTGGATGATGTTCGTCCGTCATGCCCGAATCCTCCCCGGAAACGCGTCGACCTTGCCCTGATCCGGGATTCGGCTCCAGCAGATTGGAACTGTAACGGGGCCCGTAACAGGCCTTTCCGGCGCCCGTTCACGCAAATCACCCCTTTGGGTGATTGCATACCGGCGCGCACGGGCCTTCACTTGCAGTGTTCGTCACGGGGAGGAAGCCATGGCGCAGGCCTGGAAGAAGGGACGCGGGAAGATGGGGCCGATGGCGCCCCTGCTCGGCCGCTGGAAGGCGGAGAGCGATACGCCGATGGGGCCGGTGGCCTGCATCCGCGACTACCAGAAGTTCGGTGACGGCTATGTGCGGCTGGAGGCCGAATGGATTTTCAAGACGAAGGGCGCGGCGAGGAGCTATCGCGAGATAGCCCTGTTCGGACCCGACAAGGACGGCCTGCTGACCTACTGGTCCTATACAAGCGACGGCAAGAAGAGCTCTGGCAAGCTCTCCGAGGCGAAGGATGTTCATCCCGATGCGGTCTGCTTCGAGGCCCAGATGGATGCGGGGCTGGCGCGGCAGGTGTTTTGGCCGGATGAGGAGGCCGGAATGCGCTGGGCCGTCGAAGCCCGCAACAAGAAAGGTTGGAATCGCTTTACCGAGCACCACTACCGCACGGCCTGAGGACGCTATATGACAGGCAGCAAACCGATAGGAGGAGACGACCCCATGCGACTTATTCTGCTTGCCGCTTCCGCTCTCGCCTTTGCCGCGTGCAGCGAGTCGAAGCCGACCGAGCCAGCCGCCACGACGCCTGCTGCCGAAACTCCGGCGGCCGGTCACGACATGGCGGCCATGGACGACACCATGAAGTCGGCCGATGCGACCGACGACGCCAACATGGCCGAGACGCCAAACGACTTCACCTTCCACACCATCCCCGGCAAGGTCGAAAGCGTTCACCTGCCGACGGCGGCTGGCGTGACCTGGGTCGCCACGACGGCCGACGCCGCGCTGGTCGAGATCGGCGAAGCCAAGGATGAAGCGATGCCCGACGGCGCGACGCATCATGTCGTGAAGGTGACGCCGAAGGCCTCGGGCAACGCGGTGGTGAAGTTCGAGAAGCACCAGGGCGATGCGGCGACGCCGGTTGTCGAGACGCGCAACATCAACTTCATGGTCCACTAAACGGAAAAGGGCGCGGGGATCACCCGCGCCCTCAGCCTCGTACGCATCGCGTACGTCCAGCCCGCACCTTCATGGATCACTGACCCGGAGCCGAAGCCGGCGCAGTCGTTCTTGCTTCCGCCCACTTCTGGAATTCCGCCTTCGAGAGCAACTTGCTTTTGTCGGCGTCGTACCTGTCGAAGTCGGCCTGGGTCACCTTCGGCTCGAATTTCTGGACTTCGGCTAGCGACAGCGCGCCGTCCTTGTTCGCATCAGTCATCGTGAAATGATCGTCCTTCGCGGCTGGCTGCGTCGTTGCAGGCAGTTGCGCGAGAGCGGGAGCGGGAGCGCCAAGCGCTACCAGTGTTGCGGTGACGAGAAGCGTCTTCATCATGGGTGGGTTCCTCTACTTTTCCGTTCTGGCGATGTCTGCGGCGCTGGGGCCGCTTGCGCCCCCATGCGCACCAAACGACGCTTCACCGCGATGGTTTCAGGTTCCACGCTGACAAATGAGTCATGACCTCGACGCTATTTTCGGCGGCGTGAGGTTCCAGCCTGAATTCTCAGGCATTTCGTTGTTGTGGCGACGCATCGCGCGCAAAACGCCTGACCAATCTTTCACACAACACGGATGTCATGGGACAGGTTCCCGGCAGTGCGGCGGCGCCGAGGCGACTGTCCCTCGCCTGCAACAACAGGCGATGAGCCGGTCAGTCCTCGCTGAGCATCTCAGGATCGAAAAGATCGTCCTTGGCCTTCGGCCTCCTGCGTGACTTCTCGACCGTCACGCCGGGATAGCCCTTCAGCGGACCTACAGGCGCGCCGAGATAGGTCCAATCCTGCAGATCCTCGATGCCGATATGATATTTCGCTTCGCGCCCGGTGCGGCCCGCGAAGAGCGCGCGCGGGATGTTGATCATTTTCGGCGCACGGCTGCGCGCGAACATCACGGGCGAGCCGCAGACGGAGCAGAAGCTGCGCACCTGGCGGCGTTCCGTGTCCTCATAAGTCGAGATTTTCGCCTCGCCCTTCGTGACGCGTACCTTGCTCTTCCAGCAGCCAACATAGGTGGCGTAGGCCGCGCCGTGTGCGCGGCGGCTCGGCGCGGTGTGATCGTGCCAGGCCCAGAACACGGGAAGATCGGTCTCGATCTCCACCGCCCTGCACAGGCAGGCGCCGGTTATAGCTGCCGCCGAGTGCATCTTCGGCGTTTTGGGCTTCGAAACCCGTGTCGGCTTAATCTTTCCGGGCATGACGTGTTGTCCCACACTCTCGACGGGGGCCAGCAAACATCGGATAATGCCCGCCAATCAAGGCTCTGGACCTGAATGGCAGACGGAAGTCTCACACAATCGGCCGGGATCACGGCGGAAGGCTGGCTGACGGACAGCTGGTATTTCGCCTGTGCGTCGAAGACGCTGGAGCCGGGCAAGCAGTTCCGCCGGATCATCCTCGGCCAGCCGGTGATGCTGGCGCGCACCGAAAAGGGCGAGGCCTTCGCGCTGCGCGATATCTGCCCTCACCGTCTGGTGCCACTGTCCGCGGGCAAGCAGATCGACACGGACGGGCAGCCGACAATCCAGTGCCCCTATCATGGCTGGCGCTTCGGGACAGATGGCGGTTGCAAGCACATGCCCTCGCTGGTGAAACCCGAGGACTTCGCGACCGACAAGGTGCGGGTGCGGCGTTATCCGGTGCACGAAGTGAACGGGATGGTGTTCGTCTATATCGCAGACAATCCGCGTGGCGATGATCCGCCAGCCGCGCCGCCGCCGAGCTTCGACATCGGCAAGGGGATCAATCCGAAGTTCATTGTGCACCAGATCTTCAACGCGCATATGGACGACGCCGTCGTCGGCCTGATGGATCCGGCGCATGTGCCATTCGTGCATAACCAGTGGTGGTGGCGGCCGCCGAGCACGGGGCTGCGCCTCAAGGAGAAACCGTTCGTTCCGGCGGAACGCGGCTGGGCGCTGGCGCGCCATGCGCCTTCGGGAAACTCGCTGGCCTATCGCGCGCTGATGGGTTCGGATGTGACGACCGAGATCGTGTTCCAGATTCCCGGCTTCCGGTGGGAAATCATCGAGGCTAAGAAGTCGCGCATCTTCACCCTCACCTGCCTTACGCCGATCTCCGCCAAGAAGACGCGCATCACGCAGATCACGTTCTGGAAGAACGCAGCGTTCCTCGATGTGGCGCTGCCCATCCTGATCCCGGCTGCGCAGAAATTCCTCGGCCAGGACGGCCACATGGTGAACTTGCAGAATAAAGGCATGGCCTATCAGCAGAACATGCTGTGGATCGACGACATCGACGTGCAGGCGAAGTGGTACCGCACGCTCAAGAAGGAATGGGCCTCCGCTCGCGCCGACGGCCGGCCCTTCGTCAACCCGATCGAACCACGAACGCTGCGCTGGCGGAGCTGACACTTGCGCGGGTTGAGCGGGAAGCGGGGGCCGCTGAAACCGGAGCGCAACTTTCGCGAGAGGCTGATCCTCCCATTTCTCGCGACAGTGCCGGTATTGTCTGCGGTCGGCAGCATCTTTCTCGCTTTGATCGACAAACGGAAAATCGAGGACGCCTTCCTGCCGACCTGGCTGAGCTTGACACCACTTCTGCTTGCTATTGCCTTTGGCGACTTGCTCGGGCGAAGGCTGGCTGCGGCCATCGGCTATCGCGGAATGATCCTGGCAGGCCGACTGGTCGAGACGATCATCGCCGTCCTTACGCTCGCCGCGTTCAGCATTGTTCTTGGCCTGATGGACCAACGCGCGGGGATTTTCACAGCCGCCTTGTCCATTTCGATCCTTGTGGCGACGGGAGTGTTCGGATTCGCGCGAAGGCTCATGGGCAACTGACAAGAGCGTCACTCTGTCGTCATCGCACACGCGGCAAAGCGCGACGGAATCGACCGCCCAAGACAGTTGAAATCCCAGCCGACTGGCGCGAGGTTGCGGCCAACGGAAGGCGGACGCCATGGCGGTCCGCACGGGAGGAATACCGATGAATCTGCGTCTTTCGCTGTACGCTGCGGCTGCTGGTCTTGCGCTGGGCGTGCTGGCCGCACCGGCCCTGGCACAGACGCCGCCTGATCATCCGGGCCGGGCCGTCTATGAGAAGACCTGCTCGACCTGCCATGCGACGCCTGTGAATGCCCGTGCGCCGACGCTGGTCGGCCTGCAGGTGATGACGCCGCAGCGGCTGCGCGAAGTGATCTCCGAGGGCGGCATCATGGCGCCGATGGCGGCGGGGCTGTCGGAGAAAGAGAAGGCAGATCTCATTGCCTGGCTGACAGCCGGACAGGCAACGGCGCCTGCCTCATGGACTGACGCGATCATGTGCAGCGCCGAGAAGCGCGCCGTAAGCGCGAGCGCGACTGTGGTCTCCGGCGGCTTCGGCGTCGATGGCGCCCAGACGCGCAGCTACACGTCGACGCAGGCTGGGCTGAAGAAGGCGGATCTCGGTAATCTCGAAGTCGCCTGGGCGATCGCCTTCCCTGGACAGGGATCGGGCACGGGCGCGTCCATCCTGAGCGACGGCACGATGTTCGTGACGGGCGGGCAGAAGGTTGTGGCGCTCGATGCCGCGACGGGTTGCGCCAAATGGACCTACGCCGCTTCCAGCCGCAACACGCCGGCGATCGGCGAGATCGGCGGCAAGAAGGTTATCGCCTTCTCTGTCGGCCGCGACATCCATGTGCTGGACGCGGCGACGGGCGCGCTGGTGTGGAAGGCGTCGGGCCAGCCGGTGAACGGTACGGGCGGCGCTGTCCGTGGCGGCGTGATCTTCGCCAGGGACAAGATCGTCGTTCCGCTATCGGCCTCAGGCGTCGCCTCCGGCGCCAATCCGAAATCGGAATGCTGCTCGGGCCACGGCTCGGTCGTCGTACTCAATGCGAAGGACGGCAGCCACGCCTGGGAATGGCACACGATGAAGGAGCCGGAATACAATGGCCAGGTGAGCTCTGCCGGCGTGAAGCAGAAAGGCCCGTCGGGCGCGCCGATCTGGTCTGTGCCGGTCTATGACGCCAAGCGCAACCACATCATTGTCACCTCGGGCGAGAACACCTCGCATCCGGGCACGGACACGTCGGATGCTGTGATCGCGATCGACCTCGATACCGGCAAGGTGGCCTGGCAGTATCAGGCCATGGCGGCCGACGTCTGGAACATGGCCTGCGACGTGGAGAGCGGGAAGAACGGGCCGAACTGCCCTGTCCTCTTCGGCGGCGACGGGCGCGACTATGACTTCGGCGCCGGCGCGGTCGTGACGTCGGCGGGCGGCAAGGATATCGTGCTCGCCGGCCAGAAGTCCGGCCACGCCTGGGCGCTCGATGCGAACACCGGCAAGGTGCTGTGGAGCCAGCGTGTGGGCGAAGGCACGGCGCTGGGCGGCGTGCACTGGGGGATCACCACGGACGGGACGAACATGATCGTACCGATCAACGATCCACTCATCTCGCCTGATCCGAAATTCGTATCGAAGGCCGGTCTTTACGCGTTCAACCTCAAGACCGGCAAGCCGGCCTGGTCGTTCGCGGCCAAACCCGACTGCGCGGGCGAGCGCAACAAGCTCGTGACCAATTGCGAGACCCGCTACGGCTTCTCGGCGGCGCCGCTGGTGATTGACGGCGCGGTTGTCGGCGCGACGCTGGGCGGACAAGTCTATGTCCTCGACAGCAAGACCGGTGCGGTGATCAACAAGCTCGACACGATCGGCCCGCAGAAGACGCTGAACAGCGCGGTCGCCGGCAAGGGCGGCTCGATTGACAGCCACGGCGTCTCGGCCGGCTTTGGCATGATCTTCGTCAACTCGGGCTATGGCTCGTTCAGCCAGACCCCGGGCAATGTATTGATCGCCTACAAGCCGAAGAAGTAGCGGGAACTCGAACCAGAAATGCAAAGCCCGCGGTTTGCGCCGCGGGCTTTGTCGTTTCCGGTGCGCGAACCACTATTTCTTCTTCGGCGTCTCTACGACGCCCTGGGCCGGTTTGCCGAGGCCCATCGCATCGATCTTGATGAAGGCCGGTCCGAGAATGACGAGGAACAGCACCGGCAGGAAGAACACGATCATCGGCACCGTGAGCTTGGCGGGCAGCGCAGCCGCCTTTTTCTCGGCTTCCGTGATCCGCATCTCGCGGTTTTCCTTGGCCATCGTGCGGAGCGCGGCGCCCATCGGGGTACCGTATTTTTCAGCCTGCACAAGCGCCATGGCGACGCCCTTGACGCCCGGATGGTTTGTGCGTTCGGCGAGGTTGTAATAGGCCTGACGACGATCCTGCAGGTAGGACAGTTCGGCGGTGGTCAACGAGAGTTCCTCGGCCAGTTCGGCGGAGGCCGTGCCAATCTCCTCGCCGACGCGGGCGAAGGCCTGTTCGATCGACATGCCCGACTCGACACAAATCAGCATCATGTCAAGCGAGTCGGGGAAGGCGCGCATGATCGACGTGCGGCGCTTCGTGATCATGTTTTCGAGATAGAGGTTCGGACCGTAGAAGCCGGCGGCAAAACCGAACACAACCGCGCCGATCTTCATCGGCATCTGCAGGCCGTGGTCGTTGATGAACCAGATATAGATAAAGGCCGCGAGGCCGAACACGAGCGGCAGCGCGAAACGGCAGAAGTAGAAGATCGATATCGGACGCGGGCCGCGCAGGCCGGCCTGGGTCAGCTTCTTGAGGACGCCGGGGTCCTCCAGCATCTTCTGCAGGTCCAGCTTGTCGACGAATTTCTTCATCATCGACGTGTCCTGGACGCGGATCGATTTCTTCGCGTTGTCGCCTTCCAGCGCCGCGCGGCTCTTCTTGCGCAGCTCTTCCCGGCGGTTCGCGACGGCCTTGAGCCGTGTCCCGAGCTTGTCCTGATTGAACGCCGGCGCAGCCAACGTCATCACGGTCGCAAAGGTCGCCACGCAGGCAAGGCCCGAGGCGAGCGTCACCGGATCGGTGAGGAACTGGACCCAGTCGATATCCATCTCCTGGCTCCCCGCTCTAGAAGTTGAAGTTGATCATGGAGCGCATGATGTAGATGCCTGCGCCCATGAGGCCCGACGCGATCAGAAGGATCAGGTGACCCAGATCGGTGGTGAATAGCGACATGATATAGGCCGGCGTCGTAAGGTAGACGAGCAGCATCACGATGACCGGCAGCGAGCCGATGATCATCGCGGACGCCTTGGCTTCGGACGACAGCGCCTTGATCTTCTCACGCAGAAGTTTCCGTGAGCGCAGCACGTTCGACAGGTTGCCGAGCGCTTCGGACAGGTTGCCGCCTGCCTTCTGCTGGATGTTCAGCACGATGTTGAAGAAGTTCACTTCCTGGATCGGCGTGCGCTGATACATCCGGTCGAGCGCCTGGGGCATATCCACGCCCATCGCGATCGCGTCGCAGACGGCCTGGAATTCGGCGGCGAGCGGCTGCGGGCTCTCCTTGGCGATCATCTTGAGGCATTCATGCAGCGGCAGACCGGATTTCACGCCGCGGACGATGACGTCGATGGCGTCGGCGAACTGGCTGACGAACTTTTTCTGGCGGCCGGCGATCTTCATACCGAGGAACCAGCGCGGCACGCCGAAGGCTGCCGCGAAAGAAATGCCGCAGGCAGCCAGCAGCATGACATCCTTGTTGAGACCGGCGCCGAGGAACAGTCCGGCGAAAGTGGCGGCGCCGGCGAGCAGCGAGGCGATGTAGAACATCGGAACGGTGATGTTCAGGCCGGCCTGCCGGATCTTGTCTTCGAGCGAACGACCGACCGTCCGCTTCTTGCGGTTGGCTTCCTCGCGGTCGCGCAGCGCCTTGGTCGCTGCGTCCATCTGCTTGCGCCGGGCGGCGTTAGCATCGACGGTGCGGCCGCCGCGTGCGCCATCGCTGATCGCCTTCATCCGCTTGGACTGCTTCCCGCGCCCTGCCCCCGCGAACGAGAGACCGAGGCCCGCGATCGCCACGAACGCCAGCCCGGCGATCGCGTAGGTCATAAGTTCAGGGCTCATTGGCGACCGCCCTCCTCAAGGGCGTCCAGGGCGCGGCCCAGTTCGCCTTCCATATTGAAGTACTTCGCGCGTTCCCAGAAACGCGGACGGCCGATGCCAGTGCCGCTATGGGCGCCCTTCAGCCTGCCGTCCTTGTCTTCGCCGGTGATTTCGAAACGCATCACATCCTGCGTCACGATCACGTCGCCTTCGAGGCCCATGACCTCGGTGATCGAGACGATTTTCCGCGTGCCGTCGCGCAGGCGGGACGCCTGAATGACAACGTCGATCGAGCCGACGATCATCTCGCGGATCGTGCGCTGCGGCAGCGTGAAGCCGCCCATGGTGATCATCGATTCAAGGCGCGAAAGAGCCTCGCGCGGCGTGTTGGCGTGCAACGTGCCCATGGAGCCGTCGTGGCCCGTGTTCATAGCCTGCAGAAGGTCGAATGCCTCCGGTCCGCGCACCTCGCCCACGATGATCCGGTCAGGACGCATACGCAGGCAGTTCTTGACGAGATCGGTCATCGACACACGGCCCTGGCCTTCCAGGTTCGGCGGGCGCGTTTCGAGACGCACGACGTGCGGCTGCTGCAGCTGGAGTTCGGCCGCGTCTTCGCAGGTGATGACCCGTTCGCCCGGGGCGATAAAGGCCGTCAGCGTGTTGAGCAGCGTGGTCTTCCCCGAACCCGTACCGCCGGAGATCAGTGTGTTGCAGCGGCAGGCGCCGATGATGCGCAGGATTTCCGCGCCCGGCTCGGAAATCGAACCGAAGTTCACGAGATCCGTGATCTTCAGCTTGTCCTTCTTGAACTTACGAATGGTGAGCGCTGGCCCATCGATGGCCAGCGGCGGGGCGATGACGTTGACGCGGGAGCCGTCGGCGAGACGCGCGTCGCAGATCGGCGAGCTTTCATCGACGCGGCGGCCAACCTGGCTGACGATCCTCTGGCAGATGTTCATCAGCTGCGCATTGTCGCGGAAGCGGATGTTCGTGCGCTGGATCTTGCCGGCCACCTCGATGTAGGTCGTGCCGGCGCCGTTGACCATGATGTCGGCGATGTCGTCGCGAGCGAGCAGCGGCTCGAGCGGACCATAGCCCAGGACGTCGTTGCAGATGTCCTCGAGCAACGTTTCCTGCTCGGCGACGGACATGACCACGTTCTTGATCGAGACGATCTCGATGACGATGTCGCGAATTTCCTCGCGCGCGGATTCCTGGTCGAGCTGCGCCAGCTGCGACAGGTCGATCGTGTCGATCAGCGCGTTGAAGACCTCGGTTTTCGTCCGGTAGTATTCGTCCGACCGGTTGTCGATCGTGGCGATCTTTTCCTTCGGCGGAGGCGGCGGTGGAGCCGACTTGGAGGTGGGTCGTGCGGCAGCAGCCGCAGCTCGCGGAGGCGGCGGCGCATCACCCAGACCGGCGGACGCCGCTGCAGCGGGAGGCTTGGGAGCGGCAGGACGCGGAGGCGGCGGCGCACCCATCGAGGACGAGCCCGAGGCAGGCGGCGCAGCAGGCGCGGGACGCGGGGCCTCAACCGCCGTAGCCGGCGGGGCAGCAGGTCCGCCCGTCGTCGTGCGCTTACCGAACATCCCCTACTCCTACTTGCCGAGCAGCTTTTTCAGCATGCTTGGCTTGGCCGTCTGAACCTCACGCCCAGTGATCTGGGCCGCGAGCTGGTCGATCCCCTGAGCGACCTTGGATTCAGGCGCCACGTCAAAAATCATCTGGCCATTGTTGGCGGCCGTGCCGAACAGCTGCGCATCGAAAGGCAGCACCATCGACGGCTCGACGCCGATCGCCTGGCCGAAATCCTTCGCCGGGATTTCCGGTCGCTTCGGCAGGCCGACCATGTTGAGCACAAGCTTCGGCGGATTATCGTTCGGCCGCGCGGCCTTGAGGAAGTCGATCAGGTTCTTGCCGTTGCGCAGAGAGGCAAGATCAGGCGCAGCCACGACAACGAGCTCGTCAGCAGAGATCACGGTCGACTTGAACCAGTCGCTCCAGATGTGCGGCAGGTCGAGCACCACGAACGGAACCGAACCGCGCACCTGCTCGAGCACGCGGACATAGGTTTCCGGGTCGAGGTTGTAGGTACGGTCCAGCGTCGCCGGGGCGGTGAAAAGCGAGAGACGGTCGGTCGCCTTGGTGATCAGGCGGCCCATGACAGCGTCGTCGAACCGGTCCGGCGACATCAGGGCGTCGGCGATGGTCGCGCCCGTGTCCTGGTTGAAGTCAAGGCCGGTGGTGCCGAAGTTGAGGTCGAGGTCCACCAGCGTCGCGTTGACGCGGCAACGCTCTGACAGGGCCCAGGCCAGGTTGTGCGCGATGGATGAGGCGCCGACCCCGCCCTTGACGCCGGTGACGGCGAGCGTCTTGCCGGTGAAGGGGGCTTCCGGGTCGGCGAACAGGTTGCTGATCGCGCGGATCATCTGCACCGGATCGACCGGCGCCACGAGGTATTCAGACACGCCGCGGCGCATCAGCTCGCGATAGAGCCGGATGTCGTTGGTGTGCCCGAGGATCACGACCTTGATGTTCTCGTCGCAGTATTCGGCGAGCGAGTCGAGCTCGGCGAGAAGCTGGCGCGGGTCGCCCGAGCCCTCGATGATGAGCAGGTTCGGCGTGGCCTCGTTGACGTAGTACTGGATAGCGCCCGCAACGCCGCTCTCGAACACGTCCATCGAGACGTTCTTCATGCGCCGGTCGTTCATGATCGTGCGCATCAGCGAGATCGAGGGCGTGCGGGTGCAGAATGCGTGGACGGTGATGCGCGGGATCGCGCGATCGCCGCCGGAATGGTCATTGCCGAAGGCATAGTCGTAACCAAGGCCCTGCCCCGCCGCGTGATCCTCCGCAACAGGTTCGCCGTCATCTGCGTCTTCCATGGTCATCGGCGGAAGATCTTCAATCGGCGCGACCGACGGCTTGGGCTGAAGCCACGGCTCGTTGGCGCTGACCGGGGGAAGATCAGCCACAGGAGCGGCCAACGGCGGCGGCGCGCTGAATTCTTCGCCTTCGTCGGAGAACTCGTCCTCGAACGACATCTCGTCCTCGCTCACGCCGCCAAGCGTCGGATCGTCGGCAAACGCGGACGGCGCTGGCGCGGGAGCTGCCTGGCGCGGCGGCGGGGTCATGAACCCGTCGTCGTCAAGCGCGAAGTCGGCATCCTCGAACGCGTGCGGATCGGCTTCCTTGCCGCGCAGGGCTGCGGCAAAGGTCGCGCCGATCGGCGCATCCATGTCGAGGTCGAGATCCTGCGCAAGCTGTTCCAGCTCGCCATCGTCGTCAAACCGGTCCCGTGATCCGCTCATGTGCTGTCCCTAAGCTCTTACTTCACGGCCTGGCTGATCGCGCCGGAGGCGTCGTCATTGCGTTCAGCCCCAGTCTTCTCGCCATTGCGGTACTTCGAGAACACGATGCCGCGGCGAACGGCGTCCGACGGATCCAGCTTCTGGTGTCCGACGAGATCCGACGCGTCGGCAATCTGCGCCGCCAGGTTCGAGGCGACGGCGCAACCGAAGGACGGCAGCGCTTCGTTCGAACCGGTCCAGGCAAAGTCCCAGTGGGACATGTCCGGGCAGTTCGGAACGACCGCGTTGTAGGTACGGTAGGTGAGGATCAGCGGCGCGGTGCGTGCGCCGGTGCCGTCATAGGTGCCTTCCGCGATCTGCGTCGCATCGACCCCTTCGGCCAGCATCACGGCGCGGGCATCTGCCGCGGCGCGCATGGCCGAGACGTCATCCGGACCATTGCTGGGGCGCGAGATGATCACGGCGCCATGGCCTTCCCGCTGATAGGCGGTCGTGAAATATTTCACCGCCTCGCGTTCCAGCGTTCCGAGCTTTTCCCCCGCAACGATGGTGTCGATCTTGAGATCGGCGGTGGTTTCCTCGGCCATGATCTGCGTGTGCATGCCATTGGACCAGGCAATCTGTTCAGCCGACTGCATGCAGCCGCCAAGAGCGGCGAGCGAGCAACCGGCGAGCACGATGCTGAAGCGACGCGACATGTGCTCTTTCCTCAATCGATGATGAAGCCGCTGGCGCCCTTGGGCGCCGCCGTCTTGCCCGCGCCGGAACCAGGCGCGGCATAGACGTCGTTGATCTTGCCGAACAGCATCGTCCGGGCATCCTGCGCCATCACGAAGCCGCGGTCCGGATCGCGGAAGCCCTGCGGGTCCGTGGGGTCGACCAGGTAAGGCGTCACGATCACGACCAGTTCGGTCTCGTCGTTCTGGAAGTCGCGGCTGCGGAACAGCGCGCCGAGAACCGGAACATCCTTGAGGCCGGGAACGCTGTCGAGGCTCTGACGCGTCGTTTCCTGGATCAGGCCCGCGATCACGAGGCTGCCTCCCGAGGGAATTTCAACGGTCGTCTCGGCGCGACGGACCTTGAGGGCCGGAATGGTGATGGTCTGGCCGGTGACCGGCTGACCCGTGTTCGGATCGATGCCGGCGACCGAGTTGGACTGGAAGCCGCCCTGCTGGCTGAGCTCCGAGACTTCGACCGACAGCTGCAGCGAGATGCGACCTTCCGAGAGAACCACCGGCGTATAGCCCAGACCCACGCCGTACGGCTTGAACTCGATCGAGATCTTGTTGTTATCCTGCGCGACCGGAACGGGGAACTCACCGCCGACGAGGAACTTGCCGGCTTCACCGGAGATCGCCGATAGGTTCGGCTCGGCCAGTGTACGGACGATGCCGATGCGCTCGAGCGCGTTGAGCTTCATTCCCACCGTGCTCTGCGTTGCGGCGCCGACAAGGTTCTTGTAGCCGAGGTTGGCGGCAAGACCGCCCAGCGAGGTGCCCGCAAGCGGGAAGCCGTTGGCCGACGTCACCGTCAGATTGTTGTCGAACGCCGTGCCGGACAGTTCGCCGAAACCGATGGAGCCCGACAGGTTGATGCCGAGCTGCTTGATGACCGAACGCTGCATCTCGACGAAGCGGACCTTCAGCGTGACCTGGTCCTTGCCCTCGATCGCCATCATGTTGATGACTGAGTTGTCGTCCTTGGCGTAGGTCTTGGCCAGCTGGACGATGCGCTCGGAGCCAGCGAGGTTCGGCGCGGAGCCCGCTAGGATGATACGGCCGTTGACAGCTTCCACCTGAGCCTTGGCGCCCGGAACGTAGCGCTTGATCAGGGTGCGCAGCTGGTCCATGCCCGCGACGCCGTCGGTGACCGAAATCTCGAGCACCTTCACCTTGCGACCGGACTTGTCGAGGAACACGACATTGCTCTGACCCGGCGCAACACCCATCACGGCGACGCGGCGGCGATCACGCGCGACCACGTTGGCGATCTTGTCGTTGGCGATGATCACATCGTCGATGTCGACGTCGAACTCGATCATGTAGGACTTGTTGACGGTCAGCGTCAGCTCCTCGGTGGAAGCCGCGGTGATGGCGTCGGGAACCGTCATTTTCTGCGACGGCGCGCCGCTGAGGTCCGCTGCCGGCGGCTGCGCGAAGGCGGCCGTTCCGCACATGAGCGCGGTCGCGAGACTGACGAGAACGAAATTACGGTTGGCTGACATGTATGGACCTCAACCTGCCGGCGCCGAGCTGACGCTCTCGGTCCCGTAGCGATAGACACGAACGCCTTCGGCATCCTGGGTGACGCCGTCGCGATAGACGCGGCCGACGCCGGTGGCGCCTTCCGGCGCCTGAATATCGGCGATCGAACGCAATGTGAGCGAGATCTCGCCCGCTTTCTTCGCCGCGTTCAGAAGCGTCGCATCGCGGTCGCTTAGCTCGAGCGTGGCGCGCGAGCCCACGAGGGCCACACCCTGCCCCGTCTTGGGCTCTTCGCTGTTCTCGGCGGGCGGCGCGCCATACTCGGCGTCGATTGCGAGCACGCGGACGTTGGCGAGGATCTGATCCGCGCGCGTGGCCTGGATCGTGTTGGCGGTCTGGCCGCCACCGGTCTTGTTCTCGACTTCGCGCGTCACGATGACGTCGACGCGGTCATTCGGCTGGATGAAGCCGCCGGCGGCGGATTCAGCGTCGATCTGGATCGACACGGCGCGCATGCCCGGGGTGAGCATCACGGCCATGAAGCCGGACGTGCCAGGGTGTTGCAGCTTCGCGCTGGTGACGGGTTCTCCCTCGACGAACGGGTAGCGCGAGACCGCGCCGACCATCTTCTCGAGCGCTTCGGGATTCTTTTCCTTGTCGATGAAGGAGTCAGCCGGCGCGTTCGCGGGCCATTCCTGCCAGCGCAGATCGTCGGCGGAAACGAACTTGCCTACGCCGATCGGATGATTGGCGACGAGCACCTGTTTCGCTGGAACTTCCTTGGGCTTCTCGGCCTCGACAGGCGCCATCTTCGCCGCGGCTACTGCGGGGGCAGGTGTCGCCATTGAACGGACGAGGAAGACGGCTCCGATCGCCGCTGCTGCCGCCACCAGAAGAATGATCAGTCGCACGGGCGACATGGAGGCCCTCCGAGCAGTCCCCAGGCCTGAAAGGGGCCCTATCCTGCGCGGCAGACTTTCAGAAGGGCTCTAAGGGAGAGTTAAAACGAGGGACTCAAGGGCATTAACGTTTCGCGCCAAGTGTTAACCGTGTAATTTTTGCCTAGATGCTGAACCCAGCAATACCGGCCGCCAGAACAGGCGATGCCGGAGCGGCAAACAGGGCGCCGGCGGCGATCGCCACCGCGTAGGGAGCGCCCTCTTCCGGCGACAGCAGACGCTTGGCCCATGGCTTCGTGCTCGAAACTTTCATCCGGCGAAGGACGATCAGCACGGCGGCCAGGAGGCCGCCCGCGATCGCCATGCCCATCACGAATGGCGCACTGGCCGCGAGGCCGGTCCACAGCGAGGCTGCCGCGATCACCTTCGCGTCGCCGCCGCCGAAAACATTTAGGTAGAAGAGAACCGCGCAGCCCAAAAGAACAGCCGCGCCGAACACGAGATGCATTCCGATCTGGTCCATCGTCAGACCAGCTGCCATCGCGGCGGGAACGAAGAGAACGGCGAGCGAGATCGACACCCAGTTCGGAATCGTCATCGTCGAGACATCGTGCCAGGCCGCGTAGAGCAACAGAAGCGGAAACGCCAGGCAGAGCAGCGACACAATCATCTTCAACCCACGCTTGATCGAAGTAACTTACATGAATTCGCTGAAGGAATTGTTGACCAGCGCAAGTAATCGCAAAAAGAAAGAAGCCGCGGACCGAGGTCCGCGGCTTCCAAATCTTAGGCCAGCGAATTCGCCGGCCGCGGATTACATCGCGTTCGACACGGCCGTGAAGGTCGTGTTGGCCGACTGGCCCAGCGACGTCACGCCGCCGATGACGGCGACGGCGATCAGAGCGGCGATGAGGCCGTATTCGATCGCGGTCGCGCCGGATTTGTTCTTCAGGAATTTCATGACGTTTTTCATGTAGCTTCTCCGCTTATGCATGGCTTTAGTCCCACCACGCAGTACCATCACCCGTAGTAGGTATGGTCGTTTCTACATGAGTGTTCTTGATATCACGTAAAGCGAACAAGAAATTTGCAGGTATTCGAGGTAATATCCGCTTAACTACGTTTGTTGTGATCGCATTCAATACTTTGAACAGCCAGTAAACGCGGACCGGGCCTGGCGTGTGCGGTATATATAGACTCGCGCGCGCGAGGCCCCGCCCAGCTGCGCCGATGGCGGGGCTGATCCTTAGCCATTGATTCAGTGTTGCTCCCTATCGTCGCCCGAACGGTCGCGCTGGGAGACAGCCATGTCGAAGAAATTTTTCGCCGCCATCGCCTTCGCCCTGGCGCTCGCGCCGATGGCGGCGGCCGATCCGCTGACGGTGAAAGTCGACCAGACGGTGCCGCTGAAGCTCAACGCGCCGGCCAACTCGGTTGTCGTGGGCAACGCGACCGTCGCGGATGTCTCCGTGCACGACGCCAAGACGCTGCTGGTGACCGGCAAGGCCTTCGGCTCGACCAACCTTACCGTGCTCGACCGCTCCGGCAACACGATCTTCTCGACGATGCTCGTCGTGGGCGGCGAAGACGACACCGGCCTCACCATCGTCCGCAGCGACGGCACCTACTCCTATTCGTGCGTGGACAAGTGCCGCGCAACGCCGATGGTCGGCGACGCCCCGCAGCACTTCACGGACGTGATGAACACCGTCACGACCAAGGCGCAGACGGCGCGCGGCAACTAGCCCTACCCGGCCTTTCACAAGATGTCAGTGAGCAGGCGGGGCGTCAGCCTCGAGCTTGCCGCGTGCGCCTGTTTCCGGCTTCAGCGTGAACATCAGCGCGAGACCGACGCCCAGCAGCAGCAGGAGCGGAGACAGGCCGATGCGCTGGTCGTTGAACGTCCGCGTCGCCCAGCCGGTGAGAAGCGGGCCGAGCCACACCGTCGCCGTGCTCGACATCGCGAAGAGGCCATAGAATTCCGCCACGCGGTCCTTCGGCGCGAGCGTCACCATCATGTAGCGGCTCGTGCTGATGTTGGCGGCGGCGAGCGCAGCGACACAGGCGACGATGACAAGATAGAAGACATCCGACAGCGTATCGAACAGGCCGAGACCGTGAACCTTGAAGCCTGACGGGATCAGCCCGTAGAGCAGCGACCCCTTCGTCGTGCCAAGCGCGATGACGACGGCGACCAAGAGCAGCGCGAGCTGGAGCATGATCGCGCGACGCGGCCCCAACCTGCGGTCGAGGAAACCTGCGAGCCACAGGCCGCCGACAACACCGAAGATAGACGCCCAGATGCCGTAGAGCACCTGCTCGGTGAACCCCCACCCCAGCACGCCCGCGGAATAGACACCCGCAAGCGCGAGCAGCGCGGTGATCCCGTCCTTGTAGATCAGGCAAGCTGCGAGGTATTTCATTGTTTCCGGGAAGGTGCGGAACAGCCCACGGATATAGCCGTAGCAGCCAAGCACAGCGCCGACCGGATTGAGCTTTCCGTCCTTCGAGAACACCTGCCTTGCCGCCCCGATCCACGTGCCGCCAGGCGGGGCGCCATCAGGCACGTAGATGAAGAACGGGATGACGAAGACCAGCAGCCAGATCGCCACGAACGGACCCGTTGCGCGCGGAAGGAAAAAGCCGGAGTCCGCCTTCGTCAGCGCCGGAGCGGAAATTGCGAAAACTGCCAGGCCGATCAGGCAGATCGCGGAAGAAAGCTGGCCCAGTCCAATGCCGTTGCCGGAGATCTGCGACAACGACTCGGGCTTGCCGGACGTGCGTAGCATTGCGTTGTGCATCATCTCCGAATAGGTGTAACCGACGAAGCCGAGCACCAAAAAAGCCATCGTCAACGTTACGCCCAAGCCTTCGACGGGCGGATGGAAGACCGGATTGTCTGGATCGGCCGGGTTCGGAACGGCGCTCGAAATCGACCACCAGAGCGAGAGACCGCTCACCATCAGCATGCCGACGAACAAGGCCATGAGCGGCTTGCGCGCGCCTCCCCTGTCCATCATCGCGCCGAGCACAGGCGCCGTGATGGCGCCGATGACGCCGGCCCACGTCGTGGCGTCTGCAACGGCCGCCTGGCCCAGCACGGGATCGCCGACGATGAAATGCGCGAAGTACGGCGGGAAGACGTACGTCACGATCAGCATGAAGTAGGGATTGCGGGCGAATTCGAAGAGCGCCCACGACAGGCCCGCCGGCGCCTTTGCATCGCCGACGCGCTGGCGCGCTTGCTTCGTGGTCTGCGCTTCCGATGTAGCGTCCGTCATTGTGGCTCCACAGCCTGAAGCGGCCGGACGTACCCAGGCATCATGATAAGATTGGAATTACCTGTCGATTCCCCGAAGACCTGACGGGGATTCGTCTACCCGGGAAACCCCTGAGTATCGAATACCGGGAATGTTTTGGGGAAGTTCCGGGCGCCCTAGCGGAATGGCGGTTCGTAGAACGAGCGCAGCTTGCGTGAGTGCAGCGCGTCGCCGCCGGCGCGCGCGAGGCTCTCGAGCGTCTCGATCCCGATGCGGATGTGTTCGCCGATGGCCCGTTCGTAGAAGCGGTTTGCTGCGCCTGCGAGCTTGATCTCACCATGCAGCGGCTTGTCGGAGACGCAGAGCAGCACGCCATAGGGGACCCGCATGCGATAGCCATTCGCGGCGATGGTCGCGCTTTCCATGTCGATGGCGATGGCGCGCGACTTGTTGAAGCGCTTGGCGGACGCGGTGAAGCGGAGCTCCCAGTTCCGGTCGTCCGTTGTCACGACCGTACCGGTACGCAGGCGCTGTTTCAGCGTGTCTCCGCTTTCTCCCGTCACCGTCTCGGCGGCTTCCTGCAGCGCGACCTGCACCTCGGCAATTGGCGGAACTGGAATGTCCGGCGGCAGAACGTCGTCGAGCACATGGTCGTCGCGCAGATAGGCGTGCGCGAGCACATAGTCGCCGATGCGCTGCGAGTGACGCAGGCCGCCACAATGGCCGACCATGATCCAGCATTCGGGCCGCAGCACAGCCAGGTGATCCGTGATCGTCTTCGCGTTCGACGGTCCGACGCCGATATTGACAAGCGTGATTCCCGCCCTGCCGTCCGCCATCAGGTGATAGGCCGGCATCTGCAGCTTGCGCCACGGACCTTCGGCCACCTTCTGCGCTGCATCCTTGGTCTTGGCGTCGACGATAACGCCGCCCGGCGCCGAGAGCTTCTTGTACGGCCCTGGCTGTTTCATCCGCTCGATCGACCATTCGACGAAGTGATCGACATAGCGGTGGTAGTTCGTGAACAGGATATAGCGCTGCACGTGCTCGTAAGGCGTGCCCGTGTAATGCTTCAGGCGCTGCAGCGAGAAATCCACGCGCGGCGCATCGAACAGCGCGAGCGAGCGCACGCCGTCCGTATCGAACATGCCGCCATCAAGAACTTCGGCGTCGACTTCCTCGTCGCCGATCTGTTTGAGGTCGGGCGTCGGGAACCAGCGCGCGAACTCGGCAGGCGGCAGCGCCTCCGCGTCGATCGCGCTCGCATGCTCGAGCACGTAAGGGTACGGGATCTCCGAAGTCGAATTCACGACTTCAAGCTTCACTTCAAAATCCGCCGTTATCTTCTCGAGCTGCTCGAGAAAATACGGCGCGAAGAAACGCGGTTGCGTCAGCGTGATCTCGTAGATGCCTGGTTCGGACAGTTTCGCGAAGGCGCGCGAGAGCGGCGGCACCGGCCCGTCCGGCTTGTAGGTCATTCGCAGCAGCGGATAGCAGAACTCGCCGCGCTCGCGCTGTCTGGGATCCGGGGGCTGCTGGTGCGTCACGAAGGCTTCGAGCGCGGCGCGCAATCGCCCCACCGCCGCCTCGTAGAGCTCGGTTGCTTTGTCGATCGCCTGTTTCGGCGAGAGGCCCTTCCCCGTCATTTCGGGAAAATGGAGAGGATCGGCCGCTCCGTCAACGCGCGGACGCGCGGAACTTTGGCATTCATTTTTCGATGTTGCCGAAGCGCTCGATCGCCTTGTCGAGCATGCCCAGGACAACCTGCGGCTTGCGAGCGATCATGAGGCCGAGCCCCGCGACGATCACCGTGGCCGCAATAGGGCGCTCCTTGATGACCTGCTTGGCGACTTCGACAGGCAGGTCAAGCATAGCCAGCACGGCCTGCGTCGGGTCGATCTCCTCCGGGAGGTCTTCCTTGGGCGGATGCTTGGGCTGTACGCCGACCCACATCGCAATGGCGGCGACAGCGAGGAAGCCAACCGCCGTCACTGCATAAGCAGCCGGCGCCGGCATCCACAGCTCAAGCGTGAGCGCTGCGCTGATGGCGAGCGTCACAGCGCCGGCGACGGCAAGCAAAGTCGCAGCGCCCGCTGCGATCGCAACGCCTTTGGCGCGGTCATAAAAACGTCCGAGTCCGAACAAGTAGGCCCCCGAGGCCGCTGCTCTCTTGCCGCCTATTTGCGGTTGCTGAGCGAGGCCAGTACGAAACCGGCGGCGAGCGCAATGCCCATCGCGGCGAAAGGATGTTCGCGGACCTTGTCGGCGACCGCATCACGGTACTCGACGGCTTTCTCGCCCGCGTCTTCGGCCATGGCGCGGCCCTTGACGGCGGCGGCCCTGGCCTGCTCGGAGGCGAGTGCGCCGGTATCCTTGAGAAGGGCGGCGAGATCGGCTCGCAACGCCTTCACATCATTCTTCAGGGTTTCGAGGTCGGTCTTGCCGGCGGGGGTCCCGTTTCCGGAAGCGCTGCTGGTTGAGGACGACATGGAGGCCTCCAGGGAATGCTTGTGGCGTCTCTAGAACGCCGGCTCTTCATATAGCGTTTCATAAGCCCGGAAATATGGCCGGACCCATTGAAACCCTGAAAACCATGCAGGAAAGGCGCCGTGCGGGCCCTGATTTCCGTCAAATCTACTCTGCCGCGACGCGTTTCTGCATCTTGTCGAAGCTGGACCACACGCCATCGGCGCCATGCCAGTCGCCGCCAGTCGCCCCTTTGGAGTATTCTGTCGCACGCTGTTCGAAGAAGTTCGCGTGTTCAACCCCGTTAAGGATCTCCGACAGCCACGGGATCGGGTGCTCCTTCACGCCATAGATGGCAGGCAGCTTGAGCTGGCCGAGCCGCCAATCGGCGATATAGCGGATGTATTTCTTGATGTCGTCCGCGGTCATCCCCTGCACCGGGCCCATCGAGAACGCGAGGTCGATGAAGGCGTCCTCCATCTTCACGACGGTGCGGCAGCAATCGATGATGTCGTTCTTCACTTCATCTGTAAGCGCACCGGTTTCGGCCGCCAGCGTGTGGAAGATGCGGATCATGCCCTCGCAGTGCAGCGATTCATCCCTCACGGACCAGGACACGATCTGCCCCATGCCCTTCATCTTGTTGAAGCGCGGGAAGTTCATCAGCATCGCAAACGATGCAAACAGCTGCAGCCCCTCGGTGAAAGCGCCGAACATCGCGACCGTGCGCAGGATATCCGCATCAGTCTCGACACCGAACTTCTGCATGTAGTCGTGCTTGTCCTTCATCTCCTTGTACTGGGTGAAGGCCGAGAACTCGCTATCGGGCATGCCGATCGTCTCGAGCAGCAGCGCGTAGGCCGCAATGTGGATCGTCTCCATGTTGGAGAACGAGGCCAGCATCATCTTGATCTCGGTCGGGCGGAAAACCCGCGCGTAGCGTTCCATGTAGTTGTCGTTCACTTCCACGTCCGACTGCGTGAAGAAACGGAAGATCTGGGTCAGGAGTGCGCGTTCCGAGTCGTTGAGATTGGCGGCCCAGTCCTTGACGTCCTCGCCGAGCGGAACCTCTTCCGGCATCCAGTGGATCTGCTGCTGGCGCTTCCAGAAATCGTAGGCCCACGGATAGCGGAACGGCTTGTAGGAATGCGACGGCGTCAGCAGACCTGCACGCGTGAGCGCGGCGGTTGCTTCCGCTCTTGCAGCATCGGCTTTGCCTGAGTCGGACATGCGTATTCTCCCAGCCATTCAAGAAACACGGCCGAGCACCATATCTAGGGGCTCCCACCTGTCACAAGAACTATATATTGACGAAGTACGGTTGATTTTTCCTTACTTCGCCACCCAGCGGGCGAGTCTCCCACAACCCTGTCGCCTGGCCAGTGCGGCAAGCATCGCGATCCACAACGAAGTTGTCGCGCCCGGGCCCGGTTCCCGCTGAGCACCAAATGAAAAGGCCGCCCTTGCGGACGGCCTTTCCTCAACTTTTCCGATCGCCTGCGGCTAGTTGTGCAGCGTGTAGGAGAAGGCCGCGAAACGCTCTTTCCGATCGATATCGCGATCGCCGGCGATGTCATTGAAGCGAAGCTGGCGCTCGACGAGACCGAAGGACATCTGTTCGCCCTCCCCCGTCGTCCAGGCGATGCCCGCCTGCAGGTCGCCGACCGTGGCCTGGTCGCGTAGTGATGCACCGTCCATGGCCCGACGGTCGGCCACGTTCCAGACGAGAGCCTCGTTGTCGGCGCCGACGAAGAAGTACCACGATGGGGCCGCAGCCTTCTTGCCGCGCAGGTCGCGGTCAACAAGGTTCGTACCGAGGCGAACTTCGGCGCCCGTGCGGGCAATGTCGTTGCCAGCCCGGTTACGCTCGATCTGGGCGCGTGGATTGAACGACAGATCGAGGCCGAGGCCGGTGCTTTCGCCCGAAGCGGAGAAGGACAGTTCGGCGCCCCAGGAGAAGTCGCCCGCCATCGAGCGGACCGGCATCGGGGTCGCGAGATCCAGGGCTTCGAACCGTGCGGCGGTCAGCGGACCGGCGAAGTTCGAGGGGCTGAAGTCATTGCCGACCCGCAGCGGCAGGCCGCTTTCCGGCTGTGTCGGTGCGGAGAAGATGACTTCCCGCGGCGGCTGGCCGGACTGGAAGGACTGGCCACCGTCGACGGGGCCGATTTCCAGCACAATGGCTTCGGAATCAGTGGGGGG
>JBGAKC010000054.1:0-28727 GCA_044224605.1 Hyphomonadaceae bacterium
GTGGGCCGATGATGCCCACGGCCGCCTGGCGACCAAGGGCGCTAAGCACTTCTTGTTCAACGAGGCGACGAATCATACCTGCATATTTAACACGACATGTTTAATATGCAATAGAAGTGGCTGGGAACGATACCCTGCCCCGGAGATCAAACGGCGTTCGAATCTTTGAGGACATGGCGCTGTCAGATAAACTCACTGAAGTTTTCTTGGCTTTCAACGTGCCTAGGGGTGACCTGCTCTGCTTCTTCGGACCAGTGCTAGTTTGGGTAGGCGGCCACTTCTGCCTTGAGTGTTTGCCCGTGAGCAACGGAACAGAGCGTGGAGACCTCACGTACTGATCTGCGCCTTTCGATTACCGCTTTCGTTTGGAGCTTGAGGAAGAATTCTTCCCGCAAACTTAGGCGCAACTGCCTGAGACGAGTTCGCGAAAACCAGCTTGGCAAGCACGCAGTGCATCTTGCTCCTGGCAGTCCCACTTCGGTCCCACACCTTCAGTTCGAGAGACGAGCTTTCGGACGACTGTTGGCACTTGGCCAGGCGCTTGAAGTGGTCTGTGGCCAATAGGAAATCGATCTGGGCAAGCTGGTGATGAAATAGTCCGGGGGATGTTGCCTCGCGCAAGGCTGACGCGCTCGACGTTCTCGTGCTGCCGCGGCGCAACTTGCATTCCTCGCATGAATGCGATCAACCCAGGCGCCGAGATTTTCCACCCCGAGGATCCGAGATCACTATCTCGCAGCACCGCCGTCCTCATGGATTTCCTATGGAGTGCTGGCCCATCTCTTGTCTCGATCGGCGTTCATTCTCCGCTGACTTGTGCAGCGGAGGAGCCGATTGCATTTGAAGGGACCGGACGTGTGCGAGCCAATGTTCACCGCCATTGGTTTGGGGATTTGTGCGGCCTATGGCTGGCTGGTACACTGCGTCGATCCCAGGTCGGGAAAAGACGCCGATAAGAACGGGCCCGAACGGCGCTGAACGTTTTTCAGAATGCACGTCCGGGGCACTGAGGCCGTCGCTGGAAATTTTCCCTGATGCGGAACGTGCAGCATGCATGTCCACGCGGGGTCCACCTCCGGTTGGGCGTGGCGAAGGCCAAGCGTATGAGCGCCAGATGGTGAGTTGATCAACCGACCAGTTCGCGGAACAACGTCGAAGCGTCATCTGCTCGGCGGAGACAATCCAGACATACAGAATCCCTGAGCTTCCGGGCGACGCTTGCGAGGGCTTTAGGATTATCCTGCCCAGATGAGAGTGGAAGCAGCAGAAGAAAAACCAGATCGACGGGTTGGCCATCGACTGCATCGAAGTCGATCGGGCGTTTCAGCCGAGCAAACAGGCCGAAAGGCTTGGTCACATTGCTCAGGCGCGCATGCGGCAACGCAATGCCCTTGCCGATACCCGTCGATCCCAGATTTTCCCGTGCCAGAATCTCACGGGAAAGCTCAGCGGGGTCCAGACCGGCAGCTGCAGCTGCGCGATCGGCAAGCTCCTTCAGGAGCTGGCCCTTGTTGGCCGCGCGTACGTCCACAAGTACGTCTGCTGGTGCAAGAAAGTCTGCGATCAGCATATTCACTCCACACGGACCACAAGCGGCCCGGTTCTTTGTGTCCCGGCTCTAGTCGGGCGCCCGCAGCCGATAGCCGATCCCCGTCTCCGTGAGAATGTACTGTGGCTGTTCGGGGTCGGCTTCGATCTTTTGTCGCAGCTGTCGCACATAAACCCGGAGATACTGCGTATCGGTTGGCTCCGACCACAGATTCGCAAGCAGGTATTTGTGGGTGAGAACCTTGCCGGCATGCTGCACCAGCATCCGGAGGAGATCGTACTCCTTGGGCGAAAGCTTCACGTCCTTCTCGCCCACCCTCACGATGCGGCGGACGAGATCGACGCTGAGATCGCCAGACTTGAAGACGGGACGCTCCCCCTGCACCTGAAGGCGGTGGCGAAGCGCCGCCCGCATGCGGGCCAGGAGTTCGTCCATGCCGAAGGGCTTGGCGACATAGTCGTCCGCCCCCAGATCGAGCGCCGCGACCTTTCCCGCCTCATCGTCACGACTCGAGAGAACGACGATGGGTATGTCTTCCTGCTTTTCGCGAAGCGATTTCAACAGGTCGAAGCCCTTCACGTCGGGCAGACCGAGGTCAAGAATCACGAGATCGGGTTTCTGATCCATCAGGGCCATCGCCGTCTTGCCATTCGGCGCCTCGAGAATCTCGTAACCGTGCGCGTCAAGGCCAAGCCGCAGGAGTTTGCGGATCGGCGGTTCGTCGTCGACAATCAGGACCTTTACGCGTGGCCCGCTCATGCCGGTCCCTGTCTGCTCTTGCTAGGCTGCGGAACAGGCAGGGTGATCACGAACCTTGCGCCCGTCCTGTCTGTCCGGTTCGCAGCGACAACTGATCCATGCATAGCCTGCATGAAGCCACGCGCGATGGCGAGGCCAAGCCCAGTACCAGCGCGAACGCGGTCGCCCTTCTGAATTCGATAGAACTTGTCGAATATGTGCTCGAGATCGGATGGCGGGATGCCGTCACCCTCGTCAAGCACCTCCAAACGTACCTGGTCTCCAACGCGACGGCCAATGATGCGCACCGTCGTTCTTGCCGGCGCATACTTCGCTGCATTGTCGAGCAGGTTGAAAAGCGCCTGCTCGAAGAGGACGTCGTCAAGCTCCAGCATCGGCAGGTCTGGCGAGAGATCAAGCTCCACCTTGTGCTCGCCGAGAATCTTTGCGGCACGGCGAAGCGCGCCGCCAACGACTTCCGATACATTGTGAAGTGAGGTCTTGGCCAGGACGGCGCCGGACTCAAGCTTCGTCATGTCGAGCAAGTTGGCAATGAAGCGATTGAGACGCTCGGCTTCGTCGAGAATGTTGGCTAAAAGCTCCGCCTTCTGGGCGTCGCTGAACTGGCCGCCCATGTCGCGAAGTGTCTGTGCTGTTGCGATCACCGCCGATAGTGGCGTCCGAAGATCGTGAGAGAGTGATGTCAGAAGCGCTGAACGCAGACGTTCGGTCTCGGCCGTTCGCTGCGCCTTATCCATTTCATTGACCAGCAGCACGCGCTCGATGGCAAGCGCAGTCTGATCGATCAGCGAATCGAGCAATCGGCGTTCATCAGGAGAAAGAAGAATTCCGGGCTTGTCGCTGTCGATGCCGATGATGCCGATTCGGCTACGGGTTGTGCGCATAGGGATGAACAGCCGCTTCGCTCCAGGGAGCGTGTCTGATCCGCGTCCGGCGGGATGATCATTCTCCCAAGCCCAACGTGCAGCAGCGAGATCCGCGCTGTCGATCTCATCTTCAGGGGGATAGCCGGTCTTCACCGCTAGCGCGCCGTTTTCCGGAAGAAGCAGCACGACGCGCACTTTGAGCATCAACGCGGCCTGGTACGCCGCAGCCCACAAGACATCGTCGAGCGTGGCAACCCCGGTCAGTTTGCGGCTAAATCCGTAGAGCGACTCGGTCATCTTGGCGCGGCGGATCGCGATGACGGCCAGCGAACGAGCCCGACCTGCCACATTCGAGATTCCGATGGCCATCGCCGCAAAGAAAAGGAAAGCCCACACATTGCGCGGATCGGCGATCGTAAAGGTGTACAGCGGCGGAATAAAAAAGAAGTTGTAGAACAGCGACGACAGAATGCTGGCCGCAACGGAAGGCCAGAGCCCGAACTGGATTGCGACCCCGACGATCGCGGCCAGGAAGACGAGGTCAACGCTTTCCAGTCCGAGCCAAGGCTTGATGAGTAATCCGACAAGAAGCGCAAACACAGTCGCGGCGCCGGCTATGGCGTAGGGCGGCCAACTCAGCTGCTCGCTGGGCCAGAGGTCGGACCATTTGGGGCCCCGAAACGCGGGCCGGGACTCCATCTCTCCGGCAATGACGTGAACACTGATGTTGCCCGCGCGGCGGACGAGATCGTGGACCACCGAGCCGTTGACAAGTTCGAACCAACGCGAGCGGGTGGACTTCCCGATGATGATGTGGGTGATGTTGTTTGAGAGCGCGTATTGGAGAATTTCATCGGCAATCTGCCGTCGTCCGCCCGGAACGGTTACCGCCTCGCCCCCCAGCGACTGCGCAAGACGCAACGTCTCAGCGATCTTGTCGCGCTGATCCTCCTTGAGCTCCAAGCTGCGGGGCGATTCAACATAAAGCGCGGTCCACTGGCCATGAAGACGATCTGCCAGCCGTTTGCCGTAGCGGGCGAGATTTGGCGCTCGCGGGTCCTCGCTGATGCACACGAGGATGCGCTCGCCAGCCGCCCAGGGGCCCTCGATGGCTCGCTCCTGCATCTGACTGAGAAGCTGGTCGTCCACGCGTTCGGCGGTGCGCCGCAGGGCGAGTTCGCGTAGGGCCATGAGATTGGCCGGCGAAAAGAAATGCTCAAGAGCACGTTCGGCCTGACGGGGCAGATAGATCTTGCCCTCCTTGAGGCGCTGGATCAGGTCTTCAGGCGTCAAGTCGACGAGCTTCACATCATCGGCCCGATCGAACATTGAGTCGGGCACGGTCTCGCGCACACGCACCTGCGTGATCTGCGCAACCACGTCGTTGAGACTCTCGATGTGCTGGATGTTCACCGTTGTGTAGACGTGAATACCTTCCTTCAGGAGGTCGAGCACATCCAGGTAACGCTTCGGATGCTTTGTTCCTGGCGCGTTGCTGTGAGCCAGCTCGTCCACAAGTACGATCTCGGGGCGGCGTGCAATAATCGCCTCGAGGTCCATCTCCTCGAGGATCTGGCCCTTGTATTCGATCCGGCGGCGCGGAATGACTTCGAGCCCCGACAGGAGCGCTTCGGTGTCCTTGCGGCCGTGTGTCTCGACGACCCCGATCACGACATCATAGCCATCCCGTTTCCGGGCGATGGCGGTCTGCAGCATCTCGTAAGTCTTGCCGACGCCCGGTGCGGCTCCAACAAAAACCTTGAGCCTGCCCTCACCGCTTTCCGAACGCCGGGCAGCTTCCAGCAAAGCGTCCGGAGAGGGGCGGCGGTCGGAAGGGATGCGGTCTTCAGGCATTGGGCCTTGGCGCTCCTTTACGAGCGGAAGCCCAATAACATGAAATCACCGAACGCAATGCCTGTTCACTGCCGGGGCGGTGGAGCCGGCGCCGTGGCTGCGACAGGGGCTTTTTCATCCAGCTTGATGTTGAGCTCGAGCACGTTCACGAGGTTTTCGCGCGTCAGCGTGCCGCCCGGCGAGAAGGCCAGTTCCCGGATCACAGCTTCGACGTCTCCTGTCGCGAGTCCGCGCGCAGCGGCCACGCGTCCAGCTTGATAGATCGC
Organism: Hyphomonadaceae bacterium; assembly: GCA_044224605.1. Classification (GTDB taxonomy): domain Bacteria; phylum Pseudomonadota; class Alphaproteobacteria; order Caulobacterales; family Hyphomonadaceae; genus UBA7672. Next base: position 5,295 of record JBGAKC010000054.1, read on the forward strand.
AGCACGCTCGGTGATGTGGGGATCCAGACCACCGCCAGACGCAGCCGCGAGCTCCGCCGGGAGCGGGTTCGCAACTGTGGCGCCGTACTGCGCCACCGTGTCAGCCGCGCGCTTCGCGACATCGGGGCTGGTCGGCGTCTTGTTGCTCCCGCCAGCGCCGGCGCCGTTGTAGTCAACCGCCGAAGGGCGCGGCCAGACGTATTCTGGCCGCGTGAATTTCTGCGCAATCAGCCGGCTGCCCACGACGGTCCCATCAGCTTTCGTTATGAGCGAACCCTGAGCCTGCTCAGGCGCGATGGCCTGAGCAACCCCGAAGACAACCAGCGTGTATCCGAGGACGGCGATCAGCATCGTCGCCACGGCGACACGAAGGCTTGCGAGCACGGACTTCATGGTGCTGCTCCTCTCTTACTTCATGAACAGCAGGTGCTCGCCGATCGGGCCAAGCACAGCGGTGGGGAAGAATGTCAATGCGCCGATGACGATGATCGTCACAAGCAGCATGATCCCGAAAGTCGAGTCCTCGACGCCGAGCGTACCAGACGACTGCGCGGTGCGCCGCTTGGCGGCAAGGGAGCCAACAATCGCCAGAGGCAGAACGATCGGAATGAAGCGGGAAAGCTGCATCACAAGACCGGTTGCGATGTTCCAGGGCGGATTGCCGTCGCCGAGCCCCTCGAAGCCGGAACCGTTGTTGGCGCTCGCCGAACTAAACTCATAGAGGATTTCACTGAAGCCATGTGGCCCTGCATTGTTCAGTGTTCCCGCTCCCCAAGGCGTTGCAGCGAACAGGGCGGTTCCTGCAAGGATGAGGAAGCAGTGGGATAGCATCGCAAAGCTTGCGAGTTTCACCTCGCGGGCTTCGATCCGCCAGCCAAGATATTCCGGCGTTCGTCCAACCATCATGCCGGCCACAAATACCGCGATGATGATGTAGACAAACATGTTGATCATGCCGACACCGACGCCGCCGAAATCCTCGTTCAGCCACATACCGATCATCGGCATGAGTCCTGTCATAGGATTCAAGCTGTCATGCATGGCGTTGACGGAGCCGTTGCTGGTGGATGTGGTCAGGACTGACCAGACTGGCCCGCCCGAAGCGCCGAAGCGGAGCTCCTTGCCTTCGAGGTTGCCGACGTCCTGCGTGATCGGCAGCTCGGCGAAAGCCTGGGTGGGCGCCTGCTCGAAGTAGAGAGCGCCAGCGAGGCGGACGCTCATGAGGACCAGCATGACGCCAAAGACGATGCTGGCGTGCTTCAGGTTTTTCACGATGCGGCCGAACATCCAGACGCACATCATCGGGATGATGATGATGCACACGGTCTCGAGCACATTGGTCCAGAAGGTGGGGTTCTCGAACGGCTGGGTGCTGTTTGGCCCGAACCAGCCGCCGCCATTGGTGCCGAGCTGCTTGATCGCGACAAAGACTGCGACGGGACCGCGTGCGATGGTCTGCGCCACGCCCTCAAGCGTCGTTGCCTGTGCAGCTCCATCGAACGTCATCGGCGTGCCGCCGAGTACGAGCAGGATGGCCACGAATGCGGCGGCCGGCAGCAGGACGAAGAACGTGGCCCGTTGCAGGTCGACCAGAAAATTGCCGAGCGGTTTGCCCGCCAAACCGCGCGCCAGAGCGACAAGCGCTGCGATGCCGGTGGCGGCGGACACGAACTGCTGCCACATCAGGGCGCCAAGCTGCGAGAAGTAGCTCAGCGAAACTTCACCCGAATAGTGCTGCAGGTTTGTGTTCGTGCCGAACGAGACGGCGGTGTTGTAGATCGTATCCCCGGTCAGCTCTGTCTTGCCGTCCGGATTGAGCGGCAGGAACTGCTGCAGCGCGAGGATGCCGTAGGTCACCGTGAACGAGATCACGTTGAAGATGAGCAACGCGAACAAGTACTGTTTCCAGTCCTGATTGCCGGTCGTGGCGCCGCCGCCGACAGTTTGAAAAAGTCGCGTCGCGGAGCCTGGGGCATCCGGATCCATGACCCATTTCATGTAGCGGCCAAGCGGCCAGGAGAGCACCGCCGCGCCGCCTACGACGAGGAGGACGAACAGGATGATGTTGAAGTCCATGATTTCAGCTCCCGCGCCCGTCACGATCGACATTGATGGCCGAGGTCAGCCAGAACATCAGGGCGAAGACTACGAAGATGAGAGGCAGATAAAGCCAGGCCATGGCCCGATCCTTCCCGTTCAAACCAGACTGAAGGCGTTCAGGATCACATCGATGATCTTGATGCCGATGAAAGGCGCGATAAGGCCGCCCACGCCGTAAAGAAGCAGGTTGCGGCGCAGCAGGGCAGCTGCGCCGAGCGGCCGATAGGTGATGCCCCGCAACGCAAGCGGAATCAGCGCGATGATGATCAGCGCGTTGAAAATCACAGCGCTGAGGATCGCCGATTGCGGTGAACCGAGCTGCATGACATCCAGGGCTTCGAGCGCATTCGGACGACCGCCTTGCGAGACATAGATCCCCGCGAAGAGTGCAGGAATGATCGCGAAATACTTCGCAACGTCATTGCCGAGGCTGAACGTAGTGAGGGCGCCGCGCGTCATGATCAGCTGCTTGCCGATCTCAACGATGTCCATGAGCTTGGTCGGATTGCTGTCGAGATCGACCATGTTGCCGGCTTCACGCGCCGCCTGCGTGCCGGTATTCATGGCGACGCCCACATCTGCCTGAGCAAGCGCAGGAGCGTCATTGGTGCCGTCGCCCGTCATTGCCACGAGGTGACCGGCAGCCTGTTCCTGGCGAATGCGTGCGAGCTTCGCCTCGGGTGTCGCCTCCGCCATGAAGTCGTCGACGCCAGCTTCTGCTGCGATGGACGCAGCGGTCAGCGGGTTGTCGCCGGTTATCATGATGGTCTTGATGCCCATGCGACGAAGCTGCGCGAAACGCTCCTTGATGCCGCCTTTTACGATGTCCTTGAGGTGAACCACGCCCAGGATCTGGCCGTTCTCCGCCACCGCTAGCGGCGTGCCGCCCGAGCGGGCGATATCCTCAATGCCTTGAAGAACAAGCATCGGTATGGACCCGCCCTGAGCCTCGACATACTTCCGGATGGTGTCGGGCGCGCCCTTGCGGATTGAGCGGGCCGGCTGGCCATCCTTCGCCGGGAAGTCGACGCCGCTGATGCGCGTCTGCGCGGTGAACGGCACGAACCGGGCGTGCGGCTCGGCAACCTCCCGCGCACGAAGATTATACTGCTGCTTCGCCAGCACGACGATGCTCCGCCCTTCCGGCGTTTCGTCGGAGAGCGAGGCGAGCTGGGCTGCATCCGCCAAACGCTCGACCTTGACGCCAGGCGCGGGGATGAAGCCGGTCGCTTGGCGGTTGCCCAGTGTGATCGTGCCGGTCTTGTCGAGCAGAAGCACGTCCACATCGCCCGCCGCTTCGACGGCCTTGCCGCTGGTGGCCATCACGTTGCGGCGGATCAGGCGGTCAATGCCGCTGATTCCGATGGCGGAAAGCAGACCGCCGATTGTCGTCGGGATCAGGCAGACGAGCAGAGCGACCAGGACGGGAACCGAGAACGATCTCTCGGCGAACACGCCGAAAGGCTGCAGGGTGACACAGACGAGAAGAAAGATCAGCGTCAGCACTGCCAGGAGCACGGTGAGCGCAATCTCGTTTGGCGTCTTCTGCCGGCGCGCACCTTCGACCATCGCGATCATGCGATCAAGGAAGCCTGCGCCCTTCTCCTGCGTGATACGAACGATGATGCGGTCGCTAATGACGGTAGTGCCGCCCGTGACGGCGCTACGATCGCCGCCGGCTTCGCGGATGACCGGCGCGGATTCACCGGTGATTGCAGCCTCGTTGACGCTGGCGATGCCTTCGGTGATTTCACCGTCAGCAGGAACGATGTCCCCGGCCTCGCAGACGACGACGTCGCCCTTCTGAAGCTGGGTTGCGGGCACCTTATCTTCGCGACCGCCACGCAGCAGGCGCGCAACAGTCTCACGCCTTGCCTTGCGCAGGCTTTCAGCCTGCGCCTTGCCGCGCCCTTCGGCGACAGCTTCAGCGAAGTTGGCGAACAGGACAGTGAACCAGAGCCAGAGAGCAATCTGAATGATCAGCGCCTGGTCTTCTGCCGCGGTGAAAATGCCGATGGTCGACAGGATCGCGCCAATCATGGTCACGAACATGACCGGGTTACGGACCATCAGCCGCGGATCGAGCTTGCGAAACGCATCGCCAATGGCCGGGCCGACCAGCGCCCAGTCGAAAAGTGACGCCGGCTTGCGGGCGCCAGGAGTTGCCTCGTTCATGGTAACAGGCTCCTCAGAATTTTTCCGGACGGATCAGCGCGAACGCGAGGTAGCCAAACAGGCCCAACGCAACCACGGCGCCCAGAAGGAGATCGATGGACATGGATCAAGACCTTCAGCAGGGCCTGCCCCGCACACGATGCGAGCGAGACATCAGCCCATCAACCCTTGCATACTGTGTCAGCGGGTCCCGACGATCATTGAACGGGTTCAAGAGAGGTGCGCTGATACTAAACGCGAGAGCTAGCGGCGCTCTCGATAGAGTTTCGAGACGGGCGACGGTGCGCCTTTATAGGAATTCCATAAAGGCGCGCCGTCCGGTTTGTCTCTTTCGGCCTACATTGCGTGTTTGATCGTGAAGACGGCGCGGTCATCTGCAATTGCGAGATTGTCCACGTCCGTCCCTACGTAACGCAGGTCGAAGCCGAACCCCCAAGCCGTGAACGTGCCGCCCACATTCCACGTCATGTATTTATCTTCGCCTGAGAAGATCGGCGCATCCGCGGTCTGCTGACCGATCGCGCCGGAATTCGCTAAGGAATCGCTGAGCGTCCACGAGCCGTTGGCCTCGATGCAGACAGCGTCGCCGGACTCCGTCGTGAACTCAGGTGAATAGTAAGCCGCCACGCCAAGGCTCACGCCCTCGACGGGCGCAAAGCTCGCCTTGGCGTAGCCTTCCCAGTAATCGTATTCGCCGAAGTCGTCGGTCGATCCGGGATACAGGTAGCCGATAACGCCAAGGTCGAACGTGACATCGCCCCACACTGGCCGGAGGCCTGCGTAGATGTCGAGTTCGAGATTGGCGGCGGCGTTCGCCCCACCGCTATCGACGCCGAAATCGAGACTGGAGGTCCACGCGCCGACATCGAACTCGCTATGGAGCTGTCAAGTTAAGCGCGAATACTCGTCAACCAGATTTTTCTAAGCCAGCACGCACACTGATTTTCGACGCTTTTCGCTGCCCACGAAATGCCACTCGGCCCACGAGGATCCGCTTTGCTTGGCTAACTTGACAGTTCCCACCGCTGGGGTGGCTTGATGGCCTGAAATGAAGCTGAATTGCGATTTTCAGGTTCATTTCAGGTTCAATTCAAGGACCTGTCAGGCCCCTCCTCTACCCCCCGACTGGACATGGATCCCACAGGGGGGCGCGCGATGAAAGTTGGGCTGGCTATAGTTCTTTCATTCGCAATGTGTGCGGCGGCGTATGGCCAACCAGCCACCATTCTTAAAATGACGCCGCAGCAGCAAGAACGCCTCGGCGTCGACGTTGAGCCCGTCCGCGAAGCCGATTCCATCGCGGTCGTTGACCTTGTTGGTCGGGCGGTGCGAGCGCCAAGTGGGCTTCGCATGGTCGTTGCCCCCTTTCCCGGAACGGTAACCAAGGTTCACGTGTTGCCGGGCGCGACGGTAAAAGCCGGGGACCCCATCGCCACCATCGTCAGCCGCGAATTCTCGATGACGGCCTCTGGCCTGAGTCAGGCGAGATCCGACCTTGCAGCGGCCGATGCCGCCTTCGAGAGGCAGAAACAGATCGTCGCACTTGGCCTCGCGCCCAAGTCTTCAGTCGAGGAAGCGCAAGCACGCGCGGAACGCGCTCGCGCGCAGGTGCGCGAAGGCGCCGCGGCCGCAGGGGCGGCCGCTCCTGAATCACATCCGGACGCTTATGTTGTCCGCGCGCCGGCCAGTGGCCGTCTCGCCAATATCCTCGTGCATGCCGGCGACCCGATCGATGGCGTTGCGCCGCTCACTTCCATTGCAACATCACGATTGTTTTGGGTCGAATTTCAGATTCCCGCACGACTGATCGGCGAGATCAATGCAGGCGACGACGTCACATTCGCCAACGGAGTTACAAGGACGATCGCCTCGGTTTCGGACGTCGTAGATCTCAATACTCGCTCGGCGACCGCAATTGCAGATGCCCCGGAAAACCTATCCGTCTATGAAGGGCAGATTCTCAAGGCGCGGCTGTCGCGCCGTGCGGCCGCCACCAAATTCGTTCAGGCCCCATCGCGCGCGATCGTGCAAATCGATGGTGAGGATCATGTCTTCCGACGCACCCCAGAGGGATTTTCCCCCACGCCCGTCCAGGTCGTCGGCCGTACGGCGGAGGCTGCCACAATAAGCGGCGGCCTCCGACCAGGCGATTTGGTAGCTGCATCAGCGCTCTCCGAACTCAAATCACTGGCGCTGCAGGGGAAGGACTAGTGCTGCCTAACATCATCAAGGCCGCGCTCACCCAGCGCGTATTCGTGCTTGTGGTTACGCTTGCCCTGATTGTGGGCGGCCTGTTCGCGGCTATGCGACTCCCGATCGACGCCTTCCCCGATATTTCCAGCACCCAGGTCAAGATAATTCTCAAAGCGCCAGGCATGACGCCGGAAGAGGTTGAGCAACGTGTCATCGCCCCTGTGGAAATGGAACTTCTGGGAATTCCCAAACAGCGCATGTTGAGATCGGTGGCCAAGTACGCCATCGCTGACATCACAATCGACTTCGATGACAGCGTGGACATCTACTGGGCGCGACAGCAAGTATCGGAACGCCTCAACGCAGCCTCGGAATCCCTGCCCTCAACTCTCTCCGGCGGACTGGCTCCGATTTCCACGCCGCTTTCGGATGTCTTCATGTTCACGATCGAGGGCGAAACGCTCTCGGCTGAAGAAAAGCGAACGCTGCTCGACTGGACTATCAGACCTGCCCTTCGGACGTTGCCGGGCGTCGCCGACGTCAACACCTTGGGCGGTCTGGTGCGCACGTTTGAGGTCCAACCCGATCCGCAAGCGCTGACTGCGGCCGGCCTTACATTGAGCGATCTGACGACAGCTATCGAAACAGCCAACCGAAATGACGGGGCCGGTCGCCTCAACGCGGGAGATGAGGCGCTGATTGTCCGCTCATTGGGCGCCATTCAAACGCTGGATGATCTCGGCGACATCGTCGTCGCACGCAAAGGGGATGCGGTCGTCCGTCTTATCGATGTTGCAGAGACGCGCATTGGTGAGCTTACCCGATATGGAGCGGTCACGAAGGACGGGGTTGGCGAAGCCGTTGAGGGCATTGTACTTTCCCTGCGTGGCGCAGACGCCAACGCGATTGTTCGCGACGTCCGAGTCCGTCTTGATGAGCTTGGGCCGTCTCTACCCAAAGGAGTCTCGATCAAGGTCTTCTATGATCGTTCGGCTCTCATTTCGCACGCCGTCGCCACTGTTGAAGAAGCGTTGCTCGAAGCCATTGTTCTAGTGGTCGTCCTCTTGGTCGTGTTCTTGGGCAATCTCCGGGCTGCGCTTGTTGTCGCCTCCACACTGCCGATGGCGGCGCTAGTCACCTTCATGCTGATGCAGCTGACCGGCATGAGCGCCAATCTCATGAGTCTCGGGGGACTTGCGATAGCCATTGGCCTCATCGTGGACGCGGCAGTTGTTGTCGTCGAAAATACGGTCGAGCGCCTGGCGCATCAGCCGACGGGTTCGCGGACACCCAGGATTCATCTGATTTACCGCGCAGCAAGTGAGGTCGCCGTGCCCGTCGCATCGGGAATCGTTATCATTTGCCTAGTGTTTCTGCCCCTGCTCGCCCTTGAAGGACTTGAAGGGAAGCTCTTCCGCCCGGTCGCCCTGACGATCGTGTTCGCTCTGGCCGGTTCACTGGCGATGTCCTTGACGATCATCCCGGTATTGAGCTCGTTCTTTCTCAAGAAGATAAAACACAAAGAGCCGCTGCTCATGCGGATTTTATCTCCTGCCTATGCGCGACTGCTCGATTTCACCCTGAGGCGGCCCATACCGCTCTTCATCGTGGCGGTCCTTGGCCTGGTGGGCTCTGGAGTCGCCTACATGCAAGTGGGCAAGACATTCATGCCAACGATGGATGAAGGCTCGATCATCATGCAGACGACGAAACTTCCGTCCGTTAATCTGGACCGCAGCATCACGGCCGATCTTGCGGTTCAGAAGGCGCTGCTGGCCGATGTACCGGAAATCGAAAGCATCGTTGCGCGTGTCGGCTCCGATGAACTCGGGCTCGACCCCATGGGGCTCAACGAGTCCGACATGTTCGTCGTGCTGAAACCCAAGGATCAGTGGCGCAAACCCGACAAAGCATGGATCGTTGATCAGATGCGTAAGGCGATGACGACCTTGCCGGGCATCGAACCGGCCTTCACCCAACCAATCGAGATGCGCACGTCGGAAATGCTCACTGGCGCGCGCGGGGATCTCGCGGTCAAGATCTTCGGCCCGGACCTGAAAACGTTGGCGGACCTTGCTGGAAGAATTCAGAACGCCATTGGCGAGGTTGCCGGGGCAACCGAGGTCTTTACGCTCTCCAACGATACGACGGACTTCATGCAACTGAAGATGGATCGCCTTGCCTCCGGCGCGGTTGGCCTGACGATATCAGAGGCCGAAGACGAACTGCGCGCAATGCTGGAAGGCGTCAGGGCCGGAACTGTGGTTGAACCGGGCCGCAGGACAACCATCCTCGTGCGAGGCGATCGCACCATTAGGCAATCGCCAGAGGCCCTTACCGACGTGCCATTGGCAACCCCCTCCGGTTCGGTGCACGTGGGTGACATTGCCGAGATCAAACGCGAAGGGGGAGCTGTGAAGATTGATCGCGAGAATGCTTCCCGCTTCGCGCTTGTTCAGGCATTTGTCGATGGCCGCGACCTGGTGGGCTTTGTCAATGACGCTCAGGCATCGGTTGCGGCCAAGGTAAAGTTGCCCCCTGGTTATCGTCTTGAGTGGGGCGGTGAGTTCGAGAATCAACGGCGAGCTTCTGAGCGATTAGGGCTGGTGGTGCCGGTCGCATTGGCGATCATCTTCGGGGTGCTTTTTGTCACGCTTCGATCGCTGCGCCAGTCGATTCTCATCTTCGCCAACGTGCCCTTCGCTCTCGTCGGAGGAATCCTTTCGCTTTACGCATCGGGTCAATATTTTTCGGTGCCCGCTTCGATCGGCTTCATCGCTCTTCTGGGCATAGCTGTTCTCAACGGACTGGTGCTGGTCAGCTACTTCAACCAGCTGACAGCAGCGGGGCAGACACTGGATGAGGCCATTCGTGTCGGCGCGGTCCGTCGCCTGCGTCCTGTGTTGATGACGGCCACGATTGCGGCCTTCGGCCTCGTGCCATTGCTCTTCGCTGAGGGTCCTGGGTCTGAAATCCAGAAGCCGCTGGCGATCGTGGTGATTGGAGGTCTCGTTTCTTCAACTGTTTTGACACTCCTGCTGCTGCCAGTCCTATTCCGTCGGTTTGGCGCAGCTCCCGGTTCTACGCGCATCAGCCAGAAAGCTGCGACATGGTCACCGATCTCTGCAGATTGACGCTCGTCTATCCTCCAGCCTCCGAGACTGCTCTCGTCTCAATGCTGGTATCGATTGAGCCGCCGCTTCCAGGTTTCACTACATGGCGGGGATCGGGTCATGGTCTCGGCTTTGACAATGCCACGCACGCCGAACGCGTCAGCGGCCAGGTCAATCGGGGCCTATTGACATCGATCATGCCGCGCGCTGTCGCGGACCGGGTTCTCGAGCAGATCCGTGACGAAACGCCCATTCCCCATCTCGCTTTCTGGATAGAACCCGTTCTCGCCGCAGGGCGTCTGACATGAAGTTTTCCCCATTCCTGTACGCAGCCGCGTTCGCCGCCGTCTTCGCGCCGGGCGCTTTGGCCCAGGACTACCTGCCCCCTGCAGAACTGGTTGATCGCGTCTTGTCAGAACACCCCGACGTCGCTGCAGGCCAAGCTCGGCTGGATGGCTCGCGGCGCGAGGCTGAGCGTCTCGCTGCTGGACCGCACGAATGGACGGTGACGGGGTCCTATCTCCAGCGCTCGGTCGGCGGTGTGGGCGACTTTTCCGAATACGACGTGGGACTTGTTCGCGCGTTTCGCCTGCCAGGGAAGGAAGAGCTTGATCGCAGGATCGGAACGTATGGGATAGACGCAGCACAAAACGCTGGAGAAGACGCTCGACATCAGGCAGCGCTGCAGTTGATGACCGGCTGGATAGCGTGGCTCTCCGCGCGAGAGCTTGACGCGATCAATGGCGAACAACGAAGCGCCCTTGAGAAGGAGGTCGAGGCTGTCGAAAAGCGCCTGGCCGTCGACGACGCTGCCGAGATCGACCTTGAGATGGCGCGCAGCGCGTTGTCGGAAGCGCGGGCGGCGGCGGCAAGAAGCGCCGGGGAAGTAGCTCGTAGCATGGCCTTTCTAAGAGCATGGTTTCCCGGTCTTGAACTTCCAGGCAACCCGATCATGATTTCGGCTCCTGCCAAGCCGGATAACGCCGAACGGCTCTCCGTCCTTGTCGTCGAGCACAGTCATGAAATTGAGTATTTCGAAGCTCTGGCGAAGAAGGCAACAGTGATTGCTGAGCGCACGCGCACTGACCAGACGCCCGATCCGCAATTCGGCCTCAGGGCTTTTAGCGAGCGGGACGGCGAAGAGACCGGGATCGGCCTGACCTTCTCAATGCCACTTGGCGGCAAGGCGCGTAGTGCGTCGACCTATGAGCGGTTTGCTGAGGCCGCCGCTGCCAGCCAGGAAGCGCAACGTGTTCGTCGCGCCATTGCAGACACGGCAAAGTCAGACGCAATCCAGGCTCAGTCAGAGTACGAGGCGTGGACTTTGGCCCGCGCCGCGCTCGATGACAGCACTCGCGCCATTCAACGCCTGCGCGACGGGTTCGCCATAGGCGCCTCAGGTCTCCAGGAAATGCTATCTGCCGAACGTCGACATCTGTCCGTTCAGCAACTTGAGGCGGACGCAAGGGCTCGCGCAGCGACGGCTATCCTGAAACTGCAAATTGACGCTCATGAATTGTGGATGAAATAGTTTCCTGGAGACCGGCCGCCAACACATCAACAAGATCTGTCAAGTAAAGCGCGAATACTCGTCAAGCGGACTTTTTTCGGCCAGCGCGTACTGATTTTCTACGTTTTTCACTGCTCACGAAATGCCACTCGGCTGATAAAGATTCGCTTTGCCTGGCTAACTTGACAGTCCCTTCTCACCTCTAGCCGCTAGACGGGACAATCCGCTGGAGAGGGGAAACAAGCATGCATGCGGTTCATACGCCGAGCGTGTTCGACGTTGTCGCGATCCTCATCACGCTGGCTGCGGCGCTTAGCTGGATAAATCACAAGTTCCTCAAACTTCCCTCAACCGTCGGCCTTGCGTTGATGGGCGCTGTCGCCTCGCTGGTCGTTCTTGCCGTCGATGCAGCGACACCCTCCTTCCTTATCGGAGAGGCGATTCGCGAGTTTCTCGCTGGCATCGATTTCGAGACGGCCCTGATGCAGGGCATGCTCTCTTTCCTCCTCTTTGCTGGCGCGCTGCATGTCGATCTTGGCGAGCTGAAGCGGCACGGCCTGCAAGTGGCCGTCCTCAGCACGATTGGCGTCGTCGCCTCCACGCTCATCGTGGGGCTTGGGCTCTACTGGATTACCGGGATGGCCGGTTTCAGTATTCCTCTGACCTGGTGCCTCGTCTTTGGGGCGTTGATCAGTCCGACTGACCCGGTTGCCGTGCTTGGCGCAATGAAAGGATCGAGCACGCCGCGCGGCCTTCAGGCGACCATCGCCGGGGAAAGCCTGTTCAATGACGGTGTCGGGGTTGTCATCTTCAGCATCATTCTTGGCGCTGCGACGAGCGAAGACGCCCTGTCGCTTACCGACGCCGGGTCGATGTTCCTGATCGAAGCGGTAGGTGGCGCGGCGCTCGGTCTGGCGGTCGGCTGGATCGGTTACGCCACAATGAAAGCGATCGACGACTATCCGGTCGAACTCCTGATCACGCTCGCCATGGTCATGGGCGGGTATTCACTTGCGCAGAACCTGCACATCAGCGGTCCCGTTGCAATGGCAGTCGCCGGCCTGCTGATTGGCAATCGCGGCGTCGCTTACGCCATGAGCGACACGACTCGCGACCACGTCATCAAGTTCTGGGGCTTGGTCGATGAGGTTCTGAACGCCGTTCTGTTTCTGCTGATCGGTCTGGAAGGCATCGTGCTGCTGGGAACGCCCGAACTGCTGGTTGTCGCTGTCGCCGCAATTCCCCTGGTGTTGCTGGCGCGTGCGGGTTCGGTCGGCGCCCCTCTCATCTTCTGGCGAAAATCGCTGCCGTTCCGGTCTGCAATGCCGCTGATGGTCTGGGGTGGACTGAGGGGCGGGATTTCTATTGCCCTCGCGCTGTCGCTGCCTGCCGGCGAGGAGAAGAACCTTCTGGTGACAGCGACCTACGTGGTCGTGTTGTTCTCCGTCCTCGCACAGGGCGCCACCATCGGTCGTGTGATCAATAGAATCCGTCCAACGGACGCGGCTTGAACAGGACGAGACTCATCCATTGCGCGAGTTGCAGGCGCTCAGGATGCGCTGGGCGCGGCCACGGAACGAGGCCGCGCCAGGCGCAGCAGGAGATATCCCCCAAGGCCAGCCAGCCCTGAGCCCATGATGACGCCGAGCTTCACACGGTCCTGAACCTGTGGATCGTCAAAGGCCAGCATGCCGATGAAGAGGCTCATCGTGAACCCGATGCCGCAGAGCATCGACACGCCCAGCATCTGCCGCCAGCTCACGCCTTCAGGCAGGCGCGCAAGCCGCGAGAGAACCATGACGCCAGCGGCGCCAAAAACGCCCAGCAACTTGCCGGCAAAGAGTCCTGCGGCTACGCCGAGCGGCACTGCTTCAAGTAACACGTCCGGCGATACGCCAGAGAACGACACGCCAGCGTTGGCGAAACCGAATATCGGAACAACAAAGAACGCAACCGGGACATGCAAGCCATGCTCAAGGGCATGAAGCGGGCCCTGCCCGCCGCCACGCGTCTTGCCGTGAATGGGAATTGTCAGCGCCAGAATGACCCCGGCCAGGGTGGCGTGGACGCCGGACTCAAGGATCGCCCACCACAGCGCAGCGCCGGCGATGAGATAAGGCGCGAGTGACTTTGTGCCGACGCGATTCATGACGATGAGTCCGGCAACCAACCCGGCCGCAAGAGTAAGATGACCAACGGAAACGTCACTGGTATAGAACAGAGCGATGATGATGACGGCCGCAAGGTCGTCGATGATTGCGAGTGTCGCAAGAAAGACCTTGAGCGACAGCGGCACGCGCGATCCAAGCAGCGAGAGGACGCCAAGTGCGAAGGCGATGTCTGTGGCCGCCGGGATAGCCCAGCCGCGCTGCGCCGCCGGCTCAGATCCGGCGAACATGAGATAGATCATGGCCGGCGCGGCCACGCCGCCGACCGCGCAGACGCCGGGCAGGATACGCGATGCCCAGGTTGAAAGCTCGCCCTCGACAAACTCGCGTTTGATCTCAAGCCCTACCAGCAGGAAGAATAGCGCCATCAGGGCGTCATTGATCCAGTGGTGAACCGACAAGGGTCCCACATACGTGTGGAGCACATCAAAGTAGAGAGCTGAAAATGACGAATTGGCGACGATCAGCGCGAGCGCGGCGGCGCCCATCAGGACCAGCCCGCCGGCAGCCTCGCTAGCCAGGAATTCGCGTATCAGATTTCGTCCACGGTGAATGACTTGCATTGCTGCGCTCCCGAAACGGCTCTCAAGTCTCCGTTTGAGGCAACGCCCAGCGCACGCAGCACACGCTGCGCCAGATTTAGGAGGGCATTGGCGACGGTCAAGATGATTCAGGCGCCGGGTATTCCAATCTGTCTCACGCGATTCCAACGCACCTTGGAAGCACCAAGATGGTCGGACATACTCGCCGAGGGACAGGCGCCTCTTTCAGCCCGGAGACCGTTGTTTTGCCAGGTCTGCATGCAATCGCCACGCTCGCCCTCACGATCGGAACCTTCGTCCTGTTTGCGAGTGGGCGGGTCAGGATAGAGGTCGTTTGCCTGTTGCTGATCAGCTGCCTGGCTCTCGGGTTCTATTTCTTCCCGCTTGAAGGTGATCACGGTCTCACCGGCATCGAGATCGCCTTTGGCGGCTTTGGCCATGAAGCCCTGATTACAATCTGTTGCCTGATGATCCTGGGGCGGGGCCTGGTCGCGACAGGGGCGCTTGAGCCTGCCACGGCCGTGCTGGCGCGGCTGTGGAACAGAAGCAAGAGTCTGGGCCTGCTCTGCACGCTGCTTATCTGCGGCGGGATGAGCATGGTCATCAACGATACGCCGGTGCTGATCCTGGCCATGCCGATCCTGCTCAATCTGGCGGCGTCGAGCGGCCATCCCGCATCCCGGACGCTGATGCCGGTCAACTCAGCCATCCTGATCGGGGGGATGACGACGACCATAGGAACGTCCACCAACCTGCTCGTGGTCAGCCTGGCAGCTGACCTTGGCGTACCAACTATGGGCGTCTTCGATTTCACGGGCATTGCCCTGGCCGCCGCGGCAATTGCCTTGCCCTACCTGTGGCTGATCATGCCGCGCATTTTGCCGGCAGTGTCGAACAGCCCCCTCGAGTCGCCCCGAAAATTCTCGGCCGCTCTCCATCTCAACGAAAGCTCCGCCATCCTGGATGCGACGCTCGAAGCGCTTCGGACGCGCCTTGGCCCGGAGATAGAGATTGGAGGCGTGCGGCGTGACGGTTTGCGTTTCCGAAAGAACGATCTTGCAGTGCACCTGCGTCCCGGCGATGTGGTGCACATCGAAGGCTCAGTTCAGAACCTTCGGCTTGCCAGTGATCGGGCCAAGGCCCCGCTGGCGCCGCCAGCGGCGTGGAGCGCCGGCAATCAGACAACTGGCGAGGACGACGAGGTGATCGCAGAGGTGGTGATCGGGGCGGAATCGCCCCTCGTCGGGGCGACCGCAAGGTCAGCCCAGATCGCCGATCGGTATGGGGCTGTCGTCATCGGACTCTATCGTCCAGATCGCACCCTGTTCCACGAAGCGTTGGATACGTCAGGCGAACGTCTGGAAGTCGGAGATGTTCTGCTTGTCCGCGGCGGCCGGACACGCCTGCAGAAACTTCAGGTATCGGAAGGAGCGCTCATCCTCGAAGGCGCATCCGAGGTGCCTCGCACCTTCCTTGCCCCCGCCGCGTTAGTCATCGTGGCCAGCGTCATCGCGGCAGCCGCGTTGCGGATCGTCCCGATCTCGATCGCATCCCTGACGGGAACAATCGCCATGATCGCGATGGGCTGCGTCAAGTTTGATCGTCTTGGTCGCGCCCTCAGCGCGGAAGTCATCGTCCTTGTCGCCGCGAGCATTGCACTCGGGCGAGCGCTGGTGGAAACCGGCGCGGCTGGCTGGATGGGCAGCGGCCTTGCGATCATGCTTGGCCCATTCCCACCCGCTATGGCGCTCGCGGCTGTCATGGCCTTTACCGCGCTGATCACGAACTTCTCCTCCAACACCGCAGCGGCAGCTGTGGGCACGCCGATTGCAGTAAGCATTGCCCAACAGCTCGGGATCGAGGCGGAACCACTGGTGCTTGCGGTCCTGTTCGGCGCCAACCTCGCTTTCGCAACACCGATGGCCTACCAGACCAACATTCTCATCATGTCGGCAGGTGGCTACCGGTTTCAGGACTATGTACGCGCTGGTCTTCCGCTCGTCATCCTGATGATCACGGCGCTATCTCTCCTTCTAGTCGGAAGCTACGAACTCTAGATCTGGCGCTGTCAGGCAAGAGCGCGGCGATATTGCAGAGCGTCCAGCAGGCCTCCTGCCATCACGCCACCGCCCTGTTCCAAAGCGATTCCGAGCGTGCACGCAGGTTGCGCAGCGTGCGACGCGCCTGGCAGATGCCGCTGGAAGCGGAACGTGTTGTAGACTGCGACATGGGTCGCCAGGAACCACCGCGCACACCTGCTCGATTCTTGAAATCCTGGATCTTCCGCTCGCGTCGCCGGATGGGGAGATGTAACACCCGGCGCGGTTGTTGTCGCGCAATCGACCACGATGGCGGCAGTCGCTCAGGCCCAACCGCTCAAGCGCGGCACCGCAAGGCGAAGTCCCTCGGTAACAACGACTTGAGGGGCGACTTGCCGACTATTCAACAACCGACTCAACAATCT
This sequence comes from Hyphomonadaceae bacterium, assembly GCA_044224605.1. Lineage (GTDB taxonomy): Bacteria > Pseudomonadota > Alphaproteobacteria > Caulobacterales > Hyphomonadaceae > UBA7672. The sequence goes on from JBGAKC010000054.1 coordinate 21,560, forward strand.
GAGAGCGGCGCAAAGGTCGCGTCGTTCTTGCACAGCCATATCCACGAGCTCGCCTTCGTCATCGACGGCGCGCCGGATCCGCACACGCTCGCCCGCCAATCATCGATGCGAGCTCATCAAGAGGCCAGCGAGGTGTCAGCGGTGGTTTCCTACGTCGAAGATTCGCCGCGATGCCGGGACCGAACTTCACTGTCCACGCGCGAACCGTCTCGTAGCTCACACCAACACCGCGGAGCGCCACCATCTCCTCGACATCACGCAGGCTCAAGGTGAAGCGAAGGTAGAGCCAGACCGTTTGCTGAATGACCGCCGCAGGAAACCGATGCCGTTGGAACGAAATTCGCACCATCGGCGTCTCTGCTAGCGCCGATATTCTCAACCTTATCGGAGATCCGCTAGCGTAGGTCTGACATTGCCGCGCAGGCAAAAAACTTGTCGCTCTGGGGTTGTCCGGGCGGAGATAGCCCTAGATAACCCAGATCAAGTCCAAAAAGGATGTAATGCAGCCAATCCTTGTCCCATCAGACACGCCGCCCGAAGATCTGCTCCAGGGCGCCTCGCTGTTCCTCGATCTGGATGGGACACTCGTGGACTTCGCCTTGCGTCCGGACGCTGTGGTTGTCGATGCGCGGCTCAGCGCCTTGCTGCGGAGGCTCGCCACGCGGCTGAATGGCAGGATGGCCATCATCAGCGGCAGGTCGGTTGACCAGGTCATCGCATTGCTGGGCCATGCGCCCTTCGCTATTGCGGGGAGCCACGGTTTGGAGATGCGATGGCCGAATGGCCGGTCTCTCAGCGTCCCGCGTCCTGACAGCCTTGCCGAAGTCGAGCTGGAACTGGATCTGTTCGCGGCTCGTCATCCTGGCGTGCTGGTCGAACGCAAGCCGTTCGGGGCAGCCTTGCACTATCGCAACGCGCCGGGGCTGAAGGAGCAATGCAGCAGAATTGCGACAGACCTGGAGGTTCGAACGGGCCTTCAGCTGCAGGCGGGCAACATGGTGTACGAGCTTAGGGCGCCTTGGGCCGACAAAGGCACCGCGCTCACCTTCCTGATGGCGGGATCGGACATGACCGGCGCCCGACCGGTCTTCATTGGCGACGACATCACCGACGAAGCCGGGTTCATTGCCGCAGCAAGCCTCGGCGGCGCCGGCGTGCTTGTTGGCGCGCCCCGCAGGTCTGCGGCGATCTACAGCCTCGACAGCGTCGCTGCGACACTGGCCTGGCTGGAAGCCGCGGTCGAGGCGTTGCCATGATCGCATCGCTTGACCTCTGGCCGATCGGCAATTGTCAGGTCAGCGCGCTTGTCGATCGCGCGGGCGCCTTCGTCTGGGGCTGCGTGCCGCGGGTCGATGGTGATCCTGTGTTTTCAGCTTTGCTCGACAAGCCGGCGACCGATAGCGCGGAAGGCGCGGGATTCTGGTCGATAGACCTTCAGGACTGTGCGTTGATTGAACAAGGCTATCGCAGAAACACTGCAATCTTGATCAGCCGTCACGCTGATGCTTCGGGCGGGGCTGTCGAGATTATAGACTTCTGCCCCCGCGTGAACCGCGCAGACCGTACTTATCGGCCGGTCGCGTTTGTGCGGATTGTCCGCCCTCTTTCAGGCAGCCCTCGCATCCGCGTGAGGTTGCGGCCCACGCAGGACTTCGGACATCCGGCCAGCGCGCGATCGTGCGGATCCAATCACATCCGCTATCCGCTTACGGCCTTCAGCCTGCGCCTCACCACGAACGCGCCGATCAGCCTCGTGAATGAGGAGCGGACATTCAGGGTCGAGAAGCCGCTGTACTTCTTTCTGGGGCCTGACGAGCCATTTGCCAGCGACCTGGCATCATCGCTGGAGCAGCTGCTCGCAGACACAATAGCAGACTGGCAACTATGGGTGCGCGGCCTGGCGACTCCGTTGGAATGGCAGGACGCAGTCATACGCGCTGCGATAACGCTCAAACTTTGCCAGCATGAAGAAACCGGCGCGATCGTCGCAGCGTTGACGACATCACTTCCCGAGCACGCAGACTCACAACGCAACTGGGACTATCGCTACTGCTGGATTCGGGACGCCTACTACACAGTTCAAGCGCTCAACCGGCTGGGCGCCCTGGATGTCCTCGAAGGCTATCTCGGCTATCTCCGCAACATTGTTGATGAGGCGCATGGCGGACACATCCAGCCGCTTTACGGCGTTCTGGGTGAAAGGCAGCTTGAGGAGCGCATTGCAGAGACTCTCCCGGGTTATCGCGGCATGGGGCCGGTGCGGATCGGCAACGAGGCCTACACACAAGTCCAGCACGACGCCTACGGACAGATCGTACTGTCGAACGTGCAGGCCTTCTTCGACCAGCGTCTCCTGCGGCTGGCAGGCCGCGAAGACTTTGAGGCGCTCGAAAAAATTGGAGAGCAAGCGTGGCGTCTGCACGACCAGCCCGATGCCGGCCTCTGGGAACTGCGCACATGGCAGGCCGTGCATACATATTCTGCAGCCATGTGCTGGGCGGCATGTGACAGGCTAGCCAATGCAGCCGAGCATCTTGAGCTCGAAGATAGACGCATCGTCTGGGCGGAACGCGCCGCTGTTATCCGCAAGCGGATCGAAACCGCCGCCTGGCGACCCGCCACGCAGTCGATGTCTGCGACATTCGACGGCGATCAGCTCGACGCCAGCCTGATCCAGCTGCTCGATCTTCGCTTTTTCACGCCCGACGATCCGCGCTTCAGAGGGACAATGGCCGCGGTTGAAGCGGGGTTGCGGCGCGGGTCGCACATGCTGCGCTATGCGACCGAGGACGATTTCGGCCTGCCGGCGACGGCTTTCAATGTCTGCACCTTCTGGTTGATCGAGGCGCTTCACGCCATTGGCCGGACGTCCGATGCGCGCGCACTCTTCGAAGAAATGCTTTCGCGCCGGACTGGCGCAGGCCTCCTGTCGGAAGACATCGATCCCGTGACGGGCGAGCTGTGGGGTAACTATCCGCAGACTTATTCTCTCGTCGGACTGATTAACTGCGCAGTCTTGCTCAGCCGGCCGTGGAGTTCGGTGCGATGAGCGCCCGGTTCCGTGAAATCGCCAAGTATGGGTTGATTGGCTTGGCCCTGCTGGCCACCCTGACGCTCGCCATAGCGCCATTCTCGAGATCGCTGGTCGAGCAGTGGGCGCGCCAGGATGTCGAACTCAGATCCCGGCTCGCCTACACGTCCATCCAGGGCCCCATCGGGCGGGCGCTGGTTGACCGAGACGTGAACCGCCTTGCCACAATCCTGGAAGGGGTTGCGCAGGATGAGCGTATCCTCGGCGTCGGATTGTGCGACGAAGCCGGTCGCCTTCGAGATGCAACGCGACTGATGCCGCAAGGATTTTCCTGTGAGCGGGTTGCGCGTTCGGATGGGGAAAGCTTCTCCAGCGTGGTCAGCGACGGACGCCGGATCCTCGTTGGAACCTTCCCGATCACGACACGCGATGAGCGCGTCTATCTCGCTGTTCTCAATGACCTGTCATTCATCGAGGCGCGTTCCGGTGAGGCGCAGACATTCCTGGCGGCGACGCTCGTTGGCGTTGCAATCATCATTGCAGCGATCGCAACGATCCTCGGCGCTGTTTTCCTGCGCGGCTGGATGGATTCGCTGCGATTGGCTGTTGCTGACATTCGTGCGGGACGCCCCCCTTCACTGAGGCGGCGCGACGCGTCCGTGGTGACCGCCCAGATCGAGAAGCTTCTCAAGGATCTGAAAGTCGGTCGCACGCCGACGGAAACAAGCCAGACAGAGTGGACCCCACAATCGCTGCATGACCTGCTCGCGAGCGCCCTGCCCGGCGCTGAAGTGATCGTGATCTCGAATCGCGAGCCCTACATCCACAATCGCACAGAGGACGGCATCGAACTCCAGACCCCGGCAAGCGGCCTTGTTTCCGCGCTTGAACCCGTCATGCGGGCCTGCGGGGGGACCTGGATTGCCCATGGCAGCGGAAGCGCCGACCACGAGACCGTCGACCAGAATGATCGGCTGGATGTACCTCCTGCCGCGCCCTCCTACAAATTGCGCCGCGTCTGGGTCAGTGAGGAAGAGCAGGACGGGTTCTATTATGGCCTGGCGAATGAAGGCCTGTGGCCGCTCTGCCATATCGCCTTCGTGCGGCCGACCTTCAGGGACAGCGACTGGCAGGCCTACAAACTCATCAACGAGCGGTTCGCCGACGCAGTGGCGCGTGAGGCGCGCACAGAAGATCCGGTTGTCCTGGTGCAGGATTATCACTTCGCGCTGGCGCCGAGGATGATCCGCCAGCGCCTGCCGAAAGCGACCATAATTACATTCTGGCACATCCCCTGGCCCAACGCCGAGACGTTCGGCATCTGCCCCTGGAAGGAAGAGATACTCGATGGCCTGCTGGGCAGCAGCATTGTCGGCTTCCACACCCAGTTCCACTGCAACAACTTTTTCGAGACCATCGACCGCTTCATCGAAAGCCGCATCGACCGCGAGCACTCAGCCGTCACGCTGAATGGCCACGAGACACTGATCCGCCCCTACCCCATCTCGATTGAATGGCCGCCCAAGGCCATGGAACGGCAAGCGGATGTGAGCGTATGCAGGAAGCGGGTTCGTGACCGGCTAGGCCTTGCCGCGGATCACAGACTGGCGGTCGGGATCGAGCGGTTCGACTACACCAAGGGCATCCTCGACAGGATGCATTCACTCGATCATCTGCTAACGTCGCATCCCGAGTGGAAGGGAAGCTTCAGCTTCGTGCAGGTCGCCGCGCCGACGCGCAGCAAGCTCCCCGCCTATGCTATGCTGCAGCGGGAGGCGGTGGCGCTGGCCGACGAGATCAACGCGCGCCACGGCCATCACGGCTGGCAACCCATCCGCCTCCTGATCCGCCATCACGAGCCAGTCGAAGTGTTCGAACTGTTCCGCGGCGCAGACCTTTGCATTGTCAGCAGCCTGCATGACGGCATGAACCTGGTGGCGAAAGAGTTCGTTGCGTCACGCGATGACGATCAGGGCGTGCTCATCCTGTCGAGTTTCGCGGGCGCCTCCCGCGAGATGTCGGAAGCCCTCATCGTCAATCCCTACGACAGCGGTGAGATGTCCAGAGCGCTTGACACTGCGCTACGCATGCCGCCGACGGAACAGGCCGAACGCATGCGCCTGATGCGACAGCAGGTTCGCGAACAGAACGTCTATCGCTGGGCCGGCCGGATGCTGGTCGACGCCGCCCGCATCCGCCAACGTCGCCGGATACTTGAACTATCCTCCCGCGAATGACCTTTGGCCGGCAAAGAAGCCCGCCGCCTTCGAAGACCTGTTAGCGTAGGTATGACAGCCCCCCGCTTCGATGCTTCACAACCCCGGTTGGTTGGAGGAACATCGATGCTGCTTCAGGTTGATCGCACAATGAGGAACAACACCAGATGGACGACTACGCGAACCATGATGGGGTGAGCCTGGCCCAGCTTGTCCAGAAGGGCGAAGTCACCCCGGGTGAGTTGACGGAAGCTGCGATCACGCGGATCGAGCGCCACAATCCCAAGCTCAATGCCGTCGTCTTCAAGGCTTATGACGATGCCCGCCGGCAAGCGGCAGGCAAGCTTCCCGATGGGCCGTTCAAAGGCGTGCCGTTCCTGATCAAGGACCTCGCCATGCCGGTCGCGGGTTGGCCGCGGACCTCCGGTAGCAGATACACACGCGATTTCACGGATGCCAGGGATGGCGGTCTTACTGCACGCTATCGCGCATCGGGCGTCGTCCTCCTCGGCAAGACGAATACGCCCGAATACGGCATCACCGGCACGACCGAGAGCGCGGCGCTGGGACCTTGCCGCAATCCGTGGAACCCGAACCACATCTCCGGCGGTTCGTCCGGCGGCGCCGCCTCCGCAGTCGCGGCGGGGATTGTGCCGATGGCGCATGCTTCGGATGGGCTGGGTTCGATCCGCATTCCGGCCGCATGCTGCGGGCTCGTGGGACTGAAAGTTACCCGTGATCGCAATCCCAATCTGCCCGATGGCTATGACTATGCCTTCGGCAACGTTGTCGATCATGTGGTCAGCCGGACAGTTCGCGACTCCGCCGTCATGCTGGACGCAACAGGGTATGCCGAACCGGCCGCACCCTATCCCTCGCCACCAAAGGACCGGCCGTACGCCGAGGAAGTTCAGCGCAATCCTGGAAAGCTCCGGATTGCTGTCTCAGCGGAAACGCCAACCGGCCGTCCAATCGATCCCGAAATCCAGTCGGCGCTCGAGCGAACTGCCGCACTGCTCAAGGGCCTTGGCCACGAAGTTATCGAACGCGGCCTGGGGATCGACTATCGCGCCCTCTACGCTTCGCGGCGCTCCGCCTCCGCCGCCAACTTCGCAGCGGGAATGGCCCGCCTTGCCGACGAACTTGGACGCGAGCCTGAGCAGGATGAGCTGGAGCCGCTGACATGGGCTATTCTCAAGGCCGGCAAACGCGAAACCGGCGCTGATGTCATGCGCTCGCTGCAAGAGACGCGGATGCTCAACTACAGGACGCTCGCCGCATTCGCTGACATTGACGTCTACCTTTGTCCTGTCATGGGCATGCCTGTGCCAGAGATCGGTTTCATCGATCCCGTAAAAGTCGAGCCGCGCGAACTCAACAAGCGACAAGGCCGCCTCTTTCCCTTCACCCCGCCCTTCAACTTTTCGGGCCAACCCTCCTTGAGCCTTCCGCTGGAAGTGGATTCACGGGGGCTACCGATCGGCATGATGTTCACGGCGAAGTTCGCCGATGAAGCAACCTTGTTCCGCCTTGCCGGCCAGCTTGAAAAGGAAGCACCCTGGAACAGACGGCGCCCGCAGGTATGGAACTGATCGTTCTCCGGGGCTGCATACCCGGGGAGCAACCTGCTCAATTGTTCCGGCTCAGGGACTTGATGATCAGAGACTGGTTCGAGCAGGTCTTGGCGCACCCCTTCACATGCTTCTCGGCCGACTGCGACCCGGAATTCTGTCTCATCTTCGCGTGCCCCTTTGGGCCATGATGAGCCAGAATTCCTCCGTTAGAGCGGGATCATTTCGCACTGAAGCGATAACCTGAGTTGGCGACGTAATTGGCGCACTCCTCGGGCGAGAAGGTCTGGAGGAGCTGGCCGATGCGGTCCCAGGCCCGCTCGCTGGTGCGCTCCTGGGCCTTCCTGAGC